>JBJMKB010000050.1:0-35960 GCA_045806045.1 Gaiellaceae bacterium | reverse complement strand
GATCCCTTGGACAGCTTGTTCATGATCGCGCACGCCTTCGTGTTGACCGGCGTCTCGCCGTAGTTGGTCGCCTGCTGGGCTTGCGCCTTCGGGCTCGAGATGTAGGCGAGCCACTTGTAGGCGCAGTCAATGTTCTTCGACTTCGCGGAGACCATCCACGAGTCGAGCCAGCCGGTTGCACCTTCCTTCGGGATCACGTCCGCGACAGGAGCCTTGGCACCCTTCAGCTGACTGAGCTGGTAGGGCCACGACGCACCGATCACGGCATCGCCGTTCTTGAAGAGGTCGATCTCGTCCGACGCGAGCGCCCAGTACTTCTTGATCAGCGGCTTCTGCTTCTTCAACAGGCTCGTCGCTGCGTTGAACTGGGTGCTGTTCAGCTCGTACGGATCCTTGATCCCGAGCGACGGCTGGGTCTTCATCAAATACAACGCCGCGTCCGCGATCTGGATCGGGTTGTCCGGCACGGTGACCTTGCCCTTGTACTTCGCGTCGTAGATCGCGGCCCACGACGTCGGGGCGGGCTTCACCTTCTGCGTGTTGTAGAGCAGGGTGTTCGGCCCCCACTGGAGCGAGATGCCGTAGTGCTTGCCGCCGACGGTGTTCGTCGAGGGCGACTTGAACGGCGTTCCGAAGTTCTTGAAGTCCGGGATCTTCGACGTGTCGAGTGGCTGGACGTCCTTGCCGTAGATCAATCGAAGGGACGCATCGCCAGAGGCGGAGACGAGGTCGTACTGGCCGCCTCCTCCCGAGCGCATGAGCGTCACCATCTCGTCGGACGAGCCGGCGAACTTGGCGTGCACCGTGCAGCTGCTCTGCTTCTGGAACGGCTTGACCCACAGCGGCTGCGTGTAGCCCTCCCACGCGATCATGTTCAACGTGCCGCCCTGTTGCTTCGTCACGCCGGCGGCGGGGAAGGCGAGCACGACGGCGAACGCCGCCGCCATCGCCCACATGCGCTTGGTCATCTGACCTCCTGTTGGGGGATTCGCACTTCGTATGCATCCTCGTCGCGCCAGCCGACGTTGATGCGCGTGCCCGGCTCGATCCGCGAGCCGTCGTTCTGCCTGACGACGGTAATCCGGTCGCCGGAGTCGGTGTCGACCAGGATCCGCGTGAACGCGCCGACGAAGACGACGTCGGCGACCGTGGCGGGTTCGCCGTGCCCGTTCAATTCGACGCGCTCGGGACGAACGGAGATCCGCCGCCCGCCGCGCTCGAGGATGTTCGACGTTCCGACGAAACCCGCGACGAACTCGGTCGCCGGTCGCGCGTAGACATCCTCCGGCGTGCCCACCTGCTCGATGCGGCCGTTGTTGAAGACGGCGAGGTGGTCGCTCATCGTCAGGGCCTCCTCCTGGTCGTGCGTGACGTACAGGAACGTCATACCGAGGTCGCGCTGCAGCGCCTTCAGGAAGACCTGCATCTCCTGGCGCAGCTTGAGGTCGAGCGCGCCGAGCGGCTCGTCGAGCAGCAGCACCTTTGGCGCGTTGACGATCGACCGCGCGAGGGCGACGCGCTGCCTTTGGCCGCCCGACAGCTGCACGGGCTTTCGGCGGCTGAAGCCGTCGAGGCGCACCATCCTCAGCACCTCCTCGACCTGCCTCGCGCGCTCGCGCCGCGGGACGCGCTTCACCTTCAGGCCGTAGCCGACGTTCTCGGCGACGGTCATGTGCGGAAAGAGCGCGTAGTCCTGGAAGACCGTGTTGACGTCGCGCGCGTACGGCGGCTGGTGCGTGATGTCCACACCGCCGAGCGTGACGCGCCCCTCGTCGGGCCGCTCGAAGCCGGCGATGATGCGGAGCGTTGTCGTCTTTCCCGAGCCGGACGGCCCGAGCAGCGTGAAGAACTCGCCGTCGGCGACCCTGAGGTCAACTCGATCGACCGCCACCACGTCGCCGTAGGCCTTTCGCGCTCCTTCGACATGTACTTCGGACAACTCGGTCGTCAGCCGCCGAGCAGGCCGTGAAGGATGTCGAGACCGCGCTCGAGCTCCGCGTCTCCGATCGTGAACGGGACGAGGATCCGGATCACGTTGCCGTAGATCCCGCACGAGAGGAGCATGAGCCCTTGCTCGCGTGCGGCCGTCGTGATGCGCGCCGTCTCGTCGCCGGTCTGCTCCGGAAGCTCGATCGCGATCATCGGCCCGAGACCGCGCACCTCCGAGCCGGGAGGTGCCATCGCCGCCAGGCGCTCGCGCAGCCGCTCGCCGAGCTGCTCGGCGCGTGGCCGCTGTCCCTCGAGCGCATCGAGGATCGCGATCGCCGCCGCGCACGAGAGGGGATTGCCGCCGAAGGTGCCGCCGAGACCGCCCGGCGGGACGGCGTCCATGATCTCGGCGCGGCCGGTGACGGCGGCGAGGGGGAGGCCGCCGCCGAGCGTCTTTCCGCTCACGGTGAGATCGGGCTGCACGTCATAGTGCTCTATCGCCCACACCGGGCCCGTGCGCCCGCAGCCGCTTTGCACCTCGTCGTTGACGTAGAGGATCCCGTAGGAGTCGAGCAGCTCCTGGAGGCGCCTCGGAAAATCGGGCGTCATCGGGATGAAGCCGCCTTCGCCCTGCACGGGCTCGAGCACGGCGCAGGCGACGGAATTCGGGTCGACGTCGCCCTTGAACAGCCGCTTCAGCGCGGCGATTGCATCGTCCTCGCTGACGCCGCGGAACGGATACGGGGCGGGCGTGCGGTAGACCTCGGGCGCGAACGGCCCGAAGCCCGCCTTGTACGGCACGACCTTCGAGGTCATCGTCATCGAGAGCAGCGTGCGGCCATGGAACGCGTTGTCGAAGACGACCACCGCCGGACGGCCGGCCGCCACACGCGCGATCTTGACGGCGTTCTCGACCGCTTCCGCCCCCGAGTTCAGGAGCACCGATTTTTGGCCGGCCCCGCGGTTCGGGCTCAGCTCGGCGAGCCGCCGGCACACCTCGACGTACGGCTCGTACATCCCGACCATGAAGCACTGATGCATGTACGCGTCGACCTGTTCGTGGACAGCGTCTACGACGGCGGGAAGGTTGTGCCCGAGATTCGCGCAGCCGAGGCCGCCGGCGAAGTCGATGTACTCGCGCCCGTCCACGTCCCAGATGCGCGCCCCCTCGGCGCGCGCGACCACGAGGGGAGGCGTCGAGATGCCGCGCGCGACGTAGCGCTCGCGGGCTTCCACGATGCGCTGGGTGGCACCCGTCTTCGAAGACGCCTGTTCCTTCAACGACACGCTCAGGCGAATGTATACGCCGTATTCAGCGCGCGAAAGTTTGTGCGACCAGACGCAGATCGTCCACGAGGCCGGCGAACATCGCCTCGCGGTCGTCTGAGCGGAGCACCGCGCTGGGGTGGATCGTCGCGACGACGAGGTCCGCAAGCTCGGAATCGAGGGCGACACCGCGGTTCTGGGTCACCCTGAAGCTCTTCCCGAGCAGGCTTTGCGCGGCGGTCGCGCCCATGAGGACGAGCGCCCTCGGCTTCACGAGCGCCAGTTCCGCCTCGAGCCACGGGCGGCAGGCGAGCGTCTCCGTCCACGATGGCTTGTCGTGGATCCGCCGGGTGCCCCGCGCCTTCCACTTGAAGTGCTTGACGGCGTTCGTGACGTACGTCGTCGCGCGGTCGATTCCGGCCTCGTCGAGCGCACGGTCGAGGAGCTTCCCGGCCGGCCCGACGAACGGCGCACCGGCGAGATCCTCCTGGTCGCCCGGCGTCTCGCCGACCAGCATCACGTCGCTCTTCAGCTTCCCCTCCCCGAAGACTGCCTGCGTGGCGTTCGCGTACAGCGGGCAGCCCTCGCAGCGCTGCACGGCGTCGCGGAGCGCGCGCATCGAGAGCGTGTCCGGCTGAAAAGCCGCGGCGGTCGGATACGGCATCCGTGCAGGCACGGGCGGTGAGTTCCCCGAGGCGGCCGATACGATGCGGCCCTCGCGGCGCCTTGGCCGAGTGGTTAGGCAGCGGCCTGCAAAGCCGTTTACAGCGGTTCGAATCCGCTAGGCGCCTTCACCTGCAGTAGAGCCGAAACCCGGATGGTTAAGCGACGTTTCGGCCCTTCGAGCACCCTCCGCGGGTCCGTTGTGATCCGCTGAAATCGGCTCCGTGGAGGTGTTCACTGGCGCGCAACTGACGCGCACCAGGTACTCGTCGAGCCGCGCGGCAGTCTCCTGCTCGCTATTCGGCATCAGGTGGCCGTAGCGGTCGAGCGTGATATTCACCGATGCGTGACCCATGTAGGTCGAGATCGCCTTGACGTTGACGCCGGCGGCGATCATGAGCGATGCGAACGTGGGCCGGACCTCGTGGAAGCCGATCGAGGTCGAGCGTCACCGACGCAGCCTCCGCGTCGGTCGGTTCGCGGCCTAGCTGCTCCTCGAGCCCCGCGAGTCTCTTCACACTCGTTCGCTTCCACGCCGTGACCGACCGCGAGTGGACGTTGTTACCGAGGAACGGCAGCTCAGCCTCGCGCCCGAACACGAGCCCCGTCGTGGGGCCGCCGCTCGCGAGCTTGTGATCGAGCAGCTGCTCGCGGAGCAACGCGGCGATCGGCACGCGCCGGTGCCCAGCGGTCGACTTCACGTCGATCACCTGCCGATCGTGAGCATCCCAGGACGCCTCGATTCGGATCACGCCGGCGGCCAGATCGACGCACTCCCAGCCCAGAGCTTGGAGCTCTCCGAGCCGCAGGCCTGCGTAGAACGCCGTCGCCCACACCGCACGATCCCGCGCCTGCACGTTGCCGATCAGCAGCTCGGCCTCGGCCGGGTCCGCGACCCGGAGCCGCCGTCCCTTGGCTGAGGGGATCTCGAGTCCTATGGTCGGGTTGATCTGGAGCTCGCCGCGTGCGACCGCGCGCCGAAACACCGGCCGGAGCGCATTGATCGTGTTCCTGATCGTGGACGGGTCGAGCTTCAGGTCGAGCATCGCTTCGACGACTGCTTGCAGTCGGTTGCGGTCGACGTCGGCCAGCCGGAGCCCACCGATCTCGTGGAGGAGCGACACGCCGTCTCGGCGGACGCGCATCGCCCCGTCCCAGCGGCGGATCACCGACGGCTTGTAGACCGCTCCTGCCTTCGTGCGCACGGAACCGGTACGGGCGCCGGCGACGAACGCCTCGAAGGCGTCACGAACCGTGGTCGGAGACGGTGACCTCATGGCGCCGCGGCGGACGGCGCTCGTCGCGTCGGCTCGCCATTGCCGCGCCGCAGCCTCGGTCGCGAAGCTCTTGCGGATCTTCTTCCCGTCGTGGACGCTGAACACGGCTGCCTCGTACGACGGCTTGCAGCCGCACCTGCCGCCGTTCCTAGAGCCGCAGGTACGGGAGTGACGAGAACGGATGCACGTCTGTTTAGGCATCGGCGGCAAGCCTCTCCGTCGCCGAAGCCGTCAGCCTCTCGGAGGCAAGCTGCGCGAGCCACTCGTGACGGTGCTCGGCGATCTCGGTTGCGAGCTCGTTCCCGCTCTCGTCGACGGCGACGGCGAGAACTTCGCTCTTCGCTCGCAGCACGGCGATCTTCGCCGCCGACTCGCGCTCGACCTGATCGAGATCGGGCACCTCCTTGCCGTCGCCGCTCTTCGCGGAATCGACACGCGAGCGGACCGCGTCGGCCATCGCGACTTCGGCGGCCCGCTCTGCTGCGGCAATGTCGTCGTGCCGCGTCTGCTGCCACTCAGCGGCGACGCGCTCGAACCTCAAGTGCGCGGCCGCAACCGGCTTCGGTGCCGCCGGCGGCACCGCGAAGAGCGCTACCGGCAGCTTCGTCAGTTCTGATCTCTTCACGTCTTCTCCTCGTTCGTGCCTGGTTGGTCAGCACGCGCTCGCGCGCGGCGGCTGGGATCCTCAGCTGTCCGAGCGGGCCGAGCCTGACGGCTTGAAGATCACCGCGCGCCAACGCGCGGTAGATCGTTCGCTTCGATACGCGCAGCTCGTCGGCGACCTCGCGGACGGTGCGGTAGTCGGTCGTGACAGCCATGACCAAACGATGCCGAGCGGCGCGCGCTCGGCGGCGTTACGCCCGACGGCCGAAGCGTCGAACGGGGCCAAACCGCGCGGCTGAACGCGGCCGGCTACCCCGTGAGTTCCTTCGTCTCAAGCGCCACGACCACGCGTTGGCCGCCCCGCAGCGTCCACCCGAACGCCGTGGACTGGTTGAAGGAAGCGCCTATCGGCTGGGTCGAATCCCCCGATCTGGCGGCGCGGCAGAGCTAGAGGCGTCTCTACGATGGAGGCGAAAGAGTGCCAAGGCGCCGGTTGACAAGCTCGAGAAGCGGGCAGAAGATCGGCGTTCCGGCCCCCAAACCCCACGGATGGAGCGGCAGCAGTGACCTTCACGTTCGAGAAGCTCGAGCAGCAGACAACGGATCTCCTGACCACGGCTTGGGCTACCGAGTCGTCGTGGATCCTGTCGCAGGAAGTCGTCGCCTACGGGTCGCCCGCTGACGCTGGCGAAGGCGGACGGCTGGCGGTTCGCCAGCACGGCGACGCACTTCGGCAGCTGCGCGACAGCTGATCTCTGAGGTATCTCGATTTCACCGGCGCGGCGGCCGCGATCCGTGCTGCCCGTGAAGAGGCCGTGCGGATCGGCGAGCCGTCACTCGCTCCGCCAACCGACCTCGAGGATTGTCCCGATCGCGCGACGCTTGAGCTGGCATTGGCGACTCCTCGGCCACACTTTTTCGGCCACGATCCCTACCCGACGCTGCATGAGAAGGCGGCCGTACTTCTCTACAGCCTCGCGAAGTCGCAGGCGTGTGTCGACGGCAACAAGCGCGTCGCGCTCATCCTCGTACGAACCTTCCTGCACATTAACGGGGCAGGTCTCGATGCCGACGACGACACGATCGCCGGGTCGATCCTTCGAGCCGCTCACTCGCAGGCAAACCGCGAAACGCGCGACAGGCTCATAATCGAACTCGCCGAGTGGCTAGCGCAGGCCATCGTCACGACGACTGAGGAGGATCAGTGAAGCTCGCCTGGATGATGCTCGCCAACCATGCTGAAAGCGCGCCGAACGGCCTGCTGTACATGAACGGTGCGACGTGGGACACCATCAACGTTCAAGGGCCACTGGCGCTCCCCCCCGAGCACCCTGCCGCCCATGCCGGGGCCGTCGCGGTCTTCCAGGGTTCCCTCGTACTCAGGCTGCTCTTCCACCCGACAGAAACCGGTCGGCAGCATTCGATCACGATCACGATCGTGGACGAGGATGGCGGCACAGTTGCAAAGGCCGACGCGACCGTCGATATCCAACTCCAAGAGGATCTCCCGGCCGGGTGGGACCAGGGCATTAACCTCGCGCTACCGTTCACCGGGCTCCCTCTTCCGAGGTTCGGGCTTTACCGAGCCAGCGTCCAAGTCGATGAGCAGCATCTTGACGACCTGCCGTTCAGAGTCGTCAAGCGCTACTAGCCGCGGGTCGGAACGGGGGCGGCTGCGGGCGCACATCGCTGCCAAATGCGGCGCGACCCCGCGCGTAGCGGGCTAGCCCCTTTCGGGCTGGCCGGTCCCGCTGGCGCGCGTACCGGCGCGCACGGGGCGCGCAGTTCGCCGGAACCCGCACCGTCGCACGGGTTCCGGCCTTGACGTTGACGGCTGCAAAGCCGTTTACAGCGGTTCGAATCCGCTAGGCGCCTCTACAGCAATGGCACGAAACCGGGCGCTGCACTCAAGTCTCCGGGAACGGATCCCCCAGGATCTCCTCGAGCACCGCGGCCATTCCGGCGGGCCGATGCCCGGCGTCCTTCATCCGAGCCAAGACTGAGTCGCGGAACGCTTCGTAGCTGACATTCGTATGGTGGTTCGCGAACCTCGCAAGAACATCTCGCCCGCGAAACGACTTACGCCATGCCTCGGTTTCAAGGTGGATAGCGAAATCGGCCCTGATCTCCCGTTCGCGCTTCGCCAGTGCGCCTTCAGAGAGCTCCCCTGCCACTAGCCGGGCAACTCTTTCCCCCGCACCCTGTACCGACGCGGCCACCGACGGTGCCACCTCGGATGACTTTGGATCTCCGCCGACGCCAAGCGCTCCTGTGAGAGCGCTATTCACTTCGGTAACTATCCGATGGCGCACCAGATGTCCGATCGTTTCGGCAGCGCAGTCTTTAAGTGCCCGGTCTACGTCTGCGGTGGTTCTGAGGGATTGGTCCGACCCGCTTAGCTCACTCAATGCGGTGTAGACGTATTCGGGCTCCAGCAAATAATTCTCGATGTGGTAGACGTCCCAGGAATACATACGAGCACCATCGTCAGCGTGGCTCGCCAGATCGCTGTCCCGATCCTTAACGGCGTAGAAGCGAGCCCCCATGGTCTGCCGACCGACTCGCTCCAGCACGTCGTGGAGCGCGCTGACGCGCCTTTTGCCTCCCGCGGCGATGGAGTTCACGGCGCCGTCGAACTCTGGGAACAGGCGGGATACCATGCGAACGTCAAACTCGACATCACCGCCACCCTCGAACAGCACCACCTTGGCCCCAGGACGGTACGCGGCAAGATCTCCAACGAGTTCAATGACCAGATGCTCGATTTCGTCGCCCGGAAGTACCACCTTCGCTTGGTTTTCATCAGGACGACTCCGATCGCCAAGCCGCATGTGAAACACATCGAACCCTTTGAGGTTCACCGCCTCGCGGAGCAATGTGTCCGAATGGCTGATCAGCCAAAGCTGATTCCCGCTGTTGACGACAAGGTGGTTGTAATAGAAGCGTGCTAGTCCCTGGATTAGCCGCGGGTTCAAATGGAGTTCGGGTTCATCGACGAGGATCACGGAGTTGGCCGGGGCTGAGTTGCGCAGCCGCATGTAGCCGTAGAGGACTTCCTTTTCGCCAGAACTCAGCTCATCAAGGTCATGGGTGCTGCCGTCCCTCAGCGTGACCGGAAACTCAACGAGGCCAGCAGACGTCGGCCGGGGGCCTGCGAACGTCTTGTCAGGGAAAAATGTCGCGAAGAGGTCTTGGAGACTCAAGATCAAAGAGTCTTCCTCGGAGGATGTCGAGCCCGCCTCTTTGGCGAGTAGCTGGCGAACGTAAACGGACGCCATTTCACTCTTAAGTCCGGCGTACTTGTTTTGCATGTTGTAGAGGGCGCTCTGGCGCCGCTGTTCCTGCACTCCCGTGACGTCGAGATTGATCCCTCCGACGTTTTCGCGGTTGTACTGTCGGTTCGCGCTGAAGAACTCCATCACGCCGATCGTTGACGGGTCGTAGCTGGCGAATGCGAGCTCGAGAACCCGCGAATACTCCGTCTTCCCAACGCCGCTCGAGTTGATCACGATGCTCGCTGAGAAGCTTCCGGCGTCAAGCTCGCTCGTGACCTCGGATAGCCCTTCTTCTGCTCGCCGCTCGACTTCCGGATTGAAAGCGCGGTATTGGGAGGCAAAGGAGGTCGTCAATATCGAACGCCACGACGCGAGTTCGGGCACTAGTTCACGCCACGCCGCCTCCCTCAGCATCGTCAGGGCGTTCTCCCGAATGTAGGTGAGCTCCGGCTCGGCGAATGCGAACTTGCCGCTGATTCGTAGATCGCGCGCGGGATCCTGCAGGAGTCGAGCGAGCTCTTGTGGCCGCTGCTGGAAGTTGATCTGAAACTCCCCGAACCAGTTATGCCACTCATTCTGGTTGTAGCCCGCGTAAGCAGATTTCAAGAGCCTGATCGCGTCAAGAACACAGGACTTACCCGACCCGTTCGCCCCGGCGAGAACGACAGCGTCTCCAACTTCTTCGATCGCGAAGTAGGTCAAAGCCTTGAAGTTTGTTATCTCCAGTTGAGCTAGCCGCACGCGCCGATCGTAGACGTTGACTTTCAGTCGATGCTACGGGCCTCAGTCGTCACCGACTAGGCGCCAGTCGCGCATCGCCCCAGCCCCAAGCCACTCGTCCAAGGTAAGCGGCGGAGGGGTCGATCAATCCCTTGCGGGACGCCCACAGCCGCCGTGCATTCGGAGGCTCGTATCGTGGATCCAGTGGTGCCCGTGAGATCACGTCCGACCGACACCACGAGCCCCCGCATCCGCGACCTGTTCGGTGGAACTGCGCCCGTGGTTGGCGCTCTCGCCAAAACAGCGGTTCGACACCTCCCTGCGTTCCGCACCTGCGGTGCATTGACCGAAGTTGAAGGGTGCGATAGAACCGGGTGCAGTGGGGTGGCGCGAACGCGACTGGGCGAAGTTCACGGACGACGAGCGTGACGCGCTCTTCGGCGGCGGGATCGGCGGCGGGATCGAGACGAGTGTCCGGCGGAAGCGGCGCCACAGCACGGTGATGGTCGTTGTCCTCGTGGTTGCCGCCGTTGTGGCCGGTGCGGCGGCGGAGCGCGTTCATGCGATCGACCGTCTGCGGTCGGTCGATCTCTCGGCGGCGCTGAGTCATGTCAAGCCGGGGCATGGAACTCCGGTGCTAGGCCTGCCTCACAGCGATCGATCGACGTTGCGGATCCGCTGGCGCGCCGAGGATCTTGCGGCGGCGTCGCGACCTGGCCGGATCTGCGTTCGCGAGCCGCGTCACGGAAGGATCTGCGCTTCGTACACGGCCGGCGCACGTCCTGCCGAGACCCTGACACGCAGGATCGAACAACTCGGACTGCGAGTGCAGACGGGGCCGTAGGACCTAGAGGCTTGATGTAGATCTTGCGCACTCGCGGATGGTGGCTCAGACACGGCGCATCTCGCCCGGGTCGGGCTTGAACGTAGGCACCGCTATGCCCTGCGCCCGACCCGAACGACCTGCTTGGTCTGAGCCATCCCCACAAGCACCCCAATCCACATCAAGCCTCTAGGCGTCAGCTCGCGGAGACGCTGCGGCGGTACATCCAGACGTCGTCCTTCACCCGCACGATCTCCGCGCTCTCGACCTGGTGGCCCGGCGCGACGAGATAGTCGCCGTCCCCGCTGCGTGCAGCGCTGTACTCGCTCAGGGTGAGCCGGATCAGCTCGTCGCAGCGTTCGTCGCTGCACTCGCAGAGGAAGGGCACGGCGATCGACCCATCCAACCGGTGCTTCCGCGCCGTGTTTGCGATGCGGGCGTTCCGGAAGCGCGTTTCGTCGTGGCGCGACGGCCGGGGCCCGTCAGCGCTCGGGGAACGCGTCGCCACGGCGTGAGTGTCTCACGATTGCAGGTTGCCGAAACGGGCAATAGACACGGTCATGGACGATCTGACGAGAAAGCGGCTCGAGCACAACGAGCAGATCTACCGCGCGATCAACGAGGAGATCGACGAGGCGTCGATCGGGAACGTGCGTGAGTACGTCTGCGAATGTGCCCACACGACCTGTGACGAGACGATCCGGCTGACACGGGACCAGTACCGGGCGATTCGGACGCAGCCGGACCGCTACGTCCTGGTGCCGGGGCACCAGCTCGCGGAGCTCGAAGACGTGGTTCGCCGTGAGCCGGGCTATCTCGTCGTCGACAAGGGGTGATCCGTCTCCAGCTCGCGTTCGATCCAGCGGCAGATCACCTCGACGACGTAGTCCCGCTGCTCGTCCGTCAGCTCGACGCCGGGTGCGATTCCATGATTCTTCAGAAGGCAGCTGCGGCAGCTGGTGGCCGTCGCGTGTTGGGCCACGAACACCGGATGTCCGCGGTAGGGCGTCTGCTTGCCGTCATTCCGCGGGAAGGCGGGCGCGAGTCGCTGGGCGATCAGGTCGTGCGCGTGGGCGCGGATCGCGGCCGGGCCGCGGAGGATCGCGGTCGCCCGGTCGCGACCGCGGAGGTGGAACCTCGCCCGGAAGCGCTGCCGGCCGATCGCGTCGATGCGGTCGTCGAGGTGGTGAGCCATGTGCCCGATGTGCCCGACTTGACCGCGCTGCAGACTCGGCGGAGACTCGAGATGTGCGTTCACTCGCCGCGGCCCTCGCGGACTCGGACGCCGACATCGGCGCGGCGCTGGAGCGCGTCGGGTTTCCCGCCTACGTGACCGACGACCAGGGGCGAGTCCGCGGCCTGAACGCGGCCGCCCTCGAGCTCGTGGGCGACGTGCGCGGCCGGTTCGCGGCGAGCGTCGTCGCGCCCGGAGACCAGGCGAAGGTTCAGAGCACCATCGCGCGCAAGCTGCTCGGGAGCCTCGAGGCATCCGAGATGGTCGTCAGCGTGATGACCCCGGCGGGCGAGTTACGGAAGATCGACGTCAGCTCGACGGCGCTCCGCAGCTCGGGACGAATCGTCGGCGTCTTCGGGCTCTTCTATCCAATCGACATTCCACCGCTGAGGGAGGATCCCCACCGCCGTCTGACTCCGCGTCAGCACGAGGTCCTGGCGCACCTCGCAGCGGGCTGCTCCACCGAGCAGATGGCGGAGAAGATGGGGCTCTCGCCGGCGACGATCCGCAACCACGTGAAGCGGCTCTTCAAGGCACTCGGCGTGCATTCGCGGATCGAGGCGGTGGCAGTCGCTCGTCGCGACCGGCTGGTCGAGAGTTGACCCGAATACGTCAACCGGGAGGCCACGCCCCATCGCGACCCTGCTCGCATGGGCGTCAAGACCGTCTTGCTCGTGGTCGCCGATGCTGCGCGTCGCGCAGCGCTCGGCGACGCGCTGCGACTCGAGTCGCACTCGGTCGTGCTCGCGGAGACGCCCGACGAGGCGCTGGCGGCCGCCGCTGCGATTGCGCGGCCGGCCGACCTCATCGTCACCGACCAGCCACTCGACGCCGGCGCCGGCCACTCGTTGGCGACCGCCGTCGGTCGTCGACAACCCGGCGCGCGCGTCCTTTACTTGAAGGGCTTCGGAGCGTTCTCTCCGTCGCTTCCCATGTACTTCGTCGACCCCGAGGCGTCACCATCATCGGTCGCCCGTGTCGCAACGCGTCTGCTTGCGCTCGCCTGAGCCGGTTCGGTCAGGAGGCGTCGCGGCCGAAGATCGAGCTCTCGACCATGTAGAACAGCGCGATCACGGCGTAAAGAGCAACGGCGAGGTACGCCGAGAGGAGCGACGAGAGCGTCGCCGCCGCGTACATGAACGAGCCGGGACCGAACGACCGCGAGATCCCGCTCACGACGCGCTGATCGGCCCCCGGCGCGATCAGCCGGCGGTGCCCGGCGGCATAGAACCAGAGCGCGCCGAAGCAGATGGCCATCGCCGTGAAGTTGAGCCCGTATGCGAACGCCGCCGCATGCGATCCGTCGCGCAGGTGTTCCGCGAGCACGCGCGTCGTGAACGGGCTGAACGCGACGACCATCAGGAAGACGACGTTGAGAAAGAGAAACGTGCGGTCGATGCGGCCGATCTGCGCCATCACCGTGTGGTGGTTGACCCAGATGATCCCGATCGTCAGGAACGAGATCGCATAGGCGACGTAGGAGGGCCAGATCGCGAGCAGCTCGTGCGCGACCGATCCATGATGCGGAATGTTCACGTCCAGGATCAGCAGCGTCGCCGCGATCCCGAACACGCCGTCGCTGAACGTCTCGAGCCGGGTCGTCTCCATCGGGTAGATCAGGCAGCCGACATGTACGCCGACCAGCGCTCGGCGATGCGGTCGCCTTCGAAGCGGAAGACGACGATCCCGTACTGGACGTACCCGGTCTCCTCGGCGTTCCAGCGCAGGCGCAGCGCGACGCGATCGTTCTCGCCGAAGACATCCTCCACGTCGATTTTGAGGTCGGGATGGTGCGAGATCATGGCGCCCGCGAACGCCTTCGCAGCCTCCGGTCCTCTCGGCGTGTCGGGCGGCGCGTCGTGGTCGACGAAGTTCGGCGTCAGGAGCTCGTCGACCGTGTCCAGGTCGCCGGCCGTGATGCGCTCGAAGTAGCTGCGGGCGATCTCCTTCCGGTCCACACGTGCAGTTTAGGATCGAACCGTGGCCTTCAGCGGGTCGATGATCCAGAACGCGATCTACATCGCGCAGCAGCCGCCGGACTGGCCGGTCTCGGCCGGCGACTGGGAGCGGGCGGCGGAGGAGAAGCTCGACCCCGGCGCATTCGGATACATCGCGGGCGGGGCCGGGGGCGAGGCGACGATGCAAGCGAACCTCGACGCGTTTCGCCGCTGGCGCATCCGGCCGCGAATGCTCGCCGGGAACACGACCCGCGTCATCTCGGTCGACGTGCTGGGAATGCAGTCGCCGGCGCCGTTCTTCCTTGCGCCGGTCGGCGTCCTCTCGATCGCGCACGAGGAGGCGGAGGTCGGCGTCGCGCGCGCCGCCGCGTCCTCTGGCGTGCCGATCGTGCTCTCGAGTGCGGCCACGCATTCGATCGAGCAGGTCGCGGAGACGGGTGCACCGCGCTGGTTCCAGCTCTACTGGGTCAACGACCGCGAGATCTGCGCCAGCTTCGTGCGGCGCGCGGAGACGGCCGGCTACGGCGCGATCGTCGTCACGCTCGACACGCTCACGCTCGGCTGGCGGCCGCGCGACCTGCGACAGGCCTACCTCCCGTTCATCAAAGGAGAAGGCTGCGGCCAGTACTTCACCGACCCGGTCTTCCTCTCGCGGCTCGACAAGTCGCCGGATGAAGACATGCTCACTGCGGCGGCGACGATGCTCGCGACGTTCCCGAACCTCGGCCTGACCTGGGACGATCTCGACTGGCTGCGTGCGCAGACGACGCTACCGCTGCTCGTGAAGGGCGTACTGACCGCCGAGGACGCACAGCTCGCGCTGAAGCACGGCGTCGACGGCGTCGTGGTGTCGAATCACGGCGGCCGGCAGGTGGACGGCGCCGTCGCTGCGCTCGACGCGCTCGTCGAGGTGCGGGATGCGCTGCCGGACGCGATCGTGCTGATGGACGGCGGGATCCGCTCGGCGGCGGACGTGCTGAAGGCGATGGCGCTCGGCGCCGACGCGGTGCTGCTCGGGCGCCCGTACGCGTACGCGCTCGCCGTTGGCGGCCAGCGCGGCGTCGAGGAGCTGATCCAGAACTTGATGGCGGAGATCGACCTCAACCTCGCCCTCGCCGGTGGGCATTCGATTCGCGATCTCGACCGTTCATGGCTGAGCGCGGCGTAGTCCTCAGCGGTCCGCGCGCCGTCGCGCTCGAGGAGATCCGGGTCGACGCGCCCGGCCCAGGGGAGGTCCTCGTCCGGCTCGAGGCGACGGGCGTCTGCCACACCGACCTGCACGTGATCGAGGAGGACGGCTGGCACCACCCGTTTCCCGTCCTGCTCGGCCACGAGGGGGCGGGAACGGTCCTGGCCGTGGGGGAGGATTCTGATGTCGATGTACCGCTCCATCAGGGTGACCGGGTCGTACTGGGCTGGAAAACCGCATGTGGACAGTGCTCCCAGTGCCTGCGGGGCGAGCCGCGCCAATGCAGGAAGCCGCCGGGCGCGCCGGGCCGCCTCCATCGCCGCGACGGCGCGGAGCTGACGCCCGTGCTCCGTACGGGCACGTTCGCAACGCACACGGTCGTTCCGGCGGTGGCCGCGGTCAAGATCCCCGACGAGCTGCCGGCCGAGCAGGCATGTCTGATCGGCTGCGCCGTCGCGACCGGCGTCATGTCCGTCCTTGAGACGGCCAAGGTGTGGGAGGGCGCGCGCGTCGCGGTGATCGGTTGCGGGGCCGTCGGTCTGTCGGCGGTGCAGGGCGCGCGGATCGCGGGCGCGTCGGAGATCCGCGCGATCGACCTCGACGAACGGAAGCTTGCGCAGGCACTGCAGTTTGGCGCGACGCACACCGAACCAGGGCCCGTGGACTTCGTCTTCGACGTGGTCGGCCGCCGCTCGACCTTCGAGCAGGCGCTCGGGATGATCGCCAGCGGCGGCACCGTCGTCCTGATCGGTCTCTCGCCCGCCGGCGAGACGGCCGAGCTCGACCTGCCCGGCCTGTTCGGGAAACGCGCGCGCATCCTCGTCTCCCACGGCGGCGACCACGTCGCTCAAGAGGACTTTCCGCGCCTCGCTCAGTGGACCGTCGAAGGGAAGCTCGACCTCGCCGGGATGGTCACACACACCGCGCCGCTCGACGGGTGGGAGGAGGCGCTGGAGGCGATGCGCGGCGGCGACGTGATCCGGACCGTCCTGACGCCGTGAAGCCGCTCGACAACTTCCTGGCGATCATTGCCGGGGAGGCGGAGCCGCCGCCGGTCGCGAAGCTGATCGGCTTTGCGATGACCCACGCCGAGCCGGGGCATACGGTCTTCGAGATGGACGTCGGCCCGCAGCACGCGAGCCCGCTCGGCACGGTGCACGGTGGCGTCATCTGCGACCTCGTCGACGGTGCCATGGGAACCTCGCATGCATCGCTGCTCGAAGACGGCGAGACGTTCACGACGCTCGAGCTGAAGATCAACTTCGTGAAGCCGGTGTGGTCGGGGCACCTCGTGGCAAAGGGACGCGTAATCAAGGCGGGGCGCACGATCGGCCTCGTCGAGGGCCGCGTCACCGACGAGGCGGGCTCCCTCGTCGCCTACGCAACGTCGACCTGCATGACGCTACGTGGCGAGGCGGCGCAAGGGCGTTAGGATCGTCACGTGGAGCTGCGCGACACTCCTGACGAGGCCGCCTTTCGCCAGGAGGCGCGCGACTTCATCGCGCAGAACGTTCCCGACGGTTCGGCCAAGCGGGGCGCGCGGCGGTTCGAGGACGCCGACCGCGAGTGGAGCCGGAAGCTCGGCGAGGCGGGCTACGCCGGACTCACATGGCCGAAGGAATACGGCGGCGCCGGCGCCCCGTACAGCCACCAGGCGATCTTCCTCGAGGAGCTCGCCCGCGCGGAGGCGCCGTCGCACCTCGGCGTGATCGGGCTCGGGATGGCAGGCCCGACCATCATCGCGTGGGGGACGCCCGAGCAGAAGGAGCGCTACCTCTCGAAGATCCTGATGGCGGACGAGATCTGGTGCCAGGGCTTCTCGGAGCCCGACGCAGGCAGCGACCTCGCCGCCTCGCGCACGCGCATCGAGGACAAGGGCGACCACTTCCTCGTCAACGGCCAGAAGGTCTGGTCGTCGTTCGCCCACATCGCCGACTTCTGCATCCTGGTCGGCCAGGGGCTTCCCGACGAGCCGCGCTACAAGAACCTGACGTACGTGATCGCCGACATGCACGCGCCGGGCGTGGAGGTGCGCCCGCTCGTGCAGATCACGGGTCAGCCTGAGTTCAACGAAATCTTCTTCACCGACGTGAAGGTGCCGAAGGAGAACCTGCTCGGTGAGATCGGCGGTGGCTGGCAGGTTGCGATGACGACGTTGCTGCACGAGCGCGGCACGCTCGGGTTTGCGCTGTCGGCGACGCTGGACGTTGCGGTGCGCAAGCTGATCGCGCTTGCGAAGGAGCGTCGCGTCACGGATGCCGTGCTGCGCGATCGAATCGCGCGCGAGTGGGTCGAGCTGCAGGCGCTCAAGTACACGAACTACCGCTCGCTCACGACGCTGACGAAGACCGGCATTCCCGGCCCCGAAGGGTCCGCGTCGAAGCTCGTCTGGTCCGAGAACAACCAGCGCCTGACGAAGCTCGCGCTCGAGATCCTCGGCTCGCATGCGCAGCTGACGGACGGCGGCGGATACGCCGACGGCTACTGGCAGTACCAGCAGCTGCGCTCGCGCGGCAACACGATCGAGGCCGGCACGAGCGAGATCCTCCGCAACATCGTCGCCGAGCGCGTGCTCGGCCTTCCCCGGAGCAGGTAATGGACTTCTCGTTCACCCCCGAGCAGGAGGACCTTCGCCGCGAGGCACGCTCGTTCCTCGAGGCGAACGCATCGCCGTCGATGGAGCAGCTCACGGAGCTCGGCTGGGTCGGGATCCTCGCGAGCGAGGACTTCTCGTTCCTCGACGCCGCCGTTATCTTCGAGGAGCTCGGGCGCGTGCTCTACGACGGGCCGTACGTCCTGAACGAGGTCGCCGCACAGGGTGGCAGCGAGGTCTGGTCGATCGAGGTCGACGGCTTCGTCCCGCACCTCGAGCAGGTGACGCGCGTGCTGACCGCGGACATGCGCGGTGCGGTGGCCTCCGGTGAGACGCTCGCCACGGTCGACGAGACGCTCGGACTCGGCCGCCTCACGCGCAACGGCACTGAGCCCGCGCAGGGCAACTGGGAGGACGTTCGGCGCCGCCTGCTGGCGGCGCTCGCGCTCGAGGCCGTCGGGATCGGCTCGAAGGCGATCGAGCTGGCGCTCGCGTACGCCGGCGAGCGGGAGCAATTCGGAAAGAAGATCGGTTCGTACCAGGCGATCTCGCACTCGCTCGTCGACGGGTACGTCGCGGTCGAGCTCGCGCGCTCCCTCGCGTACTGGGCCGCCTGGTCGGTGGCGGAGAACGACGAGCAGGTCGACCTCGCTGTCGCTGCCGCCAAGTCGCAGGCCGGCGAGGCGGCGGTCCTCGCGTGCGAGAAGTCGATCCAGGCACACGGCGGCATCGGGTTCACGTGGGAGCACCCGCTGCACCGCTACTACAAGCGCGCGCTATGGCTCGAGGGCGCGCTCGGCTACGGCCGCGAGCACCGCGCGGAGATCGCCGAATCCCTGCTCTTGTAGTCACCGGCGCGTCGAGCGGTATCGGGCGCGCCGTCGCGCTCGGCATGCTCGAACACGGCTGGACCGTCTTCGCGTCCGTGCGCACCAGCGGGGAGGCTCCCGAAGGTACGACCGAGCTCGTCTTCGACGTCACCGACGGAGGAGCGGTCGAACGGGGCGCCGCGCGCGTCGACGAGCTCGACGCGCTCGTCCTGAACGCCGGCATCGCGATTGCGGGACCGCTCGAGTTCCTGCCGCCGGACGAGCTCGCGCGGCAGCTCGACGTCAACGTCGTGGGGCAGCTGCGCGTGCTGCAGGCTCTCTTGCCGACGTTGCGCCGCTCGGCGGGGCGGATCGTCCTGATGGGGTCGATCGGCGGCAAGTCGGCGCTGCCGTTCCTCGGCGCGTACGCGATGTCGAAGTTCGCGCTCGAAGCGATGGCAGACGCGCTACGAGTCGAGCTGGCGCCTTTCGGCATGCACGTCGCGATCGTCGAGCCCGGAACGATCGCGACGGCGATCTGGACGAAGCCGCAGCGCGCGATCGAGGAGCTGCCCCCGCTGGCGGGCGAGCTGTACGGCGAGCGGGTCGAGAAGTTCCGCCGGCTCGCGCAGAGCCGCGCAGCCGCACGGGCCGAGCCTGCGACCGCCGTCGCGGGCGCCGTGCTGCACGCGCTGACGAGCGACAGGCCGAAGACCCGTTATCTCGTCGGCGCCGATGCCCGGCGCCGCGCGCGCGTCGAAAGGCTCCCCGACCGCGTGCGCGACCGGATGCTGGCCCGCTTCCTCTTCGGCTCGTGAGGTGACCGGCCGTCGCGACGGTCGGTCTTTCGCGCCGCTTCCCGGCACCCTAGGATCTCCGCATGGCCTACCAAGTGAGCTCCCTCGACGAGCTCGGCGAGGGATACGGGTTCCGCAAGATCCGCAAGCCGCTCGGCGTGACCGCGTTCGGTGTCAACGCTCTCGTCTTCCCACCGCGGTACGAGGGGCCGAACCACTTCCACGATGTCCAGGACGAGCTCTACTTCGTCCACCGTGGAACCGCGACGTTCACGATCGACGGCGACGAGCACGTCGTCGGCGAGGGCGGGCTCGTGCACGTCGAGTCCACCACGCACAGGATGATCTCGAACCGCACCGACGAGGATCTCGTCCTCTACGTCGTCGGCGGCAAGGGCGGCTATGTCGAGCGCGACGGGCAGGTCGTCAGCGACGAGGATCTCGCGAAGCGGATCGCGATGAAGGAGATGAAGTCGTGAACGGATTGATGATGGACTTCCAGCTCACGCTTCCGACGCTCCTGCGCCGCGCGGAGCAGTACAACGGCGCGAAGGAGATCGTCACCCGGCTCCCCGACAAGAGCTTCCACCGGTACACGTACACCGACGCGTGCAGGCGTTCGCGTGCGCTGGCCGTCGGCCTGCAGAGCCTCGGCCTGCAGCGCGGCGACCGGGTGGCGACGCTCTGCTGGAATCACCATCAGCACCACGAGGCATACCTCGGCATTCCGAGCGGCGGCTTCGTCCTCCACACGCTCAACCTGCGCCTGCACCCGAACGACCTCGCGTACATCGCGACGCACGCGGGCGACAAGGCGGTGATCGTCGACAAGAGCCTGATGCCGCTCCTCGAGCAGTTTCTCGAGCGGACGCCGATCGAGCACGTGCTCGTCGTGGAAGATTCCTACGAAGACTTGCTCGCAGGTGCCGATCCCGACACCTGGCGCGACCCCGAGCTCGACGAGAACGAGGCCGCGGCGATGTGTTACACGAGCGGCACGACCGGGCTGCCGAAGGGCGTTCTCTACTCGCATCGCTCGACGATGCTGCACACCCTCGGCGTCGCGGCAGGCAACCCGATGGGACTCGGAATCTCGGAGTCGGACTCCATCCTGCCGGTCGTGCCGATGTTCCATGCGAACGCCTGGGGCTACCCGTACCTCGCGACGATGATCGGTGCGAAGCTCGTCTATCCCGGCCCGCATCTCGACCCGGAAAGCCTGCTCGACGCCTTCGAGGAAGAGGGCGTGACGTGGACCGCGGGTGTGCCGACGATCTGGCTCGGCATCCTCGCACTCCTCGACGCCAACCCGGGCAAGTGGGACCTCTCGAAGATGAAGGGCATGCTCGTCGGCGGCTCGGCCGCGCCGCGCGCGATGATCGCGGCGTTCAAGCAGCGGCACGGGATGAACGTCGTGCACGGGTGGGGCATGACCGAGACGTCGCCCGTGGCGTCGACCGCGCAGCTGCCGGGCGAGCTGAACGAGGCAGACGAGGAGACGCAGTTCGACTACATCGCGATGCAGGGCCGTCCTCTGCCGCTCGTCGAGCTCCGCAACCGCGACGTCGACGGGAACATCCTGCCGTGGGACGGCGAGTCGATGGGCGAGCTCGAGATCCGCGGGCCTTGGGTCGCGGCCGGCTACTACGAGACGCCGGAGCAGGCGGAGCGGTGGACCGAAGACGGCTGGTTCAAGACCGGCGACGTCGTCGCGATGCATCCGCTCGGCTTCATCCAGATCAAGGACCGCTCGAAGGACGTGATCAAGTCCGGCGGCGAGTGGATCTCGTCGGTCGAGCTCGAGAACGCGCTGATGGCGCATCCCGCGGTCGCCGAGGCCGCCGTGATCGCGGTGCCCGACTCGAAGTGGGACGAGCGCCCCCTCGCCGCGGTCGTCCTGCGCGCGGGGAAGACGGCCACCGCCGACGAGCTGCGCGAGTTCCTCGCGCCGAGCTTCGCCAAGTGGTGGCTACCGGACCGCTACGAGTTCGTCGCCGAAATCCCGAAGACGAGCGTCGGCAAGTTCCGCAAGACGGAGCTGCGCGAAATGTTCGCGAGCGAACCGGCGACCGCATGATCCAGACGGTCTGGCTCGACAACCCTCCGGTGAACGCGGTCAACGGGGGAATCATCGACACGCTCTGGAACGCGTTCGAGAACCTCGGCGACGACGTTCGCGCCGTCGTGCTGCGCGGGCGCGGCGAACGGGCGTTCTCGGCTGGGGCGGACATCACGGGGTTCGTCGGCGGCTCGTCCGACGGCGGCCGTCCGGCGGGCATCCAGCCGGTTGCCGACCTGATCGAGGCCGCGCCCGTCCCGGTCGTCGCCGCGATCCACGGCTACTGCCTCGGCGGAGGCCTCGAGATCGCCCTCGCGTGCGACTTCCGGGTCGCGACGGCCGACGCGCAGCTCGGGTTCCCCGAGGTGAACCTCGGCCTGCTCCCCGGCGGCGGCGGGACGCAGCGGGCGCCACGGCTGATCTCGCGCGGCCATGCCGCCTGGCTGATCATGTCCGGCGAGCGCATCCCCGCCCTGCAGGCAGAGTCGTGGGGGCTCGTCGAATTCGTCGTCGACGACCTTGAAGGCGGCATCGCGCGCTACGTGGAGCCGCTCGACAGGCAATCGCCGCACGCGATCAGGCAGATCAAGGCGCTGCTCCGCGAAACGCGTGACGCCCGCGACGACGAGCGCGAAGCGCAGGGGTTCGCCGCTTGCCTCAACTCCGAGGACGGGCAGGAGGGGGTCGCCGCCTTCCTCGAGAAGCGCCAGGCGAGCTGGACCGGGAGGTGAAGGCGGTCGTCCTCCGCGAGGTCGGCGGCGATCTCGGGGTGGAGGAGGTCGCCGAGCCCGCGGGGAGCGTCGTCGACGTCCGCGCCGCCGGCATCAACTTCGCCGACGTCCTGATCCGCCGCGGCATGTATCCGCAGATGCCCGAGCTTCCTCACGTGCTCGGGAGCGAGGTCGCCGGAGATCTCGACGGGAGGCGCGTGCTCGCGCTGCCGCGTTCTGCGGGCGGCTACGCGGAGCGCGTCGAGGTCGATCCGCAGTGGACGTTCCCGCTGCCTCCGAACGCGTCGTACGCGGCCGGCGCATCGTTCCTCACGACGTACCTGACGGCATACATCCCGCTCGTCCGCCTCGCGAGACCGGAGACCGTGCTCGTGCACGCCGGTTCCGGCGGCGTCGGCTCCGCGGCGGTTCAGATCGCGAAGCATCTCGGCGCGCACGTGATCGCGACCGCGAGCTCGGACGAGAAGCGCGGCGTCGCACGCGCGGCCGGCGCCGACGAGACGGTCGACTACGACGAGATCGACGAGCTGCGGGTCGACGTCGTGGTCGATCCCGTCGGCGGCGACGTGTTCACGCGCTCGCTGCCGCTGCTGAACCCGCTCGGGACGATCGTCGCGATCGGCTTCGCAGGCGGTCTCTGGCAGGACCCGAGCGTGCAGTGGCTCGTCGGCCGCAACGCGTCGGTCTTCGGCTTCTATCTCGGGCGCCTGATGAAGCTGCAGCCCGACTACGTGCGCGAGCGCGCGCAGGAGCTGCTCGCGCTCTGGGCGGAGGGTGTTGTCGAGCCGCTCGTCGGCGCGACGTTCCCGCTCGCGGCTGCGAACGGCGCGCACGCGCTGATCGAGGCGCGCCGGCACGTGGGGAAGGTCGTCCTCGAACCGTGAGGGCGCTTGTCACCGGTGGTGAGGGCGGTCTCGGGCGCGCGATGCGCGCGCGGCTCGAACGGGAGGGGTACGAGGTGGAGTCGCTTGACCTGGTGAACGGCTTCGACGTCACCGATCCGGCCGCCTGGGAGCGCGTGGACGCGGTCGACGTCGCGGTGCTGAACGCCGGTGTGCTCACGGGCGAGCTGACGGTCGACAACTACCGGCGGGCGGTCGCCGTCAACGTCGACGGCGTCGTGCTCGGTGTGCTGCGGCTCCGCGAGGTGATGGACGGCGGCGCGATCGTCGCCACCGCCTCTCTCGCCGGGCTCGTCGGTATGCCGGCCGACGCTGTGTACTCGCTGACGAAGCATGCCGTGGTCGGTTTCGTGCGGAGCATCGCGCCGAGTCTCGAGCCGGTCCGGATCAACGCGATCTGCCCAGGCATCGCGGACACATCGATGATGGACGCGCATCGGGCCGAGATCGAGGCCGCCGGCTTCCCGGTCCTTGCACCCGACGACGTCGCCGAGGCGATGTGGCTCGCGGCGACGAGCGAGAAGACCGGAGAGTGCTGGTTCGTCCAACCGGGCCGCGAGCCCGCGCCGTTCCGCTTCGCGAACGTCCCAGGCCCGCGCCGCGCCGGCGAGACGGTCGGGCTGCCGCCGCTGGCAACCTGATCCCGCCGCACGCGGAATCAGATGGCCAGGGATCGACCATCTAGTTCAGGCTCGGGTCGAACGGCATGTTCTCCATCAGCGCGAACGGGCCGCCCTTCCGTTGCAAGACGGTGCGCCACAGGTCGTCCGGATCGTCGGCGAATGCGTCGTCGGCTTCGGCCTCGACCACGATCCACGACGGTTCGACGAGCTCGGCCTCCAGCTGGCCGGCACCCCAGCCGGAGTAGCCGGCAAAGAGGCGCAGCCGCCTGATCGACAGGTCCTCCGGCTCCGAGTCGGCCGGCATGAACCCGAGGTCCTCCATGATCGGCGCGGCGGCCTCCGAGACGTCGTCGAACTCGGCGAGCACCATGAAGGCCTCGGGCTGCACCGGTCCGCCGACGAAGACCGGGTCGCCGCCGCCGGGGAGCCCCTCGAGCGCCGGCACCGCGTCCGTTGCCGGCACACCCGACGGCCGGCTCAGCACGAGCCCCATGGCGCCGTCGTCGTCGTGGTGCGCGATCAGGACGACGGTCTTGCGGAAGTTCGGGTCGACCAGGCTTGGCGAGGAGACCAGCAGCTTGCCCTGGAGCGACTGCACCTACGAGAAGTGCCACGCGTTGCCGTTTGCAAACTCCTTGAGGATGCGCCTGGCGACGACCTGGCGGTGCACCTCGTCCGGGCCGTCGTAGATCCGGCCGCCGCGCGCCTGCATCAGCATGTTCGCGAGCGGCGTCTCGTCGGTCAGACCGCGGGCGCCATGAACCTGCACCGCCCGGTCGATCACGTCGTTCAAGATCTTCGCAGCGTAGAACTTGATCGCCGATACCTCGACGCGCGCTTCGTCGCCGCCGTCGATCTTGTGCGCAGCGTCGAGCGTCATGAAGCGGCATGCCTGGATCTCGGCGTAGCTGTCGGCGATCCAGTTCTGGATCGTCTGCTTGTCCGCGAGCTTGCCGGTGGACGTCTCGCGTTGCAACGCGTATTCGCACATCAACTCGAACGCGCGTTGCATCTGGCCGAGCCAGCGCATGACGTGGTGGATGCGACCGGGGCCGAGGCGCTTCTGCGCGATCAGGAAGCCCGCGCCCTCCGCGCCGAGGGTGTTCGACACGGGCACGCGTACGTTCGTGTACCGCACCTCGCAGTGCGTCGACCAGCCTTTGCCCTCGTGGCCCATCACGGTGATCGGCTTCACGATCTCGACTCCCGGCGTGTCTGCGGGGACGACGATCTGTGTCGCCCTCGCGTGCGCGTCTGCGTCGGGATTGGTGACCGCCATCACGATGCCGAAGGCTGCCCCTTGTGCGCCCGACGAGAACCACTTGTGGCCGTCGATCACCCAGTCCTCGCCGTCCTTCACCGCGCGCGTTCGCAGCGTCGTCGGATCGGAGCCCGGAACCTCCGGCTCGGTCATCGAGAAGAAGGACCGGATCTGCCCGGCGACGAGTGGATGCAGCCAGCGCTCCTTCTGCTCCTCCGTGCCGAACATATGGAGGATCTCGGCGTTGCCCGCGTCGGGCGCTTGGCAGCCGAACACGAGCTGGCCGAACATCGAGCGACCGATGTGCTCGTTCAGGTACGCGTAGTCGAGGAATCCCGTTCCGGTGCCACCGGCTTCGGGGGGCACGTGAGGCGCCCAGAGACCGAGCTCGCGCACCTCGTCGCGGAGCTCCTCGAGCAGGCGTTCGCCTGCGTCGTCCTGCTTCTCGATCGCCCGCTCGTTCGGGATCACGCGACTCGCCATGAATGCGGACACCTGCTCGAGCCGTTCGGTCGGCGGTGCCCATGCAGTCGTGGTCATTGCCGTAGCATCGCACGTCGTGCGCCTCGGCTTCTACATGGGCTATGCGCAGCCCGGAACGAATCCGCTCGAGCTGCTCGAGCTCGCGCGTGAGGCGGAGTCGCTCGGCTACGACTCGGCGTGGGCGGCGGAGGCGTGGGGCGTCGACGCGGTCACGCCGCTCGCGTGGCTCGGCGCGACGACGTCGACGATCAAGCTCGGAACGGCGATCATGCAGCTGCCGGGACGCTCGCCGGCGAACGCCGCGATGACGGCGGTCACGCTCGACATGCTCTCCGGCGGGCGCTTCTTGATGGGACTCGGCACGTCCGGGCCGCAAGTCGTCGAGGGTTGGCACGGACAGGAGTGGGGGAAGCCGCTCGGCAAGACACGCGAGTACGTGGAGATCGTGCGTGCCGTCCTGCGGCGCGAGCGCCTCGAGCATCATGGCGAGCACTACGACATCCCGGTCCAGGGCGGCACCGACCTCGGGAAGCCGCTGAAGCTGATGGCGCGTCCACTCCGCGCAGAGATCCCGATCTACCTCGCGGCGATCGGGCCGAAGGCGGTGGAGCAGGCGCTGGAGATCGCGGACGGCTGGCTGCCGATCTTCTGGTCGCCGGAGAAAGCGCCGTCGGTGTTCCCGCTCGACCGCGCGCGCGAAGGATTCGAGATTGCGCCGGCCGTTCCCGCGCTCGTCACGGACGACGTGGAGTCGGGCCGCAACATGCTGAAGGAGTACTACTCGTTCTACATCGGCGGCATGGGCGCGCGCGGCAAGAACTTCTACAACGACCTGTTCGCGCGCTACGGGTACGAGGCCGAGGCGCGGGAGATCCAGGATCTGTTCCTGGGCGGGCAGCAGCGCGAGGCGGCCGCGAAGGTGCCCGACGCATTCGTCGACGAGGTCGCGCTCGTCGGCTCGGTGGAGCGCATCCGCGACCGGCTCGCGGCGTGGGGTGAATCGGGTGCGACCTCGCTGCTCGTCTCGACGCGGGACGCTGCGACGTTGCGCGGCGTGGCCGAAGCGGCTAGCTGACGGTCTCGAGCGCCGTCTCGGCGAGGAGCGGCACGGCGTGCTCGAAGATCGCGGCCCGCGTGTCCTCTTCGCCGAGCTCGCCGCGAACGTAGCGGCCGTAGATCGCTTCGCAGAAGACGGCGGCCTTCCAGAGCGCGAGCGCCTCGAACCAGGCGAGCGGCTCAACCTCGCGGCCGCTGCGCTCGGCGTAGCGCTCGACCAGCTGGGCGCGCGACGGGAAGCCGGGCTCCGCCGTTACGGGTGACGACCCGAGCGCGGACACGCGGCCGTTCGGCTCGCTGTAGGTCGCGAGCAGGTAGCCGACGTCGGCGCGCGGGTCGCCGATCGCGCCCATCTCCCAGTCGAGGACGGCGAGGATCCGCGTAGGGTCGTTCGGCGCGACCATCATGTTCCCGAGGCGGTAGTCGCCATGAACGACCGTCGGCTCGAGCGGAGCCGGGATGTTCGCCGCGAGGTAGCGCCCGACCGCGTCGACCGCAGCGATCTCGCGCGTCTGGTTGATCTCCCAGAGTTGCGCGAAGCGCTTCATCTGCCGGTCGAGGTAGCTGCCACGTCGCGCGAACGCGGCGAGCTCGGAACCGCGCGCTGCGTGGATCTCGACGAGCGTATCGACGAGGTCGATCCCGAGCTGATGGCGCGCAGGCTCGCTCTCCAATCCGGGCGGCAGCTCTTGCGTCACCACGGTTCCTTCCAGGAAGCGCATGACGTAGAACGGCACGCCGATCACGCTCTCGTCCTCGCAGACGGCCACGATCTCCGCAAGGCGTGTGAACCCGGCCGCGCGGATCGCGTTCTGCAGGCCCGCCTCGCGCACCATGTCGTGTGCCGACGGCGGCAACGGCGGTCTGGGCGGCCGGCGCAGCACGAACCGTTCGTTCCCGCGCTCGATCAGGAAGGTGAAGTTCGAGCCGCCGCCGTCCCCGATCCGGCTGACCGCGATCGGGCCAGAGCCGAGACCGTGCGCGTCGAGGAAGGCCTCGACGTTCTCCTCGACGATCAGTGGCGCGAGCACGCTGCGATGCTACGCGCGGTGCGGAGGCGGCTCTACCTGATGCGGCACGCGGAGGTCTCCTACGTCGGGGAGCGCGATCCGGAGGTCGTGCGCCTGACGGAGCGCGGGCTCGAACAAGCGGACGCGGCCCACCGGGCGCTCGACGGTGTGGACTTCGATTTGGTCGTCACGAGCAACCTCCCTCGGACGGTCGAGACGGCGGCTGTAGTCGTGCCCGGGCGCGAGCCCGAGCAGTGGCCGGAGTTCGCAGAGTGGCGCGGCGGGCGCCTCGACGGCATCCCGGTCGACGAGCTCGAGCAACTCTTCGTCCGTGCACTGCAGGTGCGTGACGAGGGGCAGCGCTTTCTCGGCGGCGAGTCCCTCGGGGAAGCGCTCGACCGGGTGCTGCCGGCGTTCGAGCGGCTCGTCGCCGAAGAGTGGGAGACGGCGCTCGCAGTCTTCCACGGCGGCGTCAATCGCATCCTGCTCTCGCACGCGCTCGCCGGCGGCCGGGCGTACTTCGGCACGTTCGAGCAGGCGCCCGCGTGTATCAACGTGCTCGACCTCGGCCCCGACGGCGAGTGGATCGTGCGCACCGTCAACTACATCGCCTACGACCCGCTCCATCCCGCGCGCACGACGACGATGGAGCACCTCTGGTCGGAGCTAAAAGCGTGGCTGGACGAAAGCGCCTAGCCTCTCCGAGACATCTCTCGACCTCCGAGCACGGTGACAGAACTGCCACCGACGATCCACCGACTGCTGCAGTCCGCTCGGCGCCTCGGTTCGCACGCCAGCGCCCACTGGCTTCTCGAGACATGGCCCGTGCTCGGAGCAAGGTGTTGGAAGTGCAACACGTTCACGACGGTTTGCCCGCGCGCGTGAGCTTCCCGTACGACGCCGTTCTGGACGTCGATGACGCGGACTGCGGTATCGGCCGGTTCCGAAGTGTGGTCATCGTCTTCGCTTGCTGGCGTCGGCTTCGCGGAACGCTGGACAGATCTGCGGTCAGCCGGCGGCGATCGCCGCGACGCCGGTCAGGGCGACCGCGACCCCGAGCTTCTGCGTGCGCGTGAGCCGCTCGCCGAGGAGCACGTGCGCCAGCAGCACGGTCATCACCGGATACAGCGAGCCGAGCACCGCGACGAGGGCGAGGAGGCCGTGGCCGCTCGCGAACGCGAACAGCGCATTCGCCGAGACGTCCGCGAGACCGACCAGCACGACGGCGGCGAGCGATCCGCGTGGCACGCGCAGCGTCGAGCGTGTCGCCGCCGCCACGGCGAACAGAAACGAGAGCGAGCCGACGCGGGCGCCCACGAGGGTCGACAGCGCGTCGCCTTCGCGTGAGCCGAGCCCGAGGAAGTAGACGAACAGACCGAGCGCGAGCGCCGCGACGACCGCGAGGGCGATCGCACGTGCCCGGTCCGGCGACTCGCTCCGGCGCTCCTCGAGCGACGCGAGCACCGCGCCGCCGAGCGCGGCGGCGGCGCCGACCAGCGCGACGACGGCCGGACGCTCGCCCGTCGCGAGCGCGATCGCGAACGGCACCACCGCGCCGCAGGCGACGACCGGCGAGACGACGCTCATCGTGCCGAGCGAGAGCGCGCGGTAGAACGCCGCCAGTCCCGCGCCCCCGCCGACGCCCGCGAGCAGTCCGAGGGCGAACGACCGCCAGCCGATCTCCCCGCGCACGGCGACCGCAACCAGCAGGGCGACGAACCCCGCGGCTTGCGAGACGACCGTGACGGCGAACGCCGGCAGCCGCTTCGTCAGCGAACCGCCGGCGAAGTCGGCCGCGCCCCAGACGACGGACGAGCCCAGCGCGAGGACGAGCGCGAGGGCGTTCAGCGGAGGCGCTCGACGAGCATGGCCATTCCCTGGCCGCCGCCGACGCACATCGTCTCGAGGCCGATCGTCCGATCCATCGTCTCGAGGTCGTTGAGCAGCGTGCCCATGATGCGGGCGCCCGTCATGCCGTACGGATGGCCGAGGGCGATCGCGCCGCCGTGCGGGTTCAGCTTGTCGCTGAACGGATCGACGCCGACCTCGCGGCACACGGGCAGCACCTGCGCGGCGAACGCCTCGTTCAGCTCCATCACGTCGACGTCGCCGATCGTCATATCCGCCTGCGCGAGCACCTTGCGCACCGCCTCGATCGGGCCGACGCCCATGATCTCCGGCTCGACGCCGGAGACCGACGAGGCGATGATCCGCGCGCGCGGCGTGATCCCGAGCTCGCTCGCCCGATCGGCCGACATGACGATCACCGCCGCCGCGCCGTCGTTCAGCGGGCACGCATTCCCCGCGGTGACGCGTCCGCCCGGCTTGAACGCCGGCTCGAGCGACTGCAGCTTCTCCAGCGTCGACGACCGCCGCGGGCCGTCGTCGAGCTCGACGCCCTCGTACGGCGTGATCTCGCGCGCGAAGAAGCCGGAGTCCTGCGCGGCCACCGCGCGCTCCTGCGACTGCTGCGCGAAGAGGTCCATGTCCTCGCGCGAGACGTCCCAGCGCTCGGCGACGTTCTCGGCGGTGAGCCCCATCGGGATGTAGACGTTCGCGATCGGCGCGTCATCGCCGAAGAGCGCAGGGTGGATCTCCTCCTCGGACTTCGGGTAGCCGTTGACCTGCGAGATCGATTCCACGCCCGCGGCGACGAACGCCTCGCCCTCGCCTGCGCGGATCGCGTGGAACGCCATGCGGATCGTCTGCAGCGAAGAGGCGCAGAAGCGGTTGACGGTCGTGCCCGGCACCGTCTCCGGCAGCTCCGCGAGGAGCGCCGCCCGGCGCGCGAGGTTCATGCCCTGCTTCTCCTGCGGGAAGCCGCAGCCGAGCATCACGTCGACGATCTCCTCCGGCGGCAGCTCGGGGACCTTCGCGAGCGCGGAGCGGATCGCGAACGCGGCGAGGTCGTCGGGACGGGCATCGACGAGCGAGCCCTTGGCGGCACGGCCGATCGGCGTGCGCGCGGTTGAGACGATCACGGCTTCTGGCATGGCCGCATCTTGCCCGAACGAAAAGGGCCGGCACTGCATCTCACATGCAGGCCGGCCCTTTCGAGCTGCGATCCGTGCCGGGCTAGCGGAGGGCGCCGCGGCCGGCGATCAACGAGCCTTGCGGCTTGAAGACGTGGTTCTGGTACTGGATCAGCGTGACCTGGGAGATCGGGAACTGGAACGTCCCCCTGGTGAACGTGCTCACGCCCGGGAGGAGGAACGGGTTCGCGTTCTTCTTACCCGGGGTGAACGCCATCTTGCGGGCCGCCGCCATCACGCCTGCGCGCGTCAGGTTCTTGCCCGCGGCCTGCAGCACCTTCACGGTCGTCCACGCCTTGGCGACGCCGTAGAGGTTGAGCCCGTCGTTGGCATTCGCCTTCGGCGCGTACTTCGCCATGATCGTGCGGTAGAGCTTCATGCCCGGCTGCTTGTTGTAGATCGGGTTCGACGGGTCGAGCGTGTAGCCGACGCTGAGCGTGCCCTCGACGTTGTCGGAACCGCTCTTCGCGGCGATCGTGAGGAACGCGTCGGTCGCGGAGACCGAGTTCGTGATCACGTGCGCGGGATGCCAGCCGAGCTTCGTCGAGATGACGTACGCCTGGATCGTCGGCGTCGGCGTCGCGAGGAGCACCAGCGTGTCGGCGCCCGACGCCTTCAGCCTCGCCACCTGCGTCGCGGGAGGCGTGGTGGCGCTCAGGTCGTACGGCTGGGCGCTGATGATCATCGAAGCATGCGCCTTGCCGAGGCCGGCCTTGAGACCGCGCAGATAGTCGTTCCCGTAGTCGTCGTTCTGGTACAGAACGCCGAGCTTCGCGGTCGAGAGGTTCTTCACGACGTACTTGCCGTAGATCGACCCTTCGGCTTCGTAGTCCGGCTGCCAGCCGATCGTCCACGGGTACGTCCCGAAGTCGCGGTCGAAGGTCGTGGCTCCCGTCGCGACGAAGAGCTGCGGAACCTTGTTGTCGTTCAGGTACTGCCGCACTGCGAGCTGCGGCTCGGTGCCGAGTCCGCCGACCAGCGCGAACGCGTGGTCCTGCTCGACGAACTTGTGCGTGATCTGCACGGTGTTCGCCGGGTTGTAACCGTCGTCCTCGTAGTGCCAGTTGATCTTCCGTCCATTCACGCCACCGTGCGCGTTGATGTACGAGAAGTAGGCATCCATTCCGACGGGGATCGGCGCGTACCCCGAAGCGGGGCCGCTAAGCGGATACGTCCCCTCGAGCAGGATCGAGGTGGCGGTAACGCCCGGCGTCGCCGTCGACGTCGCACCGGCTGTCATGACGACGATCGTGGAGGCCGCGAGGGCCACGGCGATCAGCAGGAACGTCTTTCTCATGCGTTTTCTCCTTTTGCGGAGTGACCTGGGGGGCGGTCGTGACAACCGACTATACGAAGGTTCGGATCCAGGACGAAACCGGATCTCACGGGCCTTCGGCGCCTGTCGCCGGATCGGCGGGAGTCGGCGAGCGCGGCTTCGCCCACGCCGGAACGCCCCGCCCGCCCGCGGTCAGCCGGCGCACGACCCCCGCGAAGCCGGACGGCGCGACGTAGAGCACGAGCAGGAGCACGACCCCGTAGACGACGAGCCCGGATCCAGGGGCGTGCGTGTCGACGTGATGCACCCTGCTGACCAGGTGGAGGATGCTCGGTCCCCAGCTGATCCGGATGAACTCCACGAACAGCGCGCCGAACACCATCCCGTAGAGCGACCCGGCCCCGCCCACCACGATGCCGACGATCAGCAGGATCGAGAGGTCGATCGGGAAGGTGTCGGGGTTCACGTAGGTGATTCCGATCCCGTAGAGCGCGCCGGCGACTCCGCAGAAGAACGCGGAGATCCCGAACGCGGCCGTCTTGACCGCTGCGGTCGAAAGGCCGTTCGCCGTCGAGGCGATCTCGCTGTCGCGGACGGCGCGCAATGCGCGGCCGAAGCGGCCGCGCACGATCAGGTAGGCGAGGGCGAACATCACGAGCGCAACCGTCCAGGTCACGACGTAGAACCAGATCGACGGGTTCGTGCGCCAGCCGAGCTCCGAGTGCAGCTGCGGCAGGTTCTTTCCGACGTTCCCGCCGGTGAAGTGCGGGAAGCGCTTGAGGATGCCGATGAACGACAGCGGGATCGCGAACGTCGCAAGCGCGAGGTACGGACCGGCGAATCGCGTCGCCGGAAGGCCGAACGCGATCCCGACCAGGCCTGCGACGACGCCCGCGACGGGAATCGTCCAGAGATCCCGCCACCCATGGTCGACGACGAGGATCGTGGTCGTATACGCGCCGATCCCCATGAACGCGCCGTGGCCGAGCGAGATCTGGCCGGTGAAGCCGGTGAGGATGTCGAGTCCGCAGAGCGCGATCAGGTAGATGGCCACGAACGCGAGCTGGTACGAGCGGTAGTTCGACGTGAGAAACGGCGAGATGACGACGGCGACGACGAGAAGCGCGAAGCCGACGGTGCCGGCGAACCGTCTCACACGCGCCTCACGACGACCCGGCCGAAGAGCCCGGCCGGCTTGACGAGCAGCACGACGAGCAAGATCCCGAGTGCGACCGGAAGCCGTAGCTCCGACGTCACCGGGTGCACGTAGGTCCCGAGCATGTTCAGCATCACGCCGAGCGCGATCCCGCCGGCGACCGCGCCGACGGGGCTCTCGAGGCCGCCGAGCACGGCCGCTGCGAAGGCGTAGATCAGGACCGCTTGCATCATGTTCGGCGTCAGGAAGACGGTCGGCGCGACCATCATTCCGCTGACCGCGCCGAGCGCCGCGGCGAAGCCCCAGCCGAGGGCGAGCATCCACGACGTGCGAACGCCGAGCAGCCGTGCGGCGGCCGGGTTGAGCGCGCCGGCGCGCATCGCGAGGCCGAGCTTGGTGAAGCGGAAGAACAGCCACAAGACAACGAGGCACGCGATCACGACGCCGAACGTGCCGACGTCCTGCTTCGAGATGTGCACGCCGCCGACGACCCACGACGTCGTGGGGAAGGGGCTCGGGAAGAACTGCAGCTGCGGCGACCAGATCCACGCCGCGAGGCCGTTGAGGATCACGAGCAGCGCGATCGTCGCCATCACGACCGTCAGCACGCTCGCGCGCTCGAGCGGGCGGATTACCGTTCGCTGCAACGCGAGGCCGCCGATGAACGCGATCAGCAACGTGACGAAGAACGCTTCCCAGAACGAGAACCCGTGATGGGTGATCAGCGACCAGGCGATGTACGTCGTGAACATCGCCATCTCGCCCTGCGCGAAGTTGATCACCTCGGTGGCCTTGTAGATCAGGACGAGCGCGAGTGCGAGCGAACCGTAGATCGCTCCGTCGGAGAGGCCGGTCGTGAGCGTCTGGAAGAACTGCTGCATCGCGCTCGTCAGTAGCCGAGGTACGCCGAGCGCACGGCGTCGTTCGACCGAAGCTCGTCGGCGTCGCCCGAGACGGCGACGCGCCCGGTTTCGAGGACATACGCACGCGAGGCGCCTTCGAGCGCGATCGCCGCGTTCTGCTCGACGACCAGCACGGCGAGCCCTTCCTTCCGGTTGAGATCGGTGACGACGCGGAACACCTCGCGCGTCACGAGCGGCGCCAGGCCGAGCGACGGCTCGTCGAGCATCAGCAGGCGCGGGCGCTGCACGAACGCGCGCGCGAGCGCGAGCATCTGCTGCTCTCCGCCCGACAGGGTGCCGGCCTGCTGGCTGCGGCGCGACTCGAGCCACGGGAAGTAGTCGAGCACCATGCGGAACTCGGGGCGCCCCCGCGTCGTGTAGGCGCCCATGCGCAGGTTCTCCCAGACCGTCAGCTCGGCGAAGATCCCGCGTCCCTCGGGTACGTGCGCGACGCCGGCACGCGCGACGCCTTCGGGGGGCACGCGGCCGAGCCTCCTTCCACCGACGACGATGGAGCCCGTGCGCCGCACCATTCCCGAGACCGCGCGCAGCGTCGTCGTCTTGCCCGCGCCGTTCGCACCCAGAAGCGCGACGATCTCTCCCTCGTCCACCGTCAGCGAAATGCCGTGGAGCGCGGTGATCGGGCCGTAGCGGGCAGTGACGTCCTCGAGCTCGAGCAGCGCGGCCATCGGGGGCGCTAGCTTCTCATGCATGGTCGAGGTCGAACAGGGTGTGCGTCGAGTGACGTTCTCGCTCCCGTTCGGCATCGACCATGTGCACTGCTACTTCCTACGGTCGTCGAACGGCGGCTGGATCCTGGTCGACACCGGTCTCGGCACCCGCGATCCGGAGGCGAAATGGCGCCCGGTGCTCGACGAGCTCGACGCGCCGGTCGAGCGGATCGTCGTCACGCACATGCACCCCGACCACGTCGGCGGCGCGCGCGACGTGCAGGAGGTGACCGGTGCGCCGGTGTCACAGGGGCGCGAGGACTACGAGCAATGCGTGAGCGCCTGGGGCCGGCGCGATCCGGCCGCATTCGTCGCGTACTGGACGGCGCAGGGCATGCCCGCATCGTTCGTGCAGGGAATCGCGGACGAGTCCGCCGCGCTCATCGCGGCCGTCCACTGGTTCGAGGGGCCGCAGCCGATCGACGCGGGCGACGAGATCGACGGCTGGCGCGTCGAGGTCCTGCGCGGGCACGCAGACGGCCACATCGTCCTGATCCGCGACGGCGTCATGATCGCGGGCGACACGATCCTCCAGGGGATCACGCCGGCGATCGGGCTCTATCCGAACTCGCGGCCGGACCCGCTCGGCGACTACCTCGAGACGCTCGCGCGCATCGAGGAGCTCGCGCCGCGCGTCGCCTACTCCGGGCACAAGGAGCCGGTTGTCGATCCGGCAGCGCGGGCGCGCGAGATCCGGGCGCACCACGTCGACCGGCTCGAGCGCACCGAAGCTGCGCTGAACGGCCGCCCCCTGAACGCATACGACGTCTCGCTCGCGCTCCTCGACTCCGACCTCTCGGTGACGCTACGCCGGTTCGCCACCGCCGAGGCGCTGGCGCACCTCGAGCGCCTCGTCCGCGAAGGGCGCGCCGAGCGGGCCGACGGCGGCTACGTCGCGTCCGGAAGCTGAAAATCGCTCGATACCATGGGGACATGGAGCCGCTTCGGATCGGCGTTCTCGCAGTCCAGGGGAACTTTCGCGAGCACGTGCAGATGCTGCGCGGGCTGGGCGCCGACGCGGTCGAGGTGCGCAAGCCCGAGCAGCTGGCCGGGCTCGACGGCCTCGTGATCCCGGGAGGCGAGTCGACGACCTTCATGCGGCTGATGCGCCTGTACGGCCTCGACGACGCGATCCGCGCGTTCGACCGGCCCGTGTTCGGGACCTGCGCCGGGATGATCGTCCTCGACCGCAACCATCTCGGTCTCGTCGACCTCGCCGTGCGCCGCAACGCGTTCGGGCGGCAGGTCGCATCGTTCGAGACGGACCTGGACGTGAGCGGCGTCGACTCGCCGGTGCACGCCGTCTTCATCCGCGCGCCGTGGGTGGAGGACGTCGGCCCGCACGTCGAGGTGCTCGCCGAGGTCGACGGCCGGCCGGTGCTCGCGCGCGAGGGGAAGTTCCTCGTCGCCGCGTTCCACCCGGAGCTGACGGACGACACGCGGTTGCACGAGAGATTCCTGGAAACGGTTCGCGAGGAGGCACAGCTTGTCCGGGCATAGCAAGTGGTCGTCGATCAAGCACAAGAAGGGCGCGGCCGACGCGAAGCGCGGCAAGCTCTTCTCGAAGCTGTCGCGCGCGATCATCGTCGCGGCGAAGGAGGG
>JBJMKB010000049.1:0-28949 GCA_045806045.1 Gaiellaceae bacterium | reverse complement strand
TCCGCCGCCACCGACAGGCTCTCGGCCGCCGAGACCACGCGGTCTCGGGTCTCCTGATCCGGGTTGCTCCACCAGCAGCGCAAGGAAACCGTGGTCAGCGCATGCAGCGCGCCGCCGACGTCGCCCGCGTCGGCCGACTGCTGGGCGATCTGCACGAAGCCCGGGACGCTTTCTGCACCCGACCAGCGCTGCCGGTCGCCGATTTCGAGGATGAACGCGATCCTCATGCGCTCGAGTGGATCGAGATCCAGGAGTTGCGCCTCACGAAGAAGCCGAGTGGTCACCTCGGCTCCGCCGAACATGAAGTGGAGCTCGCCGGCGCGGATGAGCAGGTCGCCCCGCTTGCTCGAATCTGCGACCAGGTCGGCAGCGCGCGTCAGGCCCCACGCGGCGACGCCGGGCGCGCCACGCCGCAGCGCTCTCTGAGCTGCCTCTTCGAGACGAACGGATACCTCGTCGTCGGGTGCCTCAGCGGCGGCCGCGCGATGCCATACGCTCCGGTCCGGGTCGTCGGCGTAGGCGATCGCCAGCGCCGCATGCGCGGCGCGCCGCTCTGCGCTCGACGCCTGCTGATAGATCGCGGAGCGCACGAGCGGATGGCGGAAGCGCAAACCGGTCGGATCCAGGGCGACGAGCCGGCCAACCTCCGCACTCGAGAGCTCTGCGAACGTCACGTCGTGGTCGACGAGGAGCGACATTGCACGGAGCACCTCGCGAACGCCTCCGCCGTCGTCGAGCGCCGCAACGAGCACGAGCTGCTGCGTCTCCAGCGGGAGCTCGGCGCTGCGAACCGCGAACGCCTTCTCGAGGCGCGCGGTGAGCGGAAGCGGCGCAGTGGGGGAAGGCACGAAGTCCTCGGTGATCGCATTCGGCAGTTCGGCAAGCGCCAGCGGGTTGCCCGCCGATTCGTCGAGAACGCGCCGACGGAGGTCCGGCGAAAGGCTCGGCGCGTTGCAGTCGAGCACCGCGGCGGCATCCAGTTCATCCAAGCCGGCGACGACGAGGGTCGGGAGGTCGGCCGGCTCCATGCGCTCGTCGACGCCGCTTCGCACCGCGAAAAGCAGGGCGATCGGCTCCATCTGGATGCGACGGGCGATGAAGGTGAGCACGTCGAAGGTCGCCGGGTCGAGCCACTGCGCATCCTCGACCACGAGGAGCAACGGCGAGGAGACCGCGGCGTCCGAGAGCAGCTCCAGCGCCCCGAGGGCGATCCGGAAGAAGTCGGATGCGGCGTCGTCGCTCAGTCCGAAGGCGGCCTGCACTGCGGCGCGCTGCGGCGCCGGCAGGCGGTCGAGCTGCTCGAGCGTCGGGGCGAGCAATCGATGCAGACCGGCGAACGGAAGGTGCGCCTCCGACTCCACTCCGATCGTGCTCAGCGTTCGCACACCCCGCGTAGCTGCGAGATCCCGCGCCGCGTCGAGCAGAGCCGACTTGCCGATGCCGGCTTCGCCGACGAGAACGAGCGCACCCCCACGCTCGCCGACGTGCTCGACGAGATCTTCGATCGCGTCGAGCTCGCGGCTCCGGCCGCGCAGCACCGGCTCCAGGCGTGTCACCTCCACTTGCAGGATCGAACGAACTGCGTGCCGTCGATCTTCCGCCACGCCACGGGACAAGTCCAGCCGCCACGCGGCGGCGCTCGTCTAAGGTCGAACGATGAGCACGCCGCAGATGGGGATCTTCGCGCTCGGGACCGCCTCGCACGCGTATCTCGAACTCGACGCGCGGGAGTCCGCCGGAGGGAGCGAGCTGGTGAACGCGGTTGCGTCGCTGCGCGAGCCGCGGACGACGATGGGTGGGGTCAACCTCGTTGCGGGCTTTCGACCGGAACTGTGGCGTGAGCTCGCCCCGGAGGACACTCCCAACGACCTCCAGGGGTTCGACGCCGACCTGCTTGGGCCGCACGGGTATTCGATGCCCGCCACCCAGCACGATGCCGTGCTCTGGTTGTCCGGCAGCGCGTACGACGTGATCTTCGACACCGCGCGCGCGGCGATCGAGATGCTCGAGGGGTTCGCATCGGTGGCGGAGGAGACCTCGAGCTGGCCGTACCGGCACGACCGCGACCTCACCGGCTTCATCGACGGCAGCGAGAACCCGACGCTGATCGAGGCGGCAGAGCTCGTCACGGTCCCGGACGGAGCTCCGGGCGCCGGCGGCACCGTCCTGCTCCTGCAGAAGTGGAAGCACGAGGCGGCCGCGTGGGAAGCGCTGCCGGCCGAAGCCCAGGAGCAGGTGATCGGGCGCACCAAGGACGAGAGCATCGAGCTCGACGACAAGCCCGAGGACTCGCACGTCGCCCGCACCGACCAGGACGAGTTCGGGAAGATCTTCCGCCGCAACATGCCGTACGGCACCGTCACCGACCACGGAACGATGTTCGTCGGGTTCAGCGCAGAACAGCGCCCGCTCGTTGCGATGCTCGAGAGCATGGCGGGGATCACAAACGGCGTGCGCGACGCGCTGACGCGCTATACCCAGCCGTTGACGGGCGCGTACTACTTCGTCCCCTCGATCCAGGCGCTCGGAGCCGTAACGGCGCACTGACCGCCGCCCGGCGGGACGCGTGCCGCCGAGCGTCAGCCTCTTTCCGCAGGCGATCAGCGCCATGGCCGATGCCGCGCGCCAGGTTTCGCGCGAGGCTTCGACCACGATGCAGACGAACTCCCAGATCGTAGATCTCGCAGACCGGCACTCACACGACCTGGACGTCGTTCTGCTCTGGGCCCGCCGGTCCAACCGGCTCTGGGTGAACGTGACCGACACGACGAGCGGCCGCACGGAGCGGATCGACGTGACCGCCTCGAGCGCCCTCGACGTCTTCAACCACCCGCTCGCCTACGCAACCGGTCCCGAGCTGTGCAGCTGACGTTCGAGCAGGCGACCGTCTTCATCTCCGCGGCTGCGGCCGCCTGGATGATGGTCAGAGCCGGCGCCGGCAAGAAGATGCTGGTCGTCAAGGAGCCGCCCCGGTGCGCGTCCTGTGGCAGGCGGCGCACCAAGCGCCCTTGCCCCTGCCTCGAGAGCTGACGCCATGCAACGCAAGCGGCGCCCGAAGTGGCGAGCGTGACGACGCGCCGCGTGCGTCGTGTGTCCCAACTCAGATGCAGATGGGCTAATTGTCCGCCCGCGGCGCCGGGACGACCAGCACCGGGCAGTTTGCGTGCTTCGTGACCTGGTGCGACACGCTCCCTTCGAACGCCTCGCGCGCACCGTTGAGCCGGCGCGAGCCGACGACGATCAGCGCTGCGTCGATCTCGCCGGCGAGGTCGATGATGCCTTGCCAGGTCGGCGCGGAGAGCTCGACGTGCGTCTGGGCGTCGAATCCCGCACGCCGCGCGACCTTGGCCCCTTCGTTCGCCCGCTCCTGAGCGCTCTGAAGGTTCAGCTGCTGCAGCATCGCGACGTCGACACCAGGCGCGATCGCTGCATAGCTTTCAGCGCCGGTCAGCACGGGGCCGATGTCGACAACCACGGCGCGCCGTCCCGCCAGCGTGATCGACGCGGCATGGATCGCACGCACCGACTCTTCCGAGCCGTCGTAACAGATGAGAATCGGTTCACGGTCCACACCAGCCTCCTTGGGTCGATGTGCCGATGATTCCCGCCGGGCCGACTCGCCGCATCCGTCGAGGCTCCGACGTGCTGCGTGATTCCCGCGGCCGATCCCAATGACCGCCGATGCACACGCGCGGGACAGCGACGACGATGCGCCCATGGATCGCCTCTGGGGCCCCTATCTGGCCGAGCGCGCGTGGGGGACCGTGCGCGAGGACTACAGCGTCGACGGCGACGCGTGGCGGTACGTCACCCACGATCGCGCACGCTCCCATGCCTATCGCTGGAGTGAGGATGGACTCGCCGGCATCTGCGACATCGAACAGCGCCTCTGCTTCGCGTTCGCGTTCTGGAACGGTCGCGACCCCATCCTCAAGGAGCGAATCTTCGGGCTGGACGGGACCGAGGGCAACCACGGCGAGGACGCGAAAGAGCTGTGGTGGTACCTCGACGCGCTGCCCGATGCGAGTTGGCTCAGGTGGCGCTACATCTATCCGCAGGGGGAGTTCCCGTACACGCAGCTGGTCGCCGAGAACGGCCGCCGGTCACGCAACGAACCCGAGTTCGAGCTCCTCGACACGGGGGCGATCGAGGCGGGCGCCTGGGTGATCGACGTCACCTACGCGAAGGCCGCGGCCGACGACATCTGCATCCACCTCGCCGCGCACAATCACTCTGCGTCCGAGTCGACGCTGACGGTTCTGCCGACGCTCTGGTTCCGAAACACATGGTCGTGGAGCACCGCCGCGGGGAAGCCGGCGCTCCGGTTCGAGGACGGCGCGATCGTCGCGTCGCACGACGAGCTCGGCTCGTACGTGCTGACCACGGACGACGGCGCCGAAGCGCTCTTCTGCGAGAACGAGACGGGCTCGCGGTTTCCCAAGGATGGTATCGGCGACCATGTCGTCCACAGCGCAGCGACGGTCAACCCCGAGCAGATCGGGACCAAGGCCGCGTTCGTCCACCGTCTCACCGTGGCGCCCGGCGAACGCGCCGAGCTCGGCCTGCGACTCGCCCCCGACGCCCGGCCCTTCGACCGGCGGACAATCTCTGCGCGCCGTGCCGACGCCGACACGTTCTACGCGCAGTTCGACGCAGAGGCCGACTCGGCCGTCGTGCTGCGCCAGGCGCTCGCGGGAATGATCTGGTCGCAGCAGTTCTTCAACTACGACGTCGAGCGGTGGCTCGAGGGTGACGACGAAACGGCACCCCCACCTCCCGCCCGCCAAAGCGGACGCAACGCAAGCTGGCGGCACGTCGACAGCGCGGACGTCATCTCGATGCCCGACACGTGGGAGTACCCGTGGTTCGCCGCCTGGGATCTCGCGTTCCATACCCTTCCGCTCGCGCTGGTCGATACCGAGCTCGCGAAGCAGCAGCTGCTGCTCCTGTTCGGCGAACGCTTCCTGCACCCGAGCGGGCAGGTGCCCGCATACGAGTGGAACTTCTCCGACGCGAACCCGCCGGTCCACGCAGCGGCGGCGCTGCGCGTCTTCGAGCTCGACGGATCGCGGGACATCGAGTTCCTCGAGCGCATGTTGCACAAGCTGCTGCTCAACTTCGCCTGGTGGGTCGACCGAAAGGACCGCAACGGCAACGACATCTTTTCCGGCGGGTTCCTCGGGCTCGACAACATCAGCCCAATCGACCGGTCGGTGCTCCCGCCGGGAGAGACGCTCGACCAGGCTGACGCGACTGGCTGGATGGCCCGCTACTGCCTCGACCTCCTTCGAATCTCGCTCGTGCTGGCCGAGCACGACCCGGTCTACGAGGATCTCGCGATCGCGTTCGCAGAGCACTTCGCGACGATTGCCGGCGCGATCGACGAGCTGTGGAACGAGGACGACGGGTTCTACTACGACCGGCTGCTCCTGCCCGACGGGAGTTCGACGTCGCTGCGGGTGCATTCGGCAGTCGGGCTGATCCCGCTGCTCGCAATCTCCACGATCGAGCTCGACCAGTTGGAGCGTTTTCCGCGCCTCGCGCAAGCGCTCGAGCGCTTCGAGCGCGCGCACCCGCACCTGGCGGCGCCGATCGCGCGGGACGAAACGGGCCGGCGCGTACTGTCGCTGCTGCCGCGGGATCGCCTGCAACGCGTCGCGGCTCGCATCTTCGCCGAGGCCGAGTTCCTGTCGCCGTTCGGGCTGCGTTCCTTGTCTCGTCTCCACGAACGCGAGCCGCTCGAGATCGCCGTCGCCGGTGTTTCCCTGCGAGTCGACTACGAGCCCGCGGAGTCGACGACCGCGTTGTACGGCGGGAACTCGAACTGGCGCGGGCCGATCTGGTTCCCGCTCAACTACCTCGCGATCGAAGGGCTGCGCGGCTACGGGCACGCGCTCGGCGACGGCCTCACGGTCGAGCTCCCGACCGGCTCGGGAAACCGTGTCACGCTGAGCGAGGCGGCGGACGACCTCACGCGGCGCCTTGTCTCCATCTTCACCCGCGACGCGGCGGGGCACCGCCCGGTCGACGGCTCCTACGCGGGCCTGCCCGACCATCCACTCTTCCGCGAGGGCATCCCGTACCACGAGTACTTCCACGCGGACACGGGCGCGGGCCTCGGCGCGTCGCACCAGACCGGCTGGACCGGTCTGGTCGCGCTCCTCCTGGCGCGGCGCTAGGTCGCTAGACAGGCTTCGCGAGGTCGGGCGTGAGCCGCCCGCGCGTCGCGGCCGCGATCAGCCCGACGACGAGCGTCGGGACGATCGTCAGGAACCGGTACAGCAGCACCGCCGCGACGACGCGTGCGTCGTCCCCGCCAAAGCCGACGAGCGCGGTCGTGAGCCCGACCTCGACCACTCCGATCCCTCCGGGCGTGATCGGCACGGACCCGACCAGTCGAGCGAGCGACCATGCGCCGAACGCCTCGACGCCGTTCACCTGGGCGGCGGAGACGTGCGTGACGCGGAGCGAGATCAGAAACAGCACGAACACGGAGAGCTGCCCGGCAAGCGTCGCGAGGGTGAGCATGTGCCAGCGGCGGCTGAGCAAACCGACCGCGCGGTCGCGGAAACGCACGAACGAGTCTGGCGTGAAGCGCGCCGGCTTCCGCCTCAGATGCCGCAGCGCCCAGTTCGCCGCTCGGGTCACGAGGCCGCCCACGGCACGGGCGACCTTCGGCGTGGAGAGGGCCGCGGCGAATGCTCCCGCCGCAGCGAGCAGCAGGACAAGGCCGACCGCCGCAGCGACTCGGAGGACGGGATCCGACTCGTGCAGAAGGCCGAGCAGCACGAGCGCGAGCACGGGGAAGCCGAGCAGGGCGAACTGGTTCCAGATGCTCGTCACCGCTTCGGCAACGCTGACGGCACCCGCAGGAAAGCCCCAGCCACGCAGGATCGCGTACGAGAACGCGACGCCGACGGTCGCACCGCCCGGAGCAATGTATGTCGTTGCCGTCGACGCCTGCGTCAATGCGAACGCCCGGCGGAAGCCGAGCCCTGGCAGGGCGACGATCCACGGCAGTGCGTACGTCGCGAGATTGATCGCCGTTGCGACGAGCAGGATCGCGATCTGCCACCAGGTGAGGCGTTGCACCACGTGCCACACATCGCCGTAGTTCGCGATGCGCGGCAGCACGAAGATGAACGTCGCGGCGGCGATCGCGACGCCGATAGCGAGCGCGATGAGTCGCCGCTTCGTCATCTGGCAGCGATTATGAAACGAGGATCACAGCACTGCGAGCGGCCGCGAGATAACGCGTGCCGTCGGCAAGCTGCTGCTCGTCTCCGTCGTCCGCCGCATCGCCGGGTGACGCCAACGCCGTGTCGAACGCCGTGCGCCAACCTCCGCCGGCGGGCAGCGGCGGCAGCTCGAAGCCGTTCTCGCGGTCGTCCATGTTCAGGATCACGTGCACGTCGCCACCGACGGTGAAGGCGAGTACGCGCGACGACGGATCGTTCCAGCCCGGCGCATCGAGCTCGCAGCCATGCCAGCGGATGTCGAGCTCGCCGAATGAACCGGTCCGCAACGCCGGCTGGCGCTTGCGGAACGCGATCAGCAGCCGCCAGAAGCGTCTCAACTCGTCGTTCGCGCCGACAAGGTCCCAGTCGAGCCATGAGATCTCGTTCGCCTGGTTGTATGCGTTGTTGTTCCCGTGCTGTGTGCGCCGCGCCTCGTCGCCCGCGAGGATCATCGGCACGCCCTGCGAGACCATCAGCATGACGGCGAAGTTCTTGATCTGCTGCACGCGCGCGCGCTCGATCGCAGGGTCGTCCGTCTCGCCCTCGACGCCGCAGTTCCAGCTCAGGTTGTCGTTCGAGCCGTCGCGGCCCTGTTCGCCGTTCGCTTCGTTGTGCTTGACGTTGTACGACACGAGGTCGTTGAGCGTGAAGCCGTCATGGCACGTCACGAAGTTGACGCTCGAGACCGGTGAGCGCCGCGCCTGCTGATAGAGGTCGGAGCTTCCAGCGATCCGCGTCGCGATCAGGCCGACGAGCCCCCGCTCGTTCCGAACGAACCGGCGCACGTCGTCGCGGAAACGCCCGTTCCATTCCGACCAGCGGCGGCCCGGGAACGCGCCGACCTGGTACAGGCCGCCGGCGTCCCACGCCTCGGCGATCAACTTCGTGCCCGCGAGCTCGTCCGCCAGCTCCGCCAGCTCGACGATCGGCGGGTACTGCATCACCGAGCCATCCGGTGCGCGCGTGAGCACGGAGCCGAGATCGAAGCGAAACCCGTCGACGTGGAGCTCTTCGACCCAGTGGCGCAGGCAGTCGAAGACGAGCTTGGCCGTCAGCGGCTCGTTCACGTTCATCGTGTTGCCGGTGCCCGAGAAGTCGACAAGAGCTGCGGGGTCGGACGGCGAGTGCATGTAGTAGGTCTCGTTGCCGAGGCCGCGCAAACTGATCGTCGGCCCGCCCATTCCGCCTTCACCGGTGTGGTTGAAGACGACGTCGAGGATGATCTCGAGCCCGGCGCGGTGCAGGGCCTTGACGAGGTCGCGGAGCTCGTCGGGCGTGCCATACCGGTCGTGCGGCGCGAAGTGCGCGATCGGGTTGTACCCCCAGTAGTCGCCAACGGACGGGTCGAACTGGAAGACGGGCAGCAGCTCGACGGCCGTGACGCCGAGATCGACGAGGTACGGAATCTTCTCCTGGAGCCCTGCGAACGTCCCCGGCCGGGCGACGCCCGACGTCGGCGACGCCGTGAAGCCGCCGACGTGCAGCTCGTAGACGACCGTGTCCGCCAGCGGACGTCGAAGGGGTGTGTCTCCCTCCCAGTCGTAGCGAGCGCCGTCGACGACCTCCGCGCGTAGCGAGCACGCCGTGTTGTCTCCGGGCCGTACTGCGGCGTCGCGCCGCCAGACCGCCGTCGCAACGCGTCGCGCGTACGGGTCGAGCAGCGCCTTCTCGGAATCGAACCCGAACGGCCCCCCACTCGGACCGCTCGCGCGGAACGCATACACCGTTCCCGCGGCGGCGCCCGGTACGAACGCATGCCAGAAGTGGAAGTCGGGGACCAGCGGCACGACCCGTGCCGGCGCCGGCGCGTCGGCCGTGTCGAACAGCAGGAGCTCGACCGCGGCCGCGTTCTCGGCGCACACCGAGAAGTTGACCCCACCGTCGACGACGTGGGCGCCGACGGGATGCGAGCTTCCCTTGCCGGTCACTTGCCCGCCGTCGTGGCGACGTAGTGCGCGACCGCAGCGATCTGTGCCTGCGTGAGCCGGCCGCCGAACGCGGGCATGCCGCCGCCCCCGTTCGTGACCTGCCGCGCCACGACCGACTCCGGCGGCCGGAGCTGATCCAGGTTCGGCCCGGCTGCGCCGGTCGCATGGGCCGCCTTCAGCGTGTGGCACGACGCGCAGTTCGCAGCGAAGACCGCGGCGCCGCTAACAGTGCTGCTCGCGGTGCCGCCGGTCGCCGTGTTGGTCCCTGTGCCGTCCGAGAAGCTCCCGTGCGCGCCGAGCCGGAATGCGACGACCTGCGTCGTCTGGCCCTTGCCGCCGGGGAAGCTCGCGGCGGTGATCAGCGTGTCGCCGACGACCGCGATCGGGGCATTCGTGAAGGCAGGCAGCTTCTGCTTCCAGACGATTGCCCCGGTCGAGCGGTTGAAGGCGAGCACGAAGCCGTCGAACGTCGTCGTGAGCACGAGGTCGTTGACGACGGTCGCATCGCCGTCGGGCATCTGCGGAAGCTTCGTGTCCCAGAGCACGCGACCCGTGCCGAGCGCGAGCGCAACCAGCTCGCCCTTGCCCTCGCCGAAGTTCGCGCCCCCGAGGCCCGTCGACGGCTTGTCCCAGACCGAGGCGAGGTTCGCGACCGGCACGTACACCACGCCGTCGGCGATCGCCATGTTCGTCTCCACGCCGCCGACGATCCCCGGCTCCACCGTGAGAGGGAACTTCAGCTTCAGCTGGTGATGGAGCGACCGGACGCCGTCCTGGTCGTGGCCGTTGTGTATGCCGACCTTGGTCTTCCAGACGAGCCGGCCGGTGCCGGCATCCATCGCGTAGACGTAGCCCATCTTCCCGGCGTCGACGATCAGGTTGCGCTTCCCGTCCGTCGCGTAGATCGGCGACAGCTGCATGTCCCAGTCGTGGAAGTCGTTCGGGACGCCCTGGTAGTACCAGTGCAGCTTTCCGGTCTTGCCGTCGAGCGCCACGGTGCTGTCGGTGTAGAGGCGCTTGCCGGGATGCGCAAGCCCGACAGCCGCCGGCTGGTACATGTTCCCGGTCCCGAAGTAGACCGTTCCGTCGGGAGCGACCGCAGGCGCGTTCCAGGCGCCGCCGCCGATGATCGAGCCTTGCTCGGGCCCGGTGACGGTGTCGAACGACCAGCGCTGCTTCCCGGTCGCGGCGTCGAGTGCGTACGCGAAGCCGCCGCCGAGGAGCGCCGCGGAGGCGAGGTAGACCGTCCCGTTCGCGACCTGCGCCTGGATGTCGATCCCGAAGCCGCTTGCGAGCTCACCGCCGCTGTGCTGGAGAAGGCGCGGGACGAGCTGCGCGTTCCGCCAGATCTCCTTGCCGGTCGTCGCGTCGAGCGCGAACGCGAACTTCGCCGTCGCGCCGTACAGCTTCCCCGCGTCGTACGTGACGCCGTTCGGGCCGATGTCCTTCGAGTTGTACTTGTGCGTCCAGAGGACGCGCCCGGACTTTCCATCCACGGCGAAGACGTTGGACTCGAGATCCTGGAGGTAGACCTTCCCGCTCTTGTCCGCAACCGGATTCGCGGCGAAGGAGCCGTAGATGCTGCTCGCGGTCAGCGGCATCGTCCACGCGACGCCGAGGCTGGCGATGTTCGCCGACGTGATCGACGAGCCGGCGGCGCGGCGCGTGTTGGACAGATCGCCGTTCGGAAGCTGCCACGTCGACGCCGCGGTCCGCTCCGCGAGAACCGTCGTCGTCCTACCGTGCGCAGACGACCGGCCGATCGCCCATCCGACGGCGCCCGCGGGCACGAGGAGCGCGAAGAAGAGGATCCAGATGCCGGCCTCGAGGAAGAGCGTGCGACGGTTCATGCTCACGATGCTGCCGCGCCGCCGGCGCTCGGGCATCGGCGTCTCGGCCGATCGGCTGCGTGAACCGCGCACGACCGAGCTGATGCGGCGGTGCGGACCCCCTCGTCCGCACCGCCGCCACCGGCCTCGCCGTCAGTACGCGACGAGAATGCGATCGTCGACAGCCCTCACGCCGGGAGCAGCCCAGGCCGCGGCAACCGCGTCGTCGTGCTCCGACCAGGAGCTCACGGTGCCTTCGATCGTGACCTTCCCGTTGTTGGAGTCGACGGAGAGGCTTTCCGCGTCGAGCTTCGCGTTGCGCTTGAGCGCCTCTTTGATGTCGCGCTTGACGTCGGCCGGATCCGGAGTCGGGCTGGTCAGCTCGATCTGGTCCCAGACGTCGACGACGCCGAGCATGTTGCCGGCGATCATCTCCGCCTCGTCACGCTGGTACTGCCACTCCGCCGACCCTGTCAGCGTGACGGAGCCGTCGCTCACCTTCGCATCGACGGTGTCCGGGACGAGCCCGTCGAGCATGAGCGCCTGCAGCACGTCGCCGCGGAGCTCCGCGTCCGCGCGCTTGCGGTCGTTCATGAGCCGAACCTGCAGCTCGTTGCTCACGCTCGTGACGCCGTAGACACGCTCGGCCGCCGACCTCGCCTCGCGCTTCTCGCGAAACGTGCCGACGGTTCCGCGAAGCGTCACGGCCCCGCCGTCCGCCTCGACGGCGATCGCGGCATTGTCGACCTTCGGTTCCCAGAAGAGCTCGTCGCTCACGTACCGCGCCAGCTCGTCGTTCGACATGTCCGTGCTCCTTTCGTTTTCCCGGGCCACGCAGCAACGACGCTGCATGCGTACCGGCTGGTCCGATGATCGGCGCTGATCACCGAGCGGGCATCGGCGCCGCAACCGACCGCGTGCGGAAAAGTCCTCAGGCGGTCGAGTACAGCCCTGTGTCTCGAGCCGCGACGACGCGCCCGGAGCCGGTGAGGGCCCATGCAACGAGCGCGCCGAAGAGGAAGCCGCCGACGTGAGCGAAGAACGCGACGCCGCCACCGTTGGCCCTCGACGTGAACAGCCCGAAGTTCGCCTCGTACAGTTGCTCGAGGAACCAGAAGCCGAGGAAGAACCACGCCGAGAGGCGCAGCGGGAAGATGCCGATCAGGCCGAGCACCTTCGAGTTCGGGTAGAGCACGAAGTACGCACCGAGAACGGCTGCGATCGCACCGCTCGCCCCGAGGTTGGGCACGCGCCCCTCGGCGTGAGTGCCTGCGAGCAGGGTCATCGTCGTCTGGGCGAGCGTCGCGACCAGACCGCCCGCGAAGTAGAAGACGAGATATCGCACATGGCCGAACGCGTCCTCGACGTTCTTCCCGAAGACCACGAGGAAGATCATGTTGCCGAGGATGTGTCCCCAGCTCCCGTGCAGGAACATCGCGGTGATCCAGCTGACGCCCCACGACTCCGGGCCTCTGCACGACCCGTTGACGGTGCACGGATAGAACGACGCGTGAAAGATCGCGCGCGGCAGGTCGGGCAGCTCGTAGAAGAGCCACACCGCGAAGTTCGCGACGACGAGACCGATGTTGACGAAGGGGAATGCCTTCGCGGGCATGCCGTCTGAAAGCGGGAACATCGGACCACTCTCGGCGATCGCCGCGCCGCCGACATCGGCGAGATCACGGAGCGCATGCGGGAAATGGCCGCGGCGGGCGAATCGGGGCTTTCGCGCACGCGACGGGACGCATCGCCGATTCGCGAGGGTCGGCGCGCGACGAAGCTCACGACATGACGCGTCTTCTGCAGGACCTCCGTCCCGCTCGCGTCCGCTCCTATCTGTTCGTGACCGGGTGCGAGCCGCTCGCGGCCGCACAGGCGGCCTGGTCGGCACGGGCGCCGATCGACCTCTGCGTGTCGGGGCCGTCGGCGGCCGCACGAGACGCTGCGGCGTTTGCCTGCGCCGGGCGGCGGGTGAAGATCGTCGAGGAGCCGTTGCTCGCCGCCCGCCGGCCCGGCGAGGACGACACCGCGCTGATCAGCCGCCACGCGGAAGCGCTGCGCGCCCTCTATGCGCTCGAGACGTGGTCAGCGCTCGTCGTCTGGGACGAGATCGCGGCGAGCGGGCAAACGCCACTCGTCTTCGACGACGCCTGGCTGCTGCACACCGCCGAGCTCATCGATCGCCACCTGCGCGTGGCTTGAGCGGCGGCTCAAGCGGCGGCTTGAACGGCGGCGATCACGCAGCGCGTTCGAGGCCGTACGCCCGCGCCTCGTGCGCGACTCCCGCCGCGGCGTAGGCGTCCGCCTCGTCGAGCGTCTCGTGCTCGAGGAGCGCCTGCGCGAGTGCGTCGAGCTTTTCCCGGTTCTCGCCCAGCAGCGTGCTCACCTCGCCATGCGCGCGGTCGACGATCCGGCGCACCTCCGCATCGACGATCTCCTGCGTCGCCGGCGACGATTCCGGCGTCGCGAACGGGGACCGGCGGTCCGCGCCCTCGACGGCGATCGGACCGACCACGTCGCTCATCCCCCAGCGCGTGACCATGTGGCGCGCAAGATCGGTCAGCTGCTGGATGTCCGACTCCGCGCCCGTCGTGGGCTCCGCGAAGACCGTCTCCTCCGCGGCGCGGCCACCCAGCGCGACCTTGATCTTCGCGAGCAGCTCCTCCTCGCGATAGCTGTAGCGGTCGGCGTCCGGCGCGGAGAACGTGACCCCGAGCGCGAGCCCTCGCGGAATGATCGAGATCTTCCGAACGGGATCGGCACCCGCCGTGAGCATGCCGGCGAGCGCATGTCCCGCCTCGTGGTAAGCCGTCCGGCGCCGATCCTCGGCGCTCATCATGATGCGCCGCTCGGCGCCGAGGATGATGCGCTCGAGCGCGTCGGTGAAATCGGCTTCGGCGACAGCCGGATGACTGCGTCGCGCAGCGAGCAGCGCCGCTTCGTTCGCCAGGTTCGCGAGATCGGCGCCCACCATCCCGGGTGTCGTCGCGGCGAGGCGTTCGAGATCGACGTCGGTCGCCAGCGGCAAGCCGCGCACGTGTACGCGGAGAATCTTCTCGCGGCCGTCGCGATCGGGCGGCTGCACCGCGACGCGCCGGTCGAACCGTCCGGGCCGCAACAGTGCCTGATCGAGAACGTCCTGCCGGTTAGTCGCGCCGACCACGATCACGCTCGTCGACGAATCGAACCCGTCCATCTCCGTGAGGATCTGGTTCAGCGTCTGCTCGCGCTCGTCGTTGCCTCCGCTGTAGCCGCCGACGCCGGACGAGCGAGAGCGTCCGATCGCGTCGAGCTCGTCGATGAAGACGATCGCCGGTGCGGCTTCCTTCGCCTGCTTGAAAAGATCGCGGACGCGCGATGCGCCGACACCGACGATCGCCTCGACGAACTCCGAAGCGGACATCGAGAAGAACGGCACGTCCGCCTCTCCCGCGACCGCGCGCGCGAGCAGCGTCTTGCCCGTGCCGGGCGGCCCTGCAAGCAGGACACCGTGCGGGATGCGCGCCCCGAGCTTGCGGTACTTCTCGGGCCGGCGCAGGAAGTCGACAACCTCCGACAGCTCGTCCTTCGCCTCGTCGATGCCCGCGACGTCGGCGAAGGTGACGCGGTCGGCCGACCGCTGGTAGCGCCGCGCGCTCGAGCGACCGAACGAGCCGAGCAGATTCTGGACGTTGCCGGCGCGCCGCATGAGCCAGAAGAGCAGGCCGAGAAAGAGCAGCGTCGGCCCGAAGCTCACCAGGATGTTCTCCCACCACGGCAGCGCGGTCTGGAGCGGGACGGCGTTGACCACGACGTGCTCGCGCTGCAGCAGCTGTGAGAGTGCCTTGGTGTCCGCGAACGTGGGGATCTCCGTCTGGAATCGCGTCGTCGCCTTCGCGCCGGAATACGACGTGGGCTTGCGAAACGTCCCCTGGACGGCCGTGCCCTTCGACGTGATCTGAGCGACGTTTGCCCTCCCCACCTGCTGCACGAAGAAGGGGCTGTAGGGGACGCGGACGCGGGACGGCGTCTGTGTCGCGCGCGTGCCCGCGTAGTAGTTGAGCGCGAAGAGCCCGATGATGAAGATTGTCAGCCTCCAGCCAGGCCGCCGCCGGCGTCGCGTCGCCGGCGGCGGAGTGGCAACAGGCTGCGTCACGATCCCGGCGCCGTGCCGAGAGCGCTGCGAAGGAAGGACGTCGACTGCGCGAGGGCGGCGCGAGCTGCGTTCGTCTCGCGGAGCCCGTCGAGCATCATGAAGTCGTGGATGATCCCGCCGTAGCGCACGGCGGTGACATCGACGCGTGCGGCGCGGAGCTTGGCGGCGTACGCCTCGCCCTCGTCCCGCAGCACGTCTGCTTCGCCCGTGATCACGAGCGCCTTCGGCAAGCCAGAGAGCTCCTCGAGCGTCGCGCGCAGCGGCGAAGCCGTGATCTCCGATCGCTGCTCGTCCGTCGAGGTGTACTGGTCCCAGAACCACTGCATGCCGTCGCGACGGAGCGCATAGCCCTCGGCGAACTCGTGGTAGGACGGTGTGTCGAACGCGGCGTCCGTCACCGGATAGAAGAGCACCTGCGCCCTGAAGTCGACACCGCCGCGCTCCTTCGCAAGCAGCGTCAGCGCGGCCGTCATGTTGCCGCCGACGCTGTCGCCGGCGACCGCGATCCTGGTCGAGTCCAGATCGTGCGCGGACCCGTGCTCGACGATCCAGCGCGCGACCGTCCAGCACTCCTCGATCTGCGAGGGATAGCGAGCCTCCGGCGCACGCCGGTAGTCGGGAAACACGACGGCCGCGCCGACGAGGACTGCGAGCTCCCGCACGAGGCGGTCATGGGTGATCTTGTCGCCGAACACCCAGCCGGCGCCGTGGACATAGAGGATGATGGGAAGCGGCCCCTCGTACCCCGCTGGGCGCACGATCCGTACGGGGATCTCCCCGTTCGGGCCGCCGGGAACCGCGACGTCAACCTGGTCGACCATGGGCTTTTCGACGGAGCCGCTCTGGGCCTGGTCGAGCGCGTGACGGCCCTCTTCGGGGCCGAGCTGGAAGATGAACGGTGGGCTGGCACTCGCGTCCGCCACAGCTTGCGCGTCCGATTCGAGCACGACCCTTTGTGTGGAAGTAGCCATGCGCAGACTGTCACGGTCGCGAGCGGCTCGCGAATCGGGTCGGTCGCCGATCCACTGCGGTAACTCCGCAACGGGCTGCGTCCGTGCGTGCGGAATTCGCGCATGCGTTCAGGACACTCGCCGATTCGCCCTCACGGCTTCGGAGCGAGATTGAGCGCGTCAACGAAACGGAGGTCGCACGATGAGCAACATGTTCCAACAGGCGGAGCAGATGGTGGGAACGCAACTCACGAAGGTGCGGTGGGCGCTCGGTCTGAGCGGCGCCCTCTCGATCGCCCTCGGCGTCGTGATCGTCGTCTGGCCCGGTATCAGCCTCTTCTCGCTGGTGCTCGTGTTCGGGGCCTTCGCCTTTGCGCGGGGGATCCTGCAGCTCGGCGCCGCGATCGGCGGGGGAATCTCCTACGGACGTGGCTGGCTCGCGCTGTACGGAGTCGCAGGCATCGCGGTCGGCGTGCTCATCTTCCTCGACACCGGCATGTCGGCGCTCGCACTGCTCTACGTCATCGGCGCATACGCGATCGTGCTTGGCCTGATCGCATTCGGTGGCGCGTTCGTGCTCCCGCTCGACGGCAGCGACAGCCTGCTGCTCGCCTTCACGGGCGTCATCTCGGTTCTGTTCGGCGTCGTGATCTTCGCGAAGCCCGGTGACGGCGCGCTCGTGCTGCTCGGCTTGATCGCGGCGTACGCCCTGATCATCGGCGTTTCCGAGCTTGGCGTGGCGATCGGCGGCAAGCGCCTGTTCGCGTCCGCCGCGAAGCGTGCGTTCGTTCCCACGAAGCCGCAGACGTCGCAGTCATGATCGTCGGTCGTCTGGCTGGAATCGGAGCAACGGTCGCGATGTTCGGGACGTTGTTCGTGGCGGGAGCGCCGGCGCAGTCCGGTGCGCACCCGACGTTGATCGGGACCGTCGGCAAGAACGACGCCTACAAGATCAACCTCACGACGGCGGCCGGCAAGACCGTCAAGAACCTGGCCGCCGGGACGTACACGGTGGTCGTCCACGACGACTCGTCGATCCACAACTACGTGCTCGACGGGCCGCACGGCAAGTCCTGGACGTTCACCGCCGTGCCGTTCAAGGGAACAAAGACGTTCACGCTCAAGCTCGTCGCGGGTGCGTACAAGGCCTTCTGCTTGCCGCACGAGTCCGTGATGTTCCAGCACTTCAGCGTCCGGTGACCGGCCGGGCAAGCTCTGCCGCTCTCCGTCGATGATGTCCTCGGCGGAGAGCACACCTTCCCCGTCAGCCCGCGAGTCGCGGATCGGCGGGGCCTGGTAGCCCGGCGGGGACCACTCAGCTCGGGCCGATGAGACCGTTGGCGAGGGCGTAGAGGACGAGCTCCGCCCGCGTCGCCAGATCCAGCTTTTGCATGATGTGAGCGCGGTGCGTGTCGACGGTCCGCGCGGAGATGTAGAGCATCCCAGCGATCTGCTGGTTCGTGTACCCGAAGGCGAGCAGAGAGAGGACGTCGCGCTCCCGCTCCGAGATCGCCTGCGTAAGCGCCGCGGCGTCGGAGACCACGAGCTCGCCCCCGAGCTCCGGGTCGACGTAGCGCGACCCTGAGGCGACACGGCGGATCGCATCGAGCAGGTCGGTCCCGGATGCGTGCTTGGAGAGGTAACCGGCCGCTCCGGAGTTCAGCGCCTGTCTGATCGCGCTCGGGCTCGTCTGCATCGAGAGCATGATCACGCGCGCTTGCGGCGCGACCTTGCGCAGCTCGGGCAATGCGTCGAAGCCGCTCTTCCTCGGCATGACGACGTCGAGCAGCACGACATCCGGCTGCAGCGCGCGCGCCTTGCTCACGCCCTGATCCGCGGTCCCCGCTTCGCCGACGGCGGTCATGTCGTTCTCGCGCTCGAGCAGCGCGGCGACGCTCGTCCGGACGACGGCGTGATCGTCGGTGACGAGGACGCGGATCATCCGACGCGGAACGCGAAGGTCGACGGGGGCTCGAGCCAGAGATCGCCGCCGCGGCAGCGCAGGATCTCGCGGCAGAGCGTCAGACCGAGGCCCGCGCCGCCGAACTTGCCCGAGTACACGGCGAAGATCCTCCTCGCCTTCTCAGGGGCGACGCCGGGCCCGTCGTCGCGGACGCAGATCGTGCCGTCGGCTCGCCCGAACAGCTCGACGGTCGTTGCGCCCGCCTCGAGTGCGTTCACGACGAGGTTCCGGAGCACCGTCTCGAGCAGTCCCTGTGGGAGAGCAATGGGCGGAAGCTCGCCGGCGACGATCTCCGCGCGCGCAAGCTCGACCTCGTTGCTGACGTCCTCGAGCACGTTTCGGACAGCGATGCCCGGATCAGCCGCGGCGCCGACCTGCCCTCGCGCAAGCTCGAGCAGGGTCTCGGCGAGGTCCTGCACTGTCCGCGTGGACTTGCGGGCGACGTCGAGGTCGTCCTCGCCTGCTGACGAAAGTGCGCGCTCGGTCGCCTTCAACCGCGTACGGAGCTCGTGCGCGAGCAACCAGACAAAAGCTTGTGACTCCGCGTAGGCGCGCGCCAGCTCGCCGAGCTCGTCGACGAGAACCTCGTCGTTTCGAAGCGCGGCGATCATGGCCGCAGCCTCAGATCGTGGTCTGTGGGGGTGCCGTCGACGGTGCGACAGGACATGAACGCTCCTTCGGCTCTCTGAGCCAGAACCGCCCGAGGCGGGGCTTACGTAGAGCAGATGTGGCACGAAGCTACAACCCACGAGGTCGCACGGCATCCGTCGAGTGACCGGTTCGACAGCCCGAAGCTGCGACTGCAGTCGTCTCTGCCCTGGCGCAGACACCGCTGCGCAGGCAGTATCGATCACATTGCAACCGCGTTGGGAGCTGCATGAGCACGCGCCAGAACGCAGGTACACCGGAATCCCCCGAGCCCCGGCTCGACGCCGCGCACACAGACGACCTGCACGGGCGCGAGGCCGAGCTCGAGCTGATCGCGGGCCTGCTCGACGGCGTGCGAGATCGTGGCGCGGTCCTGCTCGTACGCGGAGCGCCGGGGATCGGGAAGTCCGCTTTGCTCGGCGCAGCGGGGACGCACGCGCGGCGCCACGAGCTCCAGGTGCTGTCCGCGGTCGGGGTGCAATCGGAAGCGCACCTCCCATTCGGCGGTCTGCATCAGCTGCTGCGTCCGATCCTCGGGCTGGCCGAATGGCTCCCTGCCCGTCAGCGCGACGCATTGCTGACCGTGTTCGGGATGTCGGCCGACGGCGCTGCCGAGCTGTTCCTGGTCGGGCTCGCGACGCTCGAGCTGATCGGCGACGCAGCGGCACGGTCGCCGGCTCTCTTGACCCTCGATGACGCGCAGTGGCTCGACGATGCGAGCTCCTCGGTACTGGCGTTCGTCGCCCGCCGGCTGCAAGCGGAACAGGCGGTCATGCTGGCCGCCATCCGCGACGGACATGAGACGCCGTTCGACGATTCGGGTTCGCCCGAGCTGCGGCTGCCCGCGCTCGACACGACTGCTGCGGCAGCGCTCCTCGACGCGCGCACACCCGGACTCGAGGCGGCCCCAAGGCAACGCGTCCTCGCGGAGGCGGGAGGCAATCCGCTCGCGCTGGTCGAGTTGCCGGCCGGCTTGCGGCCCGGGGAGAGCGAGGCAGCGTTGCTCGGTTCCCCGCTGCCACTGACCGCCAAGCTCGAACGCGCATTCGCGACCCAAGCGTCCGGACTGCCTCCGGCCACACAGACGCTCTTGCGTGTTGCGGCTGTCGACGACGCGGGCGTCCTGGACGAGATCCTCGCCGCCGCCAGCGTCGTCGAAGAAACCCGAGTCTCGATCGAGGCCGTCGCGCCGGCCGTTGCCGCCCAGCTCGTCGAACTGGACGGGACAGGCATCCGGTTTCGCCATCCGCTCGTCCGCTCGTCGATCTACCACGCCGCGAGCGTGTCGCAACGCCAGGCCGCACATGAGGCATTGTCGAGCGTGCTCGCCGGTCAGTCCGATCGCCAGGTGTGGCACCGAGCCGCCGCGGCGCTCGGCCCGAATGAAGAAGTAGCGGCCGAGCTGGACGCCGCGGCGGAACGCGCGGCCGCACGCGGAGCAGCTGCCGTCGCGATCGCCGCCCTCGAGCGCGCGGTGGAGCTAAGCGAGTGTCCGGATCTTCGTGGTAGCCGGCTCGTGCGTGCGGCAGGACTTGCGTTCGAGCTCGGCCGCCCTCCCGTTGCCATGCGTCTCCTCCGAGCAGCGGAGCTCCTCGACCTGGGGTCCGACGATTGGCTGCGTCTGTCGTGGCTGCGCGACACCTACGACGAAACGCGCTTTGTGGGGGCGACGGCGAACATCGACTCCTTCGTCGAGTCTGCCGAGCGACTGAGACTGGAGGGGCGAGTGGAGATCGCGATGACGTCGCTCCTGACGATCGCGCTCACGATGTACTGGTCGAGCCAGGATGACGCGAAACGGGAGATCGTCGTCGCTGCTGCCGAGCGACTTGCGGCCGCGGGCGAGAGCCCAGGGGTGACGGCGGTACTCGCACTCGCCGCGCCGGTGGAGAGGGCGAGCGTGGTCCTTGGGAGCGTCCGGCGTTTCCCCCTCGACCCAGCCGGCGACCCGGTAGAGACGCTCCTGATCGGCCAGGCAGCATCGGCCGTCGGAGAATTCGCGCGTTCAACTGAATGTGCCTCGGCAGCGGCGGGTGTGCTGCGAGGCCAGGGCCGGCTGGGACTCGTGACCCGCGCGCTCGTGACCTTCGCATTCAATTCGTTCTACCTCGGAACGTGGCAGCACGGCTGCACCGCCGCCGACGAAGCCGCCAGGCTCGCGCGGGAGACCGGCCAGGGGGGCTGGGCGATCTCGGCCGATCTGGCCCGGGCAACGCTCGACGCGGTACGGGGGAATGACGAATCGACGGAAGCGCTTGCGGCGACGGGCGAAGCGGCGATCACTCAGTTCGCCCAGCTCAAGCCGATGCTTGCGCTCGTGCAGCAGGCGCGCGGCGTCGCCGACCTGGCCGCCGGACGGCATGCCGAGGCCTACGGGGCGCTGCGACGCATCTTCGATCCGACCGACGTCGCCCACCATCCGATCATCCGGTGCTGGCTCGTCGGCGAGCTCGCCGAGGCCGCCGCCAACTCGGATCAGAGAGGCGACGCGCTGTCGCTCCTCGAGGAGCTCGAGCAACTCGCCGCTGACACCGGCTTTCCGTATCTCCTTGCGGGCCTCGCCTACGCGCGGCCGCTGCTCGCCGACGACGACGAGGCCGAGGAGCTCTTCCGCGCGGGTCTCACGGGCGATCCGACCGACTGGCCGTTCCTGCGCGCACGCCTTCTCCTGGCGCACGGTTCATGGCTTCGCCGCCGCCGGCGGGTTGCCGAGTCGCGCATCCCGCTGCGGAGCGCGCGCGAGACATTCGACGCACTTGGGGCCGGACCGTGGGGCGACCGTGCTCGCCAAGAGCTCCGCGCCTCGGGCGTGACGAGCCGGCGCAGGGCGCCCGAAACCCGGGACCAGCTGACGCCGCAGGAGCTGCACATCGCGGGGTTGGCGGCCGACGGGTTGTCGAACCGCGAGATCGGCCAGCAGCTCTACATCTCGCACAGGACCGTCGGATACCACCTGCGCCAGATCTTTCCGAAGCTCGGCATCACCTCGCGCAGCCAGCTCCACGCGGCCATGCTCGGGTTGAGCGCCGCGAGCTAGAGGACGAGGGCCGGAATGATCCGGATGTCGCCGCCCATTTGAAAGACGAGGTTGTGCATGTCGGCCGCCGCCATCGCGCGCAAGGTCGGCAGCTCTTCCGCGGCTTCCTGCTCGTCGAAGACGTTGAGCGGCCAGTCGCCGACCGTCGCGCTCCGCAGATGCGGATGCGCGAATGCCGCGCCGTAGTAGGCGCGGATCACGACCGGGCCGATGCGGGCCGCCTGCTGCTCCGGCCACGAGAGCGACCAAAAAGCCTCGACGCCGTCCCCCGTCCGTTGAACGCCGGTCTCATTCACTTGCCCGGTGTCGAGCAGCAGATACGTGTTGATCTCGTCGAGCACCTGCCGCGCGACCGGTGCGAGCAGCGTGACGGCTGCGGCGAACAGACGCTCCTTGTCGGCTCGAGAAGTCACGCCGCCGTGCGTGCCGTCGCGCAAGTCGACGAAGTGGCGCAGGAGCTCCTCGACGTACGCGGGCGGGGCTGCGTCCGGTAGGGCGTTGCTCATCTCGCTGTCCTTCCTCTTTGGCCCCGATGGTGTGCCCCAATGCTCGCCGTGTGGCACGAGCCGGGCATCCGTGTGAACGCGCAACTGCTGCGAGAACACACGATGACTTCCCGTAGCGGGTCAGCGAACTCGCCGATGCCCGAACGCGGCCCTACCGAGCAGGGTGTCAGCATGCTCCTCTTGCGCAGCGGCTGAGATGTCCACAGCGCCTGACCCTCTGCGTCCCGTGCGCGGCCACCAGCCTGCCGGGCGACCTCGCGATGCGCCGGTGCTCGTGGCTGTCACTTCGCGCACCATCGTCCTGTTCGTCGGCGTTGTGGTCGCGAGCGTCCTGCTGCTCGCCGTGGTCTACGCAGCCCGCGCGGTCCTTCTTCAGCTGACGGTCGCCATCGTCCTGGCGATGGCCGCCGAGCCGCTCGTCCGGTCGTTCGAGCGTCGCGGTCTGCGCCGCGGACGCGCCGTCGCCGTCAGCTTCACGCTCATCGCCCTCGCGCTCACCGGCTTTGCAGTTCTCTTGCTGATGCCTCTCGTCGACGAAACGCGACGGCTCGTCCGCGACGCGCCTGGGCTCCTGCTCCAGTTGACTCATCAGAACGGGCGCATCGGCTTCCTCGAGACTCGCTTTCACGTCGTCGAGCGCGTCCGGGCGACGATCGACTCGGGCCGGATCGCGACGACCGCCGGCCCCGTGTGGAACATCTTCGGCTCCGCCCTTCGAACCGTCGGCGCGCTCCTGTCGGTTGCGTTCCTGACGCTGTTCGTCCAGCTTGGCGGCCGCCAATCGTTCGACTCGCTCGTCGAGCTCGCGCCGGAAGACACACGTGCACGCCTGCGCCGCACGGGTAGCGGCGTCGCGAGGGCGGTGGGCGGCTACGTCACCGGCAACCTCCTGATCAGCGTCGTCTGCGGGACGGTCACGACGGCAGTGCTGCTCGCGATCTCCGTTCCATATGCAGTTGCCATCGGAGTCGTCGTCGCGGCGCTCGATCTGATCCCGCTTGTCGGCGCGACGATCGGAACGGTGATCGGCGCGTCCGTCGCACTTGCCACGCGCGGCCTCTGGGCGACGGTCATCTTCGTCGTCGCGATGCTGGTCTACCAGCAACTCGAGAACAACCTGCTCCAACCGGTCGTCTACAAGCGGACGGTCAAGATCTCGTCAATCGCGATCTTGCTCAGCGTCGCAATTGGTGCTCAGCTCGCCGGCGTCGTCGGAGCGCTCCTGGGAATCCCGTTCGCCGGAGCGCTGAAGGTCATCTCGCGCGAGGTGATCGCGAGCCGGCGCGGTCAGGATGCTCCCTCCGCGTGACCGTCGCCCAACACTGCGAGTTTCTTGCAGCAGGACGGTGTCTTCGCAGACGCGACCATGCGGCGCGCGCTCCTACGCTCGACACGACCCCGACAAGGAGGCAAGGCGGCATGAAGAGCACAGCGGTGAAGAAGTCGAGGACGTCGCGCTCGCGGCTGCTTCTCGGAGTGATCACGGTCGCGGCGCTCGCGGCGCTGGCCGCTGGAGGTTCGGTTGTGCCGGCGTCTGCCGCGCAGACAACCGGGAACCCGACCGTGGTGCTCGTGCACGGCGCCTTCGCATCGCCCGCGGGATGGGGACGGGTCGTCGATGGTCTGCAGAAGGACGGATACGAAACGGCAACGCCCGCGCTCGCCCTCGAGTCGTTGGCCGGTGACGTGTCGATCGTCCGCGCGACGCTCGATTCCATTCCCGGAAAGAAGATCCTCGTGGGTCACTCGTACGGCGGGTTCGTGATCTCGAATGCGGCGTTCGGGCGCACAGACGTCGTCGGGCTCGTCTATACGGCTGCGTACGTTCCGGATGCGGGCGAAACGAGCGCAGGGTTGAACGTCGGCTACGCCCCGCCGGCGTTCCTGGCACCCGGGCATCTGGTGCTGTCTCCGGCGTTCCCGTTCGTCACGATCGATCCTCAGTTCTTCCGCGACGACTTCGCGCAGGATCTGAACCCGAAGCTCGCCGCAGAGATGGGAGCCGCGCAGCACCCGACGAGCTTCGCGATCCTCGGTGACGTGTCCGGGCCTGGAGCCTGGCACAGCCTTCCGTCGTGGTACGCCGTCTCGGGCGCCGACCGGGTCATCGACCCGGACCTGCAGCGGTTCATGGCCCAGCGCGCCGGCTCGACGGTCGTCCAATTCGACGATGCAAGTCACGCAGGGGGCTTCACTCATTACGCGACGCGATTCGTGAAGCTCATCGAGAACGCGGATCGGGCAACGGCCGGTTGAGCGCTACGGATGACGCGCGCAGCGCTCGCGACTGCGCGCGTCATCCGAATGCCGCGGAGCTACCCCTCGATCTCATGTGGTCATACCCTTCGGCGGAACGGGCACCTCGTCTACGCGTTTCGGTGGCGGCTTCGGTTCGGCTCCCTCGATTGAGGTTCCGGTTGGCCAGAAGAGGCACAGGGTCTGGCCGGACGGACGCGCCGCACTCGGCGCGACGAGGCCGTGCCAACCGTCTCGCCACAACTGCTCGCCGACAGCCTGAAATGGCGGCCAAGTCCTTCGGCCGGGCGTGGGCAGCGGAAGTCCCACACGCGCGAGTCGGGCTTCGGTCGTCAGATCCGCAACCTCCACATCGACCGCCCAATCCCACAGATCGCGTGGAAGGCTCTCCTCCGGCGGGAGACCGTATTCGGCGAGATGGCGATACCACTCGGCCCATGCAGTCGATGCGCTGTCAGCGAGATAGATAGCGTCGACAACGTGCCCTCGTTGCCAGCGATTGTCGGGAGGATCGATTCGCACAGGCAACGGATTCAAGCCTGCACCTGCGTGCTTCACCCATGTCCCGGCGACGGACTTCCGCTCGACGTCAAGCGCCAATGGTGGCTAGACGGCGCCGGGGTGCTCGAGGTTGCGCAGGGCTGCTGACACGAACCGGTAGTCACCGCGGGCAATCAGGTCGAGCGGCTTCTCGTCGTCGAGCGCTTCGATCGGCTTCGACAACCACACCGGGATGTAGTCCGCGTCCATCACCCGTGCCAGACGAGCGACCAGAGCCGCAAGCTCGGCCACACGCTCCGCCCGGATTCCGGATGGGGAGCTCGTACGCGCCAACCAGCCTCGCACGGTGCTCGGCGCCGCTCCCGTCGCCCTTGCGATCAGTGTGTCGCTGAGGTGGCCGGCGTCCTTGACACGTACGACTTCATCGGCAAAGGCAGTTGTCACATGTGGAGCCTACCACACCTCGTCGTTATCTAGACGTGATTTCAACGCTTTTCCGCGCCGCGGAGACTACTGCGTCTGGGGCTCAACGAGCTCGGGCCGGCGGCGCGACGCGATCCACGCGTCGATCTCCGCGCGTGACGGTGGCACGGCGCCCGTTCGGGTGCACGTGATCGCGGCGGCGCTGACGGCATAGGTCAGCGCGTGCTCGAGGAGCGAGTCGCCGAGCGGGCGCGGAGCTCCCGGCTTCAGCGCGCCCTGCTCGAAGAGCGCCGCGAGCAACGCTGCACCGAAACTGTCCCCCGCACCCACCGTGTCCACGACGATGACGGGCATCGCCGGCACGCGCGCACGGCCGTCGGCGGAGGCTGCGATCGCGCCGTCTCGCCCGAGTGTCAGCGCCACGAGCCGCGGGCCTAGGACGAGAACCCGGTCGAGGACGGCCTCCGGCTCGAGTCCCGGGTAGATCCACGATGCATCGTCCTCGCTGAGCTTGACGACCGTCGCCAATCCGGCGAGCCGTTCGAAGCGCTCGCGGTAGACGCCCGGATCGCCGAAGACCGCCGGCCGGACGTTCGGGTCGAGGAAGATGATCCGCTCCGCCGCCTCGCGCTCGAGCAGCGCTTCGTATGTGGCGGCCGGCGGGTCGACCGCGAGCGCCAGGGTCCCGACGTGGATCGCCCACGCGCCGTCCGGCAGCGGAGGAAGCGCGTCGGGCGGGAGGTCGCCGAACGACGTCCCCGTCAAGTAGAAGGCGTACGAGCTCGCTCCGTCGTCGCCGCGACGGACGACGGCAAGCGGCGTCGCCGCATCGGACGACCGAACGAGCGATACGTCGACGCCGGCGTCGACCAGCCGCTGGGCGAGCATCGCTCCGTACTCGTCACCGGAAAGCGTCCCGAGATACGCGACTGCGAGACCAAGCCGCCCGAGCGCGACCGCGGTGTTGAACGGCCCACCGCCCGCGACCGGATGGAGCACACCGTCTTGCTCGACGAGGTCGACGAGTGCCTCGCCGCCGACGACGATCACGCCACGCCGTCGATCGGGCCGATCTCGCCCGAGCCGCGGGCGATCAGCTCGACGGGCATGGCGTGGTGCACGGACGGCGACGCGTCCCCGTCCAGCCGCCGGAAGAGCAGCTCGGCCGCCGCCTGCCCGATCCCCTGCGCGTCCTGCGCGACGACGGAGAGCCCGGGCTCGACGATGTCCGCGAGCGGGACGTCGTCGAAGCCGATCAATGCGATGCGACGTTCGAGCCCCGCTCGGCGGAGAGCGCGCACACCGCCGATCGTGAGCAGGTTCTGGCTCGTGAAGAGCGCCGTCGGTGGATCGGGCAGAGCGAGCAGCTCGTCGACGGCGGCCGCGGCCGCTTCGGGATCGCGCAGCCCGGTCCGCACGAGCGCGGGGTCGTGGGGCAGGCCCGCCCGAAGGAGCGCCCGGGTGTAACCCTCCAAACGGTCGTGCGCGGTCGAGATCGAGAGCAGGTCGCCGAGGAACGCGATCCGGCTGTGCCCATGAGCGAGCAGATGCTCGACGGCCTGGACGGAGCCGCCGAGATTGTCGGAGACGACGCTGTCGGCATCGAGATGCCCGGCCGGGCGGTCGACGAAGACGAGCGCGGTGCCGGCGCGCTGCTCTTCGTAGAGATAGAGGTGGTCGTGGCTCGCCGGCACGACGATGATCCCGTCGACGCGCCGGTCGTTGAACGAACCGATCAGCTCGCGCTCGCGCGTCGCATCCTCCTCGCAGCTGCCCGCGAACACGAGCACGTTGCGCGCACGGGCGAAGTCCTCGATCGCACGGTGGAGCGCCGAGGAGAACGGGTTGGAGACGTCCTCGAGGACGAGCCCGATCGTCTGGGTCTTCCCCCCGAGCCGCCGGAGCATCGACGCGTTCGCGTCCCGCCGGTAGTTGAGCTGCTCGATCGCGCGCCGGACCCGCTCCTCGAGCGCCGGGCTGACCCCCGGCTCCTCGTTGACGACCCGCGAGACCGTCTTCAGGGCCACTCCTGCGAGCGCGGCGACGTCCTGCATCGTGGGCCGCCGGGTACTTGCAGGAGTTCTTCCTGACAACGAAATCTCACCTTTCCTCGTGAATGCCGACCTGATCGTATAGCCATGAGAGTGCTCTTGACAAGACCTTGTTGACAACGTTATCTTCACCCCCATCGCACTCTTGCGCGCCCACTACGAATTTGGCGCCTCGCGCCGCCAACATCAGCTCGGGAGGAGGCATCAAATGCTCGAAGCACGGAACGGGAGCTCACGCCGCTCTGTGAAGGTGCTCGTGGGGGTCTTCGTTGCGGGGCTCCTCGTGGTCGCGGCGCTCGCCGCCACCGCGATGGGAGGGACGACCGCCAAGACGATCAGCGTCGCGATCGTCGCGAACCCCCAGATGACGGACATCGCGTCGCTCACGCCTTCGCTCTTCACCGCGAAGACGGGGATCAAGGTCAAGTACACGATCCTCGACGAAGGCAAGCTGCGTCAGGTGACGACGCGTGACGTCGGCTCCGGCGGCAAGGCGTTCGACGCAGTCATGATCGGCATGTACGAAACGCCGCAGTTCGGCTCGGCGGGGCTGCTCAAGAACCTGACGCCGCAGGCCAAGGCCGACAAGTCGTACAACTACGGCGATCTGATCCCGGCAGTCCGGAACGGTCTTTCGGCGAAGGGCAAGCTCTACGCGTCGCCGTTCTACGCCGAGTCGTCGTTCCTGATGTACCGCAAGGACGTCCTCGCCAAGGCAGGCGTGACGATGCCGCTCCACCCGACGTGGCAGCAGGTCGCAGCGGCCGCCGCGAAGGTCAACTCGGCGAACATGGCGGGCATCTGCCTCCGCGGCAAGCCCGGCTGGGGCGATCTCGGTGCCGCATTCACGACGGTGCTGAACACGTTCGGCGGCACCTGGTGGTCGGCGAAGGCCGACGGAACCCCGGACAAGGCGCAAGTGGATCAGCCGGCCTTCAAGACGGCGCTCGACTTCTACGCGAACCTCGTCCAGAAGTCCGGAGAGAAGGACGCAGCCAACTCGAGCTTCAACGAGTGTCTTGCGCAGTACCAGGCCGGTAAGGTCGCCATGTGGTACGACGCGACCGTGGCCGCAGGCCTGCTCGAGGCGAAGGACAGCCCGGTCAAGGGCAAGAACGGCTTCGCCTTCGCGCCGGTCGACAAGACCAAGGCCTCGGGCTGGCTGTGGAGCTGGGCTCTCGCCATCCCGAAGAGCTCGCCGGATCCGGCCGACGCCTGGAAGTACATCTCCTGGGCGACGAGCGCTCAGTACATCAAGGCCGCCGGCACGAAGACCAAGGGCGGCTGGGCGTCGATTCCGCCGGGAACCCGGTTCTCGACGTACAAGCTCCCGAAGTACCAGGCGGCCGCGAAGGCGTTCGCCAACACGACGCTCGCCGCGATGAAGGCAGCGCCGATCAACAACCCGGGCACGACCAAGCGGCCCGGCCTACCCGGTGTGCAGTACGTCGGCATTCCGCAGTTCCAGGATGTCGGCAACCGGT
>JBJMKB010000048.1:0-40956 GCA_045806045.1 Gaiellaceae bacterium | reverse complement strand
GTCGACCTGCGAATCGGTCACCGTCACCACAGGCAGCGTCACGTTGCCCGTGTTCTTGGCCACGATCGTGTAATGAACGACATCGCCGAGAGCCTTGAAGCCCGACTCAGTCGCCTTCTTCGAAATCGACAACGCCGGGTTCTTCTCACCGGTCGTCGTCACGTCGGCACAGGCCTGCGCAGCATTCCCGGCACCGTCATCGACGCACGCCTGGTTATAGAAGCTGCCGGCATTGAGATCCGTCTGCGTGATCGTGTGACTCGCCGTGCAGCTCATCTCCGCACCCGGAGCCAACGACGAACCGTTGACCGGCAGGCAGGCGAGATCGTCGACCTGCGAATCGGTCACCGTCACCACAGGCAGCGTCACGTTGCCCGTGTTCTTGGCCACGATCGTGTAATGAACGACATCGCCGAGAGCCTTGAAGCCCGACTCAGTCGCCTTCTTCGAAATCGACAACGCCGGGTTCTTCTCGGTGTTGGTGAACGTGCAGGTCGTGATCTTTCCGGACTGGACCGTGACGCCGGTCAGCGTATTGCCGGTCTGCCCTGTGTTCGCAGAGCTACCGTTCTCGAGCTTGCACGAGGCGCTGGTAAGCGCCCACTTCGAGAGCGCCGTCTCGGCGACCGTGTAGTCGGAGCCGAACGGAGTGATCGGGAAGACACCCGTGTCGCCTGACCCCGTGATGGTCTTGCTAATGCTGCCGGGGTTCACGGCAAACGTGAAGTCGGTCGTCGACGCATCGGCGCCCGAGGCGTCCTTGACGATCTTCAGGAAGCCGCCGCCAGGGTTGGCGATGCAGTCGGAGGGATCGTTGTTGCCTCCGTTAGCTGCAGACGGGAATGAGCAGACGTTAACCAGCACGGCTGTCCCGCCCATGAGTCCCGCGAGGTAGCTCTTCAGGATGCTGATCTGCAGCGTCGAGTCGTTGGGGTGGTAGTCCCCCGTGGGGAAGGGATCCGTGTCCGTCACCAAGTTGCCAGGCGGACTCGGCGCTCCCGACCCGAGAACGCCCGCCTGAATGTCCGAGGGGGTGTAGACCTGCGCGTCGCCAGGATTGCTGCAGCGGTTGTTCATCGCATCCGAACAGATGAAGACGTAGGGCGGCCCGCCCTGGAAGCTGTTCTTACCGTTCGGAGGAGTGACGGTCTGCGTGACGACAGGGTTGGCCGAGGTCCACCCTGTGCCGTTCTGGATCTGGCTACAGACGGCGACGTCGACGTTCCCATTGCCGTTGTAGTCGAAGAGTGCGCAGGCGTCTCCGGTCTGGGCCGTGAAGCTCACGTCGTCCCAGCTCCAGAAGAGGTTGTAGACGGCGGAATTGGTGTCATCCCGACCCATCTGTGTCAAGTCCTTCTGGTTCGGTTCGTCGTTCACGCCCTGCTGGTCCGTAACGACGAAGTACGACGGCGGAATGGTCGTCGAACTTGCAGGTCCGGCGCCGGCGAGCAACATTCCTGTCGCCGCTGCCACGACAACGAGGACAAGCGCGACGAGCGACTTGCGCCCGCTGCGACTCGCCCACGACATTGGCCTCTTCTCTGCGCCGGCGCTCCCCGGCACCGTCGTCCTACGAAAACCTGTCATTCGTTGCTCCCCTCGGTCTCATCCCGGACTGATTTGTTGGTTGAGAGCGAGACAGGTCTGACACGCCTGGACGCTCCCCTTATGTCTTACGGGGAGCGCGGACGCTGTCCGCCCCACGAAGGTTGGGGGGCGGCCTAGCCCTTTGCCTCGACCGTTCACGTGGTGATCGGGCGCAGACGCAGCATCAAGGCCAAAAACCTTGATCCCCCGCGCGAGGGATCAGACTGGACGTCGTTCAGGCGATGAACACGATGTGCCCCGTCGTTTCCCGGTCGCTGTCATCGCCGTGCTCGCCTTCGCGGGCGCCCCGGCCGCGCACGCGTGCGGCTCGAGCGGCTACAGCTACGCAGGCGTCACGAGCCGTGACCGGGTTCACGGCGTCGGCGCCGCGATCACGGCCCTCGCCTCCCCGGCCGTCCAGAACGGCCATGTCGCCGGCTGGGTCGGCGTCGGCGGCCCCGGCCTCGGCCCTCACGGGACGAGCGAGTGGATCCAGGTCGGCTACAGCGGATTCCCCGGTCTCGCGATCGGCAGCCTCTACTACGAGGTGGCGCTCCCCGGCAGGAACCCGACCTACCACGAGCTCCTCTCGGCCGTGCCCGCCGGCGCAACCCACCGGCTCGCAGTCCTCGAGATGGCCCATCACCCCGGCTGGTGGCGCGTCTGGGTCGACGGCCGGCGCGCGAGCAAGCCGTACTGGCTCCCCGCGAGCCACGGTGCGTGGCGCGGCGTCGCCACGGCCGAGAGCTGGGGCGGCGGCATGCGCGCTTGCAACAAGTACGCCTACCGGTTCAGGCGCGTCGTTGTCGCCGGGCACGCGGGCGGCTCCTGGCACAGCATGAACGCCGCCTACCGCATGCACCAGGGCGACAACCACCTCGTCGGCGGCTCGCCGAGCAACTTCGTCGTCCGGACGACCACGCTTCCGGCGGCGCCGCAGCCGCGGCTCGCCGCGGCCACGTCTCGTCCGGCGGCGCCGAAGCCGGCCGCTCCGCCCGCGCCCGCGCCCACTCCGGCGCCGGTGCTCACGCCCGACGCGTTGCCGATCGACCCCGCGCCCAGCGATGCGGCGACGACCGCTCCGCCCGTCGACGCCGCACCGGCCCCGCCGGCCGACGACGCCGACGCGCCCGCTGTCGGCGCGACTCCCTAGTTCGCGACGATCGTGATCGGCGTCCCGAGCGGCGCGTAGCGCCGCAGGAGGACCGCCGTCGTGTTCGACACGCGGACGCACCCGTGCGAGACGGCCTGACCGAGCAGCTGCGGCGCGCTCGTGCCGTGAATCCCGACGAGCCCACCACCGGGCCACTCCGTCATCTTCGAGTACGCGCTCGTCTCGACCGCGAAGACGCCGAGGAACGGGTCGTCGGGGATGAAGCGAGCAGTGACGTAGTACTTCCCGAGCGGCGTCTCCCGTCCGGGTGACCCGATCGCGACCGGCGCCTCCGCGACCACCGCGCCGTCCTTCAGGATGTCGATCTTCCGCTGGCCGCGGTGCACGACGAGCTCGGTGCGCATCGTCGAGAGACGGACCGCCGACGCACGGATCCAGCCGAGCGTGCCGTTCGGCCGCAGCTGCAGCCTCAGCTTGACCCACAGGACGCCGTGAGGGTCGACGCGGCCGGCGACCGCGAGCACGTACTGGTCGCGGTAGTCGTCGCGGAACTGATGGAGGACCGCGAGCCGCCGTGCGTTGTCGCGCGGCTGGGCGCGCGCGATCGTCGACGAGACGACGATCGGCCCGGCCGCCGGGAAGGCGGGCATCTTCACCTTCGCCGGAGGACGTGGTGCCGCGACGGGGCCTGCGGGCGTGAGCATCAGCCACGCGCCCAACATCGCGATTATCGAAAGCATGCGATTCATGGTCAGCCCCCCGTTGCCGTCTTGGCGTCCGTGCGCGCACCCCCGACGGGCTGCCAGCTCGGCAAGGTAACGCAGACGTTCGTGCCGCCGCCGGGCGAACTGGTCAGCGAGAATGCGCCGCCGAGCAGGCGTACGCGCTCGCTCATGCCCACCAGGCCGAGGCGGCCGCGACGCGCAGCGGCGACGACTGTGTGCGAGACGTCGAACCCGACTCCGTCGTCGGAGACGAGCAGCCGGACACCGTCCGGCATCTCCTCGAGGGTGATCGAGACCTGCGTCGCCGCCGAGTGCTCGCGAACGTTGGCAAGGGACTCCTGGGCGATGCGGAAGATCGCGATGCGCTGCGACGCGCTCAGCGACTCGAACGAGCCGGTGACCGTGAGGCTGCCTTCGATTCCGGAGCGGCGATCGAAGCCGGCGAGCTCGCGGCGCAGCGTCTCGGACAACGGGCTCGTGCCGACACGCGAGGACTCGAGCGAGTGCGACAGCTCGCGAAGCGTCTGGTCGATGTCGGCGAGCCGCGCACCGAGATCGTCGAAGCGGCCGAGCAGGATCGAGCGAAGACGTCCATGCAGCGAATCGGAAAGCTGCTCGCGTGCGAGCCTGAGATCGGATGCGAGCGCAGCGACGTCCTGAAGCGGCCCGTCGTGCAGATCGAAGCCGACGCGGAGGAGCCGACGCTCGCTCGCCATCTGCAGCTGCTGCTCGCGCGAAGCGCTGCGGTCGAGGAGCACGTCGCGCTCGAGCACCGGCGCGAGCATTCCTCTGCACTCGAGGAGGAACACGGAAGCGCGCGCACGATGCTCCGGCCGCGCCCGCGCGACGACGGCAGCGACCGGCCGTCCCCAGCGAATGATCGGTACCCCTGCGATCTGCGTGCGGGCGTCGTCGTCCGCCGGCTCGCGGGCGCCGTCGATCGTCGCCGCAGCAATGCTCCGGAACCGGCGCGTCTGTGCAGCACCACCGACAGCCGCGATGCACGTCGCGCCACCGAGCTCGTCCGCCCACAGCGATGCGTCGGTCACGGGCGCCAAGCCGACGAGCAGACGAAGATGCGCCTCCGCGGCAACGCGCGGGGCGAGGTTGAGGATCTGCGGGCTCGCGCTCGCACGCATATAGAGAGAGAAGGCGGCGGTGTCGGTCGACAGGCCGGTGACGTCCGCGACCGTCTCGACGAGCTTCTCGATGTCTTCGACCGCAGAGGCGCCTTCCTCGACCATCATCGTGACGAGCGCGTCGGCCGCGTAGAGCATCGCGGCATCCGCGCGATCGCGCGGGCTGGCCGCCGCGGTCTCGCCAAGCGCGCGAACGCGCGCCTCCGCGGCCGCGAACGTCCTGGACGCGGTGCCGTCCGAAGCCTTGCCAGCGGCCAGCGCCCGAACGCGCGCCGCGATCGACCCGGCCCCCGGCCGGAGCGTCGATTGAATAGTCCCCGTACCTGCCGCAGCTACCGAGGTCACGCTGCCCTTCCTCCCTCTCGAACACCACCCCCGTTGCTGTTCAATCGTCGCTACGGATCGCCGAGATGACAATGGGCCGAATGGCGCTTTTGTCGTTCATCGGCCTGAACGGCACGGAATCCGTTTGTTCGACGCGTTTTTGGGTCCTGGAACAGCGCCGTTTCGCGTACTCTGCAGCGTTGCAAGCGCGATAGGAGCCGCCCCGCACTGGGACCAGCGGGCCATTAAGCGTTCAATTGTCTGAACGATTCAGTGGACGGCTGCGGGCGGAAGCTCCGCCCACGCCCGCTCGACCGCTTCGGCGAGCGAGTCGAACGAGCACCACTTATCGACGAATCGCAGGCGATTCGCCGACGGCGCGTCGTGACGGGTCGTGGAGACGATGACGGTGATCGACTCGGTCAGTCCCAGCAGAGCTACCGCCTGACCGACCACGTCGCCGAAGGAGTCGCCCTCGACGAGGACGACTACGTCCGGGTCGAACTCCTCGACCTCGGCGACGAGCCCTGCGGCTTTCGTGCTCCGCCGGGCCTGGTACCCGCGCCGCTCGAGCAGGAACGCCATCGCCCGGACATAGCGCGGGTCGCGGCCGGCGAGCAGCACCCGAATCGGCCGCAGCGGCCGGACGTTGGCCAAGGCGTGGAGCCGAAAGGGGTGGTCGTCGGGATCGTTCATCGCGTGCAAGGAAGTACCGCCGAGGGGCTCACACCGACAGCCAACACGCGCAGCCTCTTACGGACCCCCGACCAAGGTCAAGTCACCTATCCACCGGACGCCGGGTTCGGGACGCGCGGGCGCCGGACCGGGACCGGCCGGAGCATGCTTTGCGCGCAAGCCGGCGATCACGACGTCGATTGAGAGGCGGGAGTGGCCCAGCGGACTCGTACTGGTACGTCGCCGCTCGGGGGGCATCAACCTAACCCATCGGTCGGTGCGGGTGTCGTGACGATGCGCCGTAATGGGCGCAAGAGGATGGCCAAAGCGCTGCTCACATTGGCGTGCGAACCATCTGAACCGGTCAACCGATGGTAGGAGGGGAAGGAAATGACGAACCTTGTCACTGGGGCCGTTGTCCGGCTTCAGATCGCACTCGCCGAGGCGCGCGCACGTGAAGAGGGTCAGACGCTTGTCGAGTACTCGCTGATCCTGGCGATGGTCTCGATCGGGTCGATCGTCGCTCTTCTTGCGCTCTCCGGCAAGATCAACGGCGTGTTCGACGAGATCTCCGGGAAGCTCTAGGAGATCATTCGATTTATCGGCGATCGGTCGATTGCCGGATTCTCACGCGACCTATTGGGCGCTGCGGCTGCCGCCGCAGCGCCCACGGGATTTCGCCCGATGCAGAGTTCGAAAGGTTTATGGATGCAGTTTGGGACTCCACATAGAGATCTCTTCCGCGAGGAGCAAGGTCAGACAATCGTCGAGTACGCGCTCGTGATCACACTGATTGCGGTGGCCGCGATCAGCGTGCTCGCGGCCATGACAAACAGCATCGACTCCGTCTTTCAAACAATCGCCACCTCGATCTGAATCAGCCGTGGTTGCAGCAACGCCCCGTCGACGGCTTGGTGACGAAACTGGCCAGGCGCTCGTCGAGCTGGCGCTCGTGCTTCCCGTCTTGATGTTCGTCATCTTCGGAGGGATCGAGCTGACCCGCGGCATTACGTACTGGCTCGACGCCAATCACGTCGCGAACGAAACCGCGCGCTGGGCAGCAGTCAATCGCCTGCCGCCCGCGATCTCAGCCCCCACCGAGGCCAACTTCCAAAGCTTTGCCACAGGCGCGCTCAACAGCGCCGGCTTCCCACAGACGGACGCCGGCCGAGGGACCGTCCGAGGTTTCAAGGTCTGCCTCCCCGACGGTGCGTCATCGGTCGTCGGCAATCGCGTAGTGGCGACGGTGACCCTCACCTGGCCGCTGCCAATGATTACCTCGCTCGCGGGCATTTTTGGCTTCTCACCGAGTAGAACCTCAATCCCAATAAAGGGCTCCTCAGAGATGAGACTCGAACAGGTGCCGACCTACTTGCAGTCTGCGACATGCTGATGAGGCGCCTAGCAAACGACGAGCACGGAAGCGTCCTGGTCCTGGCGGCGGTCGTGATGAGCGCGCTTCTCCTGCTCGGCGCGTTGGCGATCGACAGTGGAACGTGGTTCACGCATAAGCGACAACTACAAAACCGTGTCGATGCTGCCGCCTTTGCTGCGGGAATCGAATACGCGAAGGCGTGGCGCGACTGCATGGGGAACGATGCTGCGAAGAAAGCAGCCGCCGCTGCTTCCATCGAATCCGTCGCCCGCCAGTACTCGGGAGACCCGACGTACACCGGCACGATCTTCAATAATGACGTCGTTCCGTCAGCGAGTCTCGGCGTCGCGGTCAACAGCCCCACTTTCGGGAATTCGTCGAACAACGACTCGGCGGGAGGCCCCTGCGTCGCGCACGCGGCAGACGGGATCTCGCCGGCGGGCTCCTTCTGGACCGACATCAAGGCAAAGGAGACGTCGGCGACGACCTTCTTCGGCTTCGGGATACCCCACCCGACTATCACCTCGCAGGCGCGCGTAGCACTCGCGCCCGAGCTCAGCGAGACGGGATTCTCGCCTCTTGCCCTGCCGGTTCCTCACGTCGCTGCAGCGCAGCTCCGCCTCTACAGCATCTGCAACAGCACCGTCACGCTTATCGGTGGTCCCTACAGCCTCACGGCGCTCGGCGCGGCCGGACAAACGGTTCCGGGGATAACACTTTGGGGTCTTCCGAACGCAGGCGGCGCCAACCAGCCGTTGTCTCTGACCCTCCCGACCGGCACGGGGTGCTCCGCCGATTACGTTCGGATCGGTGAGGAACTCCGCATCACGGGGAAATCGACGATCGATCTCACCCAGGCGGGCTGCGTCAACGTCCAATACGTCTCGTGCTGGACGGACACCACGGGGCGCTGGGGTCCGGAAGTACGGGCGTGGAAGAACGCCGACCCGACGACGGGGCCGCCGCTCTTCAAGGATGTCCACATCGGGAACGGCACATGCTCGCCGGATGTGTCCTTCTCGCGAACCGCAAGTTGCCACCCGAGCGGTGTGTCGGTCGACGTCGACTGGGGCGACCGCGACGACGGCACCAAGGCCATCTCTGGCAATTTCACCGTCAAGGTCTCTGACGGGACGAACACCGTCACTCTCACCGCTCCTGGCGCGACAACGCCTTCCGGTGTCTGGACGAGCAACAGCAGCGCCTTGACCCTCGCAGCAACCGGCAACACGTCGTTCAGCATCATCTGGTCGTGGGACGACGAGACGACGGGTCACACCTGGCGCACGCTCGACTGCGGAGCGAATAACAAGCCGTGCAAATTCACTAGCGTGAACAGCCAGACAGTTGGAGCGCAACGTGGATTCGTCGCTGACGATACGAACTCGGACATCGTGCAGCTCGCGAAGCTCACCAACTCGCCGGACGCGACATCGACATCGTCCCAGTTCGACTCCGTCCAGGCGACGGGGAACACCGTGCTGGTCTACACGACCTTCGGCTTCGCCGCCGAGAACGTCCCAGGCGCGTTCACGCGACTGCGTGTGTCGAGTGGACAGTCCAACGGCTCTATCAACTGCGAAAACTCGAACCAGGGATCAGATTTCGCGATGCTCAGAAACGGCTGCACGCCGTCCTACGGCGTCAACAGCTTCACGCCCGGCACCTGGTGGACGGGCACGCCCCCCGGCTGCCCGGCGCCGAACAACTTCCCTGCAACGTCGACTCCGTCCAATCCATGGCGATGCGCGCCTGCCGCACCCGGTCTATCCGCTGGGGTCATCGCTGACGGTGTCGCGGCCCACACCCGTAACTGCACGCTCAACAACAACAACAACGGCTGCACAGGAACCCCCTCCTGCGCAAACCGCAACCTTTACGTGCCGGGCACGTTGCCGAGCACAACTGACCCGCGGCTGATCACGGTCTTCATCGTGCCCTACGGCTCATTCATAGGTGTGAGCGGGGGAAGCACGGCCGTTCCGGTAATCGACTTCGGTCGCTTCTACATCACCGCGTGGGGTGGCAACAACTCAAGCAATACCGACCCCTGCCCGGACAATCTTGTCGGCGTGCAGCCAGGCGAGATCGACGGACGGTTCGTCGACCTCGCCCCACAGGGAAATCCCGACCCTAACGGCGTGTGCGACCCGAACCAGCTTCGACCCTGTCTAGCAACGCTCGTCTACTAGGACTGCGAGGAGGAGAACCGTGCAGAACGTGTTCAGCGGAAGGCTCACCACGACGAGGGGTGGTGCGGCCGTACTTGGCACTGCCGCAGCGATCCTCGCAGGGCTGCTTCTGCTCCTGTACCTGAACCACTATCGGAACAGCGTCAATGCAAATGCGAAGGACGCCCCTGTCCTCGTTGCCAAGAGTCTCATTCCCAGGGGAACTCCCGGTGCGCTGATCGCGCAGAAGGGCCTCTTCACAACGCAAGCGCTTGCACACAGTGCGGTCAAGGCCGGCGCGATCGTCGACCCTGCATACCTCAGCGGACGTGTGACGACCAGCGACATCTACCCCGGGCAGCAACTGACGGTGGCGGATATCAGCGTCGGGGTGACGGATGCGCTCCCGTCGCAGATCAGCGGCCGCCAACGGGCGTTTGCGCTCTCGGTCGACGGAGCGCGTGGGCTCGTCGGTTTCGTCAACAACGGCGATCACGTCGACATCTATTACGAGACCGCTGCCGCGGGCACGACCGATCTGGCTCTCCTTGCCGCCAACGTAACGATTCTCCGCGCCCCGGCCAAGGATCAGCCTACGGTCATCGGCGCCGACGCAGTCCTCGCCCAGAAGCTCGCGCTGGCCGTCGACACAGGCACCCTGTGGTTCCTACTTCGGCCGGCGGCTCAGGCGCATGAGGCGCCGAAGAAGCTCCTGACAAGCCAACAACTGCTGTCGCTGATCCAGTCTGAAAGGTAGCCGTGGCCGACGCTCCCATCCGCACGCTGATCGCAGTCGATTCGGGCCTCGACGCCCGCACCGTGGAACGCGCGGTGCCGAACGACGCCGAGATCCAGACGATCGGCGTCGTGGAAGGGCTGGACGAGAGCTGGCGCACGCTCCAGGACAGTTCGGTGGATGTCCTCGTAATCGCATGTCTCGGCTACTCCGACCGCGCGCTCACATTGATCGACGGCGCGGTGAAGCAAGACGCTTCACGGCCGGTGATCGTGCTCAGTCAGGGATCGCCGAACGGCTTCGTACGCCGGGTGTTCGACGCCGGCGCCGACGACATCCTGGTTCTCCCGGGGAGCATCGACGAGGTGCGCTTCGCGATCACGAAGTCCGTGGCACGCCGGGCGGGAGGGCCGCTAGCAACAGCCACCGGAGCCGGAGAGCTGATCTGCATCCTCGGCCCGAAGGGCGGTACCGGCAAGACCATGACCGCGGTCAACCTCGGCGTAGCGCTCGTGGAGCTTGATCAGCGGACCGTCATCGTCGACCTCGATCTCCAATTCGGAGACGTTGCGCTGACGCTAGGCCTCCCACCGACGCAGACGATTCATGATCTGGTGACGGCCGGGGGAACGCTCGACGCGGCGAAGATTGACGATTACCTCGCCACGCACGAGTCGGGGTTGCGTGCTCTCCTGGCACCGACGAGGCCCGATCAGGCGGGCGCAATCACCGTAGCCCACCTCCGAGAGATCTATTCCATCCTCCGTAGCAGCTTCGACTTCGTCATCGTCGATACAGCTCCTGGGTTTACACCCGAGGTGATCACGTCAATCGACGCCTCCACCACAGTCGTGATGGTCGGGATGCTCGATGCACTGTCGCTGAAGAACACGAAGCTAGGGCTCGAGACGCTGCAACTAATGGAATATCAGTCGACCGACATTCGGCTCATCCTCAACCGCGCGCACACGAAGGTCGGTATCTCGCCAGACGACGTGACGGCGATCTTGGGGAGAACCCCTCACATCTACGTTCCTAGCGATCGCGAGATTCCACGTGCGCTCAGCGAGGGAGTACCCATCGTCAAGCTGCGGCCCAACTCGGAGCCGGCGCTTGCGTTCAAGACCCTGGCGACGCTTCTCCGAGACGACCAGGTGGCGAGCCACAACGACCAAGCCGAGGCAGCGGAGCCGCGGCGGCGGATCTTCGGGAGGAAAAGCTAATGGAGCTTCACGAACGTCTCACGACCACGCGTCCCTCGGCAGCTGCGCAGGGGGGAGAGCCGTTCGCCGAGGTGAAGACTCAGATCCACCTGGCCGTGATCAGCGACCTCGGGCCGCAGCTCTTCAACATCGCAATGGATCCCGTCGCGCTCCGAGAGCGCGTCGTGACCGACATCCGCCGTCATCTCCAGCAGGAGACCGGCCTGTCCCGCGACGACAGGGATCGCATCACGGGCGAAGTTGCGGACGACATTCTCGGCTACGGCCCGCTCGAGCGCCTGCTCAGCGACGACACGATCAGCGAGATCATGGTCAACGGCCCGAGTGACATCTGGATCGAACGACAAGGGCGTCTCTACGAGACGACAGTTCGCTTCACGGACGACTCGCACTTGCGCCGAATCATCAACAAGATGGTGGCCCAGGTCGGCCGGCGGATCGATGAGTCGTCTCCGATGGTCGATGCGCGGCTACCCGACGGCAGCCGTGTGAACGCCATCATCCCGCCGCTCTCGCTGAGCGGTCCGCTGTTGACCATCCGGAAGTTCTCAAAGCGTCGCCTCGGGCTGCCCGACATGATCGACTTGGGAACAGTCAGCCGCGAGTCGGTCGACTTCCTGAAAACCGCGATCGAAGCGGAGCTGAACGTCGTCATCTCCGGCGGTACCGGTACCGGAAAGACCACGCTTCTCAACGCGCTCTCTAGCTCCATTCCCGATAGCGACCGGATCGTCACGATCGAGGACGCGGCCGAGTTGCGACTGAACCAGCGCCACGTCCTGCGCCTCGAGGCTCGCCCGAAGAACATCGAGGGCGAAGGCGAGATCCCGATCCGCGAGCTGGTCCGGAACGCACTCCGCATGCGTCCTGACCGGATCATCGTCGGCGAGGTCCGCGGCCCCGAAGCTCTCGACATGTTGCAGGCGATGAACACTGGCCACGAAGGCTCCTTGACCACCGTCCATGCCAACTCGCCGCGTGACTCGCTGGCGCGGATCGAGACCATGGTCTTGATGGCCGGGTTCGATCTCCCCATGCGCGCGATTCGTCAACAGATGGCATCCGCGCTCGACCTCGTCGTCCACCTGAGCCGGCTCGAGGACGGGTCTCGGCGCGTCACACAGGTCACCGAGATCCAACGGATGGAGTCCGATCTGATCACGCTCCAGGACATCTACGAGTTCAAGGTCGACTCGGTCGCCCCGGACGGAAAGATCAACGGGTCTCTACGGCCGACGGGCCTTCGACCGATCTTCCACCACAAATTCGAGCGCCATGGCATCGATCTATCGACGGAGATGTTCCAGAAGCGTCCGGCACTCGTGGCGGCCGAAGGCCGGTGAGCGCAAGCATGAGGAAGCTCATCGCCATCGTCGGCTGCATCGTCTGTCTTGCCGCGCCGGCCGCCGCCGCAGCGGGCGATGCTCCGAGCATTGTCGAGGCACGCGCCCCGTTCCCGGAACGTACCTACGTACTCACGCTTCCCCATCCTGCGCCGATCGTGACGCGCAGCGTCACCGTCACCGAGAATGGAGACCCGGTCACGCACCTCAGTGTCGTCACGGCGAGCGCTGCAGGGAGGACGGGCACGCTCCTCGTAATCGACGCCTCCAACAGCATGAGCGGAAAACCGATTGCAGCGGCACTGGCGGCGGCGCGCGGATTCGCGGCGCGGCGCAATCCTGGACAAGACCTCGCCCTCATGACATTCAACTCGCGCGCAAACGTCGTGCTGCCATTCACGCACGACGGGGCGCAGATCGCCGAGGCGATGTCCCAGCCGCCACGGCTCGCCAACGGTACGCACATTTTCGATGCAGTCCAGGCGGCAGTCGCGCTGGTGGACGCGGCGAACCTCCGGACCGCAACGATCATCATCCTGTCGGATGGCGCAGACGTGGGGAGTCGAGTCACGTTGGCGCAAGCAGAGGCGTCGCTTCGCTCGCACCATGTTCGGCTCTTCGCGGTAGGCCTCAAATCGAGCGCCTTCGACGGAGGGGCCCTTGGCCGGCTCGCAACCGCGGGCACCGGCTCGCTTTCCGTGGCTACGACATTGTCCTCCCTCGGCCCGATCTACGACAAGTTGGGATTCAAGCTCGCAAACGAGTACCTCGTGCAGTACTTGTCGCTGGCGAAGCCGGATCGGAGCGTACGCGTCCGCGTGAAGATCGCGGGTTTTGATTCTGCCGCCGACGCTGGCTACCGAACGCCTCGACTCCTCATCCCCGTCAAGGGACCCGTTCAGGTCTCGGTTGCCGAACGCATCCTGCGCTCCTGGGAGCTCATGGTCGGCCTCGTCTTCACCGTCGTGTTCCTGGTGTTCTTCGCCGTTCGGCGGCTCCTCGCCGGGCCAGCGGTGAACGTGCGGAGACGGCTCGGCGAATTCGTCTCCGTGACCCGTGAGGACGAGCTCCGGCGGCGCGAAGAGGTACGCACGACGCTTCAGCGACGCCGACGCGCCAATTCGAATTTCCGGGCGTGGACGAGCTTCGCAGAAGAGGCTGAGCTGAGCGGGATTGCTATTGCACCATCGCGCCTCGCGCTCTGGGGAGTCGCCGCTGCGCTCTTCCTCGGACTCGTGACGACGGCAATCGCGGGGCCGATCTTCGGATTCCTCGCGTTCTTTGCTCCTCTGGTCGCCCTCCCGCTCTACGTTCGACGCAGGCTCAAGCGCTGGCGGTCGACGTTCGCCGACCAGCTGGCGGATAACCTCGAGGTCCTCGCCTCCGCTCTACGAGCTGGACACAGCCTCATCGGCGGGTTGGCGGTGGTCGTTGATGACGCCGCCGAGCCGTCGAAGTCGGAGTTCCGGCGCGTGCTTGCCGACGAACAACTTGGCGTGCCGCTCGAGGACGCGCTACGCGTCACGGTCAAGCGCATGGCCAACCGTGACCTCGATCAGGTGGCAGTTATCGTCGTGCTTCAGCGAGACGCGGGCGCGAACAGTGCTGAGGTACTGGACCAGATCGTCGACAACATCAGGGCCCGCCAGGAGATCCGGCGCCTCATACGCGTTCTCACAGCGCAGGGTCGTATGGCCAAGTGGATTGTTTCCCTGCTTCCCGTTGGGCTGCTCTTGGCAATCACGCTGATCAATCCCGGCTACATGCGACCAATGTGGCACGAGACGGTCGGACACTTCTTCCTGGCACTCGCTGCTGTCATGGTCACCACGGGTTCGATCCTCATCGGCCGGATCATCGACATCGATGTGTAGGGAAGGAAACTCATGAGCGTGATCCTCGTCGCGGGGCTTGCACTGTTGGGTCTGGCGATCTCGCTGCTGGCACGCGCCGTCGTGCTGCCGCGTGCCCGGTCGGCATCGATGTTGCGAACAATCGCCAACTACGGGTTTGCAAGCGGCAATCCATCGGCGGTCGACGCGGAGGCTCCCTTCAGCGGACTCGCTGACCGAGTCGGCCGTCTGGCGAGCCGCCGGCTCGGGCCGATGACGAACCTCCGCGGCCGGCTGATCGCGGCGGGTATGTACGAAACGACGGTCTTCAGATTCGTCGGGTATCAGGTCATCCTGGCCGTCGCATTGCCATTGATCTGGATCTTCCTGAGCGGACTCGCCGGACTTGGTGGGCTCGCCGTCGTGCTCGGTTTCATCTGGGCGGCCGTCATCGGGCTGTTCGCGCCTGTGTACTACCTGAGCCGACGGGGACGGATGCGCCAGGGCGCGATCGACCGCGAGCTCCCCGAGCTGATCGACTTGCTCGTGGTGACGATCGAGGCTGGTGTCGGTTTTGCAGGCGCGTTGAGGGTCGCCGCGGAACGGCTCGAGGGCCCGCTTTCGGAAGAGCTCAGACTGACGATGCAGGAACAGAACATGGGCCTGACAGCGATGGAGGCGCTACACAACCTTGGCGAGCGGGCACCAACGCCGGGCGTCCGGATCTTTACGCGAGCGGTCATGCAAGGCGAGACGCTCGGCGTTTCGGTCGGCGCGATCATGCGGAACGTCGCGCTCGAGATGCGAAAGCGCCGCAAGGCGTTGGCCGAGGAGCGTGCTCAGAAGGCACCGCTCAAGATGCTCTTCCCGTTGATCTTCTTGATCTTCCCAGCGATGTTCATCGTCCTGCTCGTCCCCGCGATCATCGCATTCATGCGGGCGCTCAGCTGAATACTGCGTGAGGTTTGTCAAGCTGCGTATGCGAGCGCGATAGCTCGTACGGTGGGCGCCGTCCACCGAACGCGACTGAGCCTCCGCCTACACGCTCGCTCCCATCAACCGGACCACTGATCGCAGGCCTTGAGCGGTGGTAGGCATGGGAGCGGTCAAGCTTCAACGGAGGGCGGCGACACTCCCCTCGCGCTGGCTCACCGCAATCTCGGTTGCGTGTGTCGTGGGGCTTGCGATATCGGTGACGTCCCCAAGATTTGGGATCACCGGCCCGTCTCTCGTCGACGACTGGAACGCAGTCAGCGCAGGCCCACGCCTCGCCGCAGCCCTCGTTCACTTTCGCCTCGCCGACGGGGTTCGTTACCGCCCGTCGTTGATCCTCTGGAACTACGTCCAGTGGCAACTACCGGGCGGAATGGCCGCCGTCAACGCGCTCGGCGTCTTGAGGATCGCGACGTTCATCGTCGGCGTCTCCTACGTCACCGCCCTCGCATTACCTCGCCGACGTATGTCGCCGCTGATACACGCCGCGCTCGTGACCGCGCCCGCGCTTCTCGTCATCGGTGTACCCAGCTTCGCCATCGACCTTGCCCGATTCGGCCCTCAGGAGCCGTTGGCGATCGGCGGAATGGCGTTGGGGGGCGGGCTGCTTGGGTCATCGGTCCGCCGAACAACCCGGGGCGCAGGGTTGGCGAGCGTCGTTCCACTCGCCGCGCTCGGGTACCTCTTCTGGCTGGTCGGCGTCTATCAGAAAGAAACATCCGTCTGTGCGCTCGCGGCCGTGCCATTTCTCGCACCGATGGCGCTATCGAAATGGAGGGCATGTGCCGCGTCCCCCCGACGACAAATCGTCGCAGGGATCGTAATTGCCGCAGTTCTGCCCGTGCTTCATGTCCTTTACCACGTCGTACGGATCGTAGAATCCGACCAGCCGAAGTACGGTACGCAGACGACTGGCGGGAGCGGCACCGGAGTCGCGATCGTCGACACTCTGGCCAACCTGACCAATTCGCTCGGTTCTCGAATCGGTTTGATCGTGGGGGTCGCCGCGCTGGCGACCGTTATCGCCTCGCTCGCGAGAAGGCGCACAGACATGGTCGCCATCGCGCTCGTCGCTGTGGCGGCCGCGAACCTGGAGATGGGAGCCGAGACGGGCGTCTTCCAGAGCCGTTACTACCTCGCAACGTTCGTTCTTCTCGCCATCGTATGCGTCCGAGGCATCGCCTCTCGTTCGCCGAGAACCATCAAACAGATCGGTGTCCTTTTCGCGCTGCTCGTACTGTTGTCGCTCGGCCCGGCCAGAACCTACGTTCAGCAGTGGGCGACAGCAGACCAACAAGGCGTCGAGCTCGCGAATGCTGTCAAGGCGCTCCGTCACCAAGGATGCGATGTCGATGTATCGCGTCTCGACATCGAGCGTTCAGACGCGATTGATGCGCTCGCAAAGACCGAAATAGGGTCGTGCGGCAGACGACGCTATGTCGTCGCACAAATCGGTCACGGACCTGCTGGATGCGGAGCCGTCGTCGACGTCTGGAGAGTCGCGTCGTACCCCGAACCGGTCGCGCTCCTCAGATGCCGCAAAGATCACGAGATGCCGTAGACCATCATCTGGCTGACCGGCCCAAGAGTTCGCGCGGTGGCAGAACGGCTTGATCCTCCTGATCGTCGCCGTCGCGTCCTTGAAGAATGTCCCACGTTCGTTGAGCAGGCTGTTGTTCGACAACGAGTTTTACGTGCGCGTCGCGGTCGCTACCGTTCGATGACCCCAGTAGAAACTCGACGTAGTGGCGGAACCACCAACCGCCGAGTTCGGACGCGTCGCGTTTGGTGAACGGCCGGTTCGTCAATCATCGGTGGCCTATCGGCCCGCGATCCTAGACCAACGGTCCGTATCCAAGGCCAGGCGGCGAGATGATCCTAATGAGGGATGGCGGCTCGGATCCGGAGCGTTGAGGGTGCGCGCGGGGTCGCGGCGATCGGTGTGCTGGTCTACCACACCGCCGGCGCGAGTGACTCCGGCCGGTGGCTTGCCACGGCGACCTCGCGGCTCTGGCTCGGCGTGCCGCTCTTCTTCGTGCTTAGCGGCTTTCTGCTCTTCCGTCCGTTCGCAAGGTCGATCGTGCGCGACACGGCGTGGCCGTCGCTGCGGCGGTACGGCCGTGCGCGGGTGCTGCGGATCTTCCCGGCCTACTGGACGGTGCTAATCGTGATGGTGGCTGTCCAAGGGCTGTTCCTCACCGGTCCGGCGCTCGCCGCTCTCGCCGTCGTCGCATGGGTCGACGTCTGGGCGCGCGGCGCCCGGATCATCCTCGCGCCGATCGTGACCACGCTTGCGCTCTTTGCGCTCGCAGACACGAGCTGGGAGTCGATCTGGGCCGGCATGACGAACTTCCTGCTCATCCAGGTGCCGCTCGGGCCGTACCAGATGCTCGGCCCTGCGTGGACGCTGTGCATCGAGATCTCGTTCTACGCAGCGTTGCCGGTACTCGCGTATATGGCGACGAGATTCGCGAGTCGCGGCATTGGGACGCGAGCTCGCGCAGCGCGCGCAGCCGCAGTGATCGCACTCCTCATCCCGACCGGGCTCGGCTACGCGGCGTTCGCCGGCGACTCCGGCTTCACACCAGGCCTAATGCGCCCGCTGCCGATCTGTCTGCCGGGGTTCCTCGACGAGTTCGCTGCCGGGATGCTGTTGGCAATCGCGCTCGAGGTCTGGCCGTCTGTTTCGCCGCCTGTATCGCGGCTGCTGCTCGCGGCCGGTGTCGGAACGGCTGTTATTGCAAACGTGTTCTTGTTCTCCGTCGGTCCGTTGGTTGTCGGCGGCGGCCGGCTGTTCTTCGGCAAGACGATGGCCGTCGCGTTCGCGCTTGTGCTCGCGAGCGTGCTGACACGTGGCGGGTCGACGCTCGTTGGCCGGCTGCTCTCGTCGCGGCCGATGGTCGCCGCCGGAACTGTGTCGTATGGGATCTACCTCTGGCACGGCTTCGCGATCGGCCAACTGGAGCAGCGGTCGTTCTGGGGCTGGGCGCCGCTCGATGTTTTCGCGACAGCCGCGGTCACAGTGCTAGCCGCGACGCTGTCGTGGTTCCTGATCGAGCGACGTGCGCTGGCGCTGAAGTCCAAGTCGCGTTCAGTTCGTGCGCGGCGCGCTGGCCGCGTCCCGCCCATCCACTCGTCCCCGGCGCCAGCGTCGGCCGCTGCTCCGCCGACGTGAACGTGTCCTCGACGAGGCAGGTGGTCATCGCCCGCGCACAACCATCAGCTGCGAATCGGGTGGTGCGGGAATCAGGTCGACGCCGCCCGCTCCGTGGATCACTTCAAACGGACGTGGACTAACCCCGGTTTAGGAAGTTTCGGCGGGCACCGCCCGCAGACGGTGAGCCAACCGCAGAAGCTGCTTCTGCAGCAGGAACGCACCGGCCACACATACGAGCAGGGTTCCCTCGAGCGGACGATGAGCGACGAGGTATGCGCTGCCGAGCACGTCGACACCCAGAGCCAGCCTGCCGACGACGCGGAGGACTTTCCGCGCCCCTGGCTCCGAGTCGAGCGCCGACCAGAGAAGCCCGACAAGACATTTGTGCCCATCGAACGGATGCATCGGCAGGAGCGAGAAGGCCGCGATCCCGACGTTGAGTCCCGCTAGCAAGAACGCTGCGAACTTCAGCGGTGTGGCAACCGGCAGGGCGACACACCCGAGAATGGGCACCGCAAACACAAGCGAGGCCGCAGGTCCTGCCAGCGCGACGCGGAGCTGGTCCCGCCCGCAGCGATACCGGCCTTCGAGACGCGTCGCCGCGCCAAGAGCGAAGAGCGAGACGCCAACCGGACGGACACCAGGGGTCCGCCGAGCCGCGCGGACGTGGCCTACCTCGTGAACGATCAGGGAGATAGCGCCGCCAACCGCGCCGACGGCCGCCGCGACGCCCACGGTCGCCGCGCTCGAATGCCTGCTGTACGCGGCGAAGAGCGCGCCGAACAGCAACGTCGGGACGGCACTGCTCGGCCCCAACGTGATCGGCACGGGGCAACGAAGCAGCATAGGCAAGCTGAGTTGATGCGCGCCCTCTCGGGGTTGAAATACGAACATGGGCGAGGGATCGGCAGAACCGGGCCGCACCATGAGCCTGAGTAGAGAATCGCCGCCCGAGGAGGATGTCCGGAAGGCTAGGGCCGGCCCAGACCTTCTCCTGGCGAGGAGCGGGCTGGCTTCGCGTTTCCTTTCCCCTATGAGCGACGTTCAGGGCGAGCTCCGCACGCCGTTCGGCGGTGGGGCGCCGGTTGGCGCGACCACAATTCTGCGGTCGCTGACAGCCCGATTGGTGCTGGTGGTCCGCGGCTTGCCTCCGTGGGCATGGCTCATGTCGATCGGCTTCAACTCGATGGTCACGGGCGTTGTTATCGCGCAGGGGGTGCACGCACCCGCCGTCTTCAACGACGAGGCCACCTACGCCCAGCTCGCCCGGCGGCTCGCCGACGGCCACCTCCAAGGTTGGGTCGACGTGCTCCGGAGTGGCTACAGCATCACCTACCCGCTGCTGATCGCACCCGTCTTTGCGGCGACGAATGGCCTGCCCGCCTCCTACGCCGCCGCAAAGGTCGTGAATGCCGCGGTTTTCGCAACGGCCGTGGCGCCGTCGTATCTGCTGGCGCGGCGGATCCTTCCGCAAAGGTGGGCCCTCGGGGTTGCGGCCGCGACCATCTTCGGCCCGCAGGTGATCTACAGCACGTTGATCATGACCGAGAATGTCTTTCTCCCGATCTTCCTCTGGACGTGCCTCGCTGCTGTTCGCATGATCGAGCTGCCTACTGCGCGGCGACAGTCGACGGCCGTCGGAATGATCCTGCTTGCAGTCGTTACACGCCTCCAGGCGGTCGCGCTCGTCCCAGGCTTGGTCATAGCCGTGACCGTGGCAATCACATGTGGTCGCGGCGGCACGGTGCGCGACCGACTTCGCCCGTACGTGCCCGCCATTCTGGTTTTCGCACTCATGCCGTCGCTCTTCGTCGCGCTGCAGGCCCTGCGGGGCAGATCGATCACAAGTCTGCTTGGCGCCTATCGCGTCCTGGCCGGTGGATATTCACCTTGGGAAACGATCAAGTGGACAGTGCTCAATCTCGCGGATTTCGACCTGTTACTCGGCGTCGTGTTCTTCGCGGTCGTGCCTATCGCGGTTCGATTGGCACTTCGAGGCCGAGACGCGAGACCCGAGACGAGGGCGATCGCCGCGGTGTTCGTCGGCTTCGGCAGCACAATGCTTCTGATGGTCGGCGCGTTCTCGGGGACTAGCCCAGGCGGCCACCGCGTCCACGACCGTTATCTCTTTTATCTTGTTCCGCTCGCGCTCATGGTCGGTCTGTGGGCGATCCGAACGGGTGGCGTACGCGGCCGCGGGCTTGTTCTGGGTGCGGGACTTGCTGGGGTGCTCCCGGCTCTGCTCCCGTACGGGCACGTCAAGGAGCAGGCGGCGGTCGACTCCCTCGCGCTTCTACCGTGGCAGAACCAGGTAATTGACGACCATTTCGCGCCTGTGATCATCCCGTTAGCGCTTGTCGTCGCCGGAGGCCTTGTCCTGCTTCGACGGAGCGTGGCGGCGTACGGAATAGCGACGCTTGCCGTCGTGCTCTTCTTCGGCTTTACCTCCGCTCGAGCGCACAGCCGCTGGAACGGGAGGTACGACACCGGATCCGCGGGCGCCAATTGGATCGACGCCGCCGTGGGGCCTTCCGCGCACGTTGCCGGGATTCACGTCGAAGTTCCGTGCCGTTACGTGAGCCGGGAGCGCAGATGGTACTCACTGTGGCGCGCGGCGTTCTTCAATCGAAGCGTCAAGCTCGCGTACTTCGTGGGACATCCTCTGCCACTCGACAAGGTCTCGTCTCGTCTTGTCATCTCGCCGGCGGGGCGCGCGACCAGCAACGGGCGGGCGCTCACCCCAACCTACGTACTCGTCGAACGTGGAGTGAGTGTCAAGGGCGAGGTCGTCGCGCGGGAGAAGGTGCAAGGACTAGCGCTGGTGCGCGTCCAGGCGCCGCTCCGGATCACGGTTCCTCCACGTAAGGAGTTCCTCGCCGTGACATGTTTCTCCCCGCGCAAAGAGCACAGCCAGGCGACAGGCGCGCGCAGTCAGTCGCTGCGCGGCTAAGAGGCACGAACGGCGTCGTCGACGACGACCGCGGCGTTCGCGCCGTTGCGCAGGATGAGTCGGTGCCCGAGAACTACCCGTGCCATCGCAACGACGTCGTTGCGGGAAACGACTTCTCGGTTGTCGAGGCGTGCCGAGGCTTTGGCCGCCGTCAGAAGATGCATAAGGGCACGGGGTCCTGCTCCTAGCATGACGTCGGGATGCGTCCGGGTCGCCCGTGTGATGGCGACTGCAATGCGCGCGACGTCGTCCGGAACCTCCGTACTGTCGATCTGCCGTTGCGCCTTGTCGAGTCGCGCAACGTCGAGCAACGGCTGCACCTCGCCCAAAAGGTCAGGCGACAGACCTCGGTGAGGCAACCGGAGGATCTTCAGCTCCTCCTCCGGATCGAGGTAGTTAAGGACGATCTTGAACAGGAACCGATCGAGCTGCGACTCCGGAAGCTCATAGACCCCTGCATGCTCGTAAGGGTTTTGGGTTGCGATCACCATGAACGGGCTCGGCAGCCAATGGGTTCGTCCGTCATGGGTGATGTGGCGTTCCTGCATCGCCTCGAGAAGGGCGGCTTGCGTGCGTGCCGGCGTTCGATTGACCTCGTCGGCCAACAAAACATTCGTGAAGATTGGCCCCGGTACGAAGCGCGACTCGCCCATCACCTCGATCGTCGAGCCCGTGAGGTGGTTAGGGGTCGTGTCAGGGGTGAACTGGACTCGCTTGAACGAGATGCCCAGAACCTGGGCGATCGAGCCGGCGAGCATCGTCTTCGCGACGCCCGGCGGACCTTCGAGAAGGACGTGCCCCCCGGCAACTGCAGCGACCAGCAGGAGATCGACCGCGTCCTCGTACCCCACGACGACCTTGCCGACCTCGGACCGGACCGCGTCCCGCAACCGGTCGAGTGAGAGATTCGCCTCGTCGCCACGCTCCATGTGGATCTGAGTCTGCCCCATGATGGTCCCATCCGCGCGCGACCACGGTCCAGTCCAGGCTGGGCCTTAGTGTGACGGTCATCTCGAACGCGGTATTGCCCAGCGCGTGAACGCGTCACCGCCTCACGGTCGTGAAACCGCTCCGAACGAGGCATTGCATGGCCCCGACCTGTCGTCTAGGTTCCGAGAGCAAACGACAAACGAGGGATGTGAGATGGTGGCTCTGCGGCCTCCTCCTCGTCGACACCGCCCGGTAGCACCCTTCCTGGATCGCGTCGACGGTTCCACCGCCCGTCCCGTCATGGACGGGAGCACGACCACGAAGACCATCGTGCTCGACGCGCAGCCCGCGTTCCGCGAGGGCGTGCGCACACATCTCGGCTTTGGCTTCTCCGTCGTCGGCGACGTGGCGACGGTCGCGGAGCTCGAGCAGTTGGCGGCGGCGGCACCCGACGCGCAGCTCGTCCTGATCGGCGAGACCCCGCGCGAGAGCCTGCGCTCGGCCGTCGAGGCCCTCCCTTCGGGCGCAATGTTCGTCGTCTTCGCGACGGCGGCGCGTCCCCAGGACGTTCTCGACGCGCTCGCGCTCGGCGCTTCCGGCTATCTGCTCAAAGGCATTCGCGGTGACGAGCTCGGGCCGGCTCTGCGCGCGGTGCTCGCAGGCGAGCAGGTACTCGACCCCTCGCTCGAAGCGGGGGTTGCCGGCCACCTTGCAGGACGGGCGCGCAGCGGCCATGTCGTGCTGCCCACAGGACAGCGGGTGACCCTCTCGCCGCGCGAGCAGCAGATCGCAGTGCTCCTACGCAGCGGCGCGACGACGCGTGCGATCGCCGACGAGCTCGGGATCTCGGCGATCACCGTTCGGCGTCACATCTCGGTTCTCATGCGCAAGCTGAACGTCGCGACGCGCGAAAACGCGATTCGACTGCTCGCGGCGTAACCGGCCCAACGGCTAGGCCGACGCGGGACGTTCAGTCGGGGACGCCACCGGCGGAGTCGCACAAGGTTCGACGGATTCACGCTCTGCTTGCATCGACAGGTGCGACTTCGAACGATGACCGGTGCATCGACAAACCCCAGCGGTTCCGACGAGCCGTATCCAGAGGCGCTCCTAGCGAACGCGTATCGAGCGCTGCTCTCGAACGAGAGCTTCGACCCATTGCTCCGGCAGGTCGCCGCGGTGGCGCGAGCGCTCACGAACTGCACGGCCGTCGTGCTCACGGGACTGGACGACGTAGGTCCGGTCCTTGCCGGCCCATGGTCGTCCACCGAAGTCGATCAACCGACCGATGGTCCGGTCGAGCGTCCGTCGCTCGCGATGCCGGTCGTGACCGACGGCGTCGCCACGCACGTCCTCAACTTCTACAAGCACGCGGCCGACCAGCGCTTCAGTGCGTCCCAGCTCGAGCACGCACGACGACTCGCCGACATCGCGGGGCTCGTCATCTCCGGCGCGAGCCTCGGCGGCCGGCTGGACCGTCTCGCGAGGATCGACGACGAGACGGGCGTGCTCCTTCGCCAGGGCTTCGAAGAAGATGTCGTCGCCGCGCTCGACGAGCACGAGGGGCACGTTGGCCTCGTGATCGTGCGCGTCTCGGATCTCGAACAGATCAACCGGGCCTGGGGCCGCGGGGTGGGAGACGAGGTGCTCCGCCTCGTGGCGCGGGCGATCCGCGACGCGATCGGGCACGCCGGCACCGTGGGCCGGCTGCGGCGACACGAGTTCGGGGCATTGCTGCCCGGGAGCGACTTCGCCGCGACGGAAGAGATCGCCGCGCTCACGCGCGAGCTGCTCGCGAACCCGCTGCCCGTGCTCGGCCGCAGCGATGTGCACGCAGCCACCGCAATCGGAGCGGCCGCGGCGCAAGGGGGAAGCGCCAACTCCGTCGTCCCGCTGCTCCACGCCGCGTACAAGGCGCTCGACGCCGACGAGCGAGGGCGCAACGACGAGCCGCGCACGTCGCGGTTCAGTCTTTGAGCTTCGCTTCCGCGATGCGCTGCAACTCGGCCGACGGCAGATCCTCGAGCCGCTCGAACAGGCTCACGCGGTCGGGATCGACACCGGCGCCGTAGATCGCCAACGGCACCTCTGAGGCATCGGCGGAGACGTAGAGCGACCAGTGGTGGTCGCCGTCCTGCACGAGCGTCGAGGGAACGGGACCGAGCTTGTCCATCAGGGCCAGCGCTTCCTCATAGGTACGTGCCTCGATGCGTGCCCAGCTCACGATCCCTCCATCAGCCGCTGGCGAAGGGGAACTCTAACTCGGCGTCAGCGCGCGGGGAGCCAGCGTCCGGTTTCCGGACAGCGGCGGCGCTGCCACGGATCGCGCGCACGCCCTTGGCGCCGCGGGCGGAATCCGGCTGCGCGAATCGCGGCATTCCAGCTTCCGAACACGCGCAGCACGGTTTGTCGACAGGGATGATGCTCTCCGGCGGTTTCCCACTCGAGCACGGTCGGCGTCTTCAGGTGCTTGCGGTGCCAGAGGTCGATCGCGTAGACGATCGTCTGGCGATCCCAGCGAAACCCTTCGCGCGGCCCCGATCTCATGCGGCAAGCACCTCCCGCAGCCGCGCCGCGTACACGACGTCGCCGATCACCGTCACAGCCGGCGAGCCCATGCCGTCGGCGACACATGCGATCGTGCCCAGCGTGCCGATCCGCACCTCGGCGTCCGGCAGCGAGAGGCGCGAGATCACGGCTGCGCCCTCGCCGACCGGCCGTCCGGCGAGGATCAGCTCGTCGGCGATGTGCTCGAGCCTCCGCAAGCCCATGAAGATGACAAGCGTGCCCGGCGTCCCTGCAAGGCGGTCGTAGTCGAGCTCACCACCGTCGGCGCTGGTGCCGGTCAGGACGGTCACCTGCGCAGCAACGTCTCGCGAGGTAAGGGGGATCCCCGCGAGCCCCGGGACGGCCGTCAGCGTGGAGACGCCGGGCACGACTTGGTACGGGACGCCCGCTGCGGCGAGGGCCTCTGCCTCTTCCGCGCCACGTCCGAAGATGAATGGATCGCCGCCCTTCAGCCGCACGACTGCGCGACCGCGACGGCCGTGGTGCACGAGCAACGCGTTGACCTCTTCCTGCGACAGTCCGTCGCGCGAGATGCGCGCCGCGCCGACGGCCTGCGCCACGAGCTCGTCCGAGACGAGCCGGTCGTAGACGAGCACCTCGGCTTCGCGCACGAGCTCGAGCGCACGGACGGTGATCAGCCCCGGGTCGCCCGGGCCTGCGCCGACGATCGCCACGCTCACTGGAGCGCCTCCTCGACTTGTTGCTGGAACCAGTCGCGCCGAGCTTCGTAGCTCGGCAGCTCGCGCTTCGCCCACGGGCGGAGCGCGGCGAGCCGTCGCGCGAGCGCCGCGTGCTCGGGTCCGATCAGGTCGGCGACGTCGCTGCGGATGCGCTGCGCGAGCGCCGGCGATGCCCCGCCGGTCGAGACGCCGACGACGATCGGGTCACGCCGCACGATCGCCGGCAGGATGAAGCTGCACAGCTCCGGGTCGTCGGCGACGTTGCAAGGCGTGGAGCGCTCGGCCGCGATCGCCGAGACCTCGGCGTTAACAGCGCGGCTGTTCGTCGCCGCGATCACGAGGAAGCGGCCGACGACGTCGGAGCGAGTGAAGGCGCGCTCATCGATGCGAACGGGCAGGTCGCACAGCTCGTCCTCGACCTGCAGCGCGATCACCGTCACGTTCGCGCCGCAGTCGAGCAGGCCATGCACCTTCTCCGTCGCGACGCGCCCACCGCCGACGACGAGGCAGTTCTTCGCGCGCAGGTCGAGGCACGCCATGTAGTAGCGAGGTTCCATCAGGTTCCGAGGCTCGTCAGCCGCGCTCCGTTGCCGTCCAGGCGGATCGACGCCTCGACCCCGTCCGCTTCGATCGAGAGCGTGAAGGTTCCCGGTGCGACGGCGGCGATGCGCACGGCGCCGAGCTGCGCGCCCGCGAGCGTCTGCAGCGCGGCCGAGACGTCGCGCGCGCTCTCCGAGCGCACGCGCCCGCGCGGGAGCTTGCGCAGCGTCGCGATCGCGGCCTGCTCGCCGCCAGGCCCGTAGTAGGCGCGGATACGGCCGGTCTGCAACCCGAGCTCGAGCACGGACTCGAGCAGCTGCTCGTCGTCGCCCTCGACCTCGCCGTCGTCGATCGCCGCGACGAGCGTGGCGTACTTCTCGCCGCCGTGCGCGAGTACGGCCTGTGCTTCCGCCAGCGCCACCTCACGTGCCTCGCCGGCGATCGTCATTCGGCTTCCCCGATCAGCGCGCGCAGCTCGTGCTCGAGCCCACCGGTTTCGATCGCGCAGTGAATGCCGCACTCCTTCGGCGCGTTCGTCTCCCACCACCAGCGACCCGCGCGCAGATCCTCGCCCTTCTGCGTCGGGCGCGTGCAAGGCGCGCAGCCGATCGACGTGTAGCCCTTGTCGTACAGCGCGTTGTAGGGCAGCTCGTGCTCGCGCACGTAGTCCCACACCTCGTCCTCGCTCCACTCGGCGAGCGGGTTCAGCTTGACGATGGCGCCGTGGTCGTGGTCGATCTCGACCTTGCGGATGTCGCTGCGCGTCGCCCACTGGTCGCGACGCAAGCCCGTGATCCACGCGTCGAGCCCGGCGAGGTGGCGCTGCAGCGGCAGCACCTTGCGCACCTGGCAGCAGAGGAGCCGGTTGTCGACGGCGTTGTAGAAGAGGTTCGGGCCGTGCTTCTTGACCATCGCGTTGACGTTGGCCGCCTCCGGCGAGAGCAGGTCGAGCTGCAGTCCCGGGTAGCGCGCGCGCATCTGCTCGATCAGGTCGAACGTCTCCTGCGGCAGGCGGCCGGTGTCGACGCTGAAGAGGCGAATCGTCGGGTCGATCTCGTACGCCATGTGCAGGAGCACGGCGCCGTCGGTCTGGAACGCGGTCGAGATCGAGATGCTCGGCGCGAAGCGTTCGATCGCCCACTCGAGCACGACCTCCGGCTCCTCACCCTCGAACTCGACACTCAGCTCGCCCGCTTCTAGATCGTCAAGCAGCTCGACGGACAACAGCAGCCTCCCTTCCTGCGAGACGAGCGAGCTCGTCGTCGGGTGTGCGGTCGCAGAACGACCGGAACGTCTCGCCGTCGGCGCGCTGCGAGATCCAGCCGCCGACGAGGCCGACGACCGCGTCGTCGAGCTCCTCGGTCGGCACGCGCTTGAACATCGCGCGGGCGATCGCCGCCGGGCGGTCGAGGCTGCCGCGGAGATAGATGTCGTAGGCCTGGCGGCGCTTGCCCTCCTCGTCGCGCGCGGTCGTTCCCTGGAAGCCGATCTCGCCGACCCAGTGATGCGCGCAGGCGTGCGGGCAGCCGTCGAGGTTCATGCGCAGCCCATCGGCGTCCTTGCCGAAGCGCTCCTCGAGGAGCTGCACAAGCGCGTCCATTCGCGTTTTGGTCTCGGTGACGGAAAAGTTGCAGTGCGGCTCGCCGGTGCACGCGACGGCGTCGCCGCGCAGCGCGCCCGCGTCGAGCGGCAGTCCGATCTCGGCCAGCTTCGCAGCGACCTCGTCGAGGCGCGCGGGCTCGACGTTCGTGAGCACGAAGTTCTGCTGCCGCGTCAGCCGGATGTCGCCACCGATGCTCTCCGCGAGGTCGGCGACCGCGATCATCTGGTCGCCGCTGATCAGGCCGAGGTGCACAGGGACGCCGACGTAGTGGCGGCCATCGGACTGCAGGTGCACGCCGACGTGATTGCTCGCGGGCGGGAGGTGCGGGAGCTCGAAACGGTCGAAGGTGCGGCCGAGCCGCGTCTCGACGCGGTCGCGCAGCCCTTCGGGACCGATGTCGTCGATCATGAACTTGAGGCGCGCCTTCACCCGCGAGAGCCGGTAGCGGAGGTCCTCGCGCCACTCGTCGAGGATCGCGGCGAGCAGCGTGACCGCGTCGTCCTTCTCGACCCAGATCCCGAGGTCGCGCGCGATCCGCGGCACGGACGAGAGACCGCCGCCGACGAGCACGCCGAAGCCCTCGCGGCCGTCGAGGATCGCCCCGATCAGGGCGATGCAGTTGATCTCGGGAGCGGAGCACGCGTCGGGGCACGCGGTGATCGCGATCTTCAGCTTGCGTGGCAGGTCGGAGTAGTCGGGATTGCCGTAGAAGAACGCGGCGGCCTCGTCGAGCACCGGCGTCGGATCGAACAGCTCGTCGTGCGCGAGCCCGCCGAGCGGGCAGCCGGTGATGTTGCGCACCGTGTCGCCGCACGCCCCCGCTGAGGTCAGCCCCGCCGCGTGCAGGCGATCGAACACGTCCGGGAGCGCCGCGAGCCCGATGTAGTGCAGCTGCACGTTCTGGCGTGTGCTGAGCTCGCCGGATCCCTGGCCGTGCACGTTCGAGATCGCCCCGATCGCGCGCAGCTGCGTCGGTGACGTGATGCCGCCGGGGATCTTCACGCGCAGCATGAAGGTCCCGATCTTCGGCTTGTCGTGGTAGAGCCCCCACCACTTCAGGCGAACGATGTCCTCCTCGTCGACCTGCTCGTATCCGGCCGCGATCAGGGCCGGGAGCTCGTCGAGCATGTCGAGCGGGCTCTTCTCGCGCTTCAGCCGCTCGACCGAATTGCGCTTGAGGACGAGCTCGAGTGTCGGCGCTTCCTTCATCGCCGCCTAATACTACAAAAAATAAAGTCTCGCTGCTACAAAAGCAAAAGTTATGCCACGACGGCCGTCGCCCCGACGTCCACGCGCACGCCCTCGCGGGCGGCGATCACGGCCGCCTGCAGCTTCGGGACGATCCCGCCGACCAGGTCGAGCGTGGAAATATCGCTCTCCGTCAGCCGCCGCGCGACGCGGCCGCGAACGATCACGCCGGGAACGTCGGAGACGAAGACGAGCCGGTCGGCGCCCAGCGCGACGGCCAGCACCGCCGCCGCATCGTCGGCGTTCACGTTCAGCGGGCCGCGGGCGAGCGGCGCGATCACGGGAACGCTCCCGGTCCTGAGGAGTCCCCACAGGACGGCGGGCACCACCGGGAGCAGCATCCCGACGTGACCGAGCTCGGCGACGCGCCTCGCCATCAGGCCGGCGTCGTCGCCCATCAACCCGAACGCGGGCGGGCCGATCGCGCGGCACAGCTCTTCGTTCTCCTGCCGGAACGCCTCGCGGACGATCGGCAGCGCCTCCTCGCTCGTCACGCGGCGACCGCCGACGAAGGTCGAGTCGATCCCGGCCTCGGCGAGCGCGCGGGAGATCCTCGCACCGGCGCCGTGGACGACGACCGCCCCTGCGCCCGGGTCGACGAACCGCTCGAGCACGAACGACTCCTTCGCGAGCGCGGCCCCACCGCACTTGACGACCGTCAGGGACATTTACTCACTTTACATTCTGAAGTGTTACGTCAAGGCCGCCGTCGGGTCGGCGCCGGAAACGAAGCGGAACGACCGTGCCGTCGCTCGCACGGACCGCCAGGTCGATGGGCTCGTGCGCCCGCCCGACCTCACGCCGCGCTGTGAGGAGCTCTTCGTGGCGCGCGACCGCAGCGTGGATCGCGGGCAGCACGTCACGAGGGCCGAACGGCTTAGTGAGATAGCCGAAGATCCCCGCACCGATCGCGCGCGTCACGAGCGCGGGGTCGGCAGAGGCCGTGAGCATCACGACCGGCATCGGCCGCTCCGCGTAGATGCGGCGCGCGGCCTCCACCCCATCGAGGTTCGGCATCTTGATGTCGAAGAGCGCGACGTCCGGCTTCGTCGTTCGCGCGAGCTCGATCGCCTCCAACCCGTCACGGGCCTCGCCGCAGACGACGAGACCGTTCTCCTCCAGGATCTGCCGCAGGTCGAGCCTGATGATCGTCTCGTCCTCGGCAATCAGAACACGCAGGCGGTCGTCGAACATCGCAGCCTCCCTCTCAATGCTTTATCTTTTGAAGCGGCATGGCGCAGATCCGCATCCCACCCGTTCTCCGCCCCGAGGCCGCCGGCAATCGCACGGTCGACGTCGAAGCGGGCACCGTGCGGGAAGCGCTGGATCAACTCGTCACCGCGTACCCCGCGCTGAAGAGCCGCGTGCTCGAGGGTGATGGCGTGCCGAGCTTCCTGAACGTCTTCGTCGACGGTGACGATGTCCGCCTGCTCGGCGGGCTCGATACCGAGGTCGCCGCCGGGGCGACGATCCTGCTGCTTCCGGCCGTTGCCGGCGGCTGATCCACGCGTTCTCCTCTGTTCAAGCACGAAAAAGAGGCCCCGGGGCGCCCGAAGGTGCTCCGAGGCCTCGATGCCTCTGCCGGCCGCCGTCTGCGGCAACCGGACCCCCTCACGCTACACAATTTGAAGTCCGGCCCGGCGATCGCTAGACTCACAACCAATGCGCCACATGATCGAGAAGCCGATTTTCCTTCTCATGGTCATTTGCTGCGCGCAAACGGCCTGACCGGACACACCCGTCCTTCCGGTTAGGTTCACTTCAAAGGACGGGGGCCTCGCAATCATGAGCGCTCATTCGCTTCGCTGCCGCGTCTGCGAAGAGGTGACCGTCGCCGAGCCGCTCGACGCCTGCCGCCGCTGCGACGGACCGACGGACGTGCTCTACGACTGGGGGACGATCGGGCGCAGCGTCTCGCGCGCCGCCATCGCCGCGGGGCCGAGATCGCTCTGGCGCTACGCCGCGCTTCTGCCCGCCGGCGCGCGCGTCGACTACGGCGCCGGCTGGACGCCGCTCGTCCGCTCCGAATTGCTCTCCGATGCGCTCGGGATCGAGCTCTTCCTGAAGCTCGAGGGCGAGAACCCTACGGCGTCGTACAAGGACCGCGTCGCGACGATCGCCGCCTCGGCGGCTCTCGATCACGGCGTGACCACGCTCTGCTGCTCCTCGACAGGCAACCTCGGGGACGCGGTCGCCGCGGCCGCAGCAGCGACCGGCCTCGAGGCGATCGTCCTCGTGCCGGCGGGCGCGCAGTCGGCGGCCGTTGCCGCGCGCCATCCCGGCGCGCGCGTGTTCGCCGTCAACGGGACCTATGACGATTGCCGCCGGCTCGAGCTCGAGCTCGGCGCCCTCTTCCCGTGGGGCTTCGTCAGCGGCAACCTTCATCCATACGCGAGCGAGGGCGCGAAGACGATCTCGCTCGAGATCGCCGAGCAGCTCGATTGGCAGCTGCCCGACGCGGTCGTCTGCCCCGCCGCGAGCGGGACGCTCTTCTCCAAGCTCGCGCAGGGCTTCGCTGAGGTGACGCGTGCGGGCCTCGCGGCCGAGCCGTTGCCTCGCATGTTCGCGGGACAGGCTCTCGGTTCGAGCCCGATCGCCGACGCGTTCGCCGACGACCGCTCGATCTCGCGCGTCGAGGCATCGACGCACTTCGCGTCGCTCGCCGTCGGCGATCCTTCCTACGGCGACCTCGCGCTCGGCGCCGCGCGCACCACAGGCGGCGCCGTGCTCGCGATCGCGGAGGAAGAGATCCTCGCGCACACCGCGCTGCTCGCCGAGATGACCGGCGTCACGCCGGACCACTCCGGCGGCGCGGCGCTCGGCGCGCTCGTTGCCGCGACACACCAGGGCCTGATCGAGCCGGGCTCGCGCGTCGTCCTCGTCGTCACCGGCGCGCGTCCGGAGCCCGGTCACGTCGACCTGCGGACGATCGATCCCGACGTCGACGACGTCCTGACGGCGCTCGGGCTGCACTCGTAGCCTCCGCTTCGTGAGCGATACGACCGCCGCGCTTCGGCGCGACATTCGCATGCTGGGGACGATCCTCGGCACCGTGCTCGTCGAGCAGGAAGGACCGTGGCTCCTCGAGCTCGTCGAGCAGATCCGCCGGGAAGCGCGCGCGGCACGGCGCGACGGCACTGTGGTCGACGTCGACCCCGAGCTCGGCGCGCGCGAGCAGGCGCTCGTGCTGCGGGCGTTCGGCCTCTACTTCCAGCTCGCGAACCTCGCCGAGCAGCACCACCGGTTGCGGCGCCGGCGCGAGGACGCGCACGACGGGCGCGTCGCACGCGAGTCGCTCGAGGAGGCGTTCCGGCAGCTCGGCGGCACGCTCGACGAGCGCGCGCACGGGACGTCGATCCGGCTTGTGCTCACGGCGCACCCCACCGAGGCGACGAGGCGCACCGTGCTGCTCGCGCACATCCGCATCTCGGAGCAGCTGCGGACGCTCGACGACCCGCGCCTCTCGCCGATCGAGCAGCTCGGGGCGGAGGAGCGGATCGCCGAGGAGGTGACGCTGCTCTGGCAGACCGACGAGGTGCGGCACGACCGGCTGCGCATCTCGGACGAGATCCGCCACGGTCTCTGGTTCTTCGAGCACAGCCTGATGTCCGCCGCGACCGACCTGCTGCACGAGTGGCGCGAGCGGCTTCCCGGCTCGCCGCCGCCGCTCCTGTTCGGGACGTGGGTCGGCGGCGACATGGACGGGAATCCGACCGCCGGCCCCGACTCGATCCGCGAGGCGCTCGAGCGCGCGCAGGCGGTGGCGACCGACCGCTACCGCGCGGAGGTGCGCGCGCTGGCCGTCGAGATCGCGTCGGCGCGCTCGCTCGTCGCCGTGTCGGAGGAGCTCGAGGCGTCGCTTGCGCGCGACGAGGCGGAGCTCCCGGGCTATGCCGCCGAGATCGGCGCGCGGAACGAGCTCGAGCCGTACCGGCGGAAGCTGTCGTTCATGTGGTGGCGGCTCGGCGCGCGGGAGTATCGCGACGCGGGCGAGCTGCTCGACGACCTCGGCGTGATCCGCCGCTCGCTCGCAGAGCACGGCGGCCGCCGCGTCGCGGACGGGCGCGTCGCGCGGCTCGAGCGAATGGTCGAGACGTTCGGCTTCCACGTCGCGAAGCTCGACGTGCGCCTGCACGCGCGCGATCTCGGCTCGGAGCGCGCGCGCGACGCGCTGGCCGCCGCCGCCGAGGCGCAGCACACGCATGGCGCCGGCGCGCTCGACACGCTGATCGTCTCCGGCACGTCCTCCGCCGACGACGTACGCCTTGCGCGCTCGTCGACGGAACTTTCCGTTGTTCCCTTGTTCGAGACGGTCGACGACCTCGCGGCCGCACCGGGGATCCTCGACGAGCTCCTCGGCGAGGAGGCCCGGGCGATGGAGGTGATGGTCGGGTACTCCGACTCTGGGAAGGACGGTGGGTATCTGGCGGCGCAGTGGGCGATCTACCGGGCGCAAGAGGAGCTCGCGGCCGTCGCGGAGCGCCATGGGATCGAGCTGACGATCTTCCACGGCCGCGGCGGCTCTGCCGGCCGCGGCGGCGGGCCGACGCACGCGGCGATCGCGTCGCAACCCGCGGGCCATCCGCCCGGCCGCGTCAAGCTGACGGAGCAGGGCGAGACGGTGTCGTTCAAGTACGGCCTCGAGGGCCTCGCGCGGCGCAATCTCGAGGCTGCGCTCGCCGGGACGCTCCTCGCGACGTACCCCGAGCGGCTGCCGGCGCCGCCGACGTCCGAGGACCGGGCGGTGCTCGATTCGCTCGCCGACGTTTCCCGCGCCGCGTACCGCGCGTTCGTCTGGGAGTCGCCGGGCTTCGTGGAGTTTTTTCGCGCTTTCACGCCGGTCGACGAGCTGTCGCTGCTCGAGATCGCGTCGCGCCCTGCCAGGCGACCGAACGACGCCGACTACCTCTCGTCGCTGCGCGCGATCCCGTGGGTGTTCTCGTGGACGCAGAACCGCGTGCTGCTTCCCGCCTGGTTCGGTGCGGGCTCCGCATTCGCGTCGGTCGAGGATGGCGTGCTGCGCGATCTGTACGACCGCCTCCCGTTCTTCCGCGCGATCGTCGACAACCTCGAGATGACGCTCGCCAAATCGAGCCTCTCGATCGCGCGCGGCTACCTCCCACTCGTCCGCGATCCGAGCCTGTTCGCCGCAATCGAGGAGGAGCACGCGCGCACGGTCGCCGGCGTCCACGCGGCCACCGGCGTCGCGCGGCTGCTGGAGCGCCAGCCCGTTCTGCTCCGCTCGATCGCACTGCGCAATCCGTACGTCGACCCGATGAACGCGGTGCAGGTCGAGCTACTCCGCCGCCATCGCGCCGGCGACGAGACGGCGCAGCTCCCACTCCTCCGCTCGATCACCGGCATCGCCGCCGCCCTGCGCAACACGGGGTAGCGGCAGTACGAAACTCAGGAACCTGGTTCAAAAAGCGAACCAGGTTCCACCAACAACTCGGGAATCTGTTTCCGCCCCACTCAACCTGGTTCGGTTTGTGAACCAGGTTGATGAGTTTCTCTCGCCTGCCGCGGTCGACGAAACTCAGGAACCTGGTTAAAAAGGCGAACCAGGTTCCACCCAAGACTCGGGAATCTGGTTCGGCTACGCCGAATCAGGTTCGGCCGCTTACGCGACGCGCGAGATGTCGAAGCGCGGGTCGTACGTTGATTCGAAGGCGTCGATCTCCGCCGCACGCTGCAACGTGCGCGCGACTTCGTCCAGGCCATGCACCAGGGTTTCCTGCGCATGCGGGTCGAAGTCGAATGCGACGGTCAGTCCGTCGGGATGGCGCAGCTCCAGCTGCTCGAGGTCCACGGTCAGCTCGTTGCGTTCGGCGAGCGCGGTGCGCAGGCGGACGATTGCGTCCGGGACGAGCTCGATCGGCGCTAGGCCCGTGTTGATCGAGTTCTGCCGGAAGATGTCGCCGAACGACGGCGCGATCACGACGCGGAAGCCGAAGTCCTCGAGCGCCCACGCCGCGTGCTCGCGTGACGAGCCGCAGCCGAAGTTGCGGCCGGCGACGAGGATCGACGCGCCCGGCGTCGCGTGGAGCTCGAACGCCGGATCCTTCATCCAGTCGAAGAAGAGGAACTCGCCGTAGCCGGCTCGCTCGATGCGCTTCAGGAACTGCTTCGGGATGATCTGGTCGGTGTCGACGTCCGGGCGGTCGAGCACCGCGACCGAGCCGGTGACCGAGCGAAGAGCCCTCATGCCAGCTCCCGCACGTCCGTGAAGTGGCCCGCGACCGCAGCCGCAGCGGCCATCGCCGGGCTGAGCAGGTGCGTTCGTCCACCCGCGCCCTGGCGGCCTTCGAAGTTGCGGTTCGACGTCGAAGCACAGCGCTCCCCGGGCGAGAGCACGTCGGGGTTCATGCCCAGGCACATCGAGCATCCCGCGCGGCGCCACTCGAAGCCGGCCGACTCGAACACTTCGCGCAGGCCCTCGTCCTCCGCCTGGCGCTTCACCTGCGCCGACCCCGGGACGACGATCGCGTGCACGCCGTCCGCAACGCGCCTGCCGGCAACCACCTGCGCGGCCGTTCGCAGATCCTCGATCCGCGCGTTCGTGCACGAGCCGATGAAGACCTTGTCGATGCGTACCTCGACGAGCGGTGTGCCGGGCGCGAGGTCCATGTAGCGCAGCGCGCGCTCGACGGCCTCGCGCTCGTCGGCGTCGAAGTCGCTCGGGTCGGGAACGACGCCGTCGATCGGCGCGACCATTCCCGGGTTCGTCCCCCACGTCACCTGCGGCTTGAGCGTCGCCACGTCGACGATGACGGTCGCGTCGAACTCGGCGCCGTCGTCGGTGCGCAGATCGGCGAACTGCTCGTACGACCGAGGCGCGCACGGGCGGCCCTCGAGGTAGGCAAACGTCGTCGCGTCGGGCGCGATCATCCCCGCCCGCGCCCCGGCCTCGATCGACATGTTGCAGATCGTCATGCGGCCCTCCATGGACAGGGCTCGCACGGCCTCGCCCGTGTACTCGATCACGTGGCCGCGACCGCCCGCGACCCCCAACTGGCCGATGGCCGCGAGCACCATGTCCTTTGCGGACAAGCCGAACGGCAGCGCGCCCTCGAAGCGCACCTCCATCGTCTGCGGGAGCGACTGCGGCAGGGTCTGGGTCGCGAGGACGTGCTCGACCTCCGACGTGCCAATGCCGAAGGCGAGCGCGCCGAACGCGCCGTGCGTCGAGGTGTGGCTGTCGCCGCAGACGATCGTCATGCCCGGCTGCGTGAGGCCCAACTCGGGCCCGATGACGTGCACGATTCCCTCGCGGCCGCTGCCGGTCGCGAACAGGCGCACGCCGAACTCGTCGCAGTTCGTGCGCAGCGCGTCGAGCTGCGCGCGGGCCAGCGGGTCCGTCACCGGCCCGTCGAGCGTCGGGACGTTGTGATCCATCGTCGCCACGGTCAGGTCGGGCCGCCGGACCGGGCGGCCGTTCGCGCGCAGCGACTCGAATGCCTGCGGGCTCGTCACCTCGTGCACGAGGTGCAGATCGATGTAGAGCAGCGACGGTGCACCCTCGTCAGCCGCGACGACATGCGCGTCCCAGATCTTGCGAAAGAGTGTCCGCTTCATTGCGTCCGCTCCGCCGCGTACGAGCCGAAGAGCCGGATCTCGCGCGTCAGGCCGCGCAGCTCGCGCAGCGCAGGCCGCACGCTCGCGTCGAAGACGTGCCCGTCGAGCACCGCGTCGAAGCGGTAGCGCCACGGCGAGTTCGGAAGCGGTCGCGAGACGAGCTGGACGAGATTGACGTCGTTGCGCGCGAACGCCCCGAGCGCGCGGAAGAGCGCGCCCGGCTGATGGTCGGTCACGAAGGAGAGCGCGGTGCGCCAGCCCTCGCCGCCCGCAACCTGCGTGTAGGGCGCGAGCGCGACGAAGCGCGTGAACGCGCCGGGATGATCGCCGACGTCGTCGGCCACGACCTGCAGTCCGTACGCCTCGGCCGCCTCCGTGCTCGCAATCGCGAGCTGGCGCGGATCCGCGTGTTCGACGACGTCGCGCGCGGCGTCCGCAGTGGTCGCAGCGGGAATGCAGCGCACGTCCCAGCTTGCGAAGAGCTCGCGGCACTGGTCGAACGCCGCGGGATGCGAGCGCACGAACGTCGCGCCGGCGAGCGTCGCGCCTGGCAGGCCGAGCACGTTGTGGCGGATCGGCAATGTGGCCTCGCGCACGATCGAGAGTGGCGAGCCGTAGAGCAGATCGTGCGTCTCGGCGATCGGCCCGATCAGCGAGTTCTCGATCGGCAACACGCCGAGCTCCACCTCGGCCGCGCACGCGGCCGCCACGACCGCCGTGAAGCTCGGCAGGTCGATGATCTTCGCGGCGTCGGGCACGAGCACGGCCGCCGCAGCGTCGCTGTGGCTGCCGGGCGGCCCGGGATAGCCGACCCTGAGACTCATCTGCTCCCGAAGTCCAGCTTCATCGGCAGCGCGCAGGTCGCGCAGTACGTGCGCGCCGCGCCCTTGTGCGCGGCGCGGACGACGGGGACAGGCGCTGCACAGGTGCAGGTCGCGGTCAGGACGGTGTTGTTGCCCATGCCCTCTCCTCCAGTGGAATGCGGCGTCCGAGCGAGGCCAGGACGGCGTCGCCGAACGAGGTGGTGGTGGCAGTGCCACCGGCATCCGGGGTCGGATGCGTGACGAGCGCCTCGTCGACGGCTTCCCGGAGCACGGCCGCGAGGTCGCGGCGCTGCAGTGAATGGTCGAGCAGCAGCGCGAGCGAGCGAAGCATCGCGGCGGGATTCGCCGCTCCTGTGCCGGCAATGTCGGGCGCGGAGCCGTGCACCGGCTCGAAGACGCCCGGGCCTCCGTCGCCCAGGCTCGCCGACGCGGCCAGGCCGAGCCCGCCGGTCACCGCAGCGGCGATGTCGGACAGGATGTCGCCGAACATGTTCTCCGTCACCACGACGTCGATTCCCTCCGGCGAGGTGACGAGCTCCATTGCGAAGCTGTCAACGAGCGCGTGACGGAGCTCGACCTCCGGGTAGTCGCGCGAAACTTCGGCGACGACGCGGCGCCACATGCGCGACGTGTCGAGCACGTTCGCCTTGTCGACGGACACCAGCGAGCGACGGCGCCCGCGGGCGAGCTCGAAGGCGCGCCGCGCGACGCGCTCCACCTGCGCCGGCGTGTACTCGCACGTGTCGAAGACGGTGCCGTCGTCGCGCGTGCCGCGCGCGCCGAAGTAGAGGCCGCCGACGAGCTCGCGCACGATCAGCAGATCGACACCGGCCTGCGTCGCGGGACGCAGGTTCGCGTAGACGTCGAGGTGCCTGCGCAGCTCGAGCAGCCCCGCTTCGGGTCGAACCGCCGAGCCATCCCACGCCGGGCCGCCGACCGCGCCGAGGAGGACGGCGCTCGCCTCGCGGCAGGCCGCGAGCGTCGGATCGGGCAGCGGCGTCCCGAGCTCGTCGATCGCGGCTCCGCCGAAGGGCAGCCGCGCGACCTGCACGTCGACCGGCAGCTCCTCGAGCACGCGAACCGCTTGCTCGAGCACCTCCGGCCCGATCCCGTCGCCGGGGAGGCACGCGATCGAATGCGTCATCGCTCGAGCTCGCGCTTGACGAGATCGAGCACGAACGTCAGCAGCTCCTCGAGCCCGTCCTCCGAGAGCGGGCCGCCGTTGACGCGCTTCAGGTACGCGACCAGCGCCGCCTCGCGTTCCGGGTCGACGAATGCGATCCCGTTCGCGCTCTTGTACTCGCGGAGCGCGCGGACCTGCTTGATCCGCTCGTTGATCGTGCTGAGCAACCGCACGTCGAGCGCCGTGATCTCGTCGCGGAACTTCGCGACGACGGCGTCGCTCTGCTGCACGCTCATGCCGCGACTCCAAGCCGGTTGAGCAGCTCGTCGACGTCGGCGCCGATCTCGATGCCGTCGCGCACGTCCACGACGCTGGGCGTCTTCAACCCGGTTCCGGTGACGAGGACGACAACCCGGTCGTTCTCGCCGATCTGACCGGCAGCTGCCGCCGCGCGGAGCGCGCCGACAGCGACGCCGGCTGCGGTCTCGCCGAAGACCCCGGTCATTCCGGCAAGGAGCGACATGTTCGGCCCGATGTCTTCCTCCGGCACGGCGTAGATCGCTCCGCCGGACGCGCGCGCGGTCGCGGTCGCGAGGTCGCCGTCCGCGGGCGCGCCGATCGCGAGCGAGTGCGCGATCGTCGCAGGACGGACGGGCGACACCGGCCGCTCGTCCGCGAACGCGTGCGCAACCGGCGCGCAGCCCTCTGCCTGTCCGCCGTAGATCCGCGGGCTGTCGCCGTCGACGAGGCCGAGGCGCGAGAGCTGTTCGAAGCCCTGCCAGAGCTTCGTGAAGAGCGACCCCGAAGCGACCGGCGAGATCACCGCGTCGGGGGTCTCCCACCCGAGCTGCTCGGCGATCTCGAACGCGAGCGTCTTCGAGCCCTCCGCGTAGTACGCACGCAGGTTGACGTTGACGAACGCCCAGTCGAGCTCACCCGCGAGTTCGACGACGAGCCGCGAGCAGTCGTCGTAGCTGCCGCGCACGGCGTACATCTCGCCGCCGTAGACGGCGGTTGCGCGCAGCTTCTCGGGCTCGACGGTGTTGGGGTACAGGACGACGGAGCGCATGCCGCTCGCGGCCGCGCGTGCGGCGACGGCGTTGCCGAGGTTGCCGGTCGAGGCGCAGGCCAGCGTGTCGGTGCCGAGCTCGGCCGCCTTCGCCGCGGCTACGGCGACGACGCGGTCCTTGAAGGAGTGCGTCGGGTTGGTGTGGTCGAGCTTCAGGTAGACCTCGCCCACTCCGACGGCGTCCGCGAGCCGCGGCGCGCGGACGAGCGGCGTCCAGCCAGGCCCGCTCGACGCATCCGCCGGCGCAGGCGTCGGGAGCAGCGCCTCGTAGCGCCACAGCGAACGTGGCCCCGCCTCGATCCGCTCGCGCGTCGCGCGGCGTGCGACGTCGTCCCAGTCGTACACCGGCTCGAGCGGCCCGAAGCAGCGCGAGCAGCTGCCGCTCGCAACTGCGGGATACTCCGCCTCACACACCCTGCACCTCAATGTCTCAACCGGCATCACAGACTCCTAGACTACTTTTGAAAATGAAGTTTCGCCGAATCGACGACCTGCCGCCTTACGTCTTCGCGACGGTCGACCAGCTGAAGCGAGAGCTGCGGCGCGACGGCCGCGACGTGATCGACCTCGGGTTCGGCAACCCGGACATCCCCTCGCCCGGGATCGCCGTCGAGAAGCTCCGTGAGGCCGCCCTCAACCCGCGCAACCACCGCTACTCGGTCAGTCGCGGCATCGAGCAGTTGCGGCGCGCGGTGACCGAGCACTACGAGCGCAGCTTCGGCGTGACACTCGACCCCGAAACGCAAGTCGCGAGCACGATCGGCGCCAAGGAGGGGCTCGCGCACCTGATGTGGGTACTGGTCGAGGAAGGCGACGGGGTCGTCGTACCGACGCCCGCGTACCCGATCCACCGCGTCGCGCCGCGGCTCGCCGGCGCGACCGTCGTCACGACCCCCGCCGACGGCGGCGTCGACGCGATCGCCGAAGCCGTGCACGAGACGCGGCCGCGTGTCGTGATCGTCTCGTTCCCGCACAATCCCACGACCGCCGTCGCCACTCCCGAGGACATGCAGCGCCTCGTCGACCTCGCCCGCGAGCACGAGTTCGTGCTCGTCCACGATTTCGCCTACGCGGACATTGCGTTCGACGGACACAAGCCTCCGTCGATCCTGGCGGCCGACGGCGCCGACGAGTGCGCGGTCGAGCTCTACAGCCTCACGAAGTCGTTCTCGATGGCGGGCTGGCGCGTCGGCTTCGTACTCGGTCGCGCCGACGTCGTTGGCGCGCTCGCAAAGCTGAAGTCGTACCTCGACTACGGCACGTTCCAGCCGATCCAGATCGCTTCGACGGTCACGTTGCGGGAAGCCCAGGACTATCCCACCGAGGTCTGCGAGATCTACCGCAGCCGGCGCGACACGCTGATCGCCGGGCTCGGCCGCGGCGGCTGGCACGTCGAACCGCCACGCGGGACGATGTTCGTCTGGGCGCCGATCCCGGAACAGTTCCGTGAGC
>JBJMKB010000047.1:0-65590 GCA_045806045.1 Gaiellaceae bacterium | reverse complement strand
TCCTCGACGCTGCGGCCCGTAGGGAGCCGCTGGCACAGCAGGACGGGGATTCGGACGCTGTGGCTGAAGCTACGTCGCGTGTCGGCCTCTCGCGAAAGATTCGTCAGAAGATTGGGCTTCCCCAACTTGTTCCGGCGCTTCACCTTCGCCAGCCGTTCCCGGCGAATGAACTTCATCGCGGCGGCGTGGTCGCGCTCGTGCAAAAAGGGCATCGCCCGAAGCACGTCTGCGCATGTCGGCGGGTTGCCCGGGCGGGACGCGTAAGCGCCCAGCACGAGCTTCACGCGAGTGGGAATGCGCCGGTTGACGAGGATCTCGTCGCGGATCACGAGATGCCAGCCGGTCCCGCCGGACCGCTGGGTATCGTCACTAGCGGTAACAGCGGTGAGGATCGAGGCGGGGCGCTTCGATTCATCGGGAGAGGCTCCGGCAGCGGGACCTCTTTCCGTTTGTGGCTGAGTCACGAGGACAGCTCCTTCGGGTCGGGGTTATGGAGATGCAGGGAGCTGCCAGCCGGATTCGTGTTCGTGTCGAGGCTGTGCAGGAATGGTGAGGAGCCGGGAGAGACGCTGGCTGCCTTCTTCGGGTGCACTCTCGCGAGCGGGCGGGGCGCCGTCGGCAGGGCGATGACGCGACCGGGGAGAACGCCGCGAGCAAACGTCGCTTCGACCCCGCGCCGCGCGAATTCGATCAGATCGAGCGCGATCGTCGGGAGTGTTGCCGGAAGAGGAGAGCTGCTCGCAGCTCTCGCGCGGGACGAACCATCTGCTGCGGCTCGGGGCGACACCCGTCACGTGTGTCGGCGACGTCCTGGCGGCGATCGGCGTCGAGCCCGCGCCTCCTCGCGAGGCGGTGCGGCTGGAGCCCAGGCTCGAGGCGATTCGCTCGGTCGTCTCGGACGCGCCGGCCACCGCCGACGAGGTCGTGCAGAGCACGGGCGTGACCGCGGCCGAGGTGGCGGCAGCGCTCGCGGAGCTGGAGCTCCTCGGCGCGGTCGTGCAGGAGGACGGGCTCTATCGCGGGGTGATGCCGCCGACGTAACATCGCCGCTCGTGAACGACAACTCATTCTGGCTCGACGAGCCGCGCGAGGAGCTGCTCGGACGCCGGTTCGACGGTCGGGCCGAGGTCGCCGTGATCGGCGGTGGCGTCACGGGGTGTTCTGCCGCGCTGACGCTCGCCGAACACGGGGTACGTGTCCGGCTGCACGAAGCGCGCGAGATCGCCGGAGGCGCGAGCGGTCGCAACGGCGGCTTCGCGCTGCGCGGGGCGACCCTGCCGTACGACGAGGCGCGCGCCGCGCTCGGTCGCGACCGAGCGCGAGCCGTGATGGAGCTGACCGAGCGCGCGGTCGACCGGCTCGAGACGCTCGCCGGCGATGCGTTCCGTCGCGTCGGGAGCTACCGCCTCGCCTACGACGAGTCCGAGCTCGCCGCCTTGCGGCGCGAGCATGACGCGCTCCGCGAGGATGGGTTCGCGGTCGAGTGGGTCGACGAGCTCGCGCCGCCGCTCGACGAGCTCTACGTCGGCGCGATCCTGCACCCCGGCGACGGGGCTCTGCACCCCGCGCGCTGGGTCCGCCGGCTGGCTGCGCATGCCGCAGCAGCCGGGGTCGACATCCGCGAGCACGACCCCGTGACCCTCGACGAGATCGACGCCGGCGCGGTCGTCGTCGCCGGAGACGGGTTCATCCCGCGGCTGCTGCCGGAGCTGGCGGTCCGCTCGACGCGCGGCCAGGTGCTCGCGACCGAGCCGTTGCGCGCGCGGCTCTACGACCGTCCGCACTACGCACGCGGCGGCTACGACTACTGGCAGCAGCTGCCGGACGGGCGGCTCGTGATCGGCGGCAATCGCGATGCGTCGTTCGAGTCCGAGGAGACCGACGTCGAGGAGACGACGGACGCGATCCAGTCGCGGCTCGAGGCCCTTGTCGAGCAGCTCGTCGGCTACCGACCGAGCGTCACCCACCGCTGGGCGGGCATCTGGGGCACCACGCCCGACCTGATGCCGCTCGTCGGCCAGGTGCGCGAGAACGTCTGGGTCGCCGGCGGCTACTCCGGGCATGGCAACGCCCTCGGCCTCGCGTGCGGCGACCTCGTTGCCCGCGCCATCCTCGGCGAGCATCCGCCCGCGCTCGAGATCTTCGACCCCGCTCGCACCGCGCTCGCTCTTTGATCGAGTACCCCGACCCGCAACTAGAGGCTTGATGTGAAACGCACGCGCGGCCGTGGCTGGTGACCCAGACACGGCGCATCTCGCCCGGCTCGGCCTTGAATGTAGGCACCGCTATGCCCTGCGCCCGACCCGAACGACCTGCTTGGTCTGGGCCATCCCCACGACCACGCAGTTCCACATCAAGCCTCTGGCCACGGAGAGATCGTGCTGCGCGCGTGGGAGCTCGCCAACCTGCCGCTCGTTCGAGACGCTGCAGCGGACGTTGAGTTCATTGGACGGGACGACGCTGCCGGATCCCTACACGGCGGCCGCAGGCCGGGCCTTCATCGAGCGCCAGTGGAGCCGGGCCGACGGAGGAGAAGGACTGTCGTTGGCCATCGTCGAGCTTGACATCCTCCGAAGTGGCCGCGCTAGGCTCGAACGATGAGCGAACGGCGACGACGCCCCGAGGAAGACGACCGTTCGCCGATCTGTCCCGCCTGCGGGGTGACACAGGGGATGAAGGAAGTCGGCGACGAGATCGAGTTCGTCTGCCTGGAGTGCGGCTTCAGCGACGACGCCCGGTCGCAGACCTAGCCGGCCTAGAGGCTTGATGTGGATCTTGCGCACTCGCGGATGGTGGCTCAGACACGGCGCATCTCGCCCGGGTCGGGCTTGAACGTAGGTACCGCTATGCCCTGCGCCCGACCCGAACGACCTGCTTGGTCTGAGCCATCCCCACAAGCACCCCGATCCACATCAAGCCTCTAGACGTTGGGCGTCGGTCTCGGCGACCAACCGTTCGACGATCTTCTCCTCGATCGGATTATGCTGCGGTCAGGAGCCGCGGCGGACGCGCTCAGTCGACGATCTCGATGCCCGCGAGACGCGCAAACAGCGCGGCGTTCTCGATCACGTCGTTCCACGGCAGACGGGCTCCTCTGAGCGCGTCGGCGCCGCGCACGCCCGAGAGATCGCAGCCACGGAGCTCGACGCGCTCGAGCTTCGCGGCGGAGAGCGTTGCTTCACGCAGGTCGCAGCGCTCGAAGAGCACGTCCTTCAGCGACGTCCCGTAGAAGTCGCACTCGCCCATCCGGCAGTCGCGGAAGACGACGCGTTCGAGGCGCGCGTGGCGCAGGCCCGCGAGGTCGATCCGGCACTCGTCGAAGGTCACGTCGCGCAGGCTCGCCTCTGCGAGCTCGGTCCCGGTCAGGCGGCAGCGGCGCAGCTCGACGCGCTCGAGCGACAAGCGATGTGCGCGCTCGTTGGCCCAGTCGCGATCGACTACGACCGCATCGACGAGATCGTCGAGCTCCTCCGGCGCACGAGCCTCCTCGTCGACGTCGGGAGGATACGGAGAGCGAGGCGGCTTCGACACGCGCCGACGGGTCTAGAGCTCGAGCCGCGGCAGATCCGGCACGTCCTCTGCGTGGTCGAGCGCAGCGAGCGCGATTGCGAGATCCTGGATCGCGAGGCCCGTCGAGTCGAAGGCGGTGACCTCGGAGTCGTCTCGCCGGCCGGTTGCCTTCCCCGCGAGGACGTCCCCGAGCGACGTCACGTCCTCGCGCGACACGAGGCCCGCTTCGACCGCGTGCGCGAGCTCGCCACCATGGCTCGCCTGCTCCCAGTCGTCCGCGAACAGATGGGCGCGCGCGAGCACTTCGCCGTCGACCTCGGCCTTGCCGGGCCCGTCGGCGCCCATGAGCGAGACGTGCTGCCCCGCGTGCAGCTGCGTGATCACGGTGTCGTGCCCCGGCGTCACCGTCACGACGATGTCGGCGGCGAGCGCCTCCTCCAGCGAGGAGGCCACATCGGTCGCGAGCTCCTGCGCGACGTGGCGCGCGCGCGACTCGTTCACGTCCCACACGCTCACGGGGCGACCGCGGGCGAGGAACGTCCGCGCCGCAGCCTTGCCGTTCACACCTGCGCCGATCACCGACGCCGTCTGTGCGTCGGCACGGCCGAGTGTCTCGGCCGCGAGCACCGCCGCCGCACCCGTGCGCAGCGCCGTCACGGAGGCCGCGTCGAGCACCGCCCGCAGTTGTCCGTTCTCCGCATCCGAGACGAGCACGACGCCGGACACCGTCGGGAGGCCCTGCAACGGGTTGCCCGGGAATGAGGTCACCCACTTCAGCAGCGCGTGCCCTGCGCCGAGCGCGGGCATGGCGCGGAAGTCGCCCGCCGGATAGTTGGTCACGTAGACCTTCGGCGGCATCGTCCATTCGCCGCGCGCGTGCGCGACGAAGGCGTCGCGCACGGCCTCGACCGCCCGGTCCGGCGACACCGCCTGCTCGACGTGGCGGCCCGTGAAGACCGGAACGGTCACAGCTGTTTGACGGCCGCGGCCAGCTTCCCGACGGACTCCTTCGCGTCGCCGAACAGCATCATCGTGTTCGGCTCGACGAACAGCGGGTTGTCGATGCCGGCGAAGCCGGGGCTCATCGACCGCTTCAGCACGACGACGGCCTGCGACTGGTCGACGTTGAGGATCGGCATGCCGTAGATCGGGCTGGCCGAGTTGTTGCGCGCGTCGGGATTGACCACGTCGTTCGCTCCGATGACGAGCGACACGTCGGTGCGGGGGAACTCGGCGTTGGCCTCGTCCATCTCCTTCAGCTGAGGGTACGGCACATTGGCCTCCGCGAGCAACACGTTCATGTGCCCCGGCATGCGACCCGCCACCGGATGAATCGCGTACGTGACCTCGACGCCTTTCCGCTCGAGGATGTCGGCGAGCGCGCGCACGTCGTGCTGCGCCTGCGCGACGGCCATGCCGTACCCCGGGACGACGACGACCTTCTGCGCATAGGCGAGCATCACGGCGACGTCGTCCGCCGTCGTCGAGCGGACGCTCCCGTTCGACGCAGCAGTTGCTCCCGCCACCGTTGCGACCTGCCCGAAGGCGCCGAACAGGACGTTCGCGATCGAGCGGTTCATCGCCCGCCCCATGAGCAGCGTCAGCAGCGTCCCCGATGCGCCGACGAGCATGCCGCTCACGATCAGGACGTTGTTGGTCAGCTCGAAGCCGGTGGCCGCCGCCGCAAGACCGGTGAACGCGTTCAGCAGCGAGATCACGACCGGCATGTCGGCGCCGCCGATCGGGAGGACGAACAGGACGCCAAGGACGAGTGCGCCTGCGACGAGCACCCACAGGAGCCACTGGAGCTCGGTGCCCGCGAGGATCACGACACCGCTCACGACGAGCGCGCCGAACAGGGCGGCGTTGACGAGCTTCTGGCCCGGGTAGACGATCGGCCGGCCCTGGATCAGCTCTTGCAGCTTCGCGAACGCGACCAGCGAGCCCGCGAACGAGATCGAGCCGATCAGCGCGGAGAGGATGATCGCCGTGGAGACGTCGCCATGGATGCGGCCCGCCGGCGGGGCGAGCTCGTGGAACTCCGCGATCGCGACGAGCGCCGCGGCACCGCCGCCGACGCCGTTGAACAGCGCCACCATCTGCGGCATCGCCGTCATCTTCACGCGCCGTGCGCCGACGAGCCCGAATGCGCCGCCGATCGCCGCAGCGACCGGCATCTCCCATGTGATGTGCACGCCCGCCTTGAAGAGGGTCGCAACGATCGCGATCGCCATGCCCACGGCGCCGATCCAGTTGCCCCGTCGCGCGGTGGCGGGGGAGGAGAGGAACTTGAGCGCGAGCACGAAGCACACGATCGTGACGAGATAGACCAGGTTGACCGCGTTGGTGCTCATGCGTCGCGCTTCGGCGGATCGCGCTTCTTGAACATCTCGAGCATGCGGTCGGTGACGACAAAGCCGCCGACGACGTTCGCGGCCGCGAGCGCAACGGCCACGAAGCCGACGACGCGGATCAGCCCGTCCTGATGTGCGGAGCCGGCGACGATCAGCGCGCCGACGATCACGATGCCGTGGATCGCGTTCGTCCCGGACATCAGCGGCGTGTGAAGCATCGTCGGCACCTTGGCGATCACCTCGAAGCCGAGAAAGATGGCCAGGACGAGCACCGTCAGCTCGGCGACGAGCGTCGCCGTGTGCGTCATGCGACGACCTGACGCCGGGTGACGCACGCGCCGGCGACGATCTCGTCGTCCCAGTCGAGCACCACGTCACCGTCGCGGACGAGCAGGCCGAGCAGCGATGCGACGTTGCGCGACAGCAGCTGGCTCGCGTGAGTGGGCATCGTCGACGGAAGATTGGTCGTGCCGACGATCGTGACGCCGTTCTCCACCACGTCGCGCCCGGGCTCCGTCAGCTCCGAATTGCCACCGCTCTCCGCCGCGAGGTCGACGATCACCGAACCCGGTCGCATCGCGCGGACCGCCTGCGCGGTGATCAGCTTCGGGGCCGGGCGCCCCGGGACGGCCGCGGTCGTGATCACGGCGTCGAAGCCGGGGATGCGCCTCTGCAGCTCCGCCTGCTGCGCGGCCTGCTGCTCGGGCGTCAGCTCGCGCGCATAGCCGCCCTCCGTCTCCTCGCCGTCGATCCCGAGGTCGAGGAACGTCGCCCCGAGCGACTCGACCTGCTCGCGGACCGCGGGGCGCACGTCGAAGGACGAGACGACGGCGCCGAGCCGGCGCGCAGTCGCAATCGCCTGCAGCCCCGCGACGCCCGCGCCGAGCACCAGCACCTTCGCCGGCGGGATCGTTCCGGCCGCCGTCATCAGCATCGGGAAGAAGCGCGGCAGCCGGTCGGCGGCGATCAGCGCGGCCTTGTAGCCCGCGACCGTCGCTTGCGACGAGAGCGCGTCCATCGGTTGCGCGCGCGTGATCCGCGGGATCGACTCGAGGGCGAATGCGTGCACTCCTGCTGCCGCGAGCCGCTCGATCCCCGCACTGTCGGTCAGTGGCTGGAGGAACGCGATCAGCACCTGCCCCTCGCGCAACCGCGACGCTTCGTCGGCGGTGGGCGGCGCAACCTTGGCCACGACGTCCGCGTTCCACGGGTCGCCGGTCGTGGCGCCTGCCTCGCGATATGCCTCGTCGGTGAAGCCGGCCGCAGTCCCTGCTTGATCCTCCACGACGACGTCGATGCCTTCGCCCAGTCGCCCGATCGTCTCGGGGACGAGGGCGACCCGGTGCTCGCCGGGGACGGTCTCCTTCGGGACGCCGAGGTGCATGCGCGGGCGACGCTATCGCATCGGGCCGCCCCTACACTGGGCGGCCGTGACGCACCTGCTGCTCTCCTACGGGTTGATCCTGCTCTTCCTCGTCGTCGCCGGCGAGTCGTCCGGAATCCCTCTTCCTGGCGAGACGGCGCTCGTCGCCGCCGCGATTCTCGCGACGCCGCAGCACCATCACTACAACATCGTGGAGGTGATCACGGTCGCCGCCGCCGCGGCGATCGTGGGCGACAACATCGGCTACTGGCTCGGGCGAACCGGTGGGCGCAGGCTCCTCGAGCGGTGGGGGCCGATCCGCCGGTATGCCGAGCGGGCGCTTCCGACCGGCGAACGGTACTTCAAGAGGCACGGCGGCAAGACGGTCTTCATCGGCCGGTTCGTCGCGGTGCTCCGTGTCACGGCAGCGTGGCTCGCCGGGATCACGCACATGACCTGGTGGCGCTTCTTCCTCTGGAACGCGGCCGGCGGAATCGTGTGGGCGGCGGGCGTCGGCACCCTCGCGTACTACTTCGGCCGGGCGGCCGCCGACGCGATCACTCGCTACGGCATGGTTGGTGCGGCCGTTGTGATCGTGCTCGGTGCGCTCGTCCTCGTGGGGCTTCGCCTCTGGCACAAGCGCACGGCGACCTGAGCCCGCGCGCAGGGATCCGCGGCTCGAGCCGGAACTCGTTGAGGCCGATGGCGACGGCGCTGAAGATGACGCAGACGCTCGTCTTACGCGATCCCGACGGAGCGGGTCACGCGCAACGCGTGACCGAGCTCGCGGTGCGGATCGCGACGTCGCTCGGCGTGTCGGCACGGCGGATCGACGCGATCCAGGCCGGCGGCCCGCTGCACGACATCGGCAAGCTCGAGCTCGACCGAGCGATCCTCGAGAAGCCGGGGGCGCTCGACCCGATCGAGCTCGACGAGATCCAGGCGCATCCGGAGCTCGGTGCCCGCATGTTGCAGAGCGTCCGTGCGATGCGCGTCGCGCTCGACTGCGTGCTCCATCACCACGAGCGTTGGGACGGAACCGGCTATCCGTACGAGCTCCGCGGTCACGAGATTCCGTTGGAGGCCCGCATCCTCGCGGTCGCCGACGCGTACGACGCGATGACGTCGTACCGCCCCTACCGCAGCGCGCGCTCGCGCGAAGACGCGCTCAGCGAAGTCGAACGGTGCTCCGGGTCGCAGTTCGACCCGCAGGTCGCCTGCGTCTTCCTGTCCCTGTAAGCCTTAGAGCGTCGCCCAGACCTCGAGCTTCGTGCGCGTGCGGCGGATCACCTCGTCGGTGAACTCGGTCGTCGACGCATGCCCCCCGAGGTCGGCCGTCTTCACGCCCTGCGCGATCGCCTCGAGCGCGGACTCCCTGATCGCGCGCCCGGCCGCCTGGCCCTCCTCTGTCTGCGAGAGGAGCGCTGCCGCGGCGAGGATCATCGCGAGCGGGTTCGCGACGTTCTTGCCCTCGAGCGACGGCGCCGTCCCATGCGCGGCTTCGGCCATCAGCGCCGTCGGCTCGAGCTCGTCGCCCTCGAAGGCGACGACCATCGACTCCGAGCCGGCGATCGAGCCGAACAGCGGCAGGACGAGGTCCGAGAGGATGTCGCCGTCGCGGTTCAGCGCCGGGATGACCATCGGCTCGCCGGTCGAGGCGATCAGCAGCGCGAACGTCGCGTCGATCAGCTGCGGCTCGTACGGCACCGTCGGGTGACGTTCGGAGGCGGCGTCCATCTCTTCCTTCAGCATCCCCTCGTACGTCGGCGACACCGTGTACTTCGGCCCGCCGAAGACCTTCGCGCCCCCGCGCCCGGCTTCGCGGAACGCGAACTCGGCGACCGCGCGGCACACCTTGCGCTCAATGCGCTCGGTGCGGTAGGCAACCTCGGCGTCGCCTTCGCCCTCGCGCCACTCCTTCGCACCGTACGCGTCGCCGACGGCCATCCGCACGACCGAGATCGGCGCGTGCACGCCGCCGAACGGCACGACGCCCGGGAGCCGCCGGCCCGTGCGCACGATCACCTTGCCGCCGATCTCCTCGCGGAGGATCCGGTTCGGGGAACCCACGTCGTCACGCGACTCGGGTGTCACCGTCGCCGCCTTCAAGCCGAGGCCCCGCTCGCGGATCGCGCGCGCCGCCTCGTGGACGATCTGGTTGCCCGTCGCGCGGCGATTCTCGATCGAGAGGTCGTAGCGGGGGAGCTCGATCTCCAGCCCGATCACGTCCGGTGCGAGCACGCGGAGCGACTCCTCGAGGAGCTCCTGCCCCGTCTGGTCGCCCTCCAAGACGACGATCGCCCTCAGCTCCATCGGCGGCCAAGATTAGCGACGGCACTCGAATGGGAAGCCGTAGGCATGGCGCGCAGCATCGGCTGGCGCCGGGAGGGGTCGAAGCGGAGCTTTCGCTACATCGACGCCGACGGGCGCAGGATCACGGACGCGGAGCAACTGGAGCGGATCAAGAAGCTCGCGATCCCGCCTGCCTGGAAGGACGTGTGGATCTCACCGAGTGCACGTTCGAAGCTGCAGGCGACCGGCGTCGACGCCGCCGGCAGGAAGCAGTACCTCTACCACGCCGACTTTCGCGCCCAGCAGGAGCAGGCGAAGTACGACAAGCTGATCCGCTTCGCCGAGCGCCTCCCGGCGCTGCGCGCGGCGATGTCAGAGCACATGGCCCTCGACGGCCTTCCGGAGGAGAAGGTGGCGGCGATCGCCGTGCGGCTGATCAACCTCGGCTGGTTCCGGGTGGGGACCGAGCGGTACGCGAAGACATCGCGCACCTTCGGAATCACCACGTTGCGCAAGAGCCACGTCGGCGTTCGCGGCTCGAGAATCTCCTTTCGCTACCGCGGCAAGCACAGCATCATGATCCACAGCGCGATCGTCGACGCCGAGCTCGCAGCCGCGATGAAGGAACTGATCGGGCTTCCGGGGCCGCGCCTCTTCCAGTTCCAGCTCGAGGACGGCACCCGGAGGAACCTCGATCAGCGTCGCCTGAACGCGTACGTCCGCACCTACCTCGGCGACGAGTTCAGCGCGAAGGACTTCCGGACGTGGGGCGGGACCCTGATCGCCGCAATCGAGCTCGCCCAGACGGGCCCGGCCGACTCCCCCACGCAGGCCAAGCGGCAAATCGCCCACGTGATGCGCAAGGTGGGGGAAAGGCTCGGAAATACCGCCGCCGTCGCCCGTTCTTCCTACGTCAGCCCGGCGGTCGTCGAGCAGTATCTGGACGGGCGCACGGTGGACGATTTCCGCCCGCGCCATTTGCGCGTCGTTGGTGCGCGGGATAAGGGTCTCGACCGGGAAGAACTGGCGACGTTGAGCCTGCTCCGGTCGTGGCGAATTCGCGCTGCGCGCGCGGCTGCGTAAACTGCCCGCGCAAACTCATTCGGGAGGCGAAATTGGCGCGGAAAACCATTCTCGTTTGCGACAACTGCGGCAAAGAGGTCGACGAGGCGCACGGCGCCGCTCTTCGCGTCACGTACGCCGATGCCCGGCGCGGCTCGAAGGCGGCCGACCTCTGCGACGACTGCGCCGGGAAGATGCCCGGCCGGGCCGTGGCGCGCCGCGGCCGCAGGCCGAAGAACGCCGCTGCCGCTTAGAGCGTAAAAGCCGCCCGACGCGGCCACGGGGGCCGTCCAGTACCCGCTCTACGATGAGAAGGTGGGACTCTCCCTCGTCGCGGGGCCTGCGAACGCGGGCAAGGTCGCGCTCCTCCTGGAGCGCTATCTGGCGCGCCTGGACGACGAGCCGACACTGATCGTGCCGAATGCGTCGGACGTCGACCGGGTCGAGCGCGACCTGCTTGCGCGCCACGGCTGCCTCTTCAGCGGGACGGTCGGCACCTGGGACGACCTGTTCGCGCGGCTCGTGCGGAACGATCCCGAGCAGCGGCCCGTTGCGACGGACGCGCAGCGCGTGCTCGTCGTCCGCCGCGCGCTCGCAGGAACGTCGCTGAACGGCCTCGCGCGCTCGGCGCGCACGGGCGGTTTCGCCGACACGCTGCTTCACACGCTGGGCGAGCTCGAGCAGGGGATGCTCGATCCGGGCGACCTCGGCGGCGACCTGGCGCAGCTCTACGGCGCCTATCGAACCGAGCTCGACCGCCTCGGTCTCTGGGACCGCGACCTGCTGCGCCGGCGCGCCGCGGAGCGGCTGCAGTCGGACTTCGAGGCGTGGCACGGCGAGCCGGTGTTCGCCTACGGCTTCGAAGACCTGACGGGCGCCGAGTGGGCGCTCCTGTCGGCACTCGCCGGCCGCACGGAGGTCGAGGTGTCGCTGCCCTACGAGCCGGCACGAGTCGCATTTGGCTCGCTCCGCCGCACAGCCGACGACCTTGCCGCGCTTGCCGACGGCCGCATCGACGAGCGTCCCGCGCGCTCGTCCGAGTACCAGCACGCCGCCCTTGCGCATCTCGAGCGTGCGCTGTTCGAGGAGTCCCCGCCGCCTCCCCCCGATCTCGGTGACGGCATCCGCTTCTTCGAGGCGGCGGGCGCGCGTGGCACGCTCGAGCTGGTCGGGGAGGAGCTCGTCGCGCTGATCCGCGGCGGCACGCCGCCCGAGCAGATCGCGCTCGTCGCGGCGAACGTCGAGCAGTGGCGCGCGCCGCTCGAGACGGTGCTCCGGGCCCTCGATGTCCCCTTCGCGGTGGAGTCGCGCCCGCGGCTTTCCGCGACGCCTCTCGGCCACGCGTTGCTCCACTTCCTCCGTTACGCGTGGCTCGAAGGAACGCGGCGCGATCTCTTCTCGTTCCTGCGCTCGCCGTACTCGGGGCTCGGACGTTCCTCCGTCGACTATGTCGAGGGACGCCTGCGCGGCCGTGCGATCCACACGCCGGCGCGGGTCGAGGAGGAGACCGAGAAGCTGCGCGAGGCGCCGATCCCGGCGCTGGCCGAGTTGCGCGCGGCCGAGGCGCCCATTCCGGCTGTGCGCACGCTGATCCGTTCGATGCTGCGTTCTGCCTACGGCACCGAGGCGCCTCCCGCGGGCGAGACGTCGCGGCTCGACCTGCGCGCGTACGACGCCGCGCTGCGGCTGCTCGACGAGCTCGAGGGTTTTGCGCGACTCGGCGAGGAGGTCTCGGTGGACGACGTCGTCTCCGCGCTCGAACGGGCGGAGGTCCGCTCGTCGACGGCGGAGAAGGGCCGGGTGGCAGTGCTCGATCTGCTCCGGGCGCGCACGCGGCGCTACGACGTGGTGTTCGTGCTCGGGCTCGAAGAAGGCTCGCTGCCCCGCCGCACGCGTGTCTCGCCGTTCCTCGACGACGACGCGCGCCGCGAGCTCGGGGCGCGGCTCGAGCGTCCCGATCAGGTGAGTCGCGACCGCTACCTCTTCTACACGGCGTGCACGCGGGCCACGCGACGGCTGTACCTCGTGCGCGAGGCGGCGACCGACGACGGGGCGCCGCGCGAGGCGAGCCCGTTCTGGGAGGAGGTCGCGTCGGTCTTCGACGAAGACGACGTGAAGCGCGCGACGCACAAGCGCGCCCTCTCGGCGCTGACCTGGACGGTCGACGCCGCCCCGTCGGAGCGCGAGCGACTGCGTGCGCTCGCGCAGCTCGCAGTCACCGACCTGGACGCGGCAACGGCGCTCGCCGACGCGAACGACTGGCAACGCCGATTGACGCGGGCACGTCACGCCTCGCGCCGGCAGACGCGCATCTCGCCGGCGTTCTTCGGGAGCAAGACCACGTTCAGCGTGACCGAGCTCGAGCGTTTCGCGGACTGCTCCTCGGCGTGGCTGTTCGAGCGGATCGTGTCGCCGAAGACGATCGACGCGGAGGCGGACGCGATGCTGCGCGGTTCGGTTGCACACAGCGCGCTGCACAAGTTCTACGCCGGGCTGCCGAAGGAGCTCGGGCACGACCGCGTGACCCCGGAGAACCTCGAGCAGGCTCTCGGGTTTCTCCGCCGCTGCCTCGACGACGCGCTCCGCGGCGGCGTGCGGCTCGAGCTGACCGAGTTGCAGGCCGCGGAGCTCGAGGAAGGCCTGTGGCGCGACCTCGAGGGGTTCGTGCGCGACGAGGCGAAGTCGCCGTTGCAGCTTCTGCCGCGCCGCTTCGAGGTCGGGTTCGGCTCTGACCGCTCCGCCCCCGAGATGCAGCGCGGCCTCCACCTGGGCGACAACCTCTACCTCAGCGGGAAGATCGACCGGATCGACGTCGACCCGTACAGCGCGCGCGGAATCGTGCAGGACTACAAGTCGGGCCGCACCGCGCACTCGGCGAAGCAGATCGACGAGGAGCTGAAGCTGCAGATCCCGCTGTACATGCTCGTGCTCCGCGACCTGGTCGGCATCGAGCCGCTCGGCGGCGTCTATCGCGCGCTTGCCGGCGCGCGCGTCACGCGCGGCCTGCTTCACGGCGGGGCGGCGGAGGACTTGCCCGGCTACCAGAAGAACGACTACCTCCCCGAAGACGAGTTCTGGTCGCTCGTCGAGACCTCGCGCGAGCGCGCAGGGGGCTATGCGCAGCGGATTCGCAGCGGTGACGTACGCCACGATCCGAAGGGCGGCACGTGCCCGACGTGGTGCGATCTCTGGACCATGTGTCGCGTGGAGCGGCCGTGAACGACGAGCAACGCGCGGCCGTCGAGGCGAAGGGCGAAGTATTCGTCTCGGCCGGGGCCGGCACCGGCAAGACGACGGTGCTCGTCGAGCGTTTCGTCCGAGCGGTCTGCGACGAAGGGCTCGACGTCGAGTCGGTGCTCGTCATCACCTACACGCGCAAGGCCGCGGGCGAGCTGCGGGCGCGCATCCGTGCCGCACTGCATCAACGCGGGCGGCACGACCTCGCGCGGAAGCTCGACGGCGCGTGGATCTCGACGATCCATGGCTTCTGCTCGCGGTTGCTGCGGACGCACCCCTTCGCGGTCGGCATCGACCCGCGTTTCCGGGAGCTCGACGAGGAGCACGGCGCCGTCATCCGCGGCGAATCGTTCGAGCGCGCGCTGACGGCGTTCTGCGCGACGCGCGACACCGAGTTCCAGAACTCCGAGCGGCTCCGGCTGCTCGCAACCTACGGAGCGCAGGGCTTGCGGCGGATGCTCACCGGCGTCTACGAGACGCTTCGCTCGGCCGGGCGCGAGCTGAGGCTCGAGCTCGGCGAGGTGGCGGGAATCGCCGAGCGGCTCGGCGAGCTGCATACGGCGGCGGCGACGCTCGCGGCCGAGAGCGACGTGACCGACAAGCAGCTTGCCGCTGCAAACGCGGCGCTCGCGCTGACGACGACGAACCCGGAGCAGCTGCTTGACCTCGCCTACCTCGCAGCGCGCGGCGACCGCGCGGCGACGTTCAACGACGCGCGCAACCGGCTCGAGCAAGCGGCGTTCGACGAGCTCGCTGCGCGCGACAAGGACCTGCTGCAGGAGCTCCTCGAGCTCTTCGCCGCGGAGTACGCCTCCGCGAAGCAGCGCGAGTCGTCGCTCGACTTCGAGGACCTGCAGCTCCTCGCGCGGGACCTCCTGCAGTCGAATCCAGACATCCTGGAACGCGAGCAGCTGCGCTTCCGCGCGATCATGGTCGACGAGTTCCAGGACACGAACAGGCTTCAGTGCGACGTCGTGGACCTGCTGCGAGCGGGGCCTGGCGCGCCGGACGTGTTCTTCGTAGGCGACGAGTTCCAGTCGATCTACGGCTTTCGCCACGCCGACGTGGCCGTGTTCCGAGACCGGCGCGGGCGCGCCGCGCAGCGGCTCCCGCTCGCCCGCAACTACCGATCCCGGCCGGAGGTGCTCGCGGCGGTCAACCACCTCTTCGGCGAGGAGTTCGGCGACCGCTACCAGCCGCTCGCCGCCTCCGGCGAGTTCTCCGACCCCGTGTTCGGGCACCCGGTCGAGCTCCTCGTCAGCGACAAGCGCAGCTATCGCAACGCCGGCGAGAACTGGCGCGACGGAGAGGCGCGCGCGATCGCGCGGCGCGTGCGCGAGCTCGTCGACACGGGCGCGGCGACGGCGGGCGAGATCGTTCTGCTGTTCGCCGCCGGCACCGACGCGGAGCGGTACGAGGCCGCATTGCGCGCCGCCGGGCTGCCCACCTACCGCGCGACCGGTCGCGGGTACTTCGGCCAGCAGCAGGTCGTCGACCTGCTCCTGTACCTGCGGCTGCTGCACAACCGCTACGACGACGAGGCGCTCGTATCCGTGCTCGCGTCGCCGTTCGTCGGCGTCTCCAACGACGCAATGGTCCTCATCCGGCGGCATGCGGGCAAGAGGCCGCTCTACAGCGGCATCGAGAAGTCGCTGCCGGAGGCGTTGTCGGAGGACGACGCGCGTCTCGTGCGGGCGTTCAAGCAGCGCTACGAGCGCCTCGTCGCTGCATCCGTCCGCCAGCCGCTCGAGCGTCTGTGCGAGGAGATCGTGTGCGCCCACGACTACGACCTGGCAGTGCTCGCGCAGTGGGACGGCAAGCGGCGCTACGCGAACCTCCGCAAGCTGATGCGGCTCGCACGCTCGTACGAGGAGCTGCGCGGTCCCGACATCGAAGGCTTCGTGAAGTTCATCCACGACCAGGAGGCGGTCGGCGCGTCTCAGCTCGAGGCGGTCTCCGAGGAAGAGGGCGCCGACGCCGTGCGGCTCCTGACAATTCATGCGGCGAAGGGACTCGAGTTCAAGATCGTGATCGTGGCCGATGCGGGGCGTGACACCGGCGCACCGTCCTCCGACGAGATCCTCGTCCGTCCCGACGGCAGCTTCGGGTTTCGCGTCGTCGACCCGAAGTCGGGCAAGAAGCGCGGTGTCTTCAGCTACGAGGAGGTCCGCGCGGCCGAGAAGGAGGAGGACCGCGCCGAACGCCTACGCCTCTACTACGTCGCGATGACGCGCGCGATCGACCGGCTGATCGTCTCCGGTGCGATCGACCCCGACCGCCAGCAGGATCGCGAGACGCCGATCGGCTGGGTGCTGGCGCGCCTCGGGCTGGACGCCGAGATCGAGCCGGGCGAGCTCGAGCGCGGCGACGCGCGCTTCGTCCTGAACGTCGATCGCTGGGCGCCGCAGCCGGTGGACAGTGAGCCTGCACTCGACGCCGACGGACAGCTCGCGCTCTTTGCCGAGCTCCCCACGAAGCCGATGCCTCGCGGCTACCGGCTGCCCGAGCTGGCGCCGCTGCCCGCGCCGCCGCTGCACAAGGTCCGGCGCTTGTCGTACTCGGCACTCGCGCTGTTCGAGCGCTGCTCGTATCGCTACTACGTCGAGCGGGTCGCGGGCCTGCGCGAGGAGCGCGGGACCGTTCCGGGTGCGCACGGTCTCAAGGCGACGGAGATCGGCGACGCGGCACACCGGCTGCTCGAGATCGTCGACCTCCAGGCGCCTGAGCCGCCCGACGTGGAGATCGTGAGGAGCTGGTATCCCGCGGTGAGCGACGAGGAGCTCGCGCGGATCGCCGCGTTCGTCGGGTCGTACTGCGAGTCCGAGCTCGCGGCCCGGATCGCGCGGCTCGAGGGCGCCCAGCCCGAGCGGCCGTTCGCCTTCGAACACGACGGCGTGCTCCTGCACGGCCGCCTCGACGTCCTCTGGCGTGACGGCGACCGCGCGCTCGTCCTCGACTACAAGACGAACTCGCTCGCGGAAGGCACACCGGACGAGATCGTCGACACCGACTACAAGCTGCAGCGTCTCGTGTACGCACTCGCGTGCTTCCGGGCGGGGGCCGACCACGTCGAGGTCGTCTATCACTTCCTCGAGCGCCCGGACGCCGTCGTGACGACGACGTTCGAGCGGCTCGAGCTGCCTGCGCTCGAGGCGGAGCTCTCGGCCGCGATCGCGCGGATCGACGCGGGCGAGTTCGTCCCGACCCCGAGCGAGTTCACGTGCTCGGGCTGCCCGGCGCTCGATCTCGTCTGCGCCGGTCCGAACCTCCGCTCCCCGCCGCGGCTCGTTGCGAGTGCCGCGTAGCTACGTCGCCGAGGCGCGACGCAAGAAGGTCGCGCCGAAGAAGGAGCGGATCGGGCCGATCATCGGCCGGCTCGCTGCCGAGCACGCCGACGCGAAGATCGCGCTCTCGTTCAGGAATCCGCTCGAGCTGCTCATCTCCGTGATGCTCTCCGCGCAGACGACGGACGTGAACGTGAACCGCGTCACCGAGAAGCTGTTCGTCAAGTACCGCAAGCCCGAGGACTACCTCGCGGTGCCGATCGAGGAGCTCCAGCAGGACATCTTCGCGACCGGGTTCTACCGCCAGAAGGCGAAGTCGCTCCGGGGCGCCATGCAACGCATCGTGGAGGACTACGGCGGCCAGGTGCCCGAGGCCTTCGACGACCTGCTGAAGCTGCCTGGCGTCGCGCGCAAGACGGCGAACGTCGTCTCGGCCGAACGGGGAAACGCGCAGGGGATCGTCGTCGACACGCACGTCCGGCGCATCTCGCAGCGTCTCGGGCTGACGAAGCAGGAGGACCCGGTGAAGATCGAGCGCGACCTGATGCGGCTCGTGCCGCGCGAGGACTGGGCGCGGTTCCCCCACCTGCTCATCTGGCACGGCCGGCGGATCTGCGACGCGCGCAAGCCCCTCTGCGAGGAGTGCCCGCTCGCGCTGGATCTTTGTCCGTCAAGTCGCATCTGATCCGCGACAGACACGTAACACCGTTTCCCCTACCGTTGGACGGTGCGCGAGATCGACCTCGCTCTGTACGCCGATGCGCTTGCGGGCGAGGCGTCGTCGCTCGCGGCGCGCATCGAGCGTGAGCATGGCAGGCTGCGGCAGGCGTCGGTGGAGAAGGCGGCGCGCAAGGAGCTGCCGGAGGTGGTCGTCGCTCGGCTCGAGGAGCTCGGCCTGCTCGGGACACACGCCGACGTCGAGGTGCTCGCCGAGCTCGAGGAGGCACTCGACGCGGTCGAGGCACTCCAGGCGTGGGTCGAGGCGCAGCTCAGCCGCGTTGCGGCGTGAGAGCGACGAGCAACCCGCCGTCGTCGTCGTAGGCCGGAAACACGTCGGCGACGACCGGCTTCTCGTGTCCGCCGCGCGTGCGGATCGACAGCAGCTCGCCGAGCCGGCGGACGCCCCACTCCCGAGCGAGCTCGACCGGCTTGTCGTCCGAGAACTGCAGCGCCTCGACGAGGTCCCGACCCATGAGATCCGCCTCGGGAAACCCCGTCAGCTCGAACACACCGCGGCCGATCGCCAGCACGCGGCGGTTCTGGTCGGTCACCACCAGCCCCGTGTCCGGTGCGGGGTAGTAATCGTCGAGCAGCTCGAAGAGAAAGCCGAAGCTGCAGTGACGGCATGCGGGCGCCTGTTGCGAAAACCCTTCGCGTGCGTCGATGTCGAGCGAGCGTTCCTTGCAGCGCGGGCAGATGTAGTACGGCACGTGCGGCAGGGTAGCCCGGCGCCTACAGCCACCGCCGCCAGCGGAAGAAGAGAAGCTGGCCGATGGTGGTGAGGACGATCCAGCCCCACGACCACCAGTAGCCCCACGACCAGTGCAGCTCCGGGATGTTGACGAAGTTCTGGCCGTAAAGGCCGACGATGAACGTGGGCACGAGGAGGAGCGAGGCGATCACGGTCAGGCGCTTCATCACCTCGTTCTGGTCGTTCGAGATCTTGCCTTGCAGGTAGTCGCGCACGCTGCCGATGGCGTCTCGCGACGACTCGAGCGCTTCAAAGGCGCGCAGGAGCTTCTCGTACGCGTCGCCGAACGAGATCTCGACGTCGTGGGGGAAGAGCTCGCCGCTCGTCAGCTCGATGCGGTTGTCGATGATCTTGTGGACGGCGTCCCGCGTCGGTGACAGCGTGCGACGGACACCGCGCAGGTCCGCGCGCAGCTCGCGCAGGCGCTTGCCGACGACCACGGGAGGGTTGTCGACGACGAGGTCCTCGAGCTCGTCTATCTCGTCGTCGAGATCGTCGACCAGGTCGAGAAAGCGCTCCGCGACCTCGTCGACGAGGTGGTACAGGTACATCCCCACGTCGTCGTCCGGCTTGCACGCCTCCTTGGCCGGCTTCGGATCGAACGGCTGCTCGCCCGGCGGTGTCTTCGAGACCGTGACCAGCGTGGTCGTCGTCGCGATGAAGTCGACCTCCTGGTAATAGAGGTGATCCCGTTCCTTGACCACGACCGGGACGAGGAGGACGCCCAGCAGGTAATCGCCGTGGGAGACGATGCGCGGCCGCGGATCGTCATCGTGGACATGCGGAGCAAGCAGCGTCTGCAGTGCCACGCGATGCACGCGTTGCGGAAGCTCCTTGCGCAGCTCCTCCTCGGTTGGATCGACGAGATCGACCCACTCCGCCATGCGGCGCTTATACCTCGGCGGCTTCCGGGCGTGGCGCGGTGAGCGCAGTTCCCGGATGACCTTCGAGCGCCGCGAGGTAGCGCTCGGCGTCGAGCGCAGCCATGCAGCCGGAGCCGGCGGCCGTGATCGCCTGGCGGTACGTGTGGTCCTGCACGTCGCCGGCGGCGAACACGCCGGCCACGTTCGTCTCGGTCGAGCCCGGCTTCGTGACGAGGTAGCCGGCCTCGTCGTGATCGAGCCGGTCGAGGAAGAGCGCCGTGTTCGGGTCGTGCCCGATCGCGACGAAGACCCCGTCCGCCGGCACGACCCACTCCTCGCCCGTCACGGTGCTCTTGAGCTTCAGTGCCTCGACCTTCACGTCGCCGACGATCTCCTCGACGACGGCGTTGAGGATGAAGTCGATCTTCGGGTTCTGCTCGGCGCGGTCGACCATGATCCTCGAGGCGCGGAACTCGTCGCGCCGGTGCACGATGTGCACGCGCGAGGCGAACTTCGTCAGGAAGATCGCTTCCTCGAACGCCGAGTCGCCTCCGCCGACGACATACACGTCCTTCTCACGGAAGAACGCGCCGTCACAGGTCGCGCACGTCGATACGCCGCGGCCGCGGTGGTGCTGCTCCGAGTCGATCCCCAGCCAGCGCGCGCTCGCGCCGGTGGCGACGACCACCGAGCGGGCGGCGTACTCGTCGTTCCCGACCCATACGCGGAACGGCTGCTCGCTGAAGTCCACGCGCGTGACGTCGTCGGTCACGAACTCGGCTCCGAAGCGCTCGGCCTGGCGGCGAAAGTCGGACATCATCTCCGGGCCCATCACGCCGTCGGCGTAACCGGGGTAGTTCTCGACGTCGCTCGTGATCATCAGCTGCCCGCCCCACTGGAAGCCCTCGATCACGAGCGGCTCCAGGTCGGCGCGCGCCGCGTAGAGCGCAGCCGTATACCCGGCGGGGCCGCCGCCGACGATGATCAGCTCACGGACGTTCTGGTCGCTCAAGGTGCTCGTGCTCCTCTCGGAATTCTCTGTCTGCTGTAGTAAACGACAAGAGGCGGCTGGACGTTCCCGAAGGAATAGAACCGGACCGAGTGGTTAAGAAGATGTCATGGCCACGGTCGTGACCGAGGGGCTGCTCCGGGAGCTCGCGGGCTTCCGCGCCGCAAACGGCTGCGCCGTCAGCCTCTACTTCGACTTCGATCCGTCCGAGACGCCGACAGTGCCGGCCGAGAAGACGAAGTTCCACGCGCGGCTGGTCGAGTGGGAGCGGGCGGCCGACGAGCGCGCGCGCGAGAGGGGCCGCAGCTGCAAGCTCGCCCTTCGCGCGGACTTCGAGCGGATCGCGGAGTGGGGGGAAGAGGACTTCGACCGGGACGGCGCCCGCTCGCTCGCGATCTTTGCCTCGTCGGCCGACGGCTACTTTCGCATCGTTCCGCTCGTCGAGTCGGTGAGCGACACGTGGGACGTCGGCCCGGAGCTCGACGTCTCGCCGCTCGTCGGCCAGCTGGGCCGCGGCAACGGCGCGCTCGTTGCCGTCGTTTCACGCGAGCAGGGGCGCGTGTACCGGCTCGAGAACGGCCGGCTCGAGGAGGTCGCCGACGAGACCGAGGAGGTCCACGGTCAGCACGACCAGGGCGGCTGGTCGCAGGCGCGCTATCAGCGTCACATCGAGACACTCGTGCAGCGCCACCTGAAGGCGGTCGGCGAGGAGATCGACCGTACGGTGCACAACGGCCACCTGCGCATCGTCGTCGTCGGTCCGGAGGAGATGCGGCCCGAGTTCGAGGCGGCGCTGTCGAAGGAAGCGCGCCAGGCCGTGCTCGGCTGGGTGACCGCCGATCAGCACAGCGCGCCCACAGAGCTCCTCGCGGCGGTGCGGCCGGTGCTCGACGAAGCGCGCGCACGGAACGACGAGGCGCTCCTCGAACGCTGGCGCGCGCGCGAGGGTCGCGGCGACCCGGCGTCGACCGGTTGGGCGGAGACGCTCGAGGCGGCGTCGGACGCACGCGTCGACACGCTGTTCCTCGAGGAGCGGGCAGAGCACCCGGCGTTCGTATGCCCGAAGGACGGGCGCGCGCTCGCCGAGGACGGTGAGTGCCCGCTCGACGGGACCCGGCTCGAACGCCGCGACGACGGCGCGAACGTCGCCGTGCACCGGGTCGTCGAGCACGGAGGACGCGTCGTCCTCGTCGGCGAGGGCGCACTCGGCCCGACGAAGGTCGTCGGCGGCATCGCCGCGTTGCTGCGCTTCTAGGAACAGTGGACCGCCGCTCAAACGAGCAGCAGTCTCAGCCCTCGCGACGATGCGCCTCCGACAACTCCGAGAGGGCGGCCGGATTGATGCGCAACGACGGTCGAAACTCGGGAACCTGGTTCAAACCCCGAACCAGGTTCCGGGGCGGACCTGAGCCCTGTCGGCGTACGCTTTCCAGACGGCGAAGCGAGCTGACAGACGGAGACGCGAGCGGAAGCGCGAACGGCGCGGGTTCACGCTGCCGGCACGCCCCGTCGTGACACCGGCAGGACTTCCCGCTGCTCCGCTCGCCTCCACCGAGCGCCTCGGCCCACTACCCGACGATTCGCCGGGCGATCGGGCCGCTCGCGAGCTGGGGGACGACGACGGGGGAGCGCCCGTGCGCGAACCGCGGCGACCAAAGCCGAACGCGCCAATGGCGGGTGCCGCGACCGTCGAGCCGCCTTCGGCAGATGAACCGACCGAGGCGGTCGGCAGCGACCTGTAGGAACGCGAAAATTCCCCACGAGCTTCGTCTAGGTTGACGTCGTGGGAGACGAGCGGCTTCGCCAGTTGAGTCCGCCGCTCGCTGACCTCGCTGCGGCGCACGATCGGCGCCAGACGCAGCTTGCGGCCTGCCGATTGGCTGTCGCTGCCGCCGGTCTCGATGACGGGCATGCCGCCGCAGCGTTGCAAGCACTGTCGTCGGGCGGACCGGATCGACAGTTCGCCGCGTTGAGCCAGGAGTTGGCCGACCAGTACGACGAGGCGGCATGGACAGCACAGGAGTCTGGGTCGGACACCGAGTACGAATCCTTCTTCCGGCGTGCACGCGCGGCATCGGCTCTCGCGTGCGCTCACCGTGACGAAGCGAGCGAGGCCATCTACGAGGCCGCGCATGCACTCACCGACACCGACGGGTTCGATCTCGCGCTACGGGCCGCCCTCTCGGAGTGACGGCGGCCTGTTGGCCTGAGCCGGCGATGTTGCAATCGCCCCGAGCGTGCTTGGGGTAGCGCCGAGGCGCGCACCGTGCCACTCTTCTCGAGTGCTGGTGATTTTCGTGCGGTGGGCGATGTCGTTCGCGATGCTCGCGCTGCTTGTCCCCGCCTTGGCTCTCGCGGCGAGACAGCCGACGCTCAGCGAACGTGAGGCGATTACTGCGGCGCTGCCGGCCGGGTTCAAGCGCTACCCGGTCGGCTGCATTTTCCTCCGCATTGCCGTGTCGAGCAACGGTGGCTATGCGAGGGTCACCCCGGTCGTCCTAAACGGACTTCGTCAGCCGTGTCTCAAATACGCAGGCAACGGCTACTGGATCTTCCGCAAGGTGACCCGGTGGAAGGTTGTGTTCGCGGGCTCTGTGCCGCCGCCGTGTTCGCTTCGGGTGCCCCGCGACCTGGCGCGCTGCGCGCCATAGTACGGGCGTTGGTGTGGGCCAGGACGGTTCGCGAGTTTCTCTCGGATTGCGCAACGACGGTCGAAACTCTGGAACCTGGTTCAAACCCCGAACCAGGTTCCGGTCGGACCTGAGCCCTGTCGGCGTACGCTTTCCAGACGGCGAAGCGAGCTAACAGACGGAGACGCGAGCGGAAGCGCGAACGGCGCGGGTTCACGCTGCCGGCACGCCCTGTCGTGACACCGGCAGGACTTCCCGCTGCTCCGCTCGCCTCCACCGAGCGCCTCGGCCCACTACCCGACGATTCGCCGGGCGATCGGGCCGCTCGCGAGTTGGGGGACGACGACGGGGGAGCGCCCGTGCGCGAACCGCGGCGACCAAAGCCGAACGCGCCAATGGCGGGTGCCGCGGCGAGTGGGCGAACAGCGTCCGAACCTGGTTCGTTCTTTGAACCAGGTTCACGAGTTTCTCTCGGAATGCGCAGCGACGGTCGAGACTCTGGAACCTGGTTCAGACTGCGAACCAGGTTCCGAGGGTGGCTACGCCGCGTCGGCGTCGCGCTGCGGGAGCGCTACGAGCTCCGGTGCGCTCACCGTCAGCGGCTTGCGCTCCAGCTGAACCATCTCGGGCAGCTCGTCGTTCGTGACGCCGTGCTCGGGGAACTTGCGCGCTGTCACGAGGAGACGCGTTTCGAATGAGCTCACGGCGCTGTTGAACGCACCGACGGCGGTGTCGAGGCCGCGGCCGACCTTCGCGAAGTGGCCGGCGAAGACGCCGAGCCGGTCGTAGAGCTCGCGGCCCAGGTTCGAGATCTCGCGCGCGCTCTCCGCGACCGTCTCCTGCTGCCAGCCGTACGAGATCGTGCGCAGAAGCCCGATCAGGGTCGCGGGCGAGGCGACGATCACGCCGGCGGCGACGCCGGCCTCGAAGAGCGAGCCGTCCTGGTCGAGCGCGGCGCGGTAGAGCCCTTCGTCGACGAACATGACCACGAACTCCGGCGTCGACTCGAACTGATCCCAGTAGCGCTTCTGCCCGAGCTTCTTGATGTGCTCGCGCACCTGCTGCGCGTGACGGACGAGATGCGCGCGCTTGAGCTCGGCGTCGTCGACGTTGACCGCGTCGAGGTAGCCCTCGATCGGCACCTTCGAGTCGACGACGATCGTCTTGCCGCCGGGAAGCTTCACGACCATGTCCGGCCGGAGCAACCGGCCCTCGTCGTCGCGCTCGCTCGTCTGCACCCGGAAGTCGCAGTAGTCGAGCATCCCGGCGAGCTCGACCACGCGCTTCAGCTGGATCTCGCCCCAGCGCCCGCGCACGTGCGGCGCCCGCAGCGCGGTGACGAGGCTGCCGGTCTCGGTGCGGAGCTTCTCCTGCCCCGCCGCAACCTCGCGCAGGCGCTCGCCGATCGCCGAGACCTCCCGCGCGCGCTTGTCCTCGAGCTGCCGCGACTGCGCCTCGAACTTCGTCAGCGTCTCCTTGATCGGGGCGAGCTTCGCCTCCGCCAGCTCGAGCAGCGACGCCTGGCTCTTCAGCAGGACGTCGCCGGTCGCGGCCTTCAGCCGCTCCTCCCACTGACCCTGGCTCCGCGCCTCGGCCAGCTGCTGGTGGACGCCCCGCAGCCGCTCGCGCATCCAGAAGAAGACGGCGCCCCCGCCGACAGCCAGCCCGATGATGAGCAGCAGGATCTCCATGAGCCGACGAACGCTAGAGACCGCGTCGGACGGACTGCGGGCTACTGGAGGATGTTGACCGCGCGGGCCACGACCATGATCGCGAGCAGCAGGCTCGCGGACGATTGCACGATCATCAGCACCTTGGCGAGCTTCGTCAGCGGCATCGCATCGGTGGGGCTGAAGGCGGTGGCGTTCGTGTATGCGACGTAGAGGTAGTCGATGAAGGAGGGCTGCCACCGGAGCTCGGGCTCGTCGAGCAGCTGCTGCGGAAAGAGGAAGTCGACGACGTAGGAGGGCTGGAGCCGCCGGGCGAGCGGGCCGCCGCCGTCGAGCTGCCAGAACCAGAGAGCGAAGACGAGCACATTCGTGATCCAGAGGTGGATGCCGGCCCGGAGGAGCAGGTTCGCCTTCGTGTGCGCCCCCGTCACGAGCAGGTGGACGAGGAGGATGATCGAGATCGCGTTGACGAGCGTGATCAGCGCGATCACCGCCAGTGAGGCGATGCGCCGGCTGAGTCGCACCCGCTGCACCTGCCGCTCGGCGGAGCGCAGCAGCCTCGAGTTCGGGACGGTCAGGGCGAGCGGCGCCAGCAGCGCGAGCGTCAGGGCCGGAACGAGCCAGCGGAGCGTCCCGTAGGCGCCCGACCCCGAGCCCGCGATGAAGCGGGAAGGGAGGGTGGCGTAGAGGCCCGCCGCCGTCAGCACGGCGAGCGCCGGCCAGACGGGCGACTCGCCGAGGACAGCCGTCGAGGCGAGCGGGAGGCGATGCGCCGTCTCCGCAGGCCGCCTGATTCGGCCGAGCCACGTCACGAGCGGCAAACGAAAGCAAAAAAAATCAGCTCCCGCGAGTCCGAAGACCTACAGGAGCTGAGTGCCGGATCCGACGACTCCGAAGAGCTACCGGATCCGACGGGCGCAACCTAACCTCGCCCTGGAAACCCGTCAAGACGGCCGTGGACGGAAAGTCGCAAAGTGCGCACGTTTCCGCGAGCGCCGCCGAGAGGGAACGTCCGTTCGCCCGCGTAGGCTGAACGAGTGAAGGATGTCTTCGGGCCTGGTGGCGCGCTCGCCGGTGCGCTGGCGCAGTTCGGCAACGGCGAGTACGAGCCGCGCCGCGAGCAGGAAGCCCTTGCGGCGGCGGTCGACGATGCGCTCACGACCGGCCGGCACCTCGTCGCAGAGGCCGGCACCGGCGTGGGGAAGAGCCTCGCCTACCTCGTCCCGGCGCTCGAGTCGGGGCAGCGTGTGGTGGTCGCGACCGCGACGAAGGCGCTCCAGGAACAGCTCCTGCGAAGCGACGTGCCGATCGCAGCGCGCGCGGTCGGACGGGATGTGGACGTGCAGGTTCTGAAGGGCCGTGCGAACTACCTCTGCCGGCGCCAGCTCCAGGGCTTCCAGCCCTTCCTGCTCCCCGACGGCCGCGACGGCGAGGCGTGGGAGGCGATGCAATCGTGGCTCGACGAGACCGAGACGGGCGACCGGGCCGAGCTGCAGGTCGAGCCGTCGGCGGCGCTCTGGGCCGAGCTCGCGGTAGGGCCCGACCGCTGCTCCGGCCGGCGCTGCGCGTTCGTCTCCGCCTGCTTCGCGGAGGGAGCGCGCGAGCGCGCCGCGAACGCCGACCTGGTCGTCGTCAACCACGCGCTGTACTTCGCACACATCGCCTCCGGCGGCGGGGTGCTGCCGGAGCACGACGCCGTGATCTTCGACGAGGCGCACCGCCTCGAGGAGTCGGCGGCGTCGTGGCTCGGCGGCCGCGTGTCTCGCCAAGCGCTGAAGCGCCTGGCGGCCGACATCGAGCGCGCATGCCGCGATTCGCAACGTACGCTCCCCGCACGGCAGGTCGACCGTGCCGACCGCAGCTGCGAGCGCCTGCTGCGAGCGGTCGCGCCGCCGTCCGGCCGCAAGCGGCTGCGCGAGGTGCCGGCAGAGCCGTCGCTCGTCCTGATCGACGCCCTCGGCGATCTCGCCGACGCGCTCGCGGGGCAGGGAGAGGATCTCGATGCGCTCTCGCGCCGCGCACTCGCGATGGCGGGTGAGGTCGAGGCGTTCCTCTCGATCGCCGACGGGGAGCGAGTCGTGTGGGCGGAGCCCGACTCGGTCGCGTGGGCGCCGGTCGACGTCTCGGGCGAGCTTCGCGAACGGCTGTGGGACGACGGGCCCACGGCGATCCTCGTCTCGGCGACGCTCACGACGGGCGAGGACGCCCGCTTCGTGCGGAACCGGCTCGGGCTCGAGGACGCGCGCGAGGCGGTCGTCGGCTCGCCGTACGACTTCCCCGAGCAGGCGCTGCTCTACGTGCCGCCCGGGATGCCCGACCCGCGCAGCGACGAGTTCCTCCAGCGCGCGGCCGACGAGATCGTTTCGCTGCTCGCACTTTCGGAAGGGCGGGCGCTCGTGCTCACGTCCAGCTACCGCGCGCTCGACGTCTACCGCGAGCGCGTGCGGGGCCGCGTCCCCTACGACGTGCTCGTCCAGGGCGAGGCGCCGCGCGAACGGCTGTTGCAGCGGTTCCGCGAAGAGGTCGATTCCGTCCTGCTCGCGACGTCGACGTTCTGGCAGGGCGTCGACGTGCCGGGACAGTCGCTTTCGCTGCTCGTGATCGACAAGCTGCCGTTCTCCGCACCCGGCGACCCGCTGCACGAGGCGCGGTGCGAGGCGGTCGAGCGTGCAGGCGGCGACTGGTTCCGCGACTACGCGCTGCCGACGGCGATGCTGCAGCTGCGACAGGGGTTCGGGCGGCTGATCCGCGGCCACAGCGATCGCGGCGTGGTCGCGATCCTCGACCCGAGGCTGCGGACGCGGCCGTACGGGCGTGCGTTCCTCGCGGCGTTGCCGCGCTGCCCCATCGTCGAGGACGCGGCGGCGGTGGCCGCCTTTTTCGGCGACGGCATTGCCATTTCCGCTTGAATGGCGGGCCGATGGCGAAGAAGAAGCCGCGCACTCCGCCACCTCCTCGTCGCGTCCAGGCGCCCCAGGTGCGGGGCCACGAACGGACGCCGCAGGAGCTGGAGGCGCGGCATCGCGCCATCCTCTACGCGATCTCGGGCTCCGGCGTCGTCGCGCTGATCGTCGTCGTTCTCCTCGTCCTCGTGGTCGGTGGCGGGAACGGCGGCGCGAAGGCGGCGGCGAAGGCGCTCGTCGCGGCCGGCTGCCAGTACAAGCACTACCCCGCCCAGCAGCGCAGCCCGCACTACCAGACGCTCAACCCGAGCCCGCCGCCGAGCTGGAACTCGTTTCCGCCGTCGAGCGGCCGCCACTATTACCAGTGGGTGATCTGGGGCGACTACACCGAGCCGGTGCCGCTGATCAAGGAAGTGCACAACCTCGAGCATGGCGGGATGATCATCCAGTACGGCGACAAGGTGTCGAAGAGCGACGTCCAGAAGATCGACAATTTCTGGAAGTCGGACCCGAACGCGATGCTCGTCGCGCCGCTGCCGAAGCTCGGCAACAAGATCGCGATGACGGCGTGGACGCAGTGGGCCGAGTGCACGAGCTTCAACCAGAACGCGTTCACGAAGTTCCGCTCCGCGTTCCGCTACCACGCCCCCGAGTCGCCGGTCTATCCGAAGAGCGCGCTGGAGCCCGGCCAGTGACCCGGGCGCGCTTCTTAGCCTGAGCCCATCCCTGCCGGGGTGGCGGAACTGGCAGACGCGGTCGGCTTAAAACCGGCTGTCCTTCGGGACGTGGGGGTTCGATCCCCTCCCCCGGCATTCATCGATTCGTCCGGTTGTTCAGTTCGCGCAGACGCTGCGCGCGAGCGGCGGTCAGCGCGCTCGGATCGAAGCGCCACTGCCAGTTGCCCTCGTCGGTCCCCGGCAGGTTCATCCGCGCCTCTGTGCCGAGGTCGAGGACGTCCTGCAGCGGTGCGATCGCGAGCGCGGCGGGCGAGCCCCACGCGACCTCGATCAGGGACCACGCCGGATCGTCGGCATCGAGATCGGCCCACGCGCGATCCTCGTCCGAGAGCGACTCCCACCAGCCGCGGGTCGTGTCGTTGTCGTGCGTTCCCGTGTAGACCACCTGCTGCTCCTCGTGGTTCTGCGGCAGGTGCGGGTTGGTCGGGTCGCGGCCGAGGCCGAATTGCAGCACCGCCATCCCGGGAAACCCGAGCTCGCGGCGGAGACGGACGACCGGCTCGGTGATCACGCCGAGATCCTCTGCGACGACCGGCAGCGGGCCGAGCTCGCGCTCGGCGGCGCGGAACAGATCGGCGCCCGGGCCGCGGCGCCACGCGCCCTCGACGGCGGTCTCGTTTCCTTCGGGCACGGCCCAGTACGAGACGAAGCCGCGGAAGTGGTCGACGCGCGTCAGGTCGACCAGCTCGAACGCGCGTCGGAAACGCTCGGTCCACCAGCGGTAACCGTCCGCGCGCATCGCCGTCCAGTCGTACAGAGGATTCCCCCAGAGCTGGCCCGTCTTCGCGAACAGGTCGGGCGGCACGCCTGCGACGACGCCTTTCTGGAAGAGCTCCGGTCGTGCGCGGTGGTCGGCGCCGTCGTGCGCAACGTAGATCGGCATGTCGCCGAACATGCGCACGCTGCGCTCGCGCGCGTACTCGCGGAGCGCGCGCCACTCGCGCTCGAACCGCACCTGGTCGTCGAGGGTGCCGCCGTGGTCGAGCCAGTCGTCGATCCAGTACGCGTTGCGCGCGCGGAACGTATCGGCCTCGGCTACCGGGACCGCTGCGTCCGGTTGCGCGAGGAGCGCTGGCGAGCCCGCGAACGCCGACGGCGACATGTACGGGGACCCCGTCAGCCCTTCGGGCGGCCCGAGTGGGAGAACCTGCCACCATTGCTGGCCTGCGGCGGCCAGCCAGTCGACGAAACGGTAGGCGTGCTCGTCCAGTACCCCGTTCGGCAACGAGGTCGGATGAAGGAGGATGCCGGATGCGCGCTGCAGGTTCATGCGTTTAGGACAAAGCGGCCACTGAGAATCTCACGCAGGGTGCCCCTTCCGAAGACCCCCCAACCGCGGATCCAGATCCAGGCCGTCGAGCCGATCGTCGACTGCGGGCGCTTCGCGGTGAAGCGCACCGTCGGCGACCGCGTCGACGTCTACGCGACCGTGTTCAAGGACGGCCACGACACGCTCGCCGGTGCTGTACGGGTCAAGGGGCCGGGCGACAAGGCCTGGCGCGAGGAACCGCTGCTTCCGCTCGGCAACGACCGCTGGGGCGGGAGCTTCGTGCCCGACCGCCCCGGGCGGTGGCACTTCGCAGTCGCCGCGTGGACCGATCGCGTCGCGACCTGGCAGGACGAGCTGCGCCGCAAGGTCGACGCGGGACAGGAGGACGTGAGCGGAGAGCTGGCGGAGGGCGCGCAGCTGCTCGGCCGCGAGTCCGTCACCGTGGAGGAGGGCCTGGCCGTCGCGCCGAGCGACCGCCACGACGAGACGGTTTCCCAGACGTACGAGGTCGACGTCGACCGCGTGCTCGCGCGGTTCGGGTCGTGGTACGAGCTGTTCCCGCGCTCGTGGGGCGGGTTCCGGGGCGTCGCCGAGGTGCTCCCGGACGTCGCGGCGCTCGGCTTCGACGTCGTCTACCTCCCGCCGATCCACCCGATCGGCGTCTCGAACCGGAAGGGGAAGAACAACGCCCTCGAGGCAGGTCCCGGCGACGTCGGCTCGCCGTGGGCGATCGGCTCAGCCGCGGGCGGCCACGAGGCGATCGAACCGGCGCTCGGCACGTGGGAGGACTTCGACGCGATGATCGCTGCGGCGAAGGACGTCGGCGTCGAGATCGCGCTCGACTTCGCGATCCAGTGCTCGCCGGACCACCCGTGGCTCGCGGAGCATCCGGAATGGTTCAACCGCCGTCCCGACGGCACCTTGAAGTACGCGGAGAACCCGCCGAAGCGTTACCAGGACATCTACAACGTCAACTTCGAGTCCGAGGACTGGCGCGCGCTGTGGACGGCACTGCTCGACGTAGTGCTGTTCTGGGTGCACCGAGGGGTGACGGTGTTCCGGGTCGACAATCCGCACACGAAGCCGGTCCCGTTCTGGGAGTGGCTGATCCCCGAGGTGCGCTGGAAGCATCCGCAGGTGATCTTCCTCGCCGAAGCGTTCACGCGCCCGTCGATGATGACGACGCTCGCGAAGATCGGCTTCGCGCAGAGCTACACGTACTTCACCTGGAAGAACACGAAGTCAGAGCTCGTGGAGTACATGCAGCAACTGCTCGCGTGGCACCAGTTCTACCGCCCGAACGCCTTCGTGAACACGCCCGACATCCTGCACGAGTACCTGCAGCGCGGCGGCCCGCCCGCGTTCCAGGCCCGGCTCGTGCTCGCAGGAACGCTCGTGCCGTCGTACGGCATCTACTCCGGCTACGAGTCCTTCGAGAACGTGCCCGTCCGGCCCGGATCGGAGGAGTACCTGGACTCCGAGAAGTACGAGGCGAAGCAGCGTTCGCTCGACGGGCCGCTGCTGCCGCTCGTGCAGCGGTTGAACGAGGTGCGGCGCGCCGAGCCGGCGTTGCAACGCCTCGAGAACCTCCGCTGGCTCGAGACGGAGAACGACCTGCTGATCGCCTATGCGAAGGACGACCTGATCTCCGTCGTGAACCTCGATCCGTTCGCCGAGCAGGAGGGCGCCTGCGTGATCCCGGTCGCGCTCGGCTTTCCGCCGGCGTTCGACGCCGAGGACCTCCTGACGGGGCAGGCGTTCACGTGGCGGGCCGGGCGCAACTACGTCAGGCTCGCTCCCGGCAAGTCCCACGTCCTGAAGGTCGCCACGTGATCGTCACACTTCCGTTCGCGTTCGTTGACGCTGAAGCGTCGACGGCTGCCGCCGGGCATGTCGGGGCGGGCCATGACTGATTCGCCCACGCCCGGGCACTGGTTCGAACGGGATCCGGACTGGTTCAAGAAGGCCGTCTTCTACGAGATCCACCTGCGCGGCTTCTTCGACGGGAACGACGACGGCTCGGGCGACTTCCGCGGGCTCGCCGACAAGCTCGACTACCTGCAGTGGCTCGGCGTCGATTGCCTGTGGCTCCTCCCGTACTACGCGAGCCCACTTCGTGACGGCGGCTACGACATCGCCGACTTCTATTCGATCCATCCCGACTACGGGTCGATCGACGACTTCAAGTACTTCGTCGACCAGGCGCACCAGCGGGGGATGCGCGTGATCGCCGACCTCGTCATGAACCACACCTCGAGCGACCACCCGTGGTTCCAGGCGAGTCGAAGCGATCCGGAAGGGCCGTACGGCGACTGGTACGTGTGGGGCGAGGACGACTCGCGCTGGAGCGAGGCCCGCATCATCTTCCTCGACACGGAGCCCTCGAACTGGACGTGGGACCCCGTGCGAGGGCAGTACTACTGGCACCGCTTCTTCTCGCACCAGCCCGACTTGAACTACGACAACCCCGAGGTTCAGGAGCAGATGCTCGGCGCGCTGCGCTTCTGGCTCGACCTCGGTCTCGACGGCTTCCGCCTGGACGCCGTGCCGTACCTCTACGAGCGGGACGGCACGAACGGCGAGAACCTTCCGGAGACCCACGAGTTCTTGAAGCGCGTCAGGACCGAGGTCGATGCGCGCTACTCCGATCGCGTGCTCCTTGCGGAGGCGAACCAGTGGCCCGCCGACGTCGTCGCCTACTTCGGCGAGGGGGAAGGCGACGAGTGCCACATGGCGTTCCATTTCCCGGTGATGCCGCGCATGTTCATGGCGGTGCGCCGTGAGGACGCGCTGCCGATGATCGAGGTCCTCGAGTCGACGCCGGCGATCCCGAGGAACGCGCAGTGGGGCCTCTTCCTGCGCAACCACGACGAGCTCACGCTCGAGATGGTCACCGACGAGGAGCGCGACTACATGTACGAGGAGTACGCCAAGGACCCGCGTATGAAGCTCAACCTCGGCATCCGGCGCCGGCTCGCGTCGCTGCTCGACAACAGCCGCGACGAGATCCAGCTGATGCACGCGATGCTCTTCTCCCTGCCGGGGTCGCCCGTCCTCTACTACGGCGACGAGATCGGGATGGGGGACAACATCTTCCTCGGCGACCGGGACGGCGTGCGCACGCCGATGCAGTGGACGGGCGACCGCAACGGAGGCTTCTCACGTGCCGACTTCCAGCAGCTCTACCTGCCGCCGCTGATGGATCCCGTGTACGGCTTCCAGGCGGTGAACGTCGAGGCGCAGCTCCGTCAGCCGAACTCGCTGCTCCGCTGGATCCACCGCCTGATCGCGCTGCGCAAGGAGCACCCCGTCTTCGGTCTCGGGACGTACGAGGTGCTCCGGCCCGACAACCCGCGGATCTTCGCCCACGTCCGCACGTACGAGGACGACGTCGTGCTGTGCGTCCACAACCTGGCGCGGTCGGCGCAGGCGGTCGAGCTCGATCTGTCACGCTGGGAGGGACACGTGCCGGAGGAGATGTTCGGGCGAACGCGCTTTCCACGGATCGGGGAGCTCCCGTATCTCCTCACCCTTGCTCCGCGAGGGTTCTTCTGGTTCCAGCTGAGGAAGGACGATTCCGAGTGACCGACGAGCGCGCGTTGATCGACTTCGTGACGGGCCAGCGCTGGTTCGGCTCGAAGACGCGCGACGTCGCACACGCGCAGGTCGTCGACAGCGCCACGTTGCAGGACGGGCTCGAGCTACAGCTGATCGAGATTCGCTTCGACACCGGAACGCACGAGACGTACCAGCTGGTGACGAGCGGAGACGACCTGGACGCGCTCGGCGATCCGCGGCAGGTGCGCGAGTTGCTGCGCCTGATCCGGAGCGCCGCCAAGGTGCCCGCGGGCGAGGGGATCGTCGAGTTCGCGCCCGTCGAGGGATTCGCCGGCGCGCCCTACGAGCTGCGGAACGCCCAGGTGATCGACGCGGAGCAGTCGAACACGTCGATCGTCTTCGACCGCGAGCTGATCCTCAAGGTCTTCCGGCGCGTCGAGGCCGGCATCAACCCCGAGCTGGAGCTCTTGCGCTTCCTGACCGCGCAAGGGTTCGCGAACATCGCGCAGCTCGTCGGCTGGTACGAGTACGCCGGCCGGCAGATGGACGCGACGCTCGGGATCCTGCAGCAGTTCGTCGCGAACGGGGAGGACGGCTGGGAGCGTGCTCTCGCGTCGATGGAGAACAAGCCGGAGCCGTTCCTCGACAGCCTGCACAGGCTCGGCGAGGTGACCGGACGCATGCACTCGGCGCTCGGCTCCGACGCGAACGACCCGGCCTTCTGCCCCGAGGAGACCTCGGGGGAGTCGCTCGGCCTGCTGACGGCGACCGTCGACGAGGAGATCGAGTCGATCTTCATGGACCTCCCCGCCGATATGGAGGAACTCGAGCCGATTCGCGGCCGGGGCGAGGAGGTGCGCGAGCGGCTGCGGCTGCTCACGAACCTCGGCGGAGCGGGCCGCGTGATCCGCCACCACGGCGACTTCCACCTCGGCCAGACGCTGTGGGCGGACGGCGACTGGGTGATCCTCGACTTCGAGGGCGAGCCGGCGCGCTCGCTGCCGGAGCGGCGGCGCAAGCGAAGTCCGCTGCGCGACGTCTCCGGGATGCTGCGCTCCTTCGCCTACGCCGCATCGGCTGCCTCGCTCCTCCGAGGCCATGACCCGCCGCCTGCGTGGGAGGCGCGCGCCCGCGCCGAGTTCCTCGACGGGTACCGGCAGACCGTCGATCCGCACCTGGTTCCGAGTGGGGCGTCGATGGACAAGCTCCTCACAGTGTTCGAGTTGGAGAAGGCCGTGTACGAGTTGCGCTACGAGCTCAATCACCGGCCCGACTGGGTGAAGATCCCTGTCGCCGGGATCGTGCGCATGCTCGAAGAGGAGGTGCCGGTGTGACGCAGTCGAAGGCGTCGGCGTTCGGCGAGCTCGACATCTGGCTCGCCCGGGCGGGACGGCACGAGCAGCTCTACGGGAAGCTCGGCGCGCATCCGGCCGACGGCGGCGTCCGCTTCGCCGTCTGGGCGCCGAACGCGCGCCAGGTGAGCGTGATCGGCGACTTCAACGACTGGGACCCCGCGGCGTCGCCGTTGCAGCCGGTCGACTCGACCGGGATCTGGGAAGGCGTCGTCGAGGGCGCGTCCGTCGGGCAGCACTACAAGTACCACCTCGACGGTCGCGAGAAGGCGGACCCTGTCGCGTTCGAGGCCGAGGTTCCGCCAAAGACGGCCTCCGTGGTGTTCGAGTCCGGCTACGAGTGGCTCGACGCGGATTGGATCGAGCGCAGGCACACGCAGGAGCCGCTCGAGCGACCGATGACGATCTACGAGGTGCACGCGCCGTCGTGGCGCAAGGGCCTTGGGTGGCGGGCGCTCGCGGAACAGCTCGCGCCGTACGTTCGCGACCTCGGTTTCACGCACGTCGAGCTGCTGCCGGTGATGCACCACCCGTATGCGGGCTCGTGGGGATACCAGGTCACGGGCTTCTACGCGCCCGTCTCGACGATGGGATCGCCCGACGACTTCCGCTACTTCGTCGACCACATGCACGCCAACGGCATCGGCGTCCTGATCGACTGGGTGCCTGCGCATTTCGCCACCGACGAGTGGGCGCTGAAGCGCTTCGACGGGACCGCGCTGTACGAGCACGACGACCCGCGTCGCGGCTTCCATCCCGACTGGGGCACGCTCGTATTCAACCTCGGGCGCAGCGAGGTGCAGAACTTCCTGCTCGCGAACGCGCTCTTCTGGCTGCGCGAGTATCACGCGGACGGGCTGCGCGTCGACGCCGTCGCCTCGATGCTGTACCTCGACTACTCGCGCAAGGAGGGCGAGTGGGTCCCGAACACCTTCGGCGGGCGCGAGGACCTCGACGCGGTGGCGTTCCTGAAGGAGTTCAACGAGCTCGTGCACGCGCGCGAGCCGGGAGTGATCTCGGCGGCGGAGGAGTCCACAGCGTGGCCCGGCGTGTCGCGCCCGACGTACGTCGGCGGGCTCGGCTTCGGCTTCAAGTGGAACATGGGCTGGATGCACGACACGCTCGGCTACTTCCAGCACGATCCCATCCATCGTCGCTTCCATCACCACGAGCTGACGTTCTCGCTCGTCTACGCGTGGAACGAGAACTTCATCCTGCCGCTCTCGCACGACGAGGTCGTGCACGGCAAGGGCTCGCTGCTGTCGAAGATGCCGGGCGACCGGTGGCAGCAGCTCGCGAACCTGCGCGCGCTCTACGCCTACATGTGGGCGCACCCCGGCAAGAAGCTGGTCTTCATGGGAGGCGAGATCGCGAACCCGTGGGAGTGGACGCACGCGGACGAGCTGCCGTGGTGGCTGCTCGAGCATTCAGAGCACGCCGGCGTGCGCGACCTGATGCGCGACCTGAACCGCATCTACAAGGACGAACCGGCGCTCTGGGAGGTCGACTTCTCGCACGAGGGCTTCCGCTGGATCGAGCCGAACGACGCGATGAACAACGTGCTGGTCTTTGCGCGTCTCTCGAAGGACGGCTCGCGGCAGGTCGTGTGCATCGCGAACCTCGCGCCGGTGCCGCGTGAGCGCTATCGCGTCGGGCTGCCTGCGGCGGGTGCGTGGACGGAGCTCCTGAATACCGACTCCGCGTTCTACGGGGGCTCCGGCATCGGGAACATGGGCAAGGTCGAGACCGAGGAGTTGCCGTGGCACGACCAGCCGCAGTCCGCCGTGCTCACGCTGCCGCCGCTCTCGGTCATCTGGCTGACGCCGGCCCAGACGATCTGACGACGCCAGACGCCACAGTCTAGGCCCCCCGACCTCAGCGGTCCGTCCTGACGCGGGTTTCCGATCCACGGCCGTCGGAATCGGCCGACTGCGTTTACCCTTCGACCGTGCTGACGCGTGAGCAAGTCGATGTTCTGGCGGAGTGGGGAGCGGGCCTCGAAGGCTCGGGCGCCAGCGATGAGCTACAAGCTGCCGGCCGTGCGATCCGGCTTCTCGTCGACTACATCGAAGGCCTCGAGCGGAACCGCTGGCACGAACGCGGTGGGGTCAGCGACCAAACCGAGGACGCGCCCGTAGACGCGCGTCTCGCACCAGGCGGCGAGCGCTCGTTGCTCGGTGCTCTCGCCAAGCGCATCGGCACTCAACCGTAGGACGAGACGGCCCTTTCACAGGGCGCCGTACCTGTTGATAACGCGGTGGAAAACGCGGCAGCGCGGTCATTGCGTGGCTCGAGTGCCTTCGGGCCGGCATCGCGCGGGGTCGCGGAGCGCTGCTCAGCGTGGCCCGGTGACGCGGCGATAGCCGGCTGCCGTTCGGACGTAGATCTGCCAGCTGTAGTACTCGAAGAAGGCATCGTCCCTGCGAGCCATGCGGTGTGCGTACCGCTCGATTGCGTCGACGTACAGCGTGGAGTGGTTGTAGTGCAGGAGCGCGTCACGCTCGCGGTGTGCACCGCCGTTCGCCGCGAGGTAGTTCGCAGCGCCGAGGATCGCGTCGCGCGGCTGGTGCACGTCGCCACCGAGCCCGTAAGCGCGCCACGTAGCCGGCTCGAACTGCATCGGTCCCTGAGCGCCAGCGCTGCTCGTGTTCCTGACCCGGCCGAACGCGGACTCGACGAAGTTGATCGCTGCGAGTACCTGCCAGCGAATCCCGAACCGCGCTTCAGCCTCCCGGTACCACGTCAAGAGGTGGGCGGCGGATGCGGCCGGCCCGAGGTGAACGCGTGACCTGAGGGCCGGCGTCGCGGCTGAGAGCCGCGTCAGGTCTGCGCGCGCGACGATGTCGTCCTTTACCGCAGGAAGCCGGTGCTCGACCGGCCGCGCGAGCGTCGGACGGGCCGCCAAGCTCCTGACAAGACGCTGCCGGTGGAGCGCGAGCAGCACCACATCGCGCGGCGGTCGCGTCTTCTTCGACCACCGCTCGATCGCCGTCGCGAGCGCACCGTCGTCGGCTCGCAGCGCTTCTACGACAGCGGCGGGGCTCGTAGGGAGCACGGCGGATGGCGAGGGCAGCGCGACGGCCACAGCGACGGTCAGGACCGTGAGTCGGATCGAATCACTATGCCGTGCTCAGCCGCGTGAAGTCGAGGATTGGACTCAACGACCGTGGGTACCGTGGCCCGGATGTCCACCCAGGTCTGGCAGCGGCCCTTCGGGGCCGTTCCTACGCGAGCAGGCAGCGTCGAGTTTCGCGTCTGGGCGCCGAACGCCCGGCACGTCGCGGTGCGCGTGAACGGCGACGAGCGTCCGCTCACGCCGCTCGAGGACGGAGTGCACGCCGGCGAGGCTCCCGCGAGCACCGGCGACGACTATCTCTTCGTGCTCGACGCCGAGCGCGCGTTCCCGGATCCCGCCTCGCGCTTCCAGCCGGCGGGCATCCGCGGGCCGTCGCGCGTCGTCGACACCTCGCGGTTCGAGATCGCGGACGGTCCCGACCTGCGCCTCGACGAGCTGGTGATCTACGAGTTGCACGCCGGGACGTTCACGGCCGAGGGGACGTTCGACGCGGCGATTCCACAACTGCGGCGGCTCCGCGAGCTCGGCGTCACCGCGGTCGAGCTGATGCCCGTCGCAACGTTCCCCGGCGAGCGCGGGTGGGGCTACGACGGCGTCTACATCTCGGCGCCACATGCGGCCTACGGCGGACCCGGAGGGCTCGCACGCTTCATCGACGCGGCGCACCGGGAGGGCCTCGCCGTGCTGCTCGACGTCGTCTACAACCACATCGGTCCCGGGTCGGAGGCGATCGCTGCATTCGGGCCGTACTTCACCGAGGCGCGACAGACGTTCTGGGGGCCGGCGCTCGACTACGGCCGTCGCGGCGTGCGCGAGTGGGCGATCGGGAACGCGGAGCTCTGGACGCGCGACTACAAGATCGATGGTTTGCGGCTCGACGCGGTGCACGCGGTCCACGACGACTCGCCGGTCCACGTGCTGAGGGAGCTGCGCGAACGTGTCGACGGGCTCGTGACGAGCGAGATGGGACCGGACGACTTCCGCCCGCTCGACGAGTGGGGGCACGATGCGATGTGGCTGGACAACCTCCACCACGAGCTGCACGTCCTGCTGACCGGCGAGCACGAGGGCTACTACGCGAACTACGGGTCGATGGAGGGTCTCGTGCGCGAGCTGATGCGACCGAGGCCCGAGCGGCTGATCGTCGCCGCGCAGAACCACGACCAGGTCGGCAACCGCGCCGCCGGTGATCGGCTGCCCCCGGACGCGCACCGCGTAGCCTTGGCCGTCGTGCTGTTCTCGCTGAACACGCCGCTGCTCTTCATGGGCGAGGAACACGACGAAGCGGCGCCGTTCCAGTTCTTCACGGATCACGTCGATCCGTTGACCGCCGAGGCGACGCGTGACGGACGGCGGCGCGAATTCGAAGCCTTCACCGCGTTCTCAGGCGAGGAGATACCGGACCCGCAGGCGCGGGCGACGTTCGAGCGCTCGCGCATCGGGCAGCGCGACCCCGATCCGTTCTACGCCGAGCTGATCCGGTTGAGGCGCGAACTGCCGCGCGAGCTCGGCGTGCGTGCGGAGGGGCGGGTGCTCACGATGACGCGCGGCGACACGACGCTCGTCGCGGATTTCGCCGCCAAGACGGTGGAGCTGAGCCCGTGAGCCGTCAGGTCTGGCCGGGCGAGCCGTTCCCGCTCGGTCCGCACTGGGACGGCGAGGGCACGAACTTCACCCTCTTCACCGAGAACGCGGAGGGCGTCGAGCTGTGCCTCTTCGACGGGGCCGGCACGAGCGAGGAGCGGATCCCGATGCAGGAGCGCACCGCGTTCAACTGGCACTGCTACCTCCCGGGTGTCGGCCCCGGCCAGCGCTACGGCTACCGCGTCGACGGCGGGTACGACCCCGAGACGGGGAGGCGCTTCAATCCGAGCAAGCTCCTGATCGACCCGTACGCCAAGGCGATCGAGGGCGACGTCGACTGGGACGCGGCGAACGTGCTCCCCTATGTGCCGAGCGGCGAGGCCGACGCCGATTTGACGATCGACGAAACGGATTCGTCGCCCGCGATCCCGAAGTCGATCGTGATCGACCCGACATTTGACTGGGAGGACGACGACTGGGTCCGCCCGCGCACGCCATGGCACGAGACGGTGATCTACGAAGTGCACGTCAAGGGCTTTACGAAGAAGCGCGAGGGCGTGCGCGAGGACATCCGCGGCACGTACGGCGGCTTCGCGAGCGAGGACTCGATCGCCTACCTCAAGTCGCTGGGCGTCACCGCGGTCGAGCTGTTGCCCGTCCACCACAAGATCGACGAGGGGTTCCTGCACGACCGCGGACTGACGAACTACTGGGGCTATTCCACGATCGGCTACCTCGCGCCCTACTCCGGCTACTCGGCGACCGGGCGCGAGGTCCGCGAGTTCAAGGGGATGGTGAAGGCGCTGCACCGTGCCGGCATCGAGGTGATCCTCGACGTCGTCTACAACCACACCGCCGAGGGCAACCACCTCGGCCCGATGCTCAGCTTCCGCGGCGTCGACAACCAGAGCTACTACAGGCTCGTTCCGGAGACACCTCGCTTCTACATGGACTACACCGGGACCGGCAACACGCTGAACCCGGTGCACCCGACGGTCCTGCGGCTGATCATGGACTCGCTTCGCTACTTCGTGGTCGAGTGCCACGTCGACGGCTTTCGCTTCGACCTGGCGTCGGCGCTCGCGCGCGAGTTCTACGAGGTCGATCGCCTCTCCGCGTTCTTCGACATCATCCACCAGGATCCGATCCTGTCGCAGGTGAAGCTGATCGCCGAGCCGTGGGACGTCGGACCCGGCGGTTACCAGGTGGGCAACTTCCCGATCCTCTGGTCCGAGTGGAACGGCATCTACCGCGACTCGATGCGCGACTTCTGGCGCGGTCAGGCGCCGGTGCGGGACTTCGCATCGCGTTTCGGAGGCTCGGCCGATCTCTACGAGACCGACGGGCGGCGGCCGTTCGCATCGATCAACTTCGTCACCGCGCACGACGGCTTCACGCTGCGCGACCTCGTGTCGTACAACCAGAAGCACAACGAGGCGAACGGCGAGAACAACCAGGACGGCACCGACGACAACCGCTCCTGGAACTGCGGCGTTGAGGGGCCGACCGACGATCCGGCCGTCAACGCGTTGCGCGCTCGCCAGCAGCGCAACTTCCTGACGACGCTCTTTCTGTCGCAGGGGGCGCCGATGCTGCTCGGGGGCGACGAGTGGGGGCGGTCGCAGCGCGGCAACAACAACGCGTGGTGCCAGGACAACGAGATATCGTGGTTCAACTGGGAGGAGTGCGACGCCGAGCTCCTCGAGTTCGCGAAACGGCTGATCGAGTTGCGCAAGGCGCACCCCGTCTTCCGGCGCACAAAATTCTTCGAGGGAAAGGGCGAACGGCTTCCCGACGTGTGGTGGATGCGCCCGGACGGTCGCCGCATGACGCGTCGGGACTGGGACAACACCCAAGCGCGCGCGATCGGCGTCTTCCTGAACGGCGACGAGCTGAACGACGAGACACCCCACGGCGAAGAGCTGCGCGACGACTCGTTCCTGCTCCTGTTCAACGCGCACTACGAGGACATGACGTTCCGCCTGCCGGCGCGCCGGTTCGGGACGCACTGGGAGCAGGTGCTCGACACCGGCCGCTGCGAGTTCGATCGCCTCGCACCGGGCGCCGACGTCACCGTCGAGAGCCGCTCGATCGCAGTGTTCAGACGTGCGTGAATGGCGCGCCGTCTATCGGCTGCAGCTGACGCCGGACTTCGGGTTCGCGCAGGCGCGCGAGCTCGTGCCCTACCTGGCCGACCTCGGGATCTCGCACCTCTATCTCTCGCCGTCGCTGCAGGCGCGCGCGGGCTCGCAGCACGGCTACGACGTCGTCGACCCGCGGCGGATCTCGGAAGAGCTCGGCGGCGAGGAAGAGTTCCTCGCGCTCGCCGGCGCGGGACTCGGGGTCCTGCTCGACATCGTGCCGAACCACATGGCGGCGGTCGACGAGAACCCGTTCTGGCGCGACCCCGACCTGCGGCAGATGTTCTTCGACGTCGACGTCAAGACGGGCTTCCATCGCCGCTTCTTCGACGTCGGCGAGCTCGGCGGACTGAAGCAGGAGGACTGGGAGGTCTTCTGGGCGACGCACGCGAAGGTGATCGAGCTCGTTCGCGCGGGCGTCGTCGACGGCGTGCGAGTCGACCATCCCGACGGGCTCGCCGATCCGGCGGCCTACTTCGAACGGCTCGCGGACGCGGGGGTCGAGCACGTCTGGGCCGAGAAGATCCTCGAGCCGGGCGAGGAGCTGCGCGACTGGCCGGTGGAGGGAACGACCGGGTACGAGTTCCTGAACGACGTGCTCGCGGTCTGCGTCAACCGCGAGGCCGAGGCGCAGCTGACGGACTTCTACGAGTCGTTCGCCGGCGACACGCGCCGGTACGAAGACATCGCGCAGCTCTCGAAGGTCGAGGTTGCGGTCGACATCTTCGAGCCCGAGCTCCGGCGGCTGCATGAAGAGGTCGAGGCGGAGAACCTGCCGCTCGCGCTGTCGTCGTTCCACGTCTACCGCACGTACATCCGCCCGTACGAGGGGATCGTCGAGGAGGCCGATCGCAACGAGATCGGCCGCGCGAGCGTCTCGGAGGACCTGCGCCGGATCCTCTTCCTGCAGGAGCCGGGTCACGAGGAGTTCGTCGTGCGCTTCCAGCAGACGACCGGGCCGGTGATGGCGAAGGGCGTCGAGGACACCGCCTTCTACCGCTACTTCAGGCTCGCGGCGCTGAACGAGGTCGGCGGCGATCCCGGCCGCTTCGGTCTCGACGTTGCGGTCTTCCACGAGGCGAATGCGAAACGCGCGACGCGCTTCCCGCGCCACCTGCTCACGACGTACACGCACGACACGAAGCGCGCGCCCGACGTGCGCTCGCGGATCGCAGCGATCTCGTGGTTGCCCGACGAATGGGTCGCGCGCGTGCACGCGTGGCACGACGAGCTCGGGGGGCTCGAGGACGCGCGCGAGGAGCTGCTCGTGTACCAGACGCTCGTCGGCTCGCTGCCGATCTTGCGCGAGCGCCTCGACGGCTATCTCGAGAAGGCGTTGCGCGAAGGGAAGGTGAACAGCAACTGGCTCTCGCCGAACGAGGAGCACGAGCGCACCGTGCAGGAGTTCGCGTGGCGGGCGGCGCGGCTGATCGAGGGCGACCCGTTCCTCGAGCGCGTGCGCGCGATCGGGAACCGGCTCTCACTCGCGCAGCTCTTGCTCAAGCTGACCGCCCCCGGCGTGCCCGACATCTATCGCGGTGACGAGCTGGAGGACCTGTCGCTCGTCGATCCGGACAACCGCCGACCCGTCGACTGGGACGCGCGCCGCCGCGCGCTCGCCGAGCTGCAGGCGGGCGCGCCGGTCGACGAGACGAACGCGAAGCTCTACGTGACGTGGAAGACGCTCAACCTGCGGCGTGAGCACGCGGAGGCGTTCGCCGGGTCCTACGAGGCGGTCGACCTCGGCCCGGGGGTCGTGGCGTTCCGCCGGGGTGGCACTGTGCTCGTTGCCGCGGCCGTCACGCCGGGCGCCGAGGTGAGCGTCCCGGGCGACGTGCTCGGCGTGCCGGGGCTAGCTCTCGCCGTTTGACCAGGGCGCGAAGCGCTCGTCCGCGTCGCCGGCGGCAGGCTCGGCTGCGGGATGCGGCGGGATCTGCTCGACTGCACGCGCCGGAGCGGCGGCGAGGCGGTCCAGCGCGTCCGCGATGTCCTGCGTGACGCGCTTGAGCGCGGCGCTCAGGCCCGCTCGGAGCCCGATCAGCTGCTCGACCTGCTGCTGTAGCTCGCCGACCTGGCGCAAGCCCTCGGTGCGAAGAGCCGCGGCGCGCTGCTCGGCTTCGCCGACGATCGTCTCGCCTCGGATCGTCGCATCGCGCTCGACTTGCTCGCGGCGATCACGAACGTCGTCGAGTGTCTTCGACAGCTCGTTCTCGCGCTGCCGAAACGACTCGACCCGCCGGTGCAGCTCGGCGATCTCGACCTGCATCGCCTCCGTGCGCGCCCTGGATGCGTCGAGCTCGTGCTGCAGCTGCTCCTGGAGCAGCGTCCCGCGTGCAATCGCCAGCTCGACGTCGCCCTGACGGAAGCCGCGCAACCAGGCGCGCCGCAGCTTGTTCGTATCGCTGCTCACGAGAGGAAGCCTAGAACCACATCCGCCAATTCGCCAGGGCTGCGCGTACTCATCCATAGGACGGAGCGGTTCCCGGTACTCTCGCCGAAGTCTGGCCGCCCTCGAGGAGGCCGGAAAGTGGGGGTCGAGGTGCCGCAGCCTCGGCCCCCACTTAATTGCAGGAGAGCGCGACTCTCGACGTCGCGTCCTAGGCTTGGCCGATGGAGGATCTGGACCCCGGCGCCGGTATCGACCTGGCGGCGGCGCGGCAGGTCGCCGAGCGGGCCGCGCGGGAGTGGGGGCGGGAGCTCGGGGCGCCGTTCTCGCTCTCTCGCTTCTCGTACGTCGCGCCGGCCGGTCACGACGCGGTGCTGAAGGTGGCGTGGGAGGGCGACGAGGAGTCGCTGCACGAGCCCGAGGCGCTCGAGCTCTGGGACGGCGACGGCGCGGTGCGGTTGCTTCGGCGGTCCGGACGCGCGCTCCTCGAAGAACGTGCGCTGCCGGGCAGCGACATCTCCGATCTACCGGACGACGAGGCGTTGGCGGTCGCCGTGGATATCGGCACGCGCCTGTGGCGGCATGCGAGCGAGCCGTTTCGCTGGGTCGGCGACCACGTCCCGCGCTGGATCGACAACGCCGAGCGTACGGGCGAGGAGGGCTCGGAGCTCGTCCCGCTCGCACGCGAGCTGCTCGCGACGATCGACGCCGGACGCGACTGGCTCGTCCACGGCGACTTCCACCACCACAACGTCCTACGTCACCGCGACGGCTTCGTCGCGATCGACCCGAAGCCGTACCTCGGAGACCGCGAGTACGACGTCTATCCGTGGCTGCACAATCCCCTGCCCTACCGGATGACGGACTACGCCCGCACCGAGGACCGGATCGCCGCGTTCGTTGCAGCCGGCCTCGACGACTTCAAGATCCGCGCTTGGGCGGTGATCCGCGGCTCGTACCTGATCGGCGACTCGGAGGAGGCCGCCGTGCTTTCGAGCCTCGTCTAGAGGAGGATCTTGACCCAGGCGGGCTTGCAGTCGCAGTGCAGGTGCGGCTCGGTGCAGGTGCGGCACGTCCACTGCGTCAGCACGATCCAGCGCAGGTGAGCCAGCTCGACCGCGATGGCGGCGCAGATGGCGAGGAGAACCTCGGTGTTCGGCATGAGACAGACAGCATCGGCGCGACCGTCCCGAACCGCAATGGGCCGGACGGCCCATCCTTGAAACACAGACGGCCCAGGCAATTCGCGTACCCTCCCGGCCGTGAATGCGAAGGTGGCGCATCCGGCTCCCAGGCTCGAATGGGACACGCCGTTGTACGAGCAGGCACGGACGCAGCTCGAGCATGCGCTCGAGCTGGCGGACGTCCCCGACCTGACGGCCACCCGGCTCCGCTACCCCGAGCGCGCGCTGATCCTGTCGCTGCCTGTCCGGCTGGACGACGGCACGTATACGTCGTTCCCGGCGTACCGCGTTCAGCACTCGTCGGTGCTCGGTCCGACGAAGGGCGGGATCCGTTACGACGAAGGCGTGGATCTCGGCGAGTGCGCCGCGCTGGCGATGTGGATGACGTGGAAGTGCGCGTTGTTGCGCCTGCCGTACGGCGGCGCGAAGGGCGGCGTGCGCTGCAACGCACGCGAGCTCTCGCAGGCGGAGCTCTCGCGTATCACGCGTCGCTTCACTGCGGAGCTCGCACCGTTCATCGGCCCGCAGCTCGACATCCCCGCGCCTGACATGGCGACGAACGAGCAGACGATGGCGTGGATGATGGACACGTACTCGATGCAGAAGGGCTATGCCGTGCCCGAGATCGTCACCGGCAAGCCGATCTCGATCGGCGGCTCCGTCTTCCGGCACGAGGCCACCGGCGCGGGAGTCGTGATGGTGATCGAGCGTGCGTGCACGCGGCTCGGGTGGGATCTCGCGCTGCAGCGGTGCGTCGTGCAGGGCTTCGGCAACGTCGGCGGCATCGCCGCGTCGGAGCTGCACGAGAAGCGAGCGCGAGTCGTCGCCGTGTCGGACCTCTCGGGCGGCGTCTATTCGCGCGACGGGCTCGATATCCCGACGCTGCACGCGTACGTCGCGGAGCACGGTTCGCTCGAGGGCTACGCGAGCGGCGTCGACCGCATCACGAACGAGGAGCTGCTCGAGCTCGAATGCGACATCCTCGTGCTCGCTGCCCGAGAGGACCAGGTGACGGCGGCGAACGCCGGCAACCTGCGCTGCAAGCTCGTCGCGGAGGGTGCGAACGGGCCGACGTCGGTCGAAGGCGACCGCATCCTCGCCGAGCGCGGCATCCAGGTCCTGCCGGACATCCTCACGAACGCGGGGGGCGTCACCGTCTCGTACTTCGAGTGGGTGCAGGACCTCGGCCGTCTCTTCTGGGACCGCGGCGAGATCCGCCGCCGCCTCGCCGACAAGATGTCCGACGCGTTCGACCGCGTCTGGAGCGTGTCGCAGGAACGCGGCATCTCGCTGCGCGACGCCGCGCTCGTCGCCGCCATCCGCGAGGTCTCCGGCGCGCTCGAAGCGCGCGGGATCTACCCCTGATCGTGAGCCAGCTCGTCCGCGACGCGATGGTCCCCGACCCGCTGGCGCTGGACGTCTCGGCGAGCGCGCGCGAGGCAGGCGAGGTGCTCTCGCGCGACGCGGTGCGTGCGGTGCTCGTCACCGACGACGGCTCGCTCGCCGGCGTCGTGACGCGCAAGACGCTCGTGCGCGAGGTCGTCGCGAACGGTCGCGACCCGGAGCAGACGACGCTCGGCGAGATCGCGGAAGAGCCGAACGCGACGCTCGACTCCGGCATGGCGCTCGAGGATGCGTTCGCATTCCTCGAGGAGCACGATTACGAGCGCGTCCCTGTCGTCGAGCACGCCAAGCTCGTCGGCGTGCTCTCGCGCTCGGGCGTGCAACGGCGGCTCGCCGAGGACGAACCGCCGACCGAGCTGGTCCAGGACTAAGCCGCTGCGATTCGGTCCAGCGCCCCCGCGACCACCGTATCCAGTGCGTCGCGGAGGCCCTGGCGAACATCGTCGTCGGCGAGACGTCCGTCATCGCCGAACTTCTCGTGCGCATGACCGACCGAGAGCTCGGCCTCGGTCACGCGTGCGCCCATCGCGCCGAGCACCTTGCGGAGCTCGGCGCCCGCCCACACGCCGCCGAAGGCGCCGGCGGACGAGCTGATCACTGCGACGGGCTTGTTGCGGAACACGTTCGTCGCGACCGGTCGCGACCCCCAGTCGAGGGCGTTCTTCAGCACCCCCGGAATCGACGAGTTGTACTCCGGCGTCGCGAAGAACACGGCGTCCGAGTCGCGAACGAGCTCGCGGAAGGCTTCGACGGCCTCCAGGCCCGGCTCGACGTCGTCGTCCTGGTCGTAGGGCGGAATCGTCTTCAGCCCTTGCCAGATATCCACGTCGACCCCCTCCGGCGCCTCCTCGCGCAACGCGCGGAGGAGGGCGGAGTTGTTCGAGTCGGCGCGGAGGGAGCCGCTGATCGCGAGGATCCGCATTACGCGTCCTGCGCCACCAGCGTGAGCTCGGCCTTGAGGGTGACCTCGTTGCCGAGGGCCGGCTCGCCGTTCGGAAGCGGCATCTGCCACTTCATGTCGTACGCGGTGCGGTCGATCGTCGTCTGCAGATGCAGGCCGACGCGGTTCGCGCCGAAGTGATCGACAGCCGGGCCGGTGATCGTGCCGGTGATCTTCGCCGGGTGCGAGATGCCCTTGATCGTGATCTCGCCGTCGACCTCGACCTTGTCGCCGTCGCGCTTGATGTCGCTGCCCGAGAAGCTGACGACGGGGTGCTTCTCTCCGTCGAAGAACTCGGGGGAGAGCAGGTGGGCCTCGAGGTTCTCCTCCTTGACCTTGATGCTCTCGATCTTCGCTGCGCCGCGGAGCTTGCCGTCCTCGAGGCTCGCCTCGAAATCGGGAACCTCGCCCGTGAACGTCGCGACCGCGTAGGGGACCTCGAACGCGACGCGCGAGTGGACGGTGTCCGCCTGCCATGTCCCGGTCGGGATGCCCTGCTGTGTCTGCTCGATGGTGCTCATTGCCCGTCTCCTCCTGTTGGAATCCTTGATTGCTCAAGAATCGTAGCAAGAAAACCTTGCGGGCGCAAATACCTTCGTTGAGTGTCGGATTTTGGCTCAACAGCACGTGTATGCGCCGGGCGGTGCAGCTCCCTCGGTCGGTTCCGGGAGGGCCGCCGCTTCGAGCGCGGCCCCGTTCAGCAGATCGCGGTTGCTCGCCCGGACGGCGGCGACCCCGAGGTGGCGGAGCACCTCCCGGAGGATGAGGACGCCGGCCGCGAGCACCTCGCTGCGGTCGGGCTCGATGAGCCGGTCGCGCCGGTCCTCCTCGGTGGAGGCGAGCAGCCATTGGAGCGTCTCCTCGACGGCGTCGAGCGGGACGTCCGTCGTGTGTGCGAGCGCGGCGACCTGGGCGGTCGTGCCGTCGTTTCCGAGCACGCGCTCGACGTCGAGGTGGTCGGGCAGCAGCGAGCGGATGTGCGCTGCCGCGGCGCCGAGGTGCACGCCGAATCGCTCGGTCAGGCGGACGGAGCCGATGTCGAGGCTCGTCCGGAAGCTGTCGCTGACGAGCTCCGTCGAGCCGCCGCCGATGTCGAGCACGAGCGTGCCCGGCTCGAGCGGGCCGACGCCGCGCAGGATCAGCGCGGCTTCCTCCTCGCCGGAGAGGAGCCGTGTCTTGAAGCCGTACGACCACTCGACCTCGCCCAGGAACGCCTCGCCGTTCTCCGCGTCGCGCACGGCGCTCGTCGCGACCGCGAGCGTACGCTCCGCGCCAAGGCTTTCGAGCTCGCGCCGATATTCGACGAGCGTGTTGCGCACGCGCGCGATCGCCACAGGGAGGAGGCGCCGCCGCGCGTCCACACCCTCGCCGAGTCGCGTGATCTTCGTGCGCCGCACGACCTCCTCGACGCGACCGTCGTCGACGTCGGCGACCAGGAGGCGAGTGGCGTTCGTCCCGAGGTCGATCGCTGCGACGCGAGTCATTTCGTCGGCATCCGGAACGACAGCGACGAGCGCGCGTTCGCGAACGCCGAGCGGAGGATGGCCAGCTCCGAGAGCGATCTCTGCAGGTGCGCGGTCGCGGCCGAGAGACGTTGGGACTTCTCCGTCAGCGCTACGGCGTGCTCTTCGGCAGCCTCACCTCGGCGCATGACGTCGCCGGTTGCCCCCGAGACAGCGTCGGTCAGGCGACGAAACGCCCGCCAGACGCGGAGCCCGCGCACGGCCGCGAACGTGACCGAGCCGGCGACCGCGACAACGAGGAAGAGCAGGCAAATCCAGGTGAGCAGCGCCATTTGCGCCATGGTAACGGTGGTACAATTCCGCCCAGCGACGCGGGGTGGAGCAGTCAGGTAGCTCGCCGGGCTCATAACCCGGAGGTCGCAGGTTCAAATCCTGCCCCCGCTACTCAGAAAGCCCCGGAAACGGGGCTTTCGTCGTGGAGGCGTCGGGAGAGCAGCCGCGAACTTTTGCCAACTTTTGCCCTCGCTCGACGGACGCGAAGTACTCTGCAACACGATGAGTCAATGCTGTAACTGAGGTAAATCGTCCCTGGGAGTGTGATCGATAGTGCGTAGGTTGGTGGTAGCGGCGGCGATGCTGCTGGTTGCAGTATTGCCTTCAGCGACACAGGCCAAGGTGAGTGCGTCGGCCGTTGCTCCAAGCGCGATACCGAAGCTCAGCTGTGTCGTTCGAGGGGCTGAGCTGCTCGGTAAGAAGGTGGTGGCCACGGGGGGCTGCAAGATCGGCACTGAACCGGTTCCGGCGGTCTGGAGCTGGACAGCCCATGCGGCAGACGTCTCAGGTTCGCCGTGCGGCTTTGGCTCCGGTCAGGGGCATGGCAAGATCTACTACGTGCCGAGTGTCCCGCACCTGCCGGGGCCCGGAGTCTCGTCGACCTTGCCGGGAATCCTTCAGCTGGACTACACGGTCAGGGCAATGCGGGGCACACAGAAGGCTCAGGCCCGCAGAGTGACGGCTTTTCGCAACGCGGGCAGCCGTGTCATCTGCGGCAAGCCGCCTGCGATCGTTTCGCCGGCCGCCGCCGCGCCTTCAGCCTGCGTCTGGGGCACCCAGCCGAGCCTTGACGGTGTTTCTGTCAAGGCGGGGCAGGTATCTTGCCCGGGGGATGGTCCGTGTTCGTGGCAGTCGGCCCAGCCGTTGATGCAAAGCCATTACCTGACCTACCGCAGCGAATTCAGGTGTCAGAGTGGTGTGAATGGCTTCATCAGCATCGCGCCGCAATTCAGCGTTGACGGTGGGCACAGTTTCAAATGCCAAACGCTCATCAATGGCATCAGTAGCTTCTCCGCTGTGCCCGCATGGGGCCAGGGGTTGCTGAATCTGCAAGTCGTCGTGAACAGCTGGCCGGAGACGGGAAAGCAGTACCCCTATAACGAGCAGAATTCGTGGCAGACCGGTTGGATCAAGCTCAACGGGCAGAACGACCCCTGTGGGGATTACATCTACTAACGGGCAGAACGACCCTGCGGGGATTACATCTACTAAGGAGGCAATTCGACGCCGCTCGTGCCTCCGCGTAAACGGACGTGCGCGAGACATCCCGCAATGCCTACGGCTTCGGTACGACGGCTGCAAAGCCGACGAGGACTAAAAGCCGAGGAGGACTAATCGTCCGGTACCCCCGGGTTACACCACGGCTCGACAAGCTGGGGGGTCACTGGTTCCAGCCCGGTACCGCCCATCCGAAAGGCCCGCTCAAGCGGGCCTTTCGTCTTCTGTCCCGGCGATAGATCTCGGGCCAGTGCCTCGTTGGTGCCTGGAATTCCCTGGCTAGGACCGAGACGCCGCCCAGGCCGTCGGGCTTGCGACTCCCGGTCGAGCGATCGTCGTAGGGTTCGCTCACGGTGAGAGGGTTCATTGGGCATACGGATGCAGGCTGGTGGCGACACCTGACTACATCGCCGGAGCTAAGCGAGGTCAACTTCTGGCGCCCTGGCGGTCGGACGTTCGCGGCGCTCAACCCCGGCGAACCGTTCTTCTTTCGGTTGAAGTCGCCCGTGAACAAGATCGGCGGCTTTGGTTTGTTTGCCCGGTACGCGGCCTTGCCTGTATGGCGGGCGTGGGAGGTGTTCGGTCTCGCGAACGGCGTCCGTGATGAGCCCGAATTAGTCGAGCGACTCGAACGGCTCGCTCGACGACGCGTCAGTCGAACAAGCGTCATCGGCTGTATCGCGGTGACGGACTGCACGTTCTTTCAGGCGGATTCACTAATTGATGTACCCGGCACATTCAACCCGCAGAACCTCTCGGGTTCAGTAGTGGATCTCGAGCAGCCTGAGGGTCGTCGGTTGTGGGCGGCATGTCTCGACCGCGCCGTTGCAGTAACGCCAGCGAATGCGCCCGCAGCCGACTGGCTCCAAGATGCCGCGAGCCGGCAACGTTTCGGGCGCGCGCAGATCGTGACCCCGCGACTTGGCCAAGGCTCGTTCCGGCTCGCCGTCCTCGATGTCTACGGCAGGTGTGCCGTCACCGGCGAGCATTCTCTGCCCGCGCTCGAAGCAGCGCACATCCGTCCGTTCGGCCAAGGAGGGACGCACGACCTGCGGAACGGGCTGCCGTTCCGTCGGGACTTGCACCGGCTTTTTGACTTGGGCTACGTGTCGGTGAAGCCGACTGGCGAGTTCATTGTTAGTCCGCGGCTGAACACCGAGTTTGCCAACGGTCACACCTATTATGCGCTGGCCGGGCAGAAGCTTCGGGAGCCGAAGACGCTCGACGCTGCGCCGGATCCGGAGCTCCTCGCCTGGCACTCGGAGACGATCTTCCAGCCGGCCTGACTGGCAGGCGCCTGGTCAGAAGCGGCACGCTGTACAGACATATATGCGCCGTCGTCGTCAGCGAGTGGCCACCGTCCGCGGTTGCCAATCATGAGGCCGAACGCCTTCATAGAGCCTTGTCGCCGCGAATTGCTCAGATGTCGACGAGCCGAGCCGCCGAAGCGGCTAGGCAGAGCAGCGGGCCGGCGGGCGAGCCGGCGGCCGATGTTCCAACTAGAGTTGGCGGACTGTGAGCGATGCTACGACCGGACACGCCGTTGACGAGATCGCGTGACTTAGCCGCGTGACGACTCGCAAGCATGTTCATCCGTTTCCCGCGCGCATGGCGCCAGAGCTTGCGCTCGACAAGATCGCGCAATTGACTAAACCCGGCGAGACCGTCCTCGACCCGATGTGTGGCTCAGGGACAGTCGTAAGGGTCGCTGCAGACCAGGGTCGGGTTGGGATCGGCGTTGATCTCGATCCGTTGGCAATCACAATCACGCGGACAGCCTGCCACCCGTTGTGGGCGAGGAACCTTGTCGACCGAGCCGAGGCAGTTCTCGATCAAGCATCGCGGCTCAGCGGTAAGTTGCCGGATTGGGTCGCGCGCGATCCCGAGACTCAGGAGTTCGTCGAATACTGGTTCGCGGCCGAACAGGCTGAAGACCTCTCCCGTATTGCGCGCGTACTGATCGACGCTCCGCGTCGCGACGATCCGCTCCGAGTTGCGTTCAGTCGAATGATCGTGACGAAGGAGCCTGGCGCATCCCTGGCGCGGGACACTTCGCACAGCAGACCGCACAAGGTGGACAGACCGAACGACTACGACGTGTTCGACGAATTCATTAAGTCGGCCAAGAAACTCGTCTCGCTCATCGATGGCGCCGCCATCCAGCATCGGCCGAAGATCAGACGAGATGACGCGAGGTCTCTTCACTTTCTCGACTCGAAGTCCGTCAACTTGTGCCTCACGTCCCCGCCATACCTGAACGCGATCGACTACCTCCGCGGCCACAAGATGACGCTGGTCTGGATGGGATGGACGGCGGGTGCGGTCCGAGCGCTGCGCGGCGAATCGGTTGGCGTCGAGCGCTCGATTGGGCGAGTCCCGCCTGCTGTTACAAAGATCGCTCAAGCAGCGGTGCCGCGCTTGTCTGATCTACCCGCGCGCAGGCAGGGAATGGTGTTGCGGTTCACGCACGACATGGACCGACTTGCGCGCTCGCTCGCGCGAGTGACGAGGCGAGACGGATACCTCGTCCTGGTTGTTGCAGACTCGCAGCTAAAGGGTGTCGCGATCTCAAACGCAGGCATCTGCGAAGGAGCCGCAGCGAACCATGGTTTTAGACTCATCACGCGAGAAGAGCGCGTGCTGCCGGCGCAACACCGATATCTGCCACCGCCAACGGCCTCAACCGGGACGCTCGCGACTCGCATGAAGCAAGAGGTCATCTTCACGTTCAAGCGCATGTAGCGCGTCTAATCACGATGAGCGACATCTTCAACGTCAATGACTTTCTGAACGCCGGCGGTGCAAACCACAGTCGGTACGAGAAGCGACTCGCAGAGCTTCAAGAAGACGGTTTTGGGACGACGAGTATCGAGTCCGCCGTGAACGGAGCGATCGAGAACGTCATCGCGGGCAACGTTCCAGCCTTCGTGATCTACGGTGAACCCCAAAGCGGTAAGACGGAGATGATGATCGCTCTAACGGCTCGCCTCCTCGACGACGGACATCGCTTGATCGTGGTTCTCTTGAACGACAGCGTCCAACTGCTGGAGCAGAACCTCGATCGCTTCCTTCGTTCGGGACTCGACCCTGCGCCAAAGAAGTTCAACGAGATCCTCGATCCGTCGATCACGATCGGAACTAGTCCTTGGGTGATCTTTTGTAAGAAGAACTCCGCAGATCTTCAGAAGCTTCTGTTCAAGCTCGATGGTCATAAGGGGCGCGTGGTCATCGACGACGAGGCTGACTATGCGACCCCCAACGCGAAGGTCAATAGTCAGGAACAGACGAAGATCAACGAGCTCGTCGAAAAGCTCATCGCCTCAGATGGCATCTACATCGGCGTTACAGCGACGCCCGGTCGCCTCGACCTCAACAACACATTCGACAACGACAACGAGAAGTGGATCGACTTCCCTCCGCACGCGAAGTACACGGGGCAGTCAGTGTTCTTCCCCACGACAAGGGAGGGCTTCGAGGACCTTGCCTTCCGACTTGAGCTTCTGCCTGACCATGGCGATGATCCCAAATACCTTCGGAGGGCATTGTTCGGGTTCTTCGTGTCTGTCGCTTACCTCAACACCAGGGTTAACGATGCAACGAAGAACTACAGCATGCTCATCCATACGAGCGGCAAGAAGGTCGATCACACCAAGGACTATCAGCAGGTCGTGAGCGTACTGAGCGTCTTAAAGGACACGACCCAAGCGCAGTTTGAAAAGTACGCGAAAGAGATCTTTGAGTTGGCTGAGGAACGTCATCCAGGTCTTGCGCGGGAGCTCACCACGTACATCGTTGAGAACATCAACCTGTCGGATGTGGTGATCATGAATTCCAACACCGAGAGAAACGCTGCTCAGTACCGACGAGCTACGTCGCCGGCGACCCTATTCACGGTGGCCATAGGCGGAAACATCGTCTCGCGCGGCGTGACATTCGACGATCTGTTGTGCATGTTCTTTACGCGGGACGTCAAGCACAAGATCCAGCAAGACACATACATTCAGCGCGCCCGGATGTTCGGTAGCCGGGGTGGGTACCTGAGTCACTTTGAGCTTCATATCCCGAAGCACCTCTATTTCGATTGGCAGAAGTGCTTTGTGTTTCACCGACTCGCATTGAGCGCGATTCGTGCGGGGATGGGCAGTCCGATCTGGCTCGAGAGCAAACGCATCGCAGCTGTGGCGCCGTCCAGCATCGATCAGGGCGCCGTAGGGATCGATAGTGGAGAGATGAGCTGGGAGCTCCTCGAATATCCCACGGACGCCGATGCGCTCGTGGATCGAAACGACATTGCGCCCCTCGAGAAGCTCGAACTACTCCATGAACTCGTGGGGGAGAACGCATTTCCGCATCACGTCATCGAGTTCATCCGGGGCTTTAGCCTCGGAGACGAGTCGATTGCCGTTCACGGAACCAACCTGATCGGGGCGTACGATGCAACGGTTCGCGCCGAGATCCGACGACGCCAAGGGTTCATTGGAACCAATCAGCTAGAGCTGACGAAGTATCCCAAGGCCATCCATCACATCAAGATATTCCGCAACGACGAGGGCAAGGCCCGCGTCTTCTACAAATATACGCCTGAGGCCGACAGCGTCAGGTTTCTCAAGAAACGCTAAGCGGCATGATTCGCGAGGTAGAGCATTATCACGGAGTCGTCCTCGCAAGGTTGATACGGGGCTCGCGGGACGAGTTGGCGGCAGTGGCCGTCACGTCCACTGGTCGATCTTCCTACATCGTAGGCGGAAGGGTTGGCCTGTACGTGAAGCACTCGACGAGCCGGCTCACTCCATGGTCGTTTAGCTTTCAACAAGATCACCAACTCGAGCTGCAGTCGCTGTCGGCGCGCTGCACAGCTGTGTTCGTGATCCTGGTGTGCGGAAGCGATGGCGTAGTTTGCCTAAGCGCGGCCGAGCTGGCTCGGATCTTCGACTCTGAACACAAAACCGTCGAATGGGTCAAGGCAAGCCGGCGGAGACGAGAGAAGTATCTCGTGACAAGCTCTGATGACCGTCGCGGCGTGCGAGTCGCTGACAGCGACTTCCCGGCGCGCGTGTTCGAAGCACTACGGGCCTCGGCGAATGTCAGACTGCCGGTCAGTACGTAAGACGCTGCGCGATGAACCTGTGGCGCGAGGCAGATGCTGGCTACGGCCCCCTGGGTGCGATAGCGCAGGCAAACGCGCTTTCAACGAAGAGCCAAGCGTTTAAGCCAAATGCACAATCGAACTTTGTGCGTCCTCGATGTTCTTGGGTAGCCGGTGGGTAGAGAGTGGTAGCTCGCGCGACTACCGTCCGCTGAGTGCGCGAGGCTTCGTCGGTGCCTCGGCAACGAACGAGAGAAAGCATCACAGACGCTCTGCCCCGCGTCCTCGAAGAGCAGGGAGTGTCGGCTCGTGAGCTCGCGCGCCAAATCGGCATCAACCAGAGCTATCTGTCCCTCGTCGTCGCGGGCCGGCGGGCACTGTCGCGCAAGATCCCGATCTCGCCCTCGAAGGCGCTCGGGCTGCCCGCGGACTACTTCCGCGAGGCGCGTGAGGCGCTCGTGCTCGAAAAGATCAAGGCCGATCCGCGCATCCTCGATCGGGTCTACGACCTCGTGGCAAAGGGCAAATAGCCCGGCGGTCTTGACCCGATGGCCGCCAGGACAGAGGCCCAGATTCTTGCCGACATCGCCGCCCGGCGTGCCGCCGGCATCGCTGACGTCGGCGACGAGCTAAGGCAGCGGATCGAGGACCTCGGCAGCCTTGTTCTCGACACGGTCGATCGACAGCAGGCGTTCGCCGAAGTCTTTGACGCTCTTCGGCCGCCGAACTTCGATCTGTTCCCCGAGCCCGACGCGTGCGCAATCGCGCAGGCGGGGCATGTGATCCGCGTCACGGGTGTGATCGTCGACACGGCAAATCGCCTGGTCGTCGGGCACCTTGTACGGACGATCAGTCTTGACGACGGGATCGCCGAACACGATCTGCTGGCGCTCCAACAGCCGTACCGCGACCACGCGTTGACGCCGGTGCTGATCTGGCAGTCGTTCAACTTCTACGACCAACTCGGTCTCTTCGCCGTCCTCGTCCACGCAGCGCTGCACACCGGCCGTTGGTACTGGGCTCGACTTGGCTTTGAGTTTGCACTGCCACGGTTCCGCACGAGCGTTGGACGCTGGGGACGAGCGGTGAATGCCGCTCTTGGCAGTCCGGTAGATGTCTCTCAGTTCAGCGAGGCGCGGCAGTGGGCGCTCCTCGGTTCTACGCCGCCACATGCAGGGACGGCGGCAGATGTCGTCGAGACGACGTTCGAAGAGATCGCCCACGCCTTGCCGCGGGCACGCTGGGCGCACTTTGGCGGTCAGTCGTTCGGCAGCTACCTGGGGATCGTTGCCGACGCCAATCGGCTGCGCTTCGACCAGCCGATCCCGCTCGGCCGGGCAATCATGCTTTCCGGCCCGGACTGGTTGGGCTTCTTCCCTCTTCAGGACTCAGCACGGCGCCAGCAGCTCGAGCTGTACATGCTCAGCCGGTTGCGGCGCCTCGTTACCTCGACCCCAAGCGGTCCTTGATCCAAGCCTGGCGTGTACGTCCGCCAACGGCGCTAATGTCAGCCACCGTCGCAGCCTGCGACGAAAAGCAGGGAGGACCATGAGCCCCAGGTACCTCGACAGCACCGCGCTCCTCGGAGCTCTCGAAGCCAAGAAGGACGAGGAGGGTCGCAGCTGGCGCGACATTGCCCGTGAGCTGGGCATCGACCATTCGACCTTCACCCGTCTCGGCCGTGGCCAACGGCCCGATGTCGACACGTTGGTGACGCTGACCGACTGGCTCGGCGTCCCTCTCGACACGTTCGTGGTCGGCGACGCGCCCCACGATGAGCGTCAAGAGACGCTGGCCGCGATCGCTACCTACCTGCGCGCTGACAAGGCGCTGAAGCCGCGCAGCGCTCAGGCGATCGAGTCGGTGCTGCGCGCGGCGTACGACCAGCTCGCAGAGCCGGACGGAGAGCCGGCATCGCGGTAGACGATCCGGCCCGCCCGTGAAGCACGGGTTCAAGACGCAAGCCGAGCGTCTCGCGCTCGAGGAGCGGAAGGCGCTCGGGATCTCGGCAACCGACCGCCTCGACCCGCAGGCCTTGGCGTCGCGGCACTCTGTCGCCATCTGGCCCCTCGAACGGCTCCGCGCAGTCATCCCGGAGGACGTCGACCATCTGCTGGTTGTGGACGGAGCATGCTTCTCGGCGGCGACGGTGATCCGCGAGGGACGGATCGCTGTCGTCTACAACGAATCGCACGCTGATGGCCGCTGCGCGAACTCGATTACGCACGAGCTCGCGCACATCATCCTCAAGCACCCGCCGACGAACGCGTTCGACGCGTTCGGCAACCGCAACTTCCCCAGGGATCTCGAGGAGGAGGCAACCTGGTTTGCTGGCTGCCTCCTCGTCCCCAAGGACGCAGTGCGCCTTGTCATGGCTCGCTGCGGCAACGACGTCGCTCGCGCCGCCGAGCACTTCGGCATCAGCCCGCCACTTATGCAGTGGCGCGTCAACGCGACGAGCTGGCGTCGCCGCCGCTAAGCCCGCGGCATTCGCAGTCGCCGGCGTGCGGCTCGACCTTACGACCGCGCAGGGAGACGAAACTGAACTGATAGCGAAGACCGCCCCTCGGTTCGCGCATCTGCTTGATCAGCTCGGCTGCAGCGACGATGCCGACGAACGCGACGACGAATGGAACCGCAGCGACGAAGTCGTCGTCGGGGCACTCATGGTCGAGCGCGCGCGTTCTGATGAATCCGCAGCGCGGCTGGCCTTGCTGGCGTGCCTCCTCCATCGACTCGCGCAACTCCTCGGGCGCGTACTCGACGTCCTCGGCGCTGATCGGTGCATCCATCTCATCGCGGATCTTGTCGGCGTCGAATCCGCTCTCAGCCGAAAGCCGTTCGAGTTCGTCCTCTTCGTCTGCGGGCCGGTCGAGAAGCTCAAGTACACAGGCGTTGTCAGCGTCGCGGCGCTTGACAATCAGCTGGGCGGTCTCACCGCCAGCGCCCATGTCGATCAGCAACTCGGGCCACAGCCGCTGCACGATGTGCCGCGGCGTGACGCGATCGAGGCCGGCGATGACGACTGGCGGCAGCTGAAAGTGCCCGCGGTCGAGGCGCGTCGTAAAGAGCGGATAGAAGTCTTCGTCATACGGCACGACCTCGATCGCGGGCGCGAGGTAGTCACGGACAAGCTTTGCCTTCTCGAGCCCGACGGCGTCGATCGTCGAGCCGACGTACGGTCCGAGATTTTCATCCGCCAGCCGCTGTCGGTCGACCGCGCGCGCCTTACCGGTGATGGTCAGGCGCTTGAGCGCGTAGATGAAGCCGTGCATGACGCCGCCGCAGCCGACGAGCAACGCATCAAGGTCAAGACCTTCAGGCAGATCAGGTCCCGGCTCGAGACTTCCGAGCGCATCCTGCTCGAGCGTGTGCAGCGAGAGCTCGAGTGGTTCAACAGCCAGGCCGACTCCCGCCATGAAGTGAAAGACCTGGCTGGCCCCGAGGCAGCTGGCCGCGAGCGCTCCGAGGACGTTCGGGCGTCCCCCCTCGGGAAGACGATCGATCGCGCTCTCGGAGGTTGCCATTCGCGCCAGCCAGCCGTCGGAACGGACGACGATCGAAGGCGAGTCGTGCGAGACGCTTGCGCCGACGAGAAGGCTGACGTCGCCCTTGCCGCTGCTGAGGGAAGAACCGGTGATCTGTTCGGCGAGACCTTCAGCGGCCGCCGCCAGCTCTGAGTCGCTGCAGTCGATGGCGACGTCGACGAAGCGCAAGCACAGATTCACCGCGAACAGAAACGTTTCGCGGTCGTTGGCGTCGTCAGCTAGTTCATCGTCGAGGCGGATGAGGACGCATCTGCCCGTGAAGCGACGCTGGGCCTCGGCCTCGTCGAGGCCGGCGAGCTGGGCGGCACCGCGCATCGGCCGGCTGCGCCGGATGCCGCTCATTCGTCCTCCAGTCCTGACCACTCACTGGCGCCGTCGGCATTCGCCCGCCAGAGGTCAACGTGCTCATCGACGTCGAGGATGCGTCCCTGAAAGTTCGCGGAAAGGAGCTCGCGGAAGTCGCGCGTCTCGAAGATGTTGAAGCTCCAGTCCTTAGGATCGCGGTCGGCGCCGCCGTTACCGATGACGACGGCGAGAAAGTCGGGGACGCGCACGCCGTCGCGCCGGTCGGTATAGGACAGGCCGACGCGCACGCCGCGCGCGTGGGTATGCGCAGTGCCAAGCAGCGTCAAGCTATGCTCGCGGGCGAGCCGCGAGACCACTCCGTAGACCTCGCTCGAGACCGTCCACAGACCCGACGACTCGAGAACGCCGCGCCCCCGGAGGGACACGACCGCACGAACGCTCGAGACCGTCGAGCGCTCGCCGAGCCAGAACACGCCGGCCTCGTCGCCGCGGCGGCCGGCGCCGACGACGCTCGCAAGCGTCGCGGCGACGGCCAACTGCGGCAGGCGCCACTGCTCGATCGCCGTGTAGGGACTAGACTCCACCGGCCCTGACCTGCTCGACGAGATCGAGATGGAGGCCCTTGCGGTGCTCGCCGAGGAACTGGGCGAGCGTCAGGTTGTAGTCGACGCGGTTGCCCTCCGAGTCCAGCTGGAACTCGTGGACATCGCGGTCGGTGTAGTCGGCGACGTTGAAGAACTGCATGGCGTCGCTGCGGACGACGGTGAGCGTCGTGTCCTCCGGGAAGGCCCTGTGGAACGGCTTCTCGGCGGGGAGGTAGGTGATCGTCACTTCGACGGTTGCCTCGGTATGGGGTGTTGCGGTCTGACTCAAGGTGGGCCTCCTTTTGGGGCCTCGGCCCGCTCGCGGCGGGATTGCAAATCAATCTTAGCAGCAGCTAAGACCACTTAGCAAGGGAAGTGCAAAGATTGCTTAGCGATATTGCTAAGCGCCTTAGCGCAGCGCTATACTTGGCAGGTGACCAAGCAGATAAAGGAGGTGGAGAGACTGTGGGGACGCCACTTGGCGACCTGCTGCAAAGGGAGCGCCAGAAGCGGAACCTGACGTTGCGTGACGTCGAGCGCCAGACGGGCATCCACAACGCGCATCTGAGTCAGATCGAGAAAGGGACGATCACTCGCCCCGCGCCGAACATCCTGTTCACCCTGGCGGCGCTGTATGACCTCAAGTACGAGAACCTGATGAAGCTCGCCGGGCACTTCGGCGCCAGTGGGAGCTCGAGCCGGCGAGCGGTGCAGGGAGCTGCGCTGCATGCCCTCGAAGAGCTCTCGCCGAAGGAGCAGCGCGAAGTCCTCGACTACATGAAGAAGCTCGTCCGCGAGAGGCAGAGTGGCTGAGATCAACCCGCTCGCGCGGCGCCAGATCCTCGCGGCCACCGAGCAGGCGCTCAAGCGCGCTGATGCCTATGGGGTGGTGCCGACACCGCTCAAAGCCGTGGGCGAGGTGTCGGGCGTCCAGGACGTCATCGACATCAGCCAGGCGCCAGACGAAATCGCGCCCAAGCGCTCGTTGGTGAGGAAGTGGCTTGGGGCCTACTTCTTCCGGGCTGAGACGGTATTCGTCGACTTGTCGCAGCCGCGCGGGCGAGCCCGGTTCACCGAGGCCCGCGAGCTAGGGCATTGCGTCGTTCCCTGGCACCGCGAGGCTTACGTCGATGACGAGCGCACGCTATTTGGTGACACCGAGCTGGTGCTCGAGCTGGAGGCGAACCTGGCTGCAGCACACCTGATCTTCCAGGGGCGGCCGTTCTTCGAACGAGCGCTCGACTATCCGCTCTCGCTGCGGACGCCTCTATTACTCGCCGACGAGTTCGATGCGTCGCTCCACGCCACTATTCGTTACTACGTGGAGCATCACGTCGAACCGCTGGCAATCCTCATCCTCGGGAAGTACCGACGGCTCGACGGCAGCGTGCCGATTTTCGTTGCCGCCGAGTCGTCGGCCTTCCGAGAGCGTTTCGGGCCGATCGCGGGCCGTTTCCCGAGCGGGACGTTTCCGCTTGACGACAGCACTCCGCTCGGGCCGCTCGTCAGGTTTTCCCACCTTGCCGTTGATCCTCCGCAGCTCGAGATGCCGCTCCAAGAGCTCTCGGGAGCGTCGAAGAAGTTCGTCGCCGAGGCGTTCTTCAACACCCGCTGCTACTTCGTGACTTTCGCGCCGGCGACGCGTCTGCGGCGCGGGCGGCGCATCACGGTCGCAACAGGCTAACTGTCGGGCGGAGGCGAAAGCCTCGTGTCCTCGTATCTCTTCGATGTCTGCGATGAAGCCCAACGAGGCGTGCTGTCGAAGGACCGGCTCAAGGACGGTTGCTTGCCTCCTGGTGAGACACACGAGGCCGTGCCGCGTCTCGAGACACATGGCCGCAGTGCTCCGCACCTGGGATCGAATCAGCCTGGGCAGTCGGACTGTGGAGTCAGGATAGGACCTGAGTCAGTTCCGCTGAGACGTCGCCGCCGGTATGGACTCGGCGCGCCAATCGATAGGCGCGAAATCTGACATGGTCTGCCGGAGTTTGGTTGCGAAGATCAGCAGCCGGGTTAGGGGTTTCCGCTGCTGCTTGGGCCGCGTACGACTGGCAACGACTCACATTGACTTTCAGCTTCGAAAAAGACAGGGTTCGAGGCCATGTCTGTTGGCAACACGGGCGGAGATCCGAGTGGGACGCGGAGGCCGCTCCCGAAATGGCTATCGAACATTCTGCGCCAGCCCGAGAACCCTCGCGCAGATTTCGCGCGAGCTGACCAGCTGGGGATCATGTTCTGGGTTACGGCTGCGCTGGCGATCGTAGTTTTTGGTGAGTTGAAGGTCCTCTACCACCCCCACCACCGTTACCCCCGCGAGTTCTATATCCCGGAGATCGCAGTGATCGCCGCGAGCGGCATCCTCGCCTTCGAGAGCGCCTTCGGGGTCGTCGTTGCGCCACTGGGTCTGCTGTTCCGTGGTCGTCGTCGCCAGCGAAACGAGTCTTCATTTCGAGGCATTCGAGCGGGCGACTTGTTCGCCTGGCTGCGGCGCCATGTCGGAGGCTGGCTCGTGATCGCTGCCGTGATCGCGAACATGTACGCAATCATGGAACTGGTGGCAAAGACGGGCCAAGGCTTGGAGAGCCCGTTCGCGCCGTTGCTCGCAGGTCCGCCACTATTCGGTGCATTCGTTGCGCAGTCATCACGGCTTAATCTCGCCGCTCTCGTCTTCGGCTGCTCCGCCGTAGTCTTCGTGGTCGACTACTTGGCCCCGGCCCCTGGGACGCAGATCGAGCCAGCTTTTCACGTAGCCCATCCAGCAACCCCGTGGCCGACGTGGGGCGCTTACGCGGCGACTACGATCACCCTCGTCCTGGTTGCCGGTGCGATAGCCGTCAACCGGATGGAAGGGGCCGACACGGAGAGTCGTACTGCAGACGTCCATGAGTTTTAAGTTCACTCGCTTCGCTACCGCCACCTCCACGGCCGCTCGTGACGCGCCGGGGCGGCTCCACACTCCGCCGGTGACTTCGGCGAGGATTTCCTTTCGAGGCGGGGGAGACTTCTTCGGTGCGGTGCGCAAAGAAGTCGCGTCGTTTATTGAAGAGCAGCCCGACTTGCTGAGGGCGTGTCATCGTCAACTGTACGGCAAGACGGTGCTCGGGTTTGCGCTGCTGACTGTTGCGTGGGCGACCCTCGTATTCGCTCAACTGCCCACATATTGGGTTGCCGTTGCAGCAGTCGCCTTCCTTTTCGGGGCTGTCATCCAGTCGGTGTGCCTGCTTCACGACGCTAATCACGGTGCGTTCTTCAAATCGCGACGTTGGAACCACCTTCTCGGGTGGACTGTCGATGTCGTCCTCGGTTTTGGCAGCTATGCGTGGCGCTACAAGCACAACGTCTCGCACCACACATATCCGAACGTGGACGGCTACGACGACGACATCGCCCATGCGCCATTCGCGCGCCTGGCGGCAAGTCAACCCGTTCGGCCGTGGTATCGCTGGCAGCACATGTACATGTGGTTCGTCTATCCGCTAGCCCTTTTCAGATGGCACATCACGGATCTGATGAGCCTCCGCCGCAACGCCTTAGGCAAGAGCCAATTCCGTCCACCCCGTGGCTGGGATCTAGTCGGCGTGCTCGTTGGCAAGTTCTTATTCGTCTGCGGCGCGATCGGGGTTCCGCTCCTGTTCCATGAGTGGCAACACGTCCTGCTCATGTACTTCGCGCTCACGATGACGGCGAGCGCCGTTATGGCAGTCGTGTTCCAGCTCGCGCATGCCGTTGAAGAGGCGGATTTTGCGTCGCCGCAAGCTCTCGCCGCTGAACCGCGCGAATGGGCGGTCTACGAGGTCGAGAGCACCGTAGGGTTTTGCCACGACAACAGCGCGCTAACGTGGCTGCTCGGTGGGCTCAACTTCCAGATCGAGCATCATTTGTTTCCGCGGCTTCCGCACACGATCTATCCGCTGATCGCCCCGATCGTAGAGTCGGCCGCGCGGGCTCACGGCGTTCGCTATTACTCTCACCCGACTCTGCGCGCTGCCGTCGCTTCGCACTACCGACACCTGCGCGCGATGGGTGTTCAGGGCGTTCGCCCTGAACTCGAGATGGGCTAGCGGGCCGACGCGTGACTGATGGGTTCACGATCATCCGTCGCGCGGACGATCAGCCAGCCGCAACACGCGGTCAGGGCGAGCACCGCAATAGCGAACCGTGACGCGGTAAGCTCCGACGTCCATTCGTTTTGACCGCTCAGAATCCAGACGAGACCACTCCAGATAATCAGCGGCCCCACTGCCGTGGCTGACCGGTTAGCCGAATTGAAATACGCGAACCACTGTCCTCTTGTCGCTTCGGGGGTTACGCGCAGCATGAAGATCCTGTCGGCAGACCAGACGACTCCGAGCGCCGCTCCGATTGTTGGTGCGCCAACCCAGACAGTCCACGGCGCGGCAACCACTGCAGTGAGCGCGAGGGCCGCGGCGGCGAATGGAAGTGCGACCATGATTGCGCGGCGAGGGCCGTACGTCGGAAGTATCTGGCCTGTAGCTAATGCTCCAGCGCCTGCTGCGACGACCGCGACCCCGAGGACAGCGCTCTGAGCATTCTCGGAGAAGCCACCGACGCGATCCATATACACGGTTAGGAAACCGCTTACGGTCAAGAGCGCGTCGCAGTAAAGGAACCGCGCAATCACGAATCGCCGCGCGCGTGGGGCGTCCGGCGAAACCAGAAGAGCAAGCGGATGTTTGTCGTTCGTTCGCCGGGCGGCTGGACGATTTGTTGGCAGCATCTTCAATGCGGGCACAGCCAACGACGCGTAGATCAGCGCAAGCGGAAGAAAGGCGTGCTGCTTGCTCCCGGAGCCGACGAACGCCCCACTCAGAAGTACGAGTCCGGCAATCGTTCCGAGGAAGCCAAAGCCCACAGCGAAACCTGAAAGGCGGCTGCGGCCGACGTCGTCGCTGATTTCAGCCAGCAAAGGGTCGAACTGTGCGATCGCGAGCTGTCCGAACGCAACACTTGACGCCGCGACCACGAGCACCGGTAGAACATTTCCAGCCGTCGATAGGAAGCTTAATGCGGCGGTGAGCGCACAGGCGCAGAATGTGAAGATCGCGAGAAGATGCTTTCGCCTTCCGCGGCGGTCTGCGTATCGACCCACGAGTGGTGAAAGCACGACGACTGTCGCAACCGCTCCGGCGAGCCCTCCGCTGACATACCAGTCCGGTCGATGAAGTTCGTCGACAATCCATGGCGGGAAATAGCGCACCGCGAAGAGGAACGCGAACGTTGAGTACGCGACGTCGTACAGCACCCAAGCTGCGCCGGCCGAACATTTAGCTCGTGGCCGCGGCTCCGGCGTCGGCTGGCGCTGTTGTTGATTTCGGTTGAGAGACATGGTCGAAAGTCGCGATTCGCGGTTCTGGTCAGGCACTGCACAGGCACCGGCGCGGAGTAATCGCGCTGTCGGTGCGGATGGCCCACAGACTCGAAAGCTGGGGGTCATCCATCCGGGTCCTGTTATTGCCGGATTGTTGCCCATTCTTAGAGTCCATCACGGACGGCTACGGCTGGCGTTTTGCGGTCGGCGCGGTTGCGATGCTGGCGTCGCTCGTTCGAGCGGATAAGAAGCGTCCGTAACGGCTGTGGGTTGAGTTAGTTCTGGAACATCCGTGCTTCGGCGCGTTCGGCTGCACCTGCGAATTGGACTTGCGCGGCGTGGATGTAGCGCTCGGTAATGGTGCTTTGTGAGTGTCCGGCGCGGTGTTGGATGTAGGCGAGGGGGTTGCCGGCGGCGGCGTCGTGGGTGAGGGCGGTGTGGCG
>JBJMKB010000046.1:0-10072 GCA_045806045.1 Gaiellaceae bacterium | reverse complement strand
GCCGCCGCCGAGCACGAGCGGCCCGCCGCCGAGACCACCGCGCCCGCGGCGGTCCTCGACCTGCGACGGGTCCAGGCCTCCGCCTGTCCGAAACCTCACCGCGCCCTCCTACCGAGGGGAAGACGCTCACAAACCCCTGACGGTTCTTATTTGACGAATGAGGGAATCTTATGTATTTGTTCACCATGCCTCTGAACAAACTCCAGAAGACGATCCTCCTCGCCACGCTGCTCGTGGCGCTCGCCGCGGCGTCCGCCGCGGCCGCCGGCACGAACCTCTCGCTCGTCGGCTACTCCACCCCCAAGGCTGTGATGGGCAAGATCATCGCCGCCTGGCAGGCGACCCCCGCCGGAAAGGACGCATCATTCAGTCAGTCCTACGGCGCCTCTACCGACCAGGCGCGCGCCGTCGCGAACGGCCTCAAGGCCGACGTCGTCTTCCTCTCGACCGGGGACGACGTGAACCTCCTCGTCGACGGCGGCCTCGTCGACTCGAAGTGGAATCACCAGGCCTACAACGGCATCGCAGCCGACACGGTCGTCGTGTTCGCGGTGCGGAACGGCAACCCGAAGCACATCAAGGGCTGGAACGACCTGATCAAGCCCGGCGTGCAGGTGATCACGCCGAACCCCTTCAGCTCCGGCTCCGCCAAATGGAACATCCTCGCCGCGTACGGCTCACAGCGCCGCCTCGGCAAGACCGACAAGCAGGCGACCGACTACGTGCAGAAGCTCTTCCAGCACGTCATCTCGCAGGACACGTCCGGGCGCAACGCGACCAACACGTTCCTGAGCGGCAAGGGCGATGTGCTCCTCACCTACGAGAGCGAGGCGCTGAACGCGCGCTTGAACGGCCAGGACATCCAGTACGTGATCCCGCGGCAGACGATGTTGATCGAGTTGCCGATCGCGGTCCTCAAGACCAGCTCGAACAAGGATCTCGCGAACAAGTTCATCCAGTTCGTGAAGCAGCCGGCCGCGCAGGATCTCTTTGCGCAGTACGGCTTCCGTCCCGTCAACCCGGTGTCGGCGAAGAAGGCCGCATCGAAGTTCCCGGCACGCCCGGGCATCTTCAAGATCGACGACAAGCTGATCGGCGGGTGGCGCAACGCCGACAAGGTCTGGTTCAACCCGAACAAGGGCCGGATGGCGAAGATCGAGCGCGCCGTGGGAGGACCGACGACTGGCTAGCGTCGCGCTGCCGGCGCCTCGCCGCCGGCGCACTACAGGAACCCCGCTCGCGATCGGCTTCACCACGACGTACCTCTCGGTGCTCGTGGTGTTGCCGATCGCAGCGCTTGTCTGGGCCTCGCGCGCCGGCGGCCTCGGTCAGTTCTGGTCCGTCGCCTCCGCGCCCGAGGCGGTCGCCGCGCTGAAGCTCAGCCTCGGGGCGGCCCTGCTCGTCTCGGTGATCAACGCCGTCTTCGGGACGATCATCGCGTGGGTGCTCGTGCGCGACGACTTCCGCGGCAAGAGCTTCGTCAACGCGCTCATCGACCTTCCCTTCGCCCTGCCGACGATCGTCGCAGGCCTGACCCTGCTCGCCCTGTACGGGCCGCAGTCGCCGGTCGGAATCGACATCTCGTTGACCCGGACGGCAATCGTCATGGCGCTCCTGTTCGTGACGCTTCCGTTCGTCGTCCGCACCGTCCAGCCGGTCCTGCACGAGCTCGATCTCGAGGCGGAGGAGGCGGCGCGCTCGCTCGGCGCGAGCGAGCTCCGCGTCTTTCGCAGCATCGTCCTCCCCGGGATCCTGCCGGGCATCCTCTCCGGCGTCGCGCTCGCGTTCGCGCGCGCCGTAGGCGAGATCGGCGCGCTCGTGCTGATCGCCGGCAACAAGCCGTTCAAGACCGAGGTCGCGTCCGTGTTCGTGTTCCTGCACATCCAGGGCGGCGATCAGGCGGGCGCCGCCGCGGTCGCCGTCGTCATGCTCCTGGTGTCGTTCGCGCTCCTGCTCGCGATCGGCGGCCTGCGCTTCCTCGCGACGAGGCACGAACGTGCATAGGTTTGGGCTCCGCGCCGTGGGGCTCGGTTATCTCTTCGCGATCCTGCTCGCGCCGCTCGCCATGGTCTTCTGGCGCGCGTTCGACCAGGGCGCGGGGAACATCTGGCACACGATCAGTGACCCGAACACGGTGCACGCGTTTCAGCTGACGCTGATCATCGCGGCGATCGCGGTGCCCCTGAACACGGTCTTCGGCGTCGTGTGCGCGCTCGCGATCGTGCGACGCCGCTTCCCCGGCGCGGGCCTCGTCAACGCGCTCGTCGACCTGCCGCTCGCCATCTCCCCCGTCGTCGTCGGTCTGTCGCTCTTCCTCCTCTACGGGCGGACCGGCTGGTTCGGGCCCTGGTTCGCGCGCCACGGGATCCAGGTCCTGTTCGCGCTGCCGTCGATGGTGATCGCCACGGTCTTCGTCTCGCTGCCGTTCGTCGCGCGCGAGGTCGTGCCGACGCTGCGCGAGATCGGCGACGAGCAGGAGCAGGCGGCGCGCACGCTGGGCGCGAACGGCTGGCAGACGTTCTGGCGGATCACGCTCCCGTCGATCCGCTGGGCCGTGATCTACGGCGTGGTGCTCACCACCGCGCGTTGTCTCGGCGAGTACGGGGCCGTCGCCGTCGTCTCCGGCCACATCGAGGGCAAGACGGAGACCGCGACGCTGCGCGTGCAAGATCTGTATGACAACTACCAGCAGCCCGGCGCGTACGGAATCTCGCTCGTGCTCGCCGCGATGTCCGTCCTCGTCCTCGTGACGATGACGTTCCTGCGGCCGAAGGAGGAAGCTGTCTGATGTCGATCGAGGTACTCGACGTTTCGAAGCGGTTCGGGAGCTTCCAGGCGCTGGAGGGCGTCTCGCTCGAAGTGGACGGCGGTTCTCTCACCGCCCTCCTCGGACCGTCGGGATCGGGGAAGTCGACGCTGCTGCGCATCATCGCCGGGCTCGAGTGGCCGGACACCGGCGAGATCCGGCTCGCCGGCGAGGACGCCACCGCGCTGACGCCGCAACGCCGCGGCGTCGGCTTCGTGTTCCAGCACTACGCCGCGTTCAAGCACATGACGGTCCGCGACAACATCGCGTTCGGGCTGGCGATCAGGAAGCGCCCGAAGGCCGAGGTGCGTGCGCGCGTGGCCGAGCTCCTCGACCTCGTCCAGCTGCAGGGCTTCGGCGACCGCTACCCCGCGCAGCTCTCAGGCGGCCAGCGCCAGCGCATGGCGCTCGCCCGGGCCCTCGCGCCGGAACCGAAGGTGCTGCTACTCGACGAGCCGTTCGGCGCGCTCGACGCGCGCGTGCGCGCGGAGTTGCGTGTGTGGCTCCGCCGGCTGCACGAGGAGACGCACACGACGACGGTGTTCGTCACGCACGACCAGGAAGAGGCGATGGAGGTCGCAGACAGCGTCGTCGTCATGAACAAGGGCCGTGTCGAACAGGTTGCAGGACCGCGCGAGCTGTACGACGCACCGGCGAACGAGTTCGTGATGTCGTTCGTCGGCCAGGCGACCAGGCTCGGTGACGCGTGGGTGCGGCCACACGACTTCGAGCTCGTGCTCGAGCCGAACGGGTCGACGCGCGAGGCGCAGGTCGAGCGCGTTGTGCATCTGGGGTTCGAGGTGCGGGCCGAGCTCGTGCGCGACGACGGGCAGCCGCTCGCCGTGCAGCTGACGCGCGACCAGGCGGCAGCCCTCGAGCTCGAGCGCGGCCAGATCGTCTACGTGCGCCCGATGCGCGAGCGCGTGTTCGAATCTGATTCGGCCGAGCCGAACCAGACTCGCGAGGGGCGGTAGCGCAAACTCACGAACCTGGTTCAAAGATCGAACCAGGTTCGATTAGGCCCTAGTGCGGCGCCCACGCGTCCGGGTCGGCTGCGAGAGCCGCCACCGACGCCGGGAGCTCGCCTCGCGCCAGATCCGCGAGCGTCACCGTCTCCAGCACGCCGCGCAGGGAGGCGCGCACCGCGACCCACACGTCGCGCAGCTTCTCCGCGCTGCCCTGGTATTCGATCTGCTCCGACCGAACGCCGCGCACGTTCGCGAGCGGTCCGTCGACCGCCCTGATCACGTCGGCGAGCGATACCTCCGCAGCCGGCTTCGCGAGCCAGTAGCCGCCGTCCGCCCCGCGGCGGCTCGCGACGAGGCCGGCGTTCCGCAGGTCGCCGAGGATGTTCTCGAGAAAGTTCGGCGGGATCTCCTGGGCCTGGGCGATCCGCTCGCCCTTGACCGGGGGACCGTCGCCCGCGGCGGCCAGCTCGACCGCGGCGCGGATCGCGTAGTCCGCCTTCGCTGAGACCCTCACGCACCCATTCTGCCCGGGCCGGCGTTGAAGGTCAGATGCGTCTGCTCGTGATCGTTTTCGCCGCGGCCCTCAGCGCCTTCCTGCTCGTTCATCCCGGCGCATCGGCCTCCTCGCCGTTCGCGTTCCGGACGCCCGACGCCGGGGCCGCCTGCCGCGCCGAGGGACCCGCCCTCGTCTGCACGACCCTGCGGGCGACGGCGTCCGTGCGCCTCGGCCGGACGGCCGAGATCGTGCACAGGCTTCCGTGGTGGGATGCCTCCACCCCGGTCCGCCGCCGCTGGAGGCACGGCTCGCTCTCGTGCCGGCTGGCCGGCCAGGCGCTCCTGTGCTCGAACGGGCGCACGGCGATCCGGTTCACCGGGGCCGGGTTCGCCGTCGCCGCCTGACCAGATTTCCCTAATCAAGCTCGTCGAGGAGGATCCACAGCTCGCACACCTCGCGGAAGCCGAGCCGCGCGAGGATCGGCCGCGACATGGCGCCCGCCTGCGTCACGAGGACGGGCGTACCGCGTCCGACCGCTTCGCTCCAGCGGGCGGCGACCAGCGCGCGGTACGCGCCGCGGCCGCGCGCCTCCGGAAGCGTCGAGCCGCCGAAGAGCGTGGCAGCGTGCTCCCCGTACGACCCGGACGCACGCGCGACCGGCTGGCCATCGAGGAACGCGAGGTAGGTGATGTTGTCCGGGTCCGCGCTCGGCGCCGGTGGCTCCGCCGGCAGCTCGTCCGCCCCGAACGCAATCGCGGCAATCCGCGCAGCCGCGAGCCGCTCGTCGTCGGTCACCGCAGGACGCACCTCGATCTCCGGCGGCGCGTGCGGGGGCTCCTCCGTCAGCACCATGCCGACCACGTACTCCTGGTCGACGAGGCCGAGCCCTCGCAGCCGGTCTGCGAGATCGGCCGGCGTCGCATGCGTCCCGACCTCCCAGGTGCACACGGTTCGGCCGTGATCGCGCAGGATGGCGTGGATCTCCGCCCGCACCTCGTCGATCTCGTCCGCCTCGAGACGCAACCGCTGCGCGACGTTGGCCCACGGCTTGTCGTACGGCGCCAGCCAGAGCACGTAGCGGTCGGTGACGATCCGCTCGTCGCGCGGGCCGAGGGGCGTGTGGGTGTTCGCGTTCTCGGCGACCTCCAGGACCCAGTCCATGCCACACAGTAGATTCGTGCCGTGACCATCTGTCCATCGTGTGGCCGCGAGAATCCCGACGGCTTCAAGTTCTGCGGCAACTGCGGCACGCCGCTCCAGGCCCCCGCGCCCGCTCGGGAGGTGCGGAAGGTCGTGACGATCGTCTTCTGCGACCTCACCGGCTCGACGGAGCTCGGCGATCGCACGGACCCGGAGGCACTTCGCGCGACGATGCGCGGCTACTACGAGGAGATGCGCACGATCCTCGAGCGGCACGGCGGCAGTGTCGAGAAGTTCGTCGGCGACGCGGTGATGGCAGTCTTCGGCGTTCCGGTCTCCCATGAGGACGACGCGCTTCGTGCGGTGCGCGCCGCGTGGGAGATGCGCAGTGCCGTGCCACAGCTCGGGCTGCAGGCGCGCATCGGCGTCAACACCGGCGAGGTCGTGACGGGCGAGGGCGACACGCTCGTCACCGGGGACGCCGTCAACGTCGCCGCTCGGCTGGAGCAGGCCGCGGCGCCCGGCGAGGTGCTGATCGGCGACGAGACGCGGCGGCTCGTGCGCGACGCGGCGACCCTGGAGCCGGTCGAGGTGACCGCGAAGGGCAAGCCCGAGCCGGTGCGCGCGTTCCGCGTCGTTGACCTCGACCCGGACGCGAGCGGCGTCGCACGCCGCCTCGACACGCCGCTCGTCGGCCGCGAGCGCGAGCTCGCGCTTCTTCGCCAGGCCTTCGAGCGCGTGGTCGGTGAACGTTCGTGCCACCTGTTCACGCTGCTCGGGGCTGCGGGGGTCGGCAAGTCGAGGCTGACATCGGAGTTCCTCGAATCCGTCGATGCGACGGTCGCGCGCGGCCAGTGCCTCGACTACGGCGACGGCATTACCCTCTGGCCCGTGATCGGCGTCCTGAAGCAGCTCGAGGCCGAGGAGGCGATCGAGCGAATCACCGGGACACTGGCCGCAACCGAGCTGTTCTGGACCGTGCGCACGGCCCTCGAGCACGCGGCGGAGGACCGCCCGCTCGTCGTCGTGTTCGAGGACATCCATTGGGGCGAGCAGACGTTCCTCGACCTGATCGACCACATCAGCGACCTCACCCGCGACGTTCCGCTCATGCTCCTGTGCGTCGCGCGGCCCGAGCTCCTCGACGAACGGCCGGGCTGGGCGGGCGGGAAGCTGAATGCGACGACAGCGCTGCTCGAGCCGCTCTCGGACGACGACGCAGCCGCGCTCGTCGGCTCCCTCGGCGACGGCCTGGAGGAATCGGTTCGCGCTCGGGTTCTCGCCGCGGCGGGCGGAAACCCGCTGTTCGTGGAGGAGATGGTCGCGCTCGCACGAGAGGACGGCGACGTTCGCGCGCCGGCAACCGTCCAGGCGTTGCTGCAAGCGCGGCTCGACCGGCTGCCGCTCGCCCAGCGCTCGGTGATCGAGCGGGGCGCGGTCGAGGGCGAGATCTTCCACCGGCTGTCCGTCACGGAGCTCTCGGGAGAGCCCATCGACGGCGAGCTCGTCGGTCTGGTGCGGAAGGAGCTGATCAGGCGCGAGCGAGCGACGATCGCCGACGACGACGCGTACCGCTTCCGGCACCTCCTGATCCGCGACGCCGCGTACGACGCGCTGCCGAAGGAAACCCGCGCCGACCTTCACGAGCGATTCGCGCGGTGGCTCGAGCGGCGCGGCGGGCTCGTGGAGCTCGACGAGATTCTCGGGCACCACTTCGAGCAGGCGGCGCTGTACCGCCGGGAGCTCGGTCGCCGAGACGGCGCGCTCGACCGCGCCGCGGCGGCGCGCCTCACCGCGGCCGGCGAGGCAGCACTGCGGCGCGAGGACTTCGCGGCCGCCGAGAAGCTGCTCGAGCGGGCACTCGTTCTCTCGCCGCGGGACGAGCCGGGCCGCGGTCAGTTGTTGCGGACGCTCGCGACCACGTTGCTCAGCTCACGCCCGGACGCGCTCGAGCCCCTCTTCGAGGAACTCGAGCGAGACGATGACCCGACGCACGCGATGAACGGAAAGGTGCTGCGGGCCTACTACGACTTCACGCACGACGAGGCGGCCCGCGGCACCGGCCAGGCCGCGGTGACCGCGGCGGAGGCGATCGACCTGTTCACCCGCGCCGGGGACGACGCCGGGCTCGCCGACGCGTGGTCGCTCCTCGCCCAGCTGCAGTGGGTCCGCTGCCGCGCGGTCGAGACCCTCGAAGCGGGCGAGCAGGCGGTCGCATACCGCCGGCGCGTCGGCAACCACCCGGGGTACATGTGGATTCTGGGGCCGCTGGGCCATGGCCCGTTCAAACCCGACGAGGTCCGGCGACGCCTCGCGGTGCTACTGGAGCACGATCGAGGCCGGTACCTCGCGGCGATCGTGCGCCTGACCGAATCGTCGCTGCTCGCCCGGGAAGGCCGCTTCGACGAGAGCCTCGCGGCCTGGGCCGACGCGGATGCCGGCCTCGCCGAGCTCGGTCAGAACTTCATGCGCACGATCTTGGCCGCCGAGGCCGGAACGATCGCACTGGCAGCCGGCGACCTGGAGCGTGCCGAGCCGGCGATCCGCGCGGCCTATGACCGGCTCGGCGAGCTCGGCGAGGCCGGCTTTCGGTCCACGATGGCAATCCACCTCGGCCGGATCGCGTACGAGCTGGGCCGCCTCGACGAGGCGGAGGCGCTCGCCCGTGAGGGTGAGCAGATGGGCGGCCCCGATGACCTGACGAACATGGTCCTGGGTCCGGCGCTGCGGGCGAAGGTCCTCGCCGACCGCGGCGAGCTCGTCGAAGCCGAGGAACTGGCGCGCCACGCAGTCGAGCTCGCGCAGACCGGCGATCTGCCGGAGATGCGCGCCGGTGCGTGGAACGCACTGGGTCATGTGCTGCGGCGACAGGGGCTCCTCGACGAGGCGCGAGCCGCCCACGAGCAGGAGCTCGCCGAGCACGAATCGCACGGCGACGTCGTGCAAGCCGCAAAGCTGCGCGCGCTACTTGTAGAGCTGTGAGCGCCAGGCGTCGCGGTAGATCGCCTTCAGATCCTCGACCCGCTCGACGTAGGCCTTCGTCTCCGAGAACTGGATCGACTGGCCGTTCGCGCGCCAGCGGTCGACGTTCCCCTGGCCGGCGTTGTAGGCGGCGAGCACGAGCTTCTCGCTGCCGTACTTGCGGAAGAGGTTGTCGAGGTACCAGGCCCCGTAACGGATGTTGATCTCCGGGTCGTAGAGATCCTGTGTGTGGAACGCGCTGCCGTGTGTGCGGATCGCGATCCCGCGTGCAGTCTCCGGCGTCAGCTGCATCAGCCCGATCGCGCCCGACGACGACTTCGCGTCCGAGCGGAACTTCGACTCCTGGTAGATGACAGCGGCGAGGAGCGCAGGGTCCAGGTCGTGCCGCTGCGCGTGCACGCGCACGTACTGCGAGTACCGCAGCGGATAGCGGATGCGCTCGAACCACGGTGGGTTGGTCGCGTCGACGACGAAGAACGCGGCCGCGACGATCGCACCGACGACGACCAGCAATACGAGTTTCCTCATGACGACTTCAAGCCTCTGAGGTGAGCTCCGCCATCACCGACTTCACGAACGCGTCCAGCTCCTCCAGGGAGCCCGTGTTCTTGAACGAGAAGTCGGCGCGCTCGACCTTCTGCGCTTCGGGAATGAGCCGCGACTCGCGGGCGTCGCTCGCAGCATCCGATCGCGCACGGCGCAGCTTCGAGGGAGCCGTGATCACGACCACCTTGTCGAACCGCTCGTCGCTCCCCGTTTCGTAGAGGAGCGGCACCTCGGTCACGCTCACACGCGGCGCGTCGGGCAGCTCGGCGAGCTGCTCCCGCCATTGCAGGTACTCCGCGGAGACGAGCGGATGCAGCAGCTCCTCGAGCCACGCGAGCGCCTCACGGTCGTTGAACACCACCGTCGCGAGCGCGCCGCGATCGATCTCGCCGTCCGGCGCCACGATCCCGTTCCCCATGCGCGCGACGACGGCGGCACGCACGTCGGGCCGCCGGAGCAGGTGATGGACGATCTCGTCGCTCGACACCGTGGCCGCGCCGTTCCGCGCGAACGCCTTCAGCGCCTCGCTCTTCCCCGCTCCGATTCCGCCCGTGATCGCGACGGAGACCGGCGCCGTCACTCTTCCGTGCTGGGCGCTTCTGCTTCCGGCTCGTCGGCCGCGGGCTCGATGCCTGCGCCCGTCGCGTCGGCCTCGGCGGTCGGCGCCTCGCCGGCGGTCGGCGCCTCGCCGGCGGTCGGTGCCTCGCCGGCGGCCGGCGCCTCGTCGGCGGCCGAGTCCTCCTCGACGCCGGGCTCCTCCTCGACGGCCTCGCCTTCGATCACCGGCGCCTCCGCGAACACTTCCTCGGAGAGGTCGATGTTCGGGCGCGTGTGCACCGACTCGCCACCGTCGGCGCGCGGTTGCACGGGATCGGTGTCCTCGACGCGCTTCAGCGAGAGCGAGAGGCGGCGGCGCTCGCCGTCCACCTCGATGATCTTCACGTTCACCGGCTGACCCTGCGAGACGACCTCGCGCGGATTCTCGACGTGGTGCTGCGCGAGCTCCGAGATGTGCACGAGGCCTTCGACGCCCGGAAGGATCTCGACGAAGGCGCCGAACGTGACGACCTTCGTCACGCGCCCCTCGACGACGTCGTTCTCTTTTTTGTTGTGGTTCTTGTTGTGAAAGTGGTT
>JBJMKB010000045.1:0-19892 GCA_045806045.1 Gaiellaceae bacterium | reverse complement strand
GCTCGCGCAGGCGCGCAGCCGCGACGAGGCCGGCCATGCCGGCACCCGCGACCGCGACGCGCCGCGTCACGTCAGCGAGAACGTCGGCTTGTGCTCGACGTACTCGATGCGCACGCCCTCCGGCCCCCAGAGGAACGCGGCGTACGTGTTCGCGGCGTCGACGACCGACTCGACCTCGATCCCGAGGTCCTTCGCGCCGCCGATCACCTCGTCGGCCGAGTCGACCAGCACTGCGAGGTGGTTCAGGAGCGGCCGCTCGGGTTCGCCCGGGTCGCCCTGGAGGAACTGCACGTACGCGCCTCCGACCTCGACGCGCGCGGGTCCGGCCGCTGCGAAGCCGTAGCGCTCGTACTCGGCGGCAGTCGCCTGCGGGTCCGCGGAGTAGAGGGCGACGTGGTCGAGGTCGTAATCGACGTCGGTCGGCGCCTCGACGAGCGTGATCCGGATTCCGCCGCCCGCGTCGAACGTCTCCGCGGCGTCGTCGGGGAGCTGTGCCCGCGCCGCCGCGAGGTCCGAAACGCGTAGGCCGACGTGCGCGAATGCGCCCGGATCCCGCGGTCCATCCGCGTCGAAGAGCGTCAGCTTGCCGTGGCGGGCGTGGCTGCCCATGAGGGTGAAGTTGTGCTCGCGCGCTATCACGTGCATGCCGAGATGGCGCTCGAGAAACCGGGCGATCTCCTCCCGGGTGGAGACCCAGAACGCGACGTGATCGAGGGTCTTCGGCTGCACGAGGTCGAAAGGATATCGCCACGGCTATGGCAGCCGAAACGAGCGGCGACGCCCGGGCTCCGCTGGTTCGCGGAGCACGGGCGTCGCCGAACGATCTACCTGCGCCGACCCGTCTTGCGCGAGCCCGTACGCGAGCGGGTTGCGGCTTTGCGCGTGCCACCCGACTTGCGGGCGGTCGAGCGCTTGGCCGTGCTCCGCTTGGCGGTCGAGCGCTTCGCGGTCGAACGCTTGGCGGTGCTCCGCTTGGCGGTGCTCCGCTTCTTCGCGGTGCCACGCTTCGCGGTCGAGCGCTTGGCAGTGCTGCGCTTCGCAGTGCTGCGCTTCGCGGTCCCGCGCTTCTTCGCGGTGCCCCGCTTGGCAGTGCTCCGCTTCGCCGTCGACCGCTTGGCGGTCGAGCGCTTCGCAGCGGTCTTCTTCGAGCCGGACTTCCTGGCCGAAGACTTCTTGGCGCTCGACTTCTTTGCAGAAGACTTGCGCGAGGAAGACGAGCGGGAGGAGCTTCTGGAGCTCCGCGAGCTCGAGCGCGCCGAGGACCGCGTGGCCGCCGGGATGGCGGGTGCAGCCTCACCACTCTCGATGCTCGACGTCTCGCCATCGGCGGAGTCGCCCCACACCTCGTCCGCGGCATCAGCCGTCGGCGAGTTGCTCAACGAGCCGGTGGTCGACGTCTCCGTCTCACCGGTCCCGCTCCAATCCTCTTGGGTCATCAATGACCTCCTGAGTCGGATTGCGCGTGCACGATTCCCTACCACGTTCGTTTCTAACGTGCAACGCGGACGGACAAGTTCCTGCGCACGTTGCTGAAAAGGTAAACGAACGACATGACGGACGCACGATCGACTGTGCGTCCGTCACGCCGTGATCGATCAGCGACGACCGCGCGAGGACGAAGTGCGTGCGGTCTTGCGCGCCGTCTTGCGTGCCGTCTTACGTGCCGTTGCGCGACCGCCCTTCTTGCCGGCGGCCTTCTTCTGCGCAGTGCTGCCTGCGCGACCCGCCTTGGCGGCGGCTGCTTTGCGAACCGCCGGGCTGCGACGCGTCGTCGTCTTCCGCGCCGTCGTCTTGCGCGCCGACGCGGTCTTCCGGGCGGTGCTCTTACGGGCCGTGGTCTTCCGTGCGGCGGTCTTCCGGGCGGTTGTTTTCCGTGCAGTGGTCTTCCGGGCCGTCGTCTTCTTCCCGCCGGACGTCTTGCGCGAAGACGAAGACGACTTCGAAGACGACCCCGACTTGGTCTCGCCGGATTTCGCCCGCTCCTTGTTGACCGTACGGGCCGCGATCTCCTTGGCCCGCTTCGTCGAGCGGCCCTGCTTCTTCTCCGAGTCCTTGATGTGCTCGTACTGCCGCTCGCGTTTCGAGCTCCATGCTTGTGGCATGCGTCGAACCTCCTTGCGAGTTTGCCGGATGGCAAACGCATGCCCGAAACCCGCAGGGACTATTCAGGTACGAGCGCTACTCGAGCGGCTGGTTCTGGACGTTGTGCTCGGTCGCGTACTCGTCGACGAGCTTGTCGACCACCGCGATGCCCTCGCCGTAGGCGTAGTTGATCTTCACGAACGGCTCCCACTTCTCGGGGAGCGCGTCCTCGGGAAAGATCGCCTCGACCGGGCATTCCGGCTCACAGGCGCCGCAATCGATGCACTCCTCCGGGTCGATAACGAGGATGCGATTGGCCTCGTGGATGCAGTCGACAGGGCAGACATCGACACAGGATTTGTCTTTGATGTCGATGCACGGCTCGGCGATGATGTACGTCACGGCGGCCTACTCTACCGACGCAAGAAGGGCATCGACCAGTTCGCGAGTGCGCTCGAACAGCGCCGATTTCGCGACCACCTGGTCGAATCCGGCCGCATGAGCGCGGCGCAATCCAGCGGTGTCGGTGTGGTTCGTGAAGCCGAGGATCGGCACGTCGGGATAGGTGTCGGCGACGTCATTCGCGTCGATGCGCGCGATGTCGGCGATCACGAGATCGGCCGGCTCGACTCCGTCCGTCGTCTGGAAGCGATGCTCCGGCAGAGCAGCTTCGAGCTTCCCCCGGATAAAGAGGTCGACCCCACACAGCAGGATCGTCGCCATGCCTGAGCCGAACCGTACCACCGTCGAAGACGCCTACCAACACGGGTTGTTGCTGGCACGCGCGGGGCGGTACTTCGAAGCGCACGAGGCGTTCGAGACGGCGTGGCGCGGCTGCGGCCCGGACGAGCGCGACTTCTTCCAGGGGCTCGTGCACGTCGTCGTCTCCGCCTACCAGGCCGGCCGCGACCGACCGGTGGCGGCGGAGCGTCAGCGCGTGAAGGCGCTCAGCCGGCTCGCGGCGTACGCGCCCGCGCACCGCGGACTCGACGTCGAGTTGTTACTGACGCGGCTAGACCGTGCGGAGGCCGACCCACGAAAGCATCTGGTCGACCGCGACGCTGAGCCACCAGTCGCGGTTGAAGAAGAGCAGCAGGCCGAGCAGGATGAGGACCGCGCCTGACGCGCCGCGCACGATCGCGTAGTGGTCCCGCACCCAGCGGAAGGCGCGCATGGCGTGAGCGAACGCAACGCCGGCAACGACGAAGGCTGCTCCCAGGCCGAGCGAGTAGGCGATCAGGAGCACGATCCCGCGCACGATCGTCCCGGAGCTGGAGGCAAGCACGAGGATCGAGCCGAGGACGGTCCCGATGCACGGCGCCGCGCACACGGCGAACGCGCCCCCGAGGAGGGCGTTCGAGCCGCGTCGCCTCGCGTGCTGCAGCAGGCTGGGCGCCACGGCGCGCTCGGGCAACGGCAGGAGCCCGACGAAAGCGAGCCCGAGGACGATCAGCACGAACCCGGCGATCTTCAGCTGCGCTTCCTTGTCGACCGCGCTACCGACCGCAGCCGCGGCGGCGCCGAGCACGACGAAGACGAGAGTGAAGCCGGCGATGAACGGGAGGCTCGCGACCGCGATCCGGCGCCCGACGCCGCGCTGGCCGAGCCGGTCGATCTCGACGGCGGAGATCGCCGAGAGGTATCCGGGGACGAGCGGGAGCACGCAGGGCGTCACGACGGAGAGCAACCCGGCCGCGAACGCGATCGGGAGCTTCTCAAGCATCGAAATGCCGCAGCGCGCCGTCGACGCGGCGCTCGTCCTCGGGCGTCAGAACCTCAGCTTGCGTCGAGCTCTCACTTGCAGCGGTTCGGGCCCTCGACCACCGCAGGGCGCCGAAGCCGAGAGCCCCTGCGCCGAGGAGGATGCCGCCGAGCGGGAGGACCCACGCGACGAGGTCGAAGCCGTGTGTCTGAGGGGTCGAGAGGACTTCCGGGCCGAACTCGCCGACCATCGAGTCGATGATCTGCGAGTTCGTGCGACACGCCTTGATCTGGCGCGCGATCTCGGTCTTCATCTCGCGCGCGAACGTCGAATCCGACTCGTCGAGGGTCGTATGGCAGGCGATGCAGACGAGCCGCGTCTCGAGGTATGCCTGGCTCGCGCGCTCCTTGCACGCGGCCGCGGGCGCGGCGACCGCGAGCGCCGCCAACGCGACGGCGAGGAACCTCACGAGCGCAGCGCGCGGCGAATGCCGTCCTCGATCTCCTGCCGCGACGCCTGGCCGGTGATGTGCGGCGGCACGACGTTGCCGCGGCGGTCGACGAAGAACGTCTCCGGCACCGCGGTCACGCCCCACTTGGGCCACTCGTTGCCGAGCGGATCGCGCACGTTGACGTACGGGACGTCGTAGCGCTTCAGGTAGGCACGGGCGGGGCCTTTGAGATCCTGCGCGTTCACTCCGAGGAACACCACGTCGTTGCCCTTCGCCGCCCAGGCGCGCGAAGCGGCTGCGACGTCGCGCGCTTCGAGCTTGCACGGGTAGCAGGACGACTGCCAGAAGTTCACGACGACGACCTTGCCGCGCAACGATGCCAGGCTCACGCGTCCGCCACCTGTGAGCCGCGGCAGGTTGAGCTTCGGGGCGGGGACGATCTTGCCCTTGTCGACCTTCACCGCGACGCCGGGCCCGTTCTGGTGGACGAGATCCCAGACGAGCAGCCCGAGCAGCGCGAGGACGCTTGCGACCGCGGCTGCTCGCAGCACGCGCATCAGACGATGAAGACCGTCGTTCCGACGTCGACGTGCTCGAAGAGCCACTCGGCGTTGGGCACCTGCATGCGAATGCATCCATGCGAGACGCTGTAGCCGATCGAGCTGGGCGCGTCGGTGCCGTGGATGCCGACGCCCGAGGCGTCCAGTCCCATCCAGCGCGTGCCGAGCGGATTGTCCGGGCCGGGAGGAACGGGCTTGAGCCCCCGCGCCCACGAGCTCTGCGTCGGCGGGTACCACCACGGGTTCTTCCACTTGACCACGATGTGCCACCGGCCCCGCGGTGTCGGGTAGATGCGCTGGCCCGTCGCGACGGCAAACGTCCGCTCCAGCTTCTGCCCGGCGTAGAGGTAGAGCCGGTTCAGCGAACGGTTGATCACGATCACCTTCCCGAACGACGCCGCGGGCACGTTCGGCGCGACTGTTCTCGTGTGGACGCGAACCGGCAGCCGCGTGTTGCTGCGCAGTTCGGCGACGATCTTCCTGGTGAGCAGAGCGGTGCTCAGCACCCGTCCCGACCTGTCGGGCGTGATGCGTGGCCTGCCGTTTCGCAGCTTCAGCGTCGCGTCGGCGGCTTTGCGCTCGAAGCGCTTGCCGACCTTCTCGACCCACGCGCGCAGTGGAGCGCCCCTGACGGCGACGACGAGGCCGATGCTCGTGCCGGGCGCGGAGGCGCGCGCGCGCGCGACGGCGGTGGTGATGTAAACCGACGCGACCTTCGTGGGATCGAGCTCGATGCGGCTTCGGTCGACGACGACGGCCACCGGTCGTGCGAAGGCCGCCTGCACCGCGGCCACGGCGTCGCTCGGTGCCAGCCCGCCGACGCGGACTCCGGCGACGCGCACTCCCGTCGGAATCGCGCTGGACCGCGAGGTGGTGGTCGCCGGCGAGGTGGTGGTCGTCGGCGCTGTGCTCGTGGTGACGGTGGTCGTCGTCGCACCCGTCGTCGTCCCGACCGTGGTTGTCGAGGTCGACGTGGTGACATCGGCGATCACGGCTCCGGAGAACGCCCCGGCGGCCATCAGGCCGAGCACGAAGAGACCGAGCGCGTGCCAGTGCTTCACAGCGCAAGCAGTGTAGCCACCACGATTTCGGGATCGTCAGAGACGATCGCGTCCACGCCCATCTCCGCCAGTCGCTGCGCACCTTCCGCGTCGTTGACCGTCCACGCCAGCACGGGAGCTCCCATGCGGTGGGCTGTCCGGACGGCGGCCCGCGAGCACAGTGTGTGGTGCAGCGAGAGCGCGTTCGCGCGCGCCCAGCGCAGCAGCACCGGGATCCGCGCGGGCATCGCCTGGCGGAGCGCCGCGGCCCCGGCGGCCGTCACTCGCTCGGGCCACCGGATGCTCGAGACGCCCAGGCGGTCGCGCGGATACCCGATCGCGACCGGCAGGCCGCTGCCGGCGAAGCGGCGCGCCGTGACGGCGAAGGCGGTCGAGACGAGCGCCCGCTCCTCGACCCCGTGCCGGCGGATCGCAGCGAGCACGTCGCCCTCGTAGCCCGGCAGCTTCACGTCGACGTGCATCCCCACCGGATGGGCCTTCAGGAGCTCCAGCACCTCGTCGAGCGTCAACTCGTCGTCGGGGAGCTCCTTCGGCGAGTGCCCGAGCCGCAGCCCCGGCGAGACATCGAACTCGACGATGTCGACACCTGCCGCAACCGCCGCCTCGAGCGAAGCGAGCGTGTTCTCCGGCGCGACGGCCGCCGCGCCGCGATGACCGATGACGAGCGGGCGGCCGTCGCCGCGGATCAGGTTCACGTGCGCTTGAGAACGACGATCGCGCAGTCGTCGGGCAGGTCGCCGCCGGCGTACGCGCGGCAGGCCCCGAGCACCGCGTCCGCCAGCTCCTGCGCGGGACGCGTCGCATTCGCGGCCAGCACCTCGTCGAGGCGACCGACGCCGAACAGCTCGCGTCCGTGCCGCGACTCGATCACGCCGTCCGTGTAGAGGACGACAGCCGCGCCGGCCGGCAGCTCCGCGCGCACCTGCTCGTACGCCTGGGACGCGTCGATGCCGAGCGCGAGGCCGCCGCACTCGAGGGGCACGACCGTTCCGCCGGGATGCACGATTCGCGGTTCCGGATGCCCGGCGCTCGCGCAGACCACCCCACCCAGGGGATGGACCGTGACGTAGACCATGGTGATGAACTTCCCGACCGCGATCTCTCCCACGACCACGTCATTCGCGTGGGCGAGGAACTCGGAGGGCTCCGAGTGCTCCCGCGCCAGCGAGCGGAACGCGAACTTCGCCATCGCCATGTCCGCCGTCGCGCCGATCCCGTGGCCGGTGACGTCGCCGAGGACGACCGCGAGACGGCCGTCGGCGAGCTCCATGAAGTCGAACACGTCGCCGCCGACGTCGACCTGCGCAGCCGATTCGTAGACGGTGCCGACGTCGAGACCCGGTATCGACGGGCGCTCGCGCGGGAGAAGCGAGCGTTGCATCGTCTCTGCGAACTCCTTCTGCTGCTGGTAGAGGCGCGCGTTGTCGATCGCGAGCGCGGCCTGCTGCGCAATCGTTCCGGCCGTGGCGAGCGTGTCGGCGTCGATGGGACGCTCGGGGTCGAGGCAGAGGATCGTCAGTTGTGCGAGGAGCTCGGACGGCGAGGCGATGGGAAGGAGCGCAGCCGTCGAACCCTTCTCGAGGAACGGCACGAGGAGCGCGTGTGCGCCGCCGAGGCGAGTCGCGGTCGCGACGTCGAGGAGCATCGGCACGTTCGTGCGCGGGGGGCGCGGCTGCGGGCGCTCGAGGATCGTCCGCACGGCATCGTCCAGGCGCGCGTCGGCGACATGCACGCCGTGCGGGACGAACTGGTCGCCGCGCTCGTCGGGGACGCGGATGACCGCTGCATCGACCCCGAGCACGTCGATGATCGTCGTCGTCACGGCGTCGAGGGTCGTCTCGAGCGAGAGGCTCTGCGCGAACGACCGCGAGATCTCGTAGAGGGCATTGACCTGCCTCGAGGTCTGGCGCTCTGACTCGAGCACGTCGGCGAGCGCCTCTCCCAGCTCCTTCGTGCGTTCGTGCAGCCGCGCGTTCTGCACGGCGACGGCCAGCTGTGCCGCGAGGGACGACAGGAGTGCCGTGTCGCTCTCGCCGATCGCCCGGGCCTCCGGGTAGGCGACGAGCAGGCCGATCGATTCCTCACGCACGTGCAGCGGAACCGCGACCGCCGAATGCTGGCCCGACGCTGCGAGCGCCGACCGCGTCGCGGCGAGCGCGGGATCCCGGTCGTCGACGCGCGCGTGGACGGCGCTGCGCGCGCGGAGCGGGCCGGTGAGAGCGTCGTCGAGCCGCTCCGCAATCGTCTCGTGCCCGGCACGAAGCCCGCGACCCGCCGCGGCGAACAGTCGGCCCTCCTCCCGCAGGTACACGCCGACCTGCTCGATCTGAAGCAGCTCCGCGATCCGCTCGATCGCCGTCTCGAGGGTATGCGCGAGCGACAGCCGTGCGATCGCCTCACCGACGACTTCGAGCAGCGCGCGGGTGCGGTCGAGCTCGAGCTCGACCTCGCGCGCGCGGTCGCCGGTGCGAAGCGTGTGCGCTGCGCGAGCGGCGAAGGCGCCGAGAGCGGGCAGCACGGCGTCGGCCGGCGCGGCATCCTGGGCGTAGAAGAGCTGGAGCATCGCGAAGGTCGGCTGTCCGAGCGGCAACGTCGCGACGTGCGAGGACTGCGCGGGCAGCCGCTCGTCGTGCTCGATCGACGCGGGCCGCCACGTCTCGACCGCTTCCTGAACCAGCTCCCGCGCCCGGTCCAGGCCGGCCTCGACCGAGCCGAGGGACGCCACGAGCTCTGGCGCGCGGTCCTCGCCGACCCGCCACAGCGCGCCGCCGCGCGCACCTGTGGTCTCGACCGCGATCCGGACGGCCTGCTGGCCGGCGCGCCGTGCATCGCCGCCTGCCGCCAGCGCCTCGCCGGCGAGCTCGAGCCACTGCGCCCGCCGCGCGGCGAGCGCCGAGCCCGCATCGGCGCCGAGGGTGCGCACTGCGAGCGCGAGCTGTGCGGCTACGAGCTCGGCGGCGGCGCGGTCGTTCGCGTCGAAGGGCTCACTGATCCGCACGAGCTCGACCGACCCGACGACGCGGCCGCCCGCGAACGCCGGGAGGACGAGGACGCCGGCAGCGCGCGCGGTCCGCGGCACGCCGCGTCGCGTCCGGCACCTCGCCCGCGGCGAGCGGCTCGGAAGGGGTGCGTGTGCCCGCGATCTCGGCACCCATTGCCGAGCCCTCGGGCGCGACGGCCCGCGCTGCGAGCTGCCCGTCGGCGTCGAGGACGCGCAGCACCGCGAGCTCGGCGCGCGTCGCCTCGGCCGCTGCTGCCGCGAGTGCCGCGAGGGCCGCACGGAGGTCCTCGGTGGCCGCGACCTCCGCCGCAGCCCTGGCGAGCGTCTCCACAGGCAAGCGCCGGGTCTCGAGAATCATCGTCAGAAGCAGTATGGCTCGGTGCCGAACCGCCGGGCGACAACTCCGATCAACCATCTAGACTTCCCCACCATGGCCGAGCCGGCGCACCTCCAGGACGACACGCCGTCGCTCGATCCGCTCGCGATCGAGCGGAACTACCGCCGCGAGCGCGCCCGGCGCCGCGCGAGGGTGGAGCGACGGAGCGAAGCGCGGCGCTCGAACGTCCGCTTCTGGATCGCGGTCATGATCCTGCTCTTCGTCACGGCGTTCGCGATCCTCGCGGCCTGGCACGAAGTGCAGACGCTCTTCGGCGTTTAGAGGCGCCCTCGCGAGCTACTGGAGTCGCGCCCGGCTGAACGGGCTCCAGGCCGACGGCTCCCAGTCCGTCCCCGAGCACATCGGACATTGCGGCAGCGTCGCGTGCACGGTCACGCCGTAGCCGCATGCGGTGCAGTGGTACTCGCCCACTGCGGTCGCGCCGGCGGCCACGAATTCGACGTAATCGCCGTCGCCAGCAGCCTTGGTCGTCGCCTCGTCGAGCATCTGGACCCCCTTCACGAACCGGTTCTCGAACCTGCCGACCGAAATGATCCCCATACTTACGCCCGTGGAAACCCCAGACTTCTTCGAGCTCGATCCGGAGCCGCCGCCGCCCGGGGCGAGCGGGTACCCGCGCCCCGCCCAGACCGGAGGGCTGTTGGCCGCCGGGGAGCGGATCACCTGGATCTCGGGCCTCGTCCTCATGCTCTCCTCCTTCATGGACTGGTATGCAGGGTCGGGCGTCGGCGTCAAGCTGGCGGTGATCGGCTGGCATAGCGGCGTGCTCGGGAAGCTCGTCTTCTTCATCGGACTCGCGATCCTCGCCCTCGTCGCGCTGCGGGAGCTCGGATTCGAGCTGCCGCCGACCGTGCCGGAGAGCCTCCTCATCCTGGGCCTCGGCGCGCTGGCGCTCATCTTCGTGCTGATCCGCGTCATCTCCATCCCGGACGCGGTCCTGCCGGCCGACGGCCGCGGGATCGGCCTCTGGATCAGCCTGATCGCGGCGCTCGGCGTGATCGCAGGCGGACTGCTGCGAGCAGCAGAAGAGCTGTAAGCACCCCGAGGATCGAGCCGGCGAGCACGTCGCTCGGATAGTGCATGCCGTTGTAGACCCGCGAGAACGCGATCAGCGCCGCGAGGACGAAGAACACGACGCGCAGCCTCGGCACGTAGTGCGCGAGCACCGTGGCGCAAGCGAAGGACGTGGCGGCGTGGCCGGACGGGAAGGAATGCGTCGACGAGGGCGGCCCGAGCTGGTGCTCGAAGGGTCGATGCCGCGGGATCAGCGCCTTCCCGACGTTGGACACGAGGTCGCCGGCGGCGTCCGCGGCGACCACCATGAGCAGGACCGACGGCCGCCTCCACGCGACAGCTACGGCGAGCGCGATCGCCACCCAGACCGCGCCGAGACTGCCGATCCACGAGAGCGCGATGAAGAAGTCGTCGAGCCAGCCGACGCGCTGCCCGACGATCCAGTGCTCGAGATGTCTCTCCCAGATCAACTCACGCGGGGACGAGCTGCTTCGCCCGCTCGATCAGCTGCTGCGGGTCGAAGGGCTTGCCGACGAAGCCGCGTGCGCCGCGCTGCTCCGCTTCGCTCGCGGAGTTCGCGTCCACCTGGCCGCTGAACATGATCACCGGGATCGAGCCGTGACGCTCCTGCATGCGCTGGAGCATCTGCCAGCCGTCCACTCCCGGCATGACGACGTCGAGCAGCACCAGCTCGGGCGCCTGGTCCTCGATCGCGGCGAGCGCCTCGTCGGCGCTCGCGGCCTCTTTTACGGAGTAGCCCTCCATCTCGAGGTTGACGCGCATGAACTCGCGCAGGCGCGGGTCGTCGTCGACGACGAGGACGAGCGGCCCGGCCGCCCTGCCGCCCGGCCCGGAGCGGTCGAGAAAGGCCTCGAGGTCGCGCCGGCGATAGCGGCGGTGGCCGCCGGGGGTGTAGAACGCCGGCACTCGGCCCTGGTCGGACCACTTCCGGATCGTCGACTGGGCCACGCCGAGGAACTTCGCCGCCTGGCCGAGGGTCAGCCAGTCCGGCTCGCTGGTCGGTGCTCGTCTCCCGGGATGCGTCATCGCACGAAAAGTAACCAAAGCTCCCGCTATCTAAACGGGTTTATCGCTTTTGCACCGTCACCGTCACGGTTTCGCGCGCGGCTGGAGCCAATGGCAAGGGGTGAAGCGTCCGGATCAACGTCTGCGTTCCGCCGGGAGCCGGATTGTCGTGGAGCGCCTCGCCCAAGGCAACGCCGACCGCGAAGGCAACCACGAGGCCGGCGATCACGAGGAGCCGGACCTTCACGGCCGGTAGTCGGATGCGCCGCGCGCGTAGACGTGGAATGCCGCGTCGGCGATCGTGCCGACCGCCGGAATCGGAGGCGCCTCGGGGTCGACGTCGTCGAGCACGGTGCTCGCCCACTCGTCGGCGCCGTCGTAGGCGCGCGCGAGCTCCGCGAGCGTGAACGTCTGGCCGACGCGCTTCCGCAGTGCCGCGACGACCGTGTCGACCTGGCTCGTCAGCAGCCGGTACCGCGCTGGATCGGACCGCGTCTGCTCGATGCGCCGGTTGCCGTCCTCCCACTGTTGCCGCGCAAGCTCGACGTCCATCTCGATCATCTATTGCTCGGCAGTACAGCAGGAGTCGGGCCAGCGCGAGGGCAGCTCGGCGAGGATGCGCTCGCCGAGCATGTATCCGGGGCGCGCGAGCGCGAACGCGGCGTGCGCGTGCAGGCACTTGAGGCTTCCGTCGCGCGTCGATCCGCCGATGCCGGCGTCGAGCTCCGGACGGAGACGCCGCTGCTCCGTGGTCGCGTCGGCGAGGCTTCGTGCAAGCGCCTCGTCCTCCCGCGCTGCACGCGACCACCGCTCGACGCCGCCCTCGGCCTCGAGACGCGAGATCGCGGCCACGAGATACCTGCAAGTGACGTAGAACTGCGTCGGGAACGGCTTCCGGTCCTCGTCGAATGCGAGCTGCTCCGTGACGGCGGGCTTGCCGAAGGGACACCGGACGACGACGCGCTTGAACGCACGTGGCCGGCGGCCGAGCTGCCGCCCGACGATCTCTTCGTCGGTCACGCGTGCAGGGTAGTGGTTAGTGGTGCTTGCGCCAGCTCGAGATGCCGCGCACGATGAAGAGCCGTTCGCCAGGCTTCACGAGCCCGAGGCGACGCGCTTCACGAACGAGCTGCCCGCCGGTGCCGGCCTGTGCGATGCGCGCGTCGAGGCGCGCCTTCTCGTACCGCAACTGGCGTACCTCGGCCTTGCGCGCCTGTAGCTCCGACTTCGTGTGCAGGTAGGTCTGCATCGGCTTCCAGTAGAGAAAGGCGAGCAAGGTCAGCCCGCCGATCGCAAGCAGCCGCGTGGGCTTGAGGCGAAGCATTCGACCGCCACCTTCTTCGCCGGGGCGCGAAACCCTACGCGCGGCGACGCGTCGCTTACACGGTCACGCGACGTCGACCTTGATCACGTTCGTCGACCCGGGCAGGTTGACGGCGGTCCCCGCGGTGAGGACGACGCGATCGCCCGGATCGATCGAGCCCGAGCTGAGGGCCGAATCGAGCGAGCGCGACCAGAGATCTTCGACGTCGTCGCTCTGCGGCATCAGTACCGGCGTGACACCCCACTCGAGGGCCATCTGCTGCACGGCGGTCTGGTGATGCGAGAGCCCGACGATCGGGCGGCGCGGGCGGAGGCGCGCGACAGCCGACGCGGTGCGTCCCGTGAACGTGGGCACGAGGATCGCCCGTGCGCCGAGGGCCTCTGCCAGGTCGCAGGCGGCGTTCGACATCGCGCGGCCGACGGTGGTCTCCTCGCCCGGCTCCGGCATCTGGTGGCGGTAGCCCATCGACGGCTCGACCGCGCGCGCGATCTTGTCCATCGTCTGTACCGCCTCGACGGGGTAGTTGCCGGTGGCGGTCTCGGCGGAGAGCATGATCGCGGAGGTTCCGTCGAGCACCGCGTTCGCGACGTCGCTCGCCTCGGCACGGGTCGGCTCGGCGTGCTCGATCATCGATTCGAGCATCTGCGTCGCCGTGATCACCGGCTTGCCCGCTTCGAGGCAGCGCAGGATGATGCGCTTCTGCAAGAGGGGAACGGTGGCAGCGCCGATCTCGACGCCGAGGTCTCCGCGCGCGACCATGATCGCGTCCGCTTCCTGCAGCACCTCGTCGAGCACCTCGACGGCCTCGGACTTCTCGATCTTCGCGATCACGCGCGCAGGGGAACCGTGCTGGCGGATGATCGCCTGCAGGTCGCGCACGTCGGCGGCCGCGCGGACGAACGACAGCGCGACGAAGTCGACGTTGAGGCCGAGGGCGAACTCGAGATCCTCGAGATCCTTCTTCGTCAGCGAAGGGATCGGAACCGGAACGCCCGGGAGGTTCACGCCCTTGTGGGACTTCACCTCGCCGCCGACGACGACGCGGCACCGTGCCTTCCCGTGGACGACCTCTTCGACCGCGAGCCTGACGAGCCCGTCGTCGATCAGCACATCGTGGCCCGGCCGCAGCACCTCGCTGATCACAGCCGGCAGGACGGGCAGCTCCCCGTTCGCTGCCTGCTGCTCGCCGACGACGACGACCAGCTCGTCCTTGAGCAGCGTGCGCGGCATCTCGAGGTCGCCGATGCGCAGCTTCGGGCCCTGGAGGTCCGCGATCAGCGCGAGCGGCTTGCCCGTCTCCTCCTGCACCTCGCGCACGACCTGGGCGCGCGCAGCGTGGTCTTGGTGGTTTCCGTGCGAGAGGTTGAGCCGGATCGCGTCGACGCCTGCGTCCACCAGCGCACGGACCGCGTCGTGCGTGGACGACACCGGGCCGATCGTGGCCACGATCTTCGTCCTGCGTCTCTCGGTCGCCATCTGCTTCAGCGTAGCGACACCCCGGCGCTCAGGCCCGCGAGCGCGGGAACGCGTCCCAGCCGGGGTACCGCGCCTCGGATCCCAGGAGCTCCTCGATGCGCAGCAGTTGGTTGTACTTCGCAACGCGGTCCGACCGCGCGGGCGCGCCCGTCTTGATCTGGCCCGTGCCGAGCGCAACTGCGAGGTCGGCGATCGTCGTGTCCTCGGTCTCGCCCGAACGGTGCGACATGACCGCCGAGTAGCCGTTCGACTGCGCGAGGCGAACCGCTTCGATCGTCTCCGTCAACGTGCCGATCTGGTTGACCTTGACGAGGATCGAGTTGGCCACGCCGCGATCGATCCCCTGCTGCAGGCGCGCCGGATTCGTGACGAACAGGTCGTCGCCGACGAGCTGCACGCGATCACCCAGCTTCTCCGTGAGCGTGCGCCACGACTCCCAGTCGTCCTCGGCCGCGCCGTCCTCGATCGAGACGACGGGGTACGAGTCCACGATCTCCGCCCAGAAGCCCGGCATCTCGGCGCTCGAGCGCTCGCGCCCCTCGAACCGGTACACACCGTCGGAGAACACCTCGCTCGTCGCGGGATCGAGGGCGATCGCGATGTCGTCGCGGTGACCGGCGCGCTCCGCCGCTTCGAGGATCGCCTCGATCGCAGCCTCGCTCGAGTCGAGGTCGGGCGCGAACCCGCCTTCGTCGCCGACGCCGGTCGCGAGCCCGCGGTCGGTCAGCACCTTCTTCAGCGCGTGGTACACCTCGGCTCCGATCCTCAGCCCGTCGGCGAAGCTCCGCGCGCCGACGGGCACGACCATGAACTCCTGCAGGTCGATCGAATTGGCCGCGTGGACGCCGCCGTTGATCACGTTCATCATCGGCACGGGGAGCGTCGTCGCGCCGTCGCCGCCGAGCGCGCGAAAGAGCGGAACGTCACCGGCTGCGGCCTTCGCAAAAGCGAGCGAGACCCCGAGGATCGCGTTCGCGCCAAGGCGGCCCTTGTTGGGCGTGCCGTCGAGGTCGATCAGCGCCGCGTCGAGGCTTGCCTGGTCGAGGTCCTTGCCGCGGACGGCGGATGCGATCTCCCCGTTCACGTGCCCGACCGCCACGCCGACTCCCTTCCCGCCCCACTTCGTCCCGCCGTCGCGCAGCTCCACCGCCTCGTGGACGCCGGTCGACGCGCCCGACGGGACGATCGCGCGCCCGCGCACGCCCGAGTCGAGCCTCACGTCGACCTCGACGGTCGGGTTGCCGCGGGAATCGAGCACCTGGCGGCCACGGATGTCTGCGACCTTCACGGGTCACCACTCTCCTTTGCGATGTCGTAGTAGGCGTCCTGCTCGTCGAGCAGAAGCGTCGTCCAGTTCTTCCCGTCCGCGGCGGCGAGCTGCTCCGCACGCTCGACCCGCGCGCGAAAGCGCTTGGTCGCGGCGCGAAGCTCGAGCTCCGGGTCGACGTTCAGCCGCCGCGCTACATTCACCGCGGCGAAGAGCACGTCGCCGAGCTCGGAGGCGACGCGAGACTCGGCCTCGGTCTCCGCAGGCGGATCCGACGGCGGCAGCTCTTCGCGCAGCTCGCGCAGCTCGTCCTCGAAGTCCGCGAGCGCGCCGGCGAGGTCGGGATACTCGAAGCCGGCCGCCTTCGCACGGTTCTGCACCTTGCGCGCATAGAGCAGCGCCGGCAGGCCTTCGGGCACGTCGTGGAAGATGCCCTCGCGCCCCTCGTCCTCGCGCTTGATCTCCTCCCACCGCTCCTTCACTCGAGCAGCCGAGCGCGCCTCTGCGTCTCCGAAGATGTGCGGGTGCCGACTCACGAGCTTCGCGTGCACTGCCCGTGCGGCTCCCTCTAGATCTCCTGTTCCTCGCTCCTGCAACAGCAGGCCGAGGAAGTAGGCCTGGAACAGGAGGTCTCCGATCTCGTCGAGCAGCTTCGCGTCGTCGCCGGCGAGCGCCGCGTCCGCCACCTCGTAGGCCTCCTCGACGGTGTGCGGGACGATCGTGCGCGCAGTCTGCTCGCGGTCCCACGGACACTCGCGACGCAGGCGCTCGGTCAGCTCCTGGAGCTCGACGAGCGCGTCCGCCAATCCGGGCAACTATTGGGTCGTTGTCGCGTTGGTCGTCGTCACCGTGCAGGGATCGGGCGTCGGCTTGTACCCGACCTGGTACTTGATCTTGCTGCCCGAGCAGAACGTCTTCGAGGTCGACGAGACCCAATTGCTCATCGTCTCGTTCTTCTTCTGCTGCACGAGCTGCTGCTTGATCGTCGGCTCGACCTGCTTCAACGGCGTCGTCTTTCTCGGCTTCACCGGCCCGAGGGGCTCGACTACGAACCATGCCTTGTAGCGCACCGGGTCGTAGATCGGCGCGTGGACGACGTGAGTCGGCTGGCTGAAGGCGACCTTGTCGAACACGGGAACGGTCTGGCCCTTCGTGAACGTGGCCTTGCCGCAGTTCTGGCCGGACGCATCCTGCGCGTACTTCTTCGCAAGCGTGCACCACGTCTTGTCGTTGCCGCTCTTCAGCTGGCCGTACACGGAGTTCGCGAGCGGCTTCGTCTTGATCAGGATGTAGCGCACGTCGCGCGACTGCGGCTGTGAGTACAGCTGCATGTGCGTGATGTAGTACTGCTGCACGTCGTCGCTCGACACGCTGGCCTTGTCCGTCACCTTCTTGAACACGGCCTCCGAGATCAGCTGTGAGCGGATGTCGTCCCGCACCTGGGCGTCCGACAGCTTCTGCTGCTTCAACTTCGCGCGGTACTCCGACTTCTTGTTGTGGAAGTACTGCTTGATGATCGCGTCAAGACGCTTCTGGACGTCGGCGTCGGAGACGTGGATCCCCATCGAGGCCGCCTTCGCCTCGCGCTCGGCCTGCTGGACGAGGAGCGTCATCGCCTGGCCCTTCACCGTCTCGTATTCGGAGGTGCCCTGCTTCGGGAAGGCACGCCCCTGCTGAGTGAAGCTGCGCCTGGCCTGCCCGATCAGCGCGTCGAACTGCGGCTTCGTCACGTGGACGTTGCCGACGACCGCGACGTCGTCGCCACGGAGGCTGGCACTGCCGCCACCGCAGCCCGCGACGAGCGCGGCGACGACGAGAATCGGAGCGAGAAACTTGGCCGTTTTCATAGAAAAGCGCCGGCTAAGCCGCCTGGCGCGCGGCCAGCATAGCATCGACGAGATCGAGCGCCCCTTGGAATTCATCTCCTCTCAACGTGACTTCACGGTTGCCTGTCGAGTAGACAGCCGTGTCGACCTGGGCGCGCAGCTCGCGGAGCTCGCCCGACCCCAGCACGACCGGTCCGACGGAGGCGCGGCCACCGCGGAAGACGAGGTAGTCGGCGCCGAGCCGGGCGAGCTTCAGCTTCGCCTCCTGGATCGCGAACAGGTTCTCCACGGGCTCGGGCAGCGGGCCGTAGCGGTCCTGCGTCGCGATCCGCAGCTCGTGGAGCTCGTCCTCCGTCTCGGTCAGCGCGATGCGGCGGTGCAGGTCGATCTTCAGCGCCTCGGCGCCGATGTACGCCGCCGGCACGTACGCGTCGACGCGCGCGTCGATCCGCACCGGCCTCGCAGCGAGCCGCCGCTGGCCCGACAGCTCGGCGACGGCCTCGTGGAGCATCTCGACGTACAGCTCGAACCCGAGCGCGGCAACGTGGCCCGACTGCTCGGCGCCGAGCAGGTCGCCGGCCCCACGGATCTCGAGGTCGCGCATGGCGATCGCGAAACCCGCCCCGAGCTCGGTGTGGTCGGCGAGCGTTGCGAGCCGCGCACGCGCCTCCGGCGTCAGCTCGTGCGCGTCGGGGTAGAAGAGGTACGCGTGCGCAAGCGCGTCGCTCCGGCCGACGCGGCCGCGGATCTGGTAGAGCTGGCTCAGCCCGAGCTGGTCGGCGCGTTCGACGATCAGCGTGTTCGCCTGCGGGATGTCGAGCCCCGACTCGATGATCGTCGTCGACACGAGCACGTCGGCGTCTCCGGCGAGGAACGTGATCATCTTGTCCTCGAGCTGGTGCTCCGGCATCTGGCCGTGCGCGACGAGGAAGCGCAGGTTGGGGCTGAGCTGTCGCAGCTTCTCGGCGGCTTCCTCGATCGTCTCGACGCGGTTGTGCAAGTAGAACGCCTGGCCGTTGCGCTCGATCTCTCGCTCCAGCGCCTGCTTGATCAGGTCGTCGTCGTACTCGCCGACGAACGTGCGGATCGGGCGTCGTCCTTCCGGCGGCGTCTCGATCACCGAGATGTCGCGCAGGCCGGCGAGCGACATGTGCAGCGTGCGCGGGATGGGCGTCGCGGTCAGCGCCAGCACGTCGACCTCCAGGCGCAGCTGCCGCAGCAGCTCCTTCTGCCTGACGCCGAAGCGCTGCTCCTCGTCGACGATCACGAGGCCGAGCTCCTTCGAGATCACGTCGCGCGAGAGCACGCGATGGGTCCCGATGAGCACGTCGACCTTGCCTTCTGCGAAGTCGGCCAGCACCTTCTTCACGTCGGACGGCTTGCGGAAGCGCGACACCATCTCGACGCGCACGGGGAAGTCGCGGTACCGAGTGCGGAACGTATTCCAGTGCTGCTGTGCGAGCACCGTCGTCGGCACGAGCATCAACACCTGCTTGTCGTTGACCGCGACGGCGAAGGCTGCGCGCACCGCCACCTCCGTCTTTCCGAAGCCGACGTCGCCGCAGACGAGGCGGTCCATCGGATGCGCCGCTTCGAGATCCTCCATCACCGCTTCGATCGCAGTGCGCTGGTCCTCCGTCTCGCGGTACGGGAACTCGCTCTCGAGCCGCTCGACCCATTCGTGGTCGACGTCGAACGCGACGCCCGGCTGCGTCTGCCGCTGCGCGTAGAGCTGCAGCAGCTCCCCCGCCATCTCGCGCAGGTGCTCGCGCGCGCGGGTCTTCAGGTTGTCCCACGCCTTGCCGCCGAGCTTCGACAGCGTCGGCTCGCGCGAGTCGGCGCCGATGTACCGGCTGACCTTGCCGATCTGCTCGTGCGGCACGTACACGCGGTCGTCGCCGCGGTACGCGAGCAGCAGGTAGTCGCGCGTGACGTTCGCGACCTCCTTCGTCTCGAACCCGAGCAGCCGCGCAAGGCCGTGGTCCTCATGGACGACGTAATCGCCGGTGCGGAGATCGGAGAAGCTCTGGAGCGCTCGGCCCGGCGCCGCCGTCGCGCGCGGCGGCCGCTTGCGGAAGACCTGGGTGTCCGGGAGGAGCGCGACGCCGAGCTCGCGCCAGACGAACCCGCGGCGCGCCGGTGAGACGGCGAACGCGAGCCCGTCCGGGCTCTCTCCCACCTCCAGGATCGTCGCCGAGACGCGGCGCAGCAGCGCCTGCTGCCGCAGCGCCTCGCCGCGGTGCGGGAACGCGACGACCACATCGAGCTCCTGGCGAAGCAGCCCGTTGAGCTCGTTCTCCGCCTCGGACAGGCCGCGCGCGGCAAGCGCCGGTCGCTGCGCGTCGAAGCTGAACGGCTGGCCCTGCGGCAGCTGCGTCAACGTCGTCGCGCGGTCGAACGCGACCGGCTCGAGACCTTGCTCCTCCCAGGCGGCCTGCACCTCGTCGGGTGACCAGACGATGTCCGGCGCACGGTCGAACGCCGGCACGAGATCGGCGGGCACCTCGGGCGCGAGCTCCTGTCCTTCGTCGGGACCGAGATCGATCTCGACGAGCTCACGCAATCGCTCTCCCGCGGGATAGATCGTCGCGCCGTCGACCGTGCGCAGTGCGCGCGGGGTGAACTGCGAGTACGCTCGGATCTGCTCGATCTCGTCGCCGTAGAGCTCGATGCGGAAGGGCTCTCGTCCGGTCGTCGGGAAGACG
>JBJMKB010000044.1:0-19073 GCA_045806045.1 Gaiellaceae bacterium | reverse complement strand
CTCGGCGAACGTGTCGAACGCGTCCGATCGGTTCGCGGCGTCGTTGTAGCCGTCGTCGACCTCGCCGTCACTGTCGAGGTCCCAGCTGTTGCCGGCCGGGTCGACGAGTGAGGGATCGTTCGCCTGAGCGAATGTTCCGTCGAAGCTACAGCTAGCCGCTGAGGCGACCGCGGGCAGCGCAGCGAAGACCGCAACCGCGGCAACCAGAGTTGCCGCGCGGCGGGAAAGCTTGAGAAATCGCGTGAGTCCAGTCATGCCGCGACCGTCCCCGAAGGTCGCCGACGCGGCATCGGCCGGACTGATGAACTTACGTCGAGTAAGTCGTAGGACCTACGTCCGGGGCGACCCCGGCGGACGGCGGGTCAGCCGCTGGCGCCGGGGCACGAATCGTCGTTGATCACGACGAGATTCGAGGGCGCGTTTGCCTTGTTCGAGGTCACGAAGATCCGGTGCCCATGCCCGTCGCACTTGGAGGCGACGTTGTTGAAGAAGTTCGGCATCGCATAGACGTCAGCCGGCGAGCGATCAACGTTCTGCGACTCATGAGCGTTGACGCGCTCCTTCTGCCCGCAGCCGGCAAGGGCGAGAACTGCCACGGACACAGCCACGAGTCGAGCCATGTGCGGCTGTTACGACGAACCGCGACCGGTTCCTGCCGTCAGCTGCGGGCGGCCCGATGAAAGTTCCCGCCGCAGCGGCCCCAGATGCCGCGGTGACCTGCGCGAGCCCTGCGCTCGGCCGCGCGGAAGCGCGCTGTCTGCTGGAAGGGTTCTCCGTGATAAACGTAGGTTTTCGCCCAGCCGGCTGCGACTTGGGCGATGTTCAAGCGGTTGCCGGTCGTGGTCCGGACGTAAGCGAGCAGCCGCCCGTAGCGGTCGAACGTGTCCTGGGTGGGATCGGTGGTCAGCACGACGCGCCGGCCCCGGCCACTGCGATCGAGCGCGATCTTGCGCATGTTCGCGCTCGCGCCGGCGCTCCCGCACTCGGCGCTGTAGTTCTCGGGCGTGTCGATTCCGATCAGGCGCACGGTGTAGCTGCTGCGCTCGGCCCCATACGCCACCACGTTCACGGTGTCGCCGTCGGTGACCTTCGTGACTCGCGCCTGGATCACCTGCGCGCTCTTGGGCGGGTCCGACGCGGGTGCGGGCGCGCTCTCGCCGCTCGCGCCGCACGGACAGGGCAGCGAGTCGCAGGCTTGGCCGTCGGAATCGCCGTCCAGGCGATCTGGATCGCTGGTCGGGCCGCCAATCGAGAGAAAGTAATCCTGCGCCTCGCGCTGCGACGAGAAATCGGCGCAGTCGCGATCAGCCGCGTGCGCTCGCGGCTCGCCAGCGAATGCGGCGAAGGGCACGGCGGTGACCAAGAGCGCGACGACAGCAGCTAGGACGACCGCGGGTCCAGGACGCATACGACTCTTCATCGGCATCCAACCGCTCAAGCCCGAGTTCGGGCCACTTCGCCGGATCCGGCAAGATACGAACGTGGGAAAGAGAGAGGCCGGCTCCTTGGGCCTCAGCGCCGTTCGCCGTGCCCGGCTCGCCGAGCGCACCGAGAAGCTGGCTCAACTAGGTGGCTGGGAATGGGACCTAGAGACCGGCGATCTCCTCTGGTCCGACAACCACTTCCGCCTCTTTGGCCTCGAGCCGCAGGAAGTCGTGCCGTCGCCGGAATTCGTCATCGAGCAAACCCACATCGAAGATCGCCAGTACGTCACGGCAACGGTGGCAGCGGCTCTCGAAACCGGCCAGTTCCCCGTGCTCGAATACAGGATCCATCGCCGCGACGGCGCCATCCGCCATTTCCGGGCGACGCTCGAGATCCACGAGCGCAGGGCCGGGCGCGTCCGGACAATGATCGGCGCGGTCCAAGACGTCACGGATCGGCGCCGAGCCGAGCGCGAGATCGCCGCGCACATCGCCCTCGCAGACGCTCTCGCGGGATGGACGTCGCTCCGCGACGGAGGGCACGACCTCCTCCGGCGCCTCGGTGCGAGTCTCGGCTTCACCGCAGGTGCGTTCTGGATCCCGGAGGCACGAGAGCTGAAGGCCACCGTCTTCTGGTCCGCGCCCTCGATCGAGGCGGCCGAGCTTGCAGACGCGACTCGCGCGACGACTCTCGTGCACGGCCTCGGCCTCCCGGGCGAAGCCTGGAGCGCGGGACGGCCGCTGGAGCTCGAGCTTGATGGAACGTCTGCGTCGCCACGGCGCGACGCAGCGCTCGCGGCGGGGTTCGTCAGTGCAATCGTCGTACCAGCCGTGCAGCCGCCGGACGTACTCGCAGTGCTCGAGTTCTATTCGAGTGAGCCGGGGCGACTCACGCGCCGGCTCGCGCGCTCCCTGGGCGGGATCGGCTACGAGCTCGGCGAGTTCCTGAGCCATCGTCATGGCGACCTCGCGCCTTCCCCGATCACCCCGCGCGAGCGTGAGATCCTGCAGTTGGCGGCGCACGGACTCGCGGGACCCGAAATAGCTTCGAGGCTGGGGATCGGGCCCGCCACCGTCAAGAGCCACTTCGAGAACCTCTACGCGAAGTTGGAAGTAAGTGACCGCGCGACCGCGGTCGCCGCGGCGCTTCGCGAAGGCCTGATCGAGTAATCAGGATCCGCCGTTCGGCGGATACCCACGGGCGAGCAGGGATGGAAGGGTGCAAGCATGGCTGCCCTGTCACATTCCGCGATGCCTTACGCCGATGCCGCGCTCCTGAACAGCATTCTCGAGGCATCGACAGAGTGCTCGATCATCGCGGCGGACAGGTCCGCGGTCATCGTGGCGTGGAACGAGGGCGCGCGGCGCCTCTACGGATACGAGGGCTCCGAGGCCATCGGCCTTCCACTCGCCGCGCTGCACACGGCAGAGGACGTCGGAAACGGCCGGCCGTTCGATCTCATGGAAGTCGCGCTTCGCGATGGCAAGTGGGAGGGAACGATGCTGCGGGTGTGCAAGGACGGAGGAACGTTCACGGCCCGCGTCGTGCTCACCCCGCGGTGGACGCCGAGCGGGGCTCACGACGGCTTCCTTCTGATCTCGAGGGACATCACTCACGAGATCAAGGTGTCCTCCGACCTCGCGGCGATCCAGGCGTACACCCGGTCCCTGATCGAGTCGAGCATCGACGCCCTGGCCACCACGGACCCGTTCGGCGCGATCACCGACGTGAACGAGCCGATGGTCGCGCTCACCGGCCGGTCCCGCGAGGAACTGGTCGGCTCGGGGTTCAGCGAGCACTTCACCGACCCGCTGGCGGCCGATGGCGGGATCCATGAGGCAGTGCTGCGTGGCGAGCTCACGGACTGGCAGCTCACGGCCCGTGCGCCGGACGGCGATGGGACAGTGGTCTCGTGCAACGCGTCCACTTTCTTCGACCGCAGCAACGTCCTCCAGGGCGTGGTCGTGACCGTCCGCGACGAAACTGAGCGGAAACGCTTCGAGTTCCAGCTGCAAGATGCCAACAGCCGACTCGAGGACGCGATCCTGGCGAAGGATCGCTTCCTCGCGAGCATGAGCCACGAGTTGCGTACGCCGCTGAACGCGATCATCGGCTTCACCGGGACGCTGCTCATGGAGATGCCAGGGAAGCTGAACGACGAGCAGAGGGCGCAGCTGCTCACCGTTCAAGCGAACGGCAGGCACCTGCTGTCGATCATCAACGACCTGCTCGACCTGGCGAAGATCGAGTCTGGGGCAGTCGAGCTGGAGCTCGCGCTGACGAACTGCGACGACGTGGTCCGCGAGGTGGCAGACAGCCTTCGGCCGCTGGCAGAGTCGAAGGGCCTCGAGCTGGAGATCCTGGCTCCAGAGGGTGGGCTCCGGGTGAAGACCGACCGGAGAGCGCTCCACCAGATCTTGCTGAACCTCGCGGGCAACGCGATCAAATTCACCGAACGCGGCCGCGTCACGCTCGAGGCGGTGCAGGTGCAGGTGCAGGGGCAGGTGAACGGCGACACGGTGGCGCGCTTCAGGGTCACCGACACCGGCCCGGGCTTGCCGGAACACGAACGTGAGCGGCTCTTCGAGGCGTTCCAGCGCCTGGGCCCGCGCAAGTCCGGACGCGCGGAGGGCACCGGGCTCGGGCTCTACATCAGCAAAAAGCTCGCGGACCTTCTCAACGGGTCGATCGGGTTCGAAACCGAGAATGGGCGAGGCACCACGTTCGTCCTCTCGCTCTACGAAACACGGAAGTAATGGCGCGGATTCTCGTGGTCGAGGACAACGCCGACAACCGGGACCTGATCGACTGCCTTCTCCGGTACGGAGGCCACGACGTCGTGATGGCCGTCGACGGCGAAGCTGGGATTGCCAGCGCGCTCGCGGAGCCGCCCGAGCTGATCCTGATGGATCTCCACCTCCCCGGCGTGGATGGCTACGAGGCGACGGCTCGCTTACGACAGGAGCCACGCCTCGACGGCGTCGCGATCATCGCAGTGACCGCGATGGCGATGGTCGGCGACCGCGACGACATCCTTCAGGCGGGTTTCGACGGTTACTTCTCGAAGCCGCTCTCCCCCGAGTCGTTCATTCGCGAGATCGGGGCATTCCTGTGACGCTCACACTGGTACTCGACGATCAGGCGGACTCGCGCGCGCTGCTGCGTACGGTGCTCGAGCACGCCGGACACCAGGTGATCGAAGCTTCGAGCGGCGACGAGGCGCTCGAGATGGCCGTCGCACGCTCCCCAGATCTCATCGTCAGCGACATCCTCATGCCACAGATGGATGGGTACGAATTCGTTCGCCGCCTTCGCAGCAGCACAAAGATCCGTCAGCCCGCTGTCATCTTCTGTACCGGGACATTCCGAGCCGACGAGGCGAGCGAGATCGGGCGGCAATGCGGCGTCGCGCACGTAATCGCGAAGCCGGCACCCCCGGAGGAGATCCTCCGGGTGGCCGAGCACGCACTCGCGACGCCGTTCGCTGCCCCGCCCCCCGCGTCACCCGACGCAGAGCGCGTCCGCCTCAGGGCGCTCAACCACAAGCTCGTCGAGAAGATGAGCGAGCTCGACAGCGCGAGGAACGACATCGTGCGCGTGTCGAAGGACGTGGAGCGACGCGCACGCCAGCAGGCCGCGGTCGCCGCGCTCGGCCAGAAGGCGCTGGCCGGAGGGTCGAGCCGTGAGCTGTTCGAGGAGGCGGTCGAGAAGGTCATCGACGGCGTCGAGGCTGACGCTGCGGCCATCCTGGAACTGTTGGACGGCGGCGAGTCCTTGATCGTCAGCGCGGCAACCGTGATGAAGGGCGTCGTCCCAGGGCAGACGACCACGCCCGCGAGCAACGGGTCCCAAGCTGGATACACGCTGATGGTGGGCGCACCGGTGGTCAGCGAGAACCTCCCCCTCGAAACCCGTTTCCGCTCCAATCCGGTGCTGCTCCAGCTGGGGGTGGTGGCGAGCGCCAGCGCGCCGATCATGGGCCCGCGCGGTGCGTTCGGCGTTGTGATCGCGCATTTCCACAGCGCGCACAGCGTCAGCGCGACCGACGTGGACTTCCTCCAAGCCATCGCAAACGGACTCGGGAGCGCAATGGCCCGTATCGAGGCGGAGGCGCGGAGCCGCGAGCTCGCCGCGATCGTCGAGAACTCGACGGACTCCGTCATCTCGACAGACCTGGACGGGCGGATCACCAGTTGGAACCGCGCGGCAACCGACATCTTCGGGTGGGCGGAAGAGGAGGCGATCGGCGAACCGATCAGCATCATCGTGCCGCCCGCGGCCTTGAGCGCCCAGCGCCTGATGATCGAAAGCGTGGTGTCGGGCCAGTCGGTCCGCAACCGCGAGTTGCCGGTGGTGCGCAAGGACGGGCGAGAGCTGACAGCCGCACTGACGTTGTTTCCGGTTACCGGCCCACTTGGCGAGGTCGTAGGCACCGGCGGCATCACGCGCGACGTCACCGAAGCTGTCGCCTTGCGGGAGCAGGCAGCTGCCTTGGGGTTGCGGCTGCGGCAGGCGGAGCGCTTGGAGGCCGTCGGCCAACTCGCGGGAGGGGTGGCGCATGACTTCAACAACATGCTTGCCGTGATCATCAACTACGCGGAGTTCGTGATCGCGGAGATCGGAGACGATGCGCTTCGCGATGACGTCCAGGAGATCAAGCTGGCCGCGGAGCGCGCAGCCGGGCTGACCCGGCAGCTGCTCGTCTTCAGCCGGCGCGAGGTGCTCAAGCCGGAGCTCGTCGATCTGAACGAGATAGTGGACGAGGCCAGATCGCTGCTGACGCGCACGCTCGGGGAGCACATCGAGCTCGAGACGAACTGTGAGCCGTCGCTCTGGACGGTGGAGGCCGACCGCGGCCAGTTTGAGCAGGTGCTCGTAAACCTGGCCGTGAACAGCCGCTACGCAATGCGCGAAGGCGGGGTCCTCGGCATCACGACCAAGAACGTGACTTTGGACAACGCCGGGTCGCTGCCGCTTCATCCCGGCCGTTACGTCGGCATCGAGGTGCGCGACACGGGTTGCGGCATGAACGACGAGCAGCTCGAGCACGCATTCGAGCCGTTCTTCACCACCAAGCCAAGGGGCCTCGGGACAGGCCTGGGGCTTTCGAGTGCGTACGGAGCGATCCACCACGCAGGCGGCCACATCGAGCTGCGTTCGGTTGTCTCCGAGGGGACGACCGTCGCGATCTGGCTGCCGGCCAGCGACGAACCCCCGGCGCGCCGGAGTGAGGAATTCCAGATCGTGGACACATACGACGCCGCGGGCACCACGGTCCTTGTCGTCGAAGACGCGCCCGAGGTCCGCCGTCTGGTGGCCCGCATTCTGGCGACGCGGGGTTATGCAGTGCTGACCGCTCCCGGGCCGCTCGAGGCGATCTCAATCGCGGCCGAGCACGACACGGCGATCGATCTCCTGCTCACGGACGTCGTGATGCCGAAGATGCTCGGGCCCGAGCTGGCCGCGCGCCTACACGAGCGCCGGCCGGGCCTCCGCGTCCTGTTCATGTCGGGGTACACGGACGACGAGATGATGGTTGAAGGCGTGCGAAACGCCGACATCGCGTTCCTCGAGAAGCCGTTTCACGCCGGGGACTTGCTCGCGGCCGTTGGCGCGGCGCTGACCGCGCGCGCGGTGAAGGCATGAGGACCGGTGCAGACGCACGAGTGCTAATCGTCGACGACGACGATGCGTTTCGCCGCATCTTGTCGCGGATTCTCACGCGGCATGGATACACGTGTGTCGAGGCAGCGAGTGCGACCGAAGCGGAGGTTACGTTCGCCGCCGGCCCGTTCGCGCTCGTCCTCTGTGACATAACAATGCCCGGCGGCTCGGGCCTCGGCCTGATCCGCGGGTTGCTGACCCAGGCCCCAGACACGGCGGTCGTGATGGTCACGGGTGTGGACGATCCGGACGTGGCGGAAGACGCGTTGCTGTTGGGAGCGTTCGGGTTTCTCGTCAAGCCATTCGGCAGCAGCGAACTTCTGATCGCCGTCCGCAACGCGCTGATCCGGCGGCACCTGGAGGCTACGGCGCGCGCGCACAGCGAGAGCCTCGAGCGCCTCGTCCAAGTGCGCACCGAAGAGTTGGTGGTCTCGCGCGACGAGACGATCGACCGTCTTGCGCGCGCGATTGCCATCCGTGACGGTGAGACCGGCGCGCATGTGGAGCGTATGGGCCGCTACTGCTGGCTGTGCGCAACGCAATTAGGCCTGACGGCGGAGCGGTGCGATCTGATCCGTGCGGCGAGCCCACTTCACGATGTGGGAAAGATCGGGATCCCGGATCGGATCCTTCGGAAGCCCGGCCGGCTGACGCCGGAGGAGCGCGCCGAGATACAGGAGCATGCGGAACTCGGGCGCACCATCCTCGGTGGATCCGCTTCCGAAGTGCTCGAGCTTGCAGCAACGATCGCGTACACCCACCACGAGCGGGTGGACGGGCTTGGATATCCGCAAGGCCTCGTCGGTCAAGCGATCCCGCTGGAGGGCCGTATCGCCGCCGTTGCCGACGTGTTCGATGCGTTGACATCGGACCGCGCCTACCGTCGTGCCCTGTCCATCGACGAGGCGGTCGGGATGATCACGAAGGAGCGTGGCACCCATTTCGACGCGGATGTCTTCGACGCGTTCATGGAGTGCATCCCGCACGCGGAACGCGTCCGTGCGCCGGCGATGGCGCAATGAACGAGCCGCACCAGATCGTCCTGGTCGAGGATCAGGACGCGGTACGCCGCGGCCTCGAGCTCTTGCTTTCGACTCGCGGGTATCGGATCACCGGCACGACCGGCACGGCTGACGAGGGGAAGGACATGATCCTGCGCCGCAGGCCGGACGTCGCGATCGTCGATGTCGGGCTTCCAGACGGCAGCGGGCTCGAGATGGCGCGCGAGGTGCTGGCCGCGGACCCGGCCCTCGGGTTGTTGCTCTACACCGGCACCGGCGACGCCAACGTGATCGTCAAGGCACTCGCGAGCGGCGTGCGCGGGTTCGCAATGAAGGCAGGGCCGCCGGGCGAGTTGTTCGCGGCCATCGACGCCGTAGCGTCCGGGGGCGAGTACGTCGACGTTCGCGTCGCGGATCTACTGAGCTCGTCGGCACAACCCGGAGTCCTCAGCGCTCGCGAATGCGAAGTACTGACGCTGATCGCGGGCGGGAAAACGAGCAACGCGGTGGCCGCCGAGCTCTGGCTCTCGCCGCTTACGGTGGAGACGCATGTCCGTAACTTGATGCGGAAGCTGCACGCGAACAGCCGCGTACATGCGCTCGCGCTCGCGTTGAAGCACGGCGAGATCCGCGTCTAAGTCCTGCGCGCTCTCGACCGCGCCGAGCGCCACGACGGGGCAGGCGCGCCCCGCTACGCGTGCTTGCCGTTGAGATCGGGGCGGCTGGTAAAGAATCCGCCAGATCGGGCTGAAGCGAAAGCTTGCTCCGCCGGTTGCTCCGTCGCCGGAGCTGAAGCCTTCGGGGGTCGAGGCCAGGCCCCGCGGAGCTGTTCGCGGCGCGCAATCAGCTGCGATTTTGTGCGTCCAGTCTCCCCGGATAGCGAGAAATCGGCACCGGTCCGGCCTTCGGTGCCTCTGCTACGCCGCGTGCTACGGCCTCGACTCAAGGACGTCAGCAGCCCTTCGCGCTAAAGCTCAGCGCCGGGTGAAGCTCGATGCCGGTAGGCGCGACCCCGGTCTGTCCATGGACTACGTCGACCGCGCCTGGGCCGCGGGTGAGCCGAGGAACCGACTAAGCCAGCGCGGGAGCCAGCTGAGCCGGCTCTTCGGCGTGGTTGGGCACCACGTCGAGGTGTGCATCCATCGCGGACGCGAGCTTGAAGAGGGTGTCCTCGGTCGGGTTGCCAAGCCCGCGCTCGATCTTGCTGATCTCGGGCTGCGGTACGCCCGAGCGGTCCGAGAGCTGCGTCTGAGTCATGCTGCACTCAAGGCGACGCTTGAGGAGCTGGGCGCCCACGCGGCCGGCTTCGCGAGCAGCAGCACGCTGCGCCTGGCGGATCTCGTCCGTCTGGTCAGTGTTCTGCTCGATGTAGTCCTTGAACGTGGTGGTCACGGGTTCCTCCTTACCGCGCAAGCGTATGTGTTAAACCCTATACGGTCAAGTATCGGCTACTTCTTCCGCTTCTTGAACTTTTCGATCCACGCCGCAAAGGTCCGCGCTACTGCCGCAGCGGCGCGGGTGGCCAGGTCGGCGGCGGTGGGCGGGCGCTTGCGATCAGCGGCCTTCTGCTTGTTCTGAGCTTGCTGCCAGGCTTTCAGATGCTTCCGCGCCTTCTCAATCTCCTGTTGCTGCTTCTTGTGCTTCGGGTTGAGCCCCTTGTCGTAGCCGTGCAGAAGGAGGATTCGCTTCTCGCCGAACGCGTGACAGAACGTGCGTAACAGCACGTCTCCACCGACGCCCTCTGGAACCGCTACGTCTCGATCCTCGTAGAGCCCCTTGACTTCGCTCTCGGTCGCCTCAGTCTTGACCTCGAAGAGGCCGCCGCCAAGCTGCCGGCCGTGCGACTTCTCCTGGCACAGCCCAATCCCAAGCAGGCTGAGGCGCTCCAGAATCGTCGCCTCCAAGAGGTCCTGCTTGTGCTTCGGCAGGCTCTCGAAGAACTTGACGAACGGCTGACCGCCGTTTTCGTCCTCGTAGATCTCGGGTGTGTATTCGCTCATGGGCTAACCGTGGGGTCTCCCCGGCGGGACGCCGGTTCTTGGCACCCATCTTCACCCTGCCGTCGGCGGAGCCTTAGCGCAGGGGGCAAGATCACCCTGCCATGAGCTACGGGAAAGTGATGCGTCACGAGGCGCTCAGACCGGTAAGTCGGCCAGCTCCGCCGGAGCTGCGGCCTCCGCCGCTCGCTGACACCCGGCAGCTCGGCATGACCACCGACGGACCCATATGGCTCGGTGGCGCCTCCGGGCCAGGTGGCTGAAACAGGGGTAATGAAGTGGATACCCCCTTTCGGACGGGAGCGGAAGGGCTAGCTACGGTGGCCTAATGCCGATCAGCTCAGATTTCCACGTCTTTGAAGACGGCGACATCGTCGGGGTGTCGGTTCGCCTGGACGATGGCTCCGTGGTCGAAGAGGAGGCCGACTTTCACTCCATCGGCACGCTCGATGGCGTCGCGTATCTGCACCACTACCTCTGGCGAGGTGATTACGCGGGCGATCTGATTCCGCTCGACACCGTGGTCGGGCTGAGGCTCATCACGAAGCGCGCGGAGCGTTCTCCTCATGATCACGACCCGTACCTCGACTGGTATTCAGTCCGCGCCCTCATCCGTTTTCCTGCACCTAGCCAGTCGGAACGCGACTCCTATTACGAGGAGCGGGTGACGGTCTGGCGCGCCGAGGTGCCTGAGGACGCTCGCTATCACGCAGACAATGAAATCGCGGAATACCTCAATGGCACCGCTGGGCAGTGCATAGCGATGCAAGAACCCTTCAAACTGGCAGGCCGACCGCACAATGGAGCGGAGGTCTTTTCTCAGTGGTGTCAGAGCGAGTTAGGGCCGGACGACTACGTCGCGGCATTTCACGAGCTTCATGGTCGTGAAGGTGGCGCGACCGACCGGACCCCTGCCGCGCAGGACGACAAGCCCTAGCTGCGTCCGGGACGAAAGCAGGAGCGGGTCCGTTGGAGGCGCCGTAGCCATCGCGCCGTGAAAAAGGACCTCGCGGAATACGCCGCTGAGCTTCAGGACGGCGACATCGTTGACGTGTTCTTCGAGTTCGAGGATGGGTCAACGAGCGTCGAACGAGTCGATTTCGGAGGGTTCGAAACCGAGGACGGCCATACGGAGATCACGAGCTTCTTTCCCGGCGGTCGTCCCGACTTGACGTGCGACTCGATTCCGCTCGACGACGTCGTCGACATCAAGCTCGTCACGCCACGAGCGCGGCGGCCTCAGGCAGACCTCGAAACCAATACGCGTGGGGCAGGCGCGAAGCGCGAGTAGCCGGAACTGCCGCTTCGGACGACAAGCAGTAGCTCCCGATGATCGAAGGCGCACGGACACCGCGCGCGTCCGGCAACGAGCATCGGCCGGGAGACTTCGGTGCGGCCCTGCCGCCCCGCCGTGCAATCACCACTCGTCCCCCTCCTCTTCGATAAGGCTCTGCCACGCCGTATCGATCCGCTCCAGCGCGCCGTCCTCCTCGCGGTGGCTATACAGCTCCGACACGAGCACGCCCCCGTCGGTGTGCCCGAGTTGGATCGACGTGTCGAAGTCGCTGAGGCCAAGTCCGCGTGGCGGCGGCTCGCACAGCCAGGTCGCCGCGCGATGACGAAGCTCGTAGAAGTCGAGCTGGTCGTCCGGGTTGCGCGCAATCCGGCGCGGCAACCAGTGGCTCGGGGGCAGCGAGGCCGTGAACGCCGCCCGCACGGGATGCCAGTAGTAGGCCCAGCTCGACTGACGGAAGAGGTTGCCGCGGACGGTCGTAAAGACGAACCGCTCGTGAAGGCGCGGCATGCGGAGTAGCTCGCGCTTCGCCGGCGGCGTCAGCACGATAGTCCGCTCCTCACCATTCTTCGGTGGTCCGAGCCGGCCCTTGTAGTCGACCCGCTGGACGATGTCGACGCGATTCGTGTCGAAGTGGATGTGATCCCACTCGACGGCAAACGTCTCGCCGTTGCGCGTGGCTTCGGTGCCCTGCCACACGATGATGGCCCTCAGTACTTCGCCGTACTCGTCGGCGCGACTCCGCCTCGCCGCCTCCGCCAACCGCGAGAACTCCTCCTGGCTGAAAACGCGGATCCGGCGACGGCCGTGCTGCGGTGCCAGGCCGAGATCGCGGAACGGGTTGCGCTCGGTCAATCCGATCCTCACGGCGTCGCCGAACAGGGTGCGCGCCACCTTCGCGCCGCCGCGGTGCTCCGGTGCCCAGTCGGCGGCTTCCTGCCGTGAGATCCCGCCATCGAGAGCCCGCTCGCCGAAATCGCGGAGGAGCGGCTTGATCCCTTCGAGCATCCTCTCGCGCGTCACATCGCGGCGACGCTGCCGTCCTCCGTTCGCTTCGGGCCAGTTGTCCGTCTCGACGAAGTCGCGGATCGTCTTCGGCGGCGGAGGAGCATCTTCGGGCTCCTCCGTGAGTCGGACGCGCAACTTGGCGGCTTCCAGTTTCCACGTCTCGGGTGAGTCGAAGGTGCCGACCCAGTGCTTCTCACCGCCGTGGTCAATGGCTCCCGACCAGCGGCCGGGGGAGCGTTGGTACGGGGGACCTTCCTTCTTGCGCGCCATCGCGCTAGCTCCGCCAGTGAGCCTGGAGCCATGGATCGCACTCCGACAATCGGAAACGTCGCTGGTGGCCGATCAGCCGCGACGGCATCCCGGCTACGACCATCGTTTCCACCCAACGAACCGTGAAGCGGTAATGCTGCGCAAGCTCACGCTTGGTGAGCCACGGTTCGGGCGGCTCATGAGCATCGTTCGACTCGCGCGGCGGATCGCTTTTCGGCGGTTCCGGCGGGCCCGCTTCCGGCACGGGCATGGGTCGGGGTACGGCGGCGATTCCGCTCGGGAGCAGGTAACGCACTACGACTGTGGCGGGCGCCGCGCCCGCCGCTAGGGTTGCCACTACGGCCATCGAAGGACATCCTTTCCAAGGGGTTGCTCTGGTGGTCGAGGTCCCTCGGAGGCGCTTAGACCCGCCTCCTTGGGACCGTCTTCGTCACTGGTTCTTTGTTTGGGTCGGCTCTCCTCAATCGAACGTTTGTTCGTGGTTTCGTCTACGTCTACCACCATTCGTGGACGACACCGTCAAAACGTCCGGCGGCGGCGGGCCGTACAGACCGCGCGCGGGACGGGCGACGAGCGGCGGGTTGCGGCGAGCCATCCGTGAGAGCAAGTTCTGCATGGCCGGCAACGAGAGATCGACTGCCAAGTTGTCGCGGAGGCGCTCGCGGAGTTCGAACGGCGTGAGCAGTTCGCTCGCAGCGCTCAGGATCTCGATTACCGCGCGCTGGTGACCGCGCGGATCATTGACGCGGTTGAGGCAGTACTCCCCTGCCGGCCACTTGTACTCGACAACGGCGGTGTCCGACTTACCGACCAACAGCAGATCAACCACAAGACGACGCCGTTTGACGCGGCGTAGGCGTTCAGCCGCGTCGCTGGCATCCCGCTCGGCGTCTTGTTCCGCACGGCGGAGGGCGTCACGCCGCGCGGCGATCTCGCCCTCGTCCAGTTGCTCCAAGCGATCCGCTAGGAGGTCCAGCTGGGCGTCCGCGAGGAAATCGCTGGTCACGGTAGCCCGCACTGTAGTGCGGTGATAGCGTCATGGCAACTGCTATTAGCACCTTGTTGGACCAATAACGTGGACCTAGGCAGCGCGGGACTAGAGGCTTGCGACGTAGCAAGACGGCCACGTGCTACGGATCTGCTCCGTTCGACCCCGAAAACAGCCTCTGAATAGCCGCGAAAGCGAGGCCGGCGGGATCGGCCGAGGCGCGCGCATGGCCAGGGACGAGCGCGATCCGGTACCGGAATCGCGCGTCTTGTACTAGTCGGGGCGACTGGATTCGAACCAGCGAAACCTCCGCGTCCCAAACGCGGCGCTCTACCAGGCTGAGCTACGCCCCGTTAGGGCAAATCTAGCCATTCGAAGCGCACCCGATCCATCCACGCCTGCAGCCGTGAGCGAAAGTAGGTGTCCCCAACCCTGATCGTCAGGACGCCGTGGCGTGAACGCCATGTGCGCTTGGCGAGCTGGTTGCTGTTCGATTTTCGCTGCATGCGGATCGAGCCGGGCTCGATGCCCAGAGTCTCGCCCCAGAAGTGCCGCAACTCTTCGAGGTTCTGATCGGCGTGGTACTGGAGCGTGTAGTCGATCTTGTTGCGCGCGAAGCGCCGGATCCAGCGCTGCGCCAAGATCAAGACCGTCGGATCGGAGTTGCAGATCGCAACCGAATTGCGGTTTCGCTTGCTTCCTTCGCCGATGTACATACAGAGGAAATCGCGGAATCCGGGCTCCGCGATGAGCACGTCGTAGTCCTCGTAGCCCTCGTCGTACGCCGCGTCGCGCCGCTCCTTGTAGCGGAGTGAGTTCTCCGCGTCGCGACGCCGGCACGCCTCCGTGTCACGGCGGCGCTTCCGCTGCAACGGCAGGTCGCGCAGCCAGTAGGCGATCGTCTGCCGCGAGATCCCCAACCGCTCCGCGATCTCGTCGATCGTCAGGTCTTTTTCCACCCGCATCTCGCGGGCCTTTTCGCGAATGTATGCCGGGTGTGTCACGAACATATGTTCCCATACGTGGCGGACGGAATCGGGCTAATTCACCCGTCCTAGTAGCTTCAACCGCCATGGCAGAAATCCAGCCGCTGCACGCGGTCCGCTACGACACGCGTACTGCGGGGGCGCTCGAGAACCTCGTCGCTCCCCCCTACGACGTCATCGACGATCAGATGCGACGCGAGCTCGTTGCCAAGAGCCCCTTCAACATCGTCGAGGTCGACCTGCCCTCTCCCGAACCGGGCGAGGACCCGTATGCGCACGCCGAGCACATCTTCGAGGCGTGGATGCAGCAGGGCGTCATGGTCAAGGAGAGCGAGCCCTCGATCTGGATCATGCGCCAGCAGTTCCGGCTCGGCGGCCAGACGCTCAATCGCACCGGCTTCTTCGCACGCGTGCGCGTGGAGGACTATGGCCAGGGCCGCATTCGCCCGCATGAGCGGACCCACCCCGGGCCGAAGGAGGACCGCCTCCGCCTGACGCGCGCCACGCGCGCCAACCTCAGCCCGATCTTCAGCCTCTTCCACGACCCCGGCGACCAGGCCTGGAACGTGCTCGCGCCGGTCACCGAAGGCGAGCCGTTCGCCACCGTGGTCGACGCCGACGGGATTGCCGACCGGCTCTGGCGTTGCAGCGACCCCGAGGTGATCGCCAACCTCCAGGAAGCGCTGCGCGAGCGCGAGCTCCTGATCGCCGACGGCCACCATCGCTACGAGACGGCACGCGTCTACGCGGCAGAGATCGGCGGTGAGGGCGAGCACAACTACGTGCTGCAGTTCCTCTGCTCGATGGAGGATCCGGGCATGGTGATCCTCCCCACCCATCGCCTGCTCACCGACCTGAAGGACTCCGCCAAGCAGGAGGCACTGGCGAGCACGCTGCGCGAGCACTTCGACATCGAGAAGGTCGAGCTCGAGGACATCGAGCCGCCTGCCGGTGAGCTGCCGGCGTTCGGCTACATCGACGCCCACTTCAAGCAGCCCTACCGGCTGACGCTGAAGGACCCGAAGTCGCTGACCGACGCGCTGCCCGACAAGCCCGACGCCTACCGTCGGCTCGACACGGCCGCGCTCGAGGCGCTGATCCTGCGCGGTCCGGTCGGCCTGTCGGAGGACGACATCTCGCACCTGAACGGCCTTGCCTACTCGAAGGATCTCGACGACGCGCTGGCCGCCGTGAACGACGGTCGCGCCGACGCCGCCTTCATCATGCGCGGCACGCCGATCGACCAGGTCCGCGAGGTGGCCAACGCCGGCGAGACGATGCCGCCCAAGTCGACCTTCTTCTACCCGAAGATCCCGACCGGCCTGCTGGTCAGCCCACTCGAGTAATGACCGTGAAGATCTACACGCGCAAGGGCGACGACGGCAGCACCGGCCTCTGGTACGGCGGGCGCGTCGCGAAGTCCGACCCCCGCCCCGAGGCCTACGGCTCGGTCGACGAGGCTGCCTCCGAGCTCGGACTCGCTCGCGCGGCCGCGCGCGAGGGAAGCCAGGAAATCTACGACGACATCCTGCGCATCCAGAACGAGCTGTTCATCGCGGGCGCCGAGCTCGCAACCGCGCCCGAGGCCGCCGCACGGCTCGAAGCCGGCGTCTCGAAGGTCACGACCGAGATGGTCGAGGCGCTCGAGTCGGTGATCGACCGCTACATGGAACGCGTAGACCTCCCACCGAAGTTCGTGATCCCGGGCGGCACCGAACTCTCGGCCAGGCTCGACGTGGCACGGACGGCGATCCGCCGCGCCGAACGGCGGGTTTCAGCAATGCGCGAAGACGGGCAACTTGCAGACGACACCGTGCTGCGTTACCTGAACCGCGCCTCCGACGCCGTCTACGCGATGGCCCGGTTCGCCGACGAACCCAACCCCGAGCTCTTTGGAGGCCGCGGATGAGAGAAGCAAGAGCAGTTCGCAAGCGCGGCTTCACACACACCGTCGAGATCCGCGGCGGCGATCACGTGCTGACCGCCGACGAACCGCGCAAGGACGGCGGCAACGACGAGGGGCCGTCGCCGCAGGAACTCCTGGCCGCGTCGCTGGCGTCGTGCAGCGCGGTCACGCTCGAGATGTACGCAGACCGCAAGGGCTGGAACATCGGCGACGTATCGGTGACCGTGGGTTACGAGCCGGCGCAGCGCGGCTCACCGACCCGCTTCGAGATGACCGTCAAGCTCCCGAAGGAGCTCCCCGAGGATCAGCGCGAGCGGTTGATGCAGATCGTCGCGCGTTGTCCGGTGCACCGCACCCTCGAGGGCGAAGTCATCTTCGACGAGAAGCTCGAGCTGCTCTGACCCCCGACGAACTCCGAGCCGTCCTGCTCAGCCCCGAAGAGGCTGCCGCGATGGACGCCGTCGGGGGCCGCGTCGACGCCGCCGTACTCGTTCCGCTCTATCTCGACAGCGGTGCGCTGCATGCCGTCTTCACCAAGCGGCGCGACGACCTCTCCCACCACGCCGGCGAGATCTCATTCCCCGGCGGTCGCCAGGACTTCCCGGAGGAAGACCTCCACACGACCGCGCTGCGCGAGGCGCAGGAAGAGATCGGCCTGGACCCGAGCGACGTCGAGGTTGTCGGTGCGCTGCCGCCGGTCGGGACGTTCGTGACGAACTACAAGATTCATCCGTTCGTCGGCGTGATCAAGCCTGGGCACGCCTGGACGCCACAGCCGACCGAGGTCGAGATCATCATCGAGCTGTCGGTACCGCAACTCGTCGCCGGCTACGAGATGAAGCGGCTAGTGCGCAAGGGGGTCCCGTTCAAGACCCCCACCTACACCGTCGACGGCAACCTGATCTGGGGCGCGACCGCGCGCATCGTCGAGCACCTGCTCGAACGGCTGTACTGACTTCACACGCACGCGGACGCCGTGTTTCGGCACCAGCGTGACGCCGCGCAGGACGATCGGGTCCGGCCTCGCCGCGAGTGCCTCGAGCTCGGTGCGCATGACGATCACGCGCAGCGCCTCGATGAACTCGGCCTGTGCCAGCGCCGCGCCGATGCAGCGGCGGATCCCGCCGCCGAACGGCAGCCAGCCGTACGACTCGGGCTCGGCGTCGAGATAGCGCTGAGGGCGGAACGCGCCGGGGTCTTCATAGAGGTCCGGCCGCTTGTGCACGAGCATGATCGACGGGAAGATCATCGCGCCGGCGGGGAGCTCCCACGCGCCCACGCGGCGCGGCTTGGTCAACGTCCGCTCGACCGCATCGATCACCGGCTTGACGCGCATCGTCTCGCGCATCACCGCCTCGAGGCGCTTCTCGCCACCGTCCTCTGCGATCGCGGCGCGCAGCGCCGAGAGCTCGCCCGGGTGGTGCAGCAGCAACTCGATTCCGAATGCCAGCGATGTGGCAGTCGTCTCGTGCCCGGCGCCCAGCAGCGTGACCAGCTCGTCGCGCAACTCGACGTCACTCATCGCGTTGCCCTCGTCGTCGCGAGCACACATGAGCAGGGACAGGACGTCGTTGCGATCCTCGAGGTCCGGTTCGCCGCGGCGCCGCTCGATCTCCTCGTAGAGCAGCTTGTCTGCCGCTCGCAGCGTGCGCTGGAAGCGCCCACCGGGGCTCAGACGGCCGAGGTCCTTGCGGACGATCGCCGGGCCGATCAGGAACTTCGAGGCGTCGACCAGCGCCACCAGCGCGTCACGCAGCGGCTCGATCCGCTCGCGCTCGGTGACCCCGAAGACGGCACGGCAGATGACTTCGAAGGTCAGGTGGCGCATGTGGTCGCGCAGGACGATCTCGGAGCCCGGGCGCCAGCTGTCGATCTCGCGGTTGGCCGCGTTGCGGACCACGTCCCGAAAGCCCGTTACCCGCGAGCCCTGGAACGGCGGCGAGAGCAGGCGCCGCTGGCGCAGGTGCTCGGGACCGTCGAGCGTGAGCAGCGAGTGCTTGCCGAGGATCGGGGTGAGGAATCCGTTCGCGTCGCCCGCCAGAAGGTCCGACTGGTCGCCGGTGAAGAGCTCACGGATCGCGTGCGGGTCCGCAATCGCGACGCCGCGGCCGAAGCCGGCGAATGTCACCGTGAACACGTCGCCGTACTTGCGATGCCAGCGCGCATTCGTGGCGCGTGGCCGTACCGAGTAGCTCAGCGTGTTGTAGATGCCCGGCGTGCGCGGCCCTGGAGGCAGCCCCATGCCGCGACCCTAACCGCTCTAGACGTCCTTCTCGATCGGCACGTTCACGAGATTGCCCCACTCGGTCCACGAGCCGTCGTAGTTGCGTACGTCGTCGCGGCCGAGCAACTCGTGCAGTACGAACCAGGAGTGCGCCGAGCGCTCGCCGATCCGGCAGTAGGCGATGATCGGCGTGTCGCCGGCGATCACACCCTTCGTCGTGTAGAGCTCCTCGAGCTCCTCGCGCGACTTGAAGGTGCCGTCCTCGCGCACGGCCTGCGCCCACGGCACCGAGTTCGCGCCAGGGATGTGT
>JBJMKB010000043.1:0-31062 GCA_045806045.1 Gaiellaceae bacterium | reverse complement strand
TCGGCCCTGCGAAAGGGAAGGACTTCGCGACATCGCTGGGCCCGGTCCTCGTCACGCCGGACGAGTTCGACGGGACGCGCGGGACCATGATCGCCCGCGTGAACGGCGAGGAACGATCGCGCGGCGAGCTCGGAGCGATGTTCCACAAATGGGACGCGCTGCTCGCGCAATCCGCCCGCAACACGATCCTGGCGCCCGGGGACGTGATCGGCTCCGGAACCGTCGGCAGCGGCTGCATCCTCGAGCACGGCGACGGCCGCTGGCTGCAGCGCGGCGACGTCGTCGAGCTGGAGATCGAGGGCATCGGCGTGCTGCGGAACACGATCGCGTGATCGGGGCCGATGACGTCCGCTCCGCCGCGCGCGTGCTGGACGGCGTCGCACATCGCACGCCGGTCGTCACGTCGCGAACGCTCGGTGAGCACGTTGTGCTGAAGCCGGAGAGCCTGCAGCGTGGCGGCGCGTTCAAGTTCCGCGGCGCGTACAACAAGATCTCGTCGCTCGAGCGCGGCACGCCCGTGCTCGCGTACTCGTCCGGCAACCACGCGCAGGCGGTCGCGCTCTCGGCCGGGCTGCTCGGCTCGCACGCGACCATCCTGATGCCGACCGACGCGCCGCCGTCGAAGCTCGCGGCCACGAGGGGCTACGGCGCGGAGGTCGTGAGCTACGACCGCTACACCGAGAACCGCGAGGAGATCGCCGCGATGCTCGCCGTCGAACGGGAAGCCGAGCTCGTGCGTCCATACGACGACGAGCTGGTGATGGCCGGCGCCGGGACGGCTGCGCTCGAACTGCTCGAGGACGCGGGGGTCGTCGACACGCTCGTCGTGCCGGTCGGCGGCGGTGGTCTCATCGCCGGCTCGGCGACGATCGCGAAGGCGATGGGAGTACAGCGTGTCGTCGGTGTCGAGCCGGAAGCCGGCGACGACTGGAAGCGCTCGTTCGCCGCGGGCAAGATCGTGACGATCGACGTTCCGCGCACGATCGCGGACGGGCTGCAGACGCATGCGCCGGGAGAGCTGACGTGGGAGGTGGCCTCGCGCCTCGTCGACGAGATCGTCACCGTCAGCGACGATCAGATGGTCGAGGCGATGCGCTTTGCGTTCGAGCGGCTGAAGCTCGTGATCGAGCCGAGCGGCGCAGTCGCCCTCGCCGCGGTCCGTGAAGGGATCGTCTCAGGGGGCCGGATCGGCGTGATCGTCTCGGGCGGGAACGTCGACGCGGCGCGCTTCGCCGCGCTGCTCAGCACCGACGGAACCACCCGCACTCAACCAGGTTCCACCCGAACCCAACCTGGTTCGGTCTTTGAACCAGGTTGACGAGTTTCTCTCGCACACCGCAGCCGGCGAAATCAGGTTCCGCCCACCACGGGCGCGCCGGCGGTGCGAAGCTCAGGAACCTGGTTCAAAAACGAACCAGGTTCCACCCGCACTCAACCAGGATTCGGCGGAGCCGAACCAAATTCCCGAGATTCGGCAAGTCGCTTCGCGACTTGTGCCCGCTCGTAGCAGAGCCGGAAGAGCTCGATCACCTCGTCGTCCAGGTCGCGCGAGACCCAGCCGCGCACGCCGAACTTATGCTCGGTGGCACGGCCCGTTTCGACGAGCATCTCTCGGATCCGCGAGGTGAACGGCAGGTCCGCCCACGACTCGTGCAGGTGGCCGAGCTCGCGTTTTCCGAGACGGAACTCGACGCCGCCGAAGCGGTGGGGATGGGTCGTGACGCCCTCCCAGGACCCGACCTCGCGCTCGATGCTGGCGGCGATATCCTCCATCCGTGCCGTTCTACCAGCGTCTGGGTCAGCTGCCGAGGAAGCGTCACATCGTCGCGCGCGACAACGGCACCCTCCTCACCGAGGAGGTGATGGGCTTCGAGGGCTTCGCCGGCCTCGAGTCGATCCTCTACCACCTGCAGTCGCCGTGCCGCGTGATCGAGCTCGGCGAGTTCGAGCCGATCGTGCGCGAGGAGTGGGTGCCCGACGCGCATGCGCACAGACACCTGCGGACGTGGGACGTGCCCGCCGGGGGCGATGCGGTCACGGGGCGGCAGTTGCTGATGTGGAACAACGACGTCGAGATCTCGCTCGCGCGGCCGACGGAGACGATGAGCTCGTTCTTCCGGAACGGCGAAGGCGACGAGGTGATCTTCGTCCACCAAGGCAGTGGGACGCTCGAGTCGATCTTCGGCGAGCTGCCGTACAAGCCCGGCGACTACATCGTCGTTCCCCGTGGCACGACCTACCGGTTCGCGCCGGACGCGGTGGAAGACGATGCAGGCGAGCAGCGGTATCTCGTGTTCGAGACGCCGGGTCTGATCACGATCCCGAAGCGCTACCGCAACGAGCACGGGCAGCTGATGGAGCACGCCCCCTACTACCACCGCGACATCCACGCGCCCACCGAGCTGCGCACGCACCGCGAGAAGGGCGAGTACGTCGTGAAGGTTCGCGTCCGCGGGGGGTACCAGACCTACGTCATCGACTACCACCCCTTCGACGTCGTCGGCTGGGACGGGTACGTGTACCCGTGGACGTTCTCGATTCACGACTTCGAGCCGATCACCGGCCGGATCCACATGCCGCCGCCGTCGCACCAGACGTTCGCCGGCCCGAACTTCGTCATCTGCTCGTTCTGTCCACGCAAGCTCGACTTCGATCCCGAGGCGGTCCCGATCCCGTACCACCACTCGAACCTGCAGAGCGAGGAGATGATCTATTACGTCGACGGCAACTTCTCGTCGCGCAAGGGAATCGACGTGGGGTCGATCACGCTGCATCCCTCCGGATTGCCGCACGGCCCGCAGCCGGGCCTGGCGGAGAAGTCGCTCGGAATGACGGAGACGCACGAGTACGCGGTGATGTGCGACACCTTCAACCCGCTGAAGCTGACCTCGCTCGCGGCCGACCTCGACGACGGCAAGTACATGTTCTCGTGGGCCGAAGATGCGTCGACCGCCGACGACCAGGCCGGCGTCACCTCGCACCTCTGAGTGCGCGTCGTCCCCGGCCCGACACCTCTCGGTCCGAGACTCGAGTAGGAAGGCAGGCGACTGTTGACCCTGCTCCCGATTCCTTCGCCGTACGACTTCGAGATCTCGACCGAGCGGTTCCGCGCGTTCGGCGTCGACTACGCGAACCTCTGGCACGAAGGCGGGCTGCACCGCGTCGTCGGCACCCGCGAAGTGCGGATCGAGCTCGCGCCCGGCGGTGTCGACGTCGAGCCGCTCGACGACGAGACGCGGCCCGTGGTCGAGAAGCTCCTCGGCCTCGTCTTCGACCTACCGCCGTTCTACGCGTGGGCGGCGGACGATCCCGTACTCGGGCCGATCACGCTCAGGCTCGCCGGCTTCCGGCCGCCGCTCGCGCCTGACCCCTTCGAATCGGTCGTCACGTCGATCACCGCGCAGCAGGTCTCCCTGTTCTCGGCGTTTGCGATCCGCAACCGGATGATCGAGCGCTTCGGCGTGCGCGGCGTGAACGCCTATGCGTTTCCCTCGCGCGAGCGGCTCGCCGCCGCGACGGAGGAGGAGCTCGTCGGGCTCGGCTTCTCGCGGCGCAAGGCGGAGTACGCGATCGGGCTCGCGCGCAGCGACGTCGACCTCGACGCGCTCGCGCGTCTCGAAGACGACGAGGTACGTGCGCGCATCACCGCGATCCGCGGCCTCGGCCCATGGACGGCCGAATGGTTCCTCGCGCGGCATCTGGCCCGCCCACGCGCCTGGCCGGTCGGCGACATCGCGCTGCGGAAGGCCGCACTGAGTCTCTACGGTGTGTCCGAGGACGAGCTCGGCCCGAGGCTCGCCCCCTTCCAGAACCTCTCCGCCCATTACCTGTTGACCGGAGCACGAACGCCATGAACATCCGCCGCGCGACCGAGGCCGACCAGCAGGTCCTCCACGACCTCTGGGCGGCGCTCGAGGAGGAGGTCCCCGAGCCATTCGGACAGCCGGAGTCGTGGGCGGAGGAGTGGGCCGACACGGTCGACGACCTCCGTGGGGGCGGCGTCTTCGTCGCCGAAGACGACGAAGGCCCCCTCGGCGTCGCGCGCATCGAGGCGCCGGTGCGTGGGCGGGCGCACGTGCAGCTCGTGTACGTCCTGCCTCGCGCACGCCGCCAAGGTGTCGCGAAGGCGCTGCTCGGCGAGGCCGTCGCGGATGCGAAGGCGAAAGGCGCCAAGCACGTCAGCCTCGATGTCCTGACCTCGAATCCGGAGGCGCTCGCAGCATGGCGACGGCTAGGCCTCGTCGAATACGCGCATTCGCTGGCGGCACCCGTCGACGCACTCGAACGGCGCCTCGTCGAGGCGCCGAACGACGAGGCGCGGGCCACGACGCACGTCCAGAGCGACGACGAGACATCGGTCGAACGCGCAATTGCGCAGTTCATCCCGCGGCTCGAGTCGCCCGAGGTGCACGCGAGCGAAAGCTGGATCCGCGTCGTCGACGCCGTGCTCGACCGCGATCGCGAGGCGCACGGCCGCTTCGCGCGCGAGTTGTCGGAGCGGCTCGGCGCCGTCACCGTGGCACTCGCGCTCGAAGGCGAGGTCGCGCGGTTCAGGCTCTACGAGCGCGGGCGGATGGTCGACGAGTACCTGTCGGTGCCGACCTACTACGGCGAGCTGCCGAAGGGCGACGAGCTCGCGCTGGCCGCGAACCCGACGCTCGTCTCCCGCCTGACGGGCGCCGACCGTGACGACGTCAAGCGCGTCGCGCGCACGGCGGCCTCGCCGGCCGAGCTGCCGCCGGCGCCGGAGCTCTACGAGCAGCTCGCCCGGCTGATGGGGTTGGAGCCTTGACGGAGATCGCGATCGACGAGCTCGCGCGGCGGCTCCACGACGTGACCGTGCTCGACGTGCGCTCGCGCCACGAGTACGACGGCAGCGCGGGAAAACCCTGTGATCCCCGCCAGGGCCACATCGCAGGCGCGCGGCACCTCGACATCTACCGCTTGATGGAGCTGACGACGGACGAGGTGCGCGCGGAGCTCGCGCTCGACGAAGGCGCGGAGGTCGTGGCGTACTGCCACAGCGGCTCGCGTTCGGCAATCGCGACGCAGGTGCTGCGCTCGCTCGGCTACGACGCGCGGAACTACGTCGGCTCGTGGCACGAGTGGTCGCGTCACGACGACCTGCCGACCGAGGCCTGAGTTCAGCTCACAGCGCGAAGCGATAGACGTGCGCGTCGTGCGGTGCGAACCAGTCGCGGAACGCGCCGCCGCTGACGCTTACCGAGCGGAACTGCTGGTTGTCGTACTCGAAGAGCACCTGCCCGGCGCGTACGGCCGCCGGTAGGCCGGCGATGCCGATTCGCGACGGCGACCCGCCGCGGCGCACGGCGGCCACGTAGAGGAACCTCGCCGTCTGGCGCGTCGCCATCTCGACGTCGGCCGAATGCGGCTGCGTGTGAACGTTCGACTGCGATGAACGCGCCGTCAAGGCGGGGCCGAGTGCCGTCGAGGACAGCTCGCGCACGAGCGGCTCGAGCGACTCCGTCCAGAACGTCCAGTTCCAACCCGCCGAGGCATCGGCCGGTGACATCACCTGCTTCAGGTGCCCGCCGAAGAACGCCAGCCCGCGCGCGCCGTTCGCGATCGCCTGGTACGCCATGAAGCGCAGATCGTGATTCGAGGGAAACCGTGGCACGTGGTCGGGCGGGAGGACGCCGCTCCAGGCGATCTGCAGCGTCACCCAGACCGGCTTCGTCCCGGCAGCGTGACGTATCCATTGCGTGACGTCGCCGACCAGGCTCAGGTCGTTGTTCGGGAGGTCGGAGTGGATCCCGCCCGGGTACGAGACCGGGTAGATGTCGGCCCCGCCGATGTCGAAGGCCGGGCGGTAGGGCACCAGGGCATCCGAGGAGCCGCGCGGCGCCTGGATGATCACGAGCGGATGCGCGGGGTCGAGCGACGACACGACGCGATATCCGCGCGCGAGGTTCTCCGGCGGGACCGACGAGTGGCCCGGCTCGTCGTGGCCCTTCCAGGCGCCGAGAGCCGGGTGCGTGCGCAGCGCGTCGACCACGCGCCGCAACGCCCCGTCGCTCGCGCCCGGCGCGAGGTTCGTCAGCGCGCCGAGCCACACCCAGCACTGGAGGCCGTGCGCGGCGGCTGCGTCGAGCCGTGCTCGCTCCGCTGCGATCTGCGCATCGATCGCCCCCGCGGTCCAGTCCCCGCGCCCGGTACGAATCATCGTCACGCCGGCATCGGCGACTCGCTGGAGCCCCGCAGCGTCGGGCGGCCCGTTCGAGAGGACGATCGGGAAGCCGAGGCTCAACGGCGGGCCGCCGCGAGAAACGCGCGGCAGAGCGCGCGTCCGTGGTCCTGCCATGCGGGGAGCTTCTCGTCGAGCTCCGCTGCGATCTCGTCGAGCGGTCGCGTGACGCTCGGGTCGTCGCGGAACCACCGCAGCACCTGGTCTCTTCGGATCTCCGGATGGAACTGCACTCCCCACGCGTTGCCGTTAGCGCGAAACGCCTGAGGGACGGGGCCCGTCGCCAGCTCGACCGCGCCCGGCGGTGGCTCGAACCAGTAGCCGTTCGCGTTGAACGACTCGAACCGACGCGGCAGAACGCCGAGCACGGGATCCTCGACACCGGCATCCGTCAACTCGGATGCGTAGAACCCGGAGAGCGTCGAGCCGACCGCCCGCACCGGCGCGCCGAGCGCGTGTGCGAGCGTCTGCGCGCCCAGGCAGACGCCGAGGAGTGGGACCCCTTCGCCGACCCACCGCCGAAGCGCGTCGTACTCCTCGTGGAGCCACGGGTGGTCCAGCTCCTCTCCGACGTTCTGATCGCCGCCGAAGACGAGCACGGCATCGAACGTGCCGGCGGGAGCTCCGCGCTCGCGCAGGTCCCACTCGATGTGCACGTGACCCTCGCCGGCGATCACGTCTCCGAAGAGCTCGGGACGGACGTCTGGACCGTGGACGATCGACAGGACGCGCATCATGCGGTCGGGACGCGCTCTTCCTCGAGGAGCTTCCGCAGCAGCTGCGCACCCGCGGGAGCCTGCGCGATGCCGTTCGTCTGGTTGTTGTTGTTGAAGAAGGCGTACGCCTGCTGCGACTCGTTCGACAACTCGCGCAGGGGGCCGACCCACTCGCGCAGCTCGTCCTCGTCGTAGGTGTAGTCGAAGCGCTGCGCGGCCGAGCCGCCCCGCACGTTCCACGTGCCTGCGTTGCGGCCGTGGAAGCGCACGTACGCGACGGGCGTCGTCGTCGCAACGACCGTTGCGGGAACGTTGCCGGCGTCGACCTTCGGCGCGTCGACGACGACCCAGCCGATGCCGCGCTCCTCCAGCCAACGCATCAGCTCGGCGCGGACGTCCTCGGCGAACCAGGAGCGATGACGCGGCTCGAAGAGCATCATGTCGCTGCCGAGCTGCTCGTTCGCCCACTCGAGATAGTCGAGCGACGACGGCTTCCAGACGACATACGGGGGCATCTGGAAGAGGATGCCGCCCAGCTTGCCCGCGTCGCGCAGCGGCGCGAGCGAGTCGAGGAACTCGCGGAAGACTTCGGCGCGCAGCTCGCGCGGCGGCCGGTCGACCCGCCCGCGCGCGTCCACCGGCAGGCCGTCGCGCAGGTCGGGCGGCACCTGCTCGAGCTTCACCGGATGGCGCGTCATCAAGCCGAACGCCTTCACGTGCATCACGAAGTCGTCGGGCGTTCGCTCGGCCCAGCCGCGGACCATCTGCTCCGTCGGGACGCGGTAGTACGTCGAGTCGACCTCGACCGTCGAGAACCGCTCGGCGTAGTAGGCGAGACGTTCCTTCGGCGGCGTCCCTTCCGGATACCAGTGCTTCGACAGGGCGTCGTCCGCCCACGAGCACGTCCCGATCCGGACCGGCGCAGCCACCTCTTCAGGATACGAGGAGGGGCCCGCGCCGGGCCCCTCCTCGATCAGACCGCAGCTAGCGGTAGCCCTTGACGGTCACGGAGACGGTGACCGTCTCGCCGCCGACCGTCGCGTCGTTGCATGGAAGGCCGCCGAAGATCGCCGTCTTCACGCAGCCCGCTGTGCCGAGATCGTGGAAGAAGAGATCCGCGGGCGTGCTTCCGCTCGCCGCGCTCGGGACGAACCCGGAGTCGCTGTCGATCACGGCCTTCACGGTGACCTTGGCCGACTTTCCGGCCGCGAGCACGAACGCACCCGAGTCGGCCCCGATCCGCTTGCCGCCTGCGGTCGTCGTGACCGTCAGCGACGACGGAGCGGCACCGTTCTCCCTCACCGTCGTCGAGACGCGCACCGCCGTCGTGACGATCGTGCGCCTCTTGCCGTTGACGCGCTTGAACTTCGTCACCTTCTTCTTCGTGACGGTCGGCTTGACGAGCAGGGGCAGGTGCCGGATCGACTGCACCTCGACGGTGCCCGCGCGGTTGACCGTCCCCCTCCCTGCGTTGTACGGCGTCCAGAGCGACGTCCAGCGGTAGTCGCCGGACGTCGTGGGCTCCGTGACGGCCGACGAGGTGAACGTCGCCGAGAGAAGCTTGGCTCCGTTCGTCGCTCGACCGGGCGTTCCGGCGGGAATGTCCGGAGGCGGCAGGCAGACGACGAGCTTCGCCTGGTAGCCCGCGGCAACCTCCGGCGCGCTCGCGGTCACGACGAACATCGGGACGTCGAGCACCTGTCCGGCGAGCGTCAAGTGGAGGTTCCACGTCTGTGCCGGAGCGACCCCGCATTGCGCCGCCGCAGCGGTCGTCGTCGCGGTCGGCGCGATCGCCTGCAGCTCGCCGCTCAGCGGCACGACGGCGCCCCCGAGGTCGGCGATCGACGCCGTTGCGGTCAGGTCGCCGAGCTTCGTCCCCGCGGCGGGCGCGCCGAGCTTGTACGCGGCCGGGACGTAGATCTGGACGCTCGCGGTGGGGTCGTCGTTGTTCGAGACGACGACGCCCACGCGCACGGTGCCGCCCGCGGTCGCCGGGGTCGCCGACGAGACGACGAGCTTCGGTGCGAACGACGCGAAGGCCGAGCTCGCGAACGCGAGCGAGGCAAATACCGCGCCCGCCAGCAGGGCGAAGCGAATGGACTTCTTCATGTGTTCCCCTTCCTCCATTTCAACGGATGTGAAAACGGGTCAGCCCGGGGGGTCGGGCGGGATGTCACCGTAAGGCGGCGGCGGCAAACCGCCGCTCGCCGAGACCTTACTGTTCAGCCTCTCGCGGAGACGAGCGGACCGACGGCGACCCAGTGCACGCGGTCGTAGCGCACGAGCTGCGCCTTTCCGATCGGGTAGTAATCGGTCCGGCTCGTAGTGATCTTGATCCCGGGCCGCATGAACGGGTTGACCTCGTCCAGGTGCTGCGCCGCCGCGAGCAGCGATGCGCGCGTCGGGCTCTTCCCCGCGTGGTCGAGCGCATCGACCATCGTGTACGCCACGCTCATGCCGTAGAAGTTGTAGACGTCCTCGGGCTTCGCGCCGGGGGCGTACTTCGCGAGGATCGAGCGGTACAGCTTGACGACGGGATCCTTCGCCCACACCTGGTCGGTCGGATCCTTCACGAACGCGATCGATCTCGAGCCGCTCGCAAGCTCCCGTGCGTTGCCGCGGATGATGTCCATCACGCTCGGGGAGATGCAGACCGAGCTGACGTAGATCTTCGGATGCCACCCGAACTTGTGCGCCGCGAGATACGCGAGGATCGCATACTGCGGGGTGACGTTGAGGACGAGCACGTTCGCGCCCGAGGCGTGGAGCGACGACATCTGCGAGTCGATCGACGTGTCCGTCGGCTGGTACTCCTGCGAGGCGACGATCGCCGCCGTCTTTGCGCCCAGTCCTTTCTTCAAGCCGTCGGTCATGTCCTTGCCGAAGTCCGACGCTTCCGCGAGGACGGCGATCTTCGCACCGGCGAGCTTCGCGATCGACCGTCCGTAGATTACGCCTTCGGCGCGAAAGCTCGGCAGGTAGCCCATCGTCCACGGGTGCGTCTTGAAGTTGTCGCCGACGCGCGCGGCGCCGGTGCCTGCGAACAGCTGCGGGACCTTCGCGGCGTTCAGGTAGTCGGTGGTGGCGACCGTGTTGTCGGTGCCGATGGTGTTGAAGATCGCGAGCACGTGATCCTGCTCGACCAGCTCGCGCGTCAGTTGCACCGTCCGCGCAGGTTCGTATGCGTCGTCGCGGTAGACGTAGGCGATCTTTCGACCGTGGACGCCGCCGCGCGCGTTGACGTACTTGAAGTACGCCTCCGCTCCGCGTCCGACCGAACCGAACAGCGCCGCCGGTCCGGTGATCGGCACCGTGCCGCCGATCGTGATCGTCTTCCCTGTCACGCCGGGCGTGCCCCCGGCGAGCGCGACCGGAACCGCGAGCAGCGCCGCGACCACGATCAGTGCGCGCGTCATCCGCTGACGGGCCGGGTCAGCGTCTGCAGCGAGAGCGACGCCGGTCCGAGCGAGATCGAGCCGGAGTCGCCGAAGCCGAGGTACGCAAGATCGGCGCGGCCGCCGTCCGGCCCGAACACCACGCGCAGCCTCGTTCCCTTCGGCAGGTATTGCACGTAGTTGGCGAGGCGGATCGTCTGCAGCCCGACCTTGGGGACGATCGCGCCGTGCGTGACGACGTCGTTGCCCGCGAGAACGACCGCGACGAGGCGGGGGTAGTTCGACACCTTGCGCACCTGCACCTTGAGAAGCGAGACGCCGAACGTCTCGAGCGGCTGCCGGAACACCGGCCCGACGCGTGGGCCGAGGGTCGTGCCGCGGAAACCGACGGCGATCACCTTCGTCTTCGGGACGCCGGCGTACGAGGCGCGCTTCGACCCCGTCCGCGCTGCGATCGTCACCGGCTTCGACGCCTCGATCCCGTTCGGCGCGCCCCTGAGGAAATGGTCGAACCACATGAGCGCCTGGCCAAACATGTAACTCGCGTCCGGGCCCGGGAAGGTGGACGGCGGGTGGCCGAACTGCCCGATGTACAGGTGCTTCGGCCCGGCGATTCGGGCGTAGCCGTTGAGAGCCTGCGTGACGTCGAACGCCCAGTCGACACGGCCCTGGAACATGTACACGGGCGTCTTGACCGACGGGAGCTGCGTGTACGACGAGCGCGGACCGACCAGCGCCTTCACGTTCGAGAGGTTCCGCGACTGGATCGCGTCGGTGGCGTACGACGCGACGAGCGGAGATCGCGCGGACACGCGTTGAGCGAACCCTGCGACGATCGCCGATCGCGCGACGTTCTGCGGCCAGAGCGCGGTGTAGAGGTCGGTCCACGCGATGTTCACCGCAGCGGCCTTGTACGGAATGCCGGCGACGAGGCCGTTCCAGAGCTGGCCGCCGCCGTACGACACGCCCCAGGCGCCGACCTGGGTGTCGCTCACCTCGGGCAGCCCGGTGAAGAACGAGACGAGCGCGCGCTCGTCGGACGTCTCGTTCGGGCCTGCGAGCTCGAGGTTGCCCGTCGAGGTTCCCTGGCCGCGGGCCGAGTACGCGAGCACCGCGTACCCGTGCGACACGTCCACGACAGCGATCGGTGCTACGTCCTCCTTGGAGCCGCCGAGTGCGTGCAGCAGCACGATCCCGGGCCAGCCGCCGGCGGGAGCTGCCCCGTCGGGCTCGTAGAGGTCGTAGGCGATCGACGTCCCGTCGCTCATCGTCCGCGTCCCCGAATGCTTCGAGAACGCCTGCGCGGGTGCGGCCCAGAGGGCGAGCAGGCCCGCGACGATGAGAAGCCGCCTCACGCGCGCCAGCCTACCCCTCTCCCTAGAATCGCCGCATGCCCGAAAGAGCGACCGACGCGAGACCGATCGGCGTCTTCGACAGCGGCGTCGGAGGCCTCACGGTTCTTCACGAGTGCCTCGTCACGATGCCGAACGAGGACTTCGTCTACCTCGGCGATCACGCGCGCTTGCCTTGGGGGCCGCGCAGCCGCGACGAGGTGCGCCGATTCGCGCACGAGATCGGGGTGTATCTCGAGCGGCAGGGCGTGAAGATGGTCGTCGTCGCGTGCAACACCGCGACGGCGGTGGCGCTGCCCGATCTCCAGGAGCAGCTGTCGGTGCCCGTCGTCTCGGTGATCGTCCCCGAGGCGCACGCCGCCGTCCAGGCGACGCGGAACCAGCGCGTGGGGCTGCTCGCGACGGAGCTGACGGTCGCGAGCGGCCGGTACGCCTCGCTCGTCCGCGCCCTCGATGCCGGCGTGCGCTTCACGGCGGTCGAATGCCCGAAGCTCGTGCCGCTCGTCGAGGGCGGCGATACGTTCAGCGACGAGCTGGTCGCCGCAGTCCGCGAGTACGCCGAGCCGCTGAAGGACGCCGGCTGCGACACGGTGATCCTCGGCTGCACGCACTACCCGCTGCTGCGCCCGATCTTCCAGCGCACCTTCGGCCGCGACGTGACGCTCGTCTTCTCCGCCGACGAGACCGCGCGCGAGGTCGCAGAGACGCTCGCCCGCAAGGGCTTCGACAACGACCGCGCGCGGGAAGGGACGTACCGCTTCCTGACGACCGGCGATCCGGAGCTGTTCCGGTCGCTGGGCGAGCGCTTCCTGCAACTGCCGCTCGGCGAGGTCGAGCGCGTCGAGGTCAGGGAGCTGGAGGCAGTCGCGTGAGCCGCAACGATGGGCGGAACCCGGACGAGCTGCGTCCGGTCGCGGCGGACCCGAGCTTCCTCGAGCGGCCGCACGGCGTCGTGCTGTGGTCACAGGGGAAGACGAAGGTGCTGTGCACCGCTTCGGTGCAGGATGGCGTCCCCCGCTGGCTCTACCGCTCCGGGCGCGGCTGGATGACCGCCGAGTACTCGCTGCTCCCCGCCTCGACGGGCGAGCGCACTGACCGTGAGGCGGCGCGCGGGAAGCAGGGCGGCCGGACGGTCGAGATCCAGCGGCTGATCGGCAGGGCGCTGCGCGGCGTCGTCGACTTTCAGGCGCTCGGCGAGCGCACCGTCTACCTCGACTGCGACGTGCTGCAGGCCGACGGCGGGACGCGTTGCGCCGCAATCACGGGCGCGTACGTCGCCGCGCGCCGCGCGCTCGACCGCTTCGGTCTATCGAAGGCGCTCACCGGTTCCGTCGCCGCAGTGTCCGTGGGCGTGGTGGACGGCGTCTCGCTGCTCGACCTCGACTACTCGGAGGATTCGAACGCAGACGTAGACGTGAACGTCGTGATGACCGGCGACGGCCGGTTCGTCGAGGTGCAGTCGACGGCCGAGAAGGTGCCGTTCGAGCGCGAGCGCCTCGACGAGCTTCTCGACCTGGCGGCCGTCGGCATCGAGGATCTCCAGCGTCATCAGGAGGCTGCGATTGCAGCTCCTCGCGAATAGCATCCCGCAGCTCACACACTGGGAGCTCTTCGCGCGGCTCGCAATCGCAGCCGCACTCGGCGGCGCGCTGGGCGTCGAGCGCGAGATCCGCGATCACGAGGCGGGATTCCGCACGCACCTGCTCGTCTCTCTCGGCTCCGCGATCTTCACGGTGGTCTCTGCGTACGGCTTCGAGGGCTTCTTGCAGAGCGGCGCGAGCGTCGTGCGCGCCGACCCGACGCGCATTGCCGCGCAGATCGTCACCGGCATCGGCTTCCTCGGGGCCGGAGCGATCATTCGCGACGGGATGAACGTCCGCGGCCTGACCACCGCCGCGAACCTGTGGGCGGTCTCCGCGATCGGCATCTGCTGCGGTGCGGGCTACTACGCGGCCGCCGCGATCGGTGCGGGCATCGCGCTGTTCGCGCTCTGGCCGTTGCGCATCCTCTCCGACAAGACGATCGACCGCTGGCGCCAGAGCTCGGCGCGCGTGCTGCTCGAGGTGGAACCGGGTGCGATCGACAACGTGCTCGAGGTGATCTCGCGGAGCCGTCGGCGCATCGAGCGGTTCGACATCGAGCACGAAGGCGAGCGGCGGCGCCTCATCTTCCAGCTCGATCGAGTCAACGCGGAGCTGATCGCGCGCCTTTCCGAGGTCGGCGGGGTCTCCGACGTCGGCTGGGAACGGTGAAGCTCACCGTCTGCTCCGGCAACGCGCACAAGCTCGAGGAGTTCCGCGCGCTCTTCCCCGACTGGGAGCTCGAGCTACTCGGCGACGTCGACTTTCCGCCGGAGGACGGGGTCACGTATCTCGACAACGCGCGCATCAAGGCACGCTACGGCCGGCTCGTCGGGCCCGCGAACCGCTGGATGCTCGCGGACGACTCCGGCATCGAGCTCGCTGCCCTCGCCGGCGGGCCCGGCGTGCAGACGGCGCGCTGGGCGGAGGGGCACCACGTCGAGCGCGCGCTCGACGCGGTGGGTGACGGCGACCGCGCGGCGCGCTACGTGTGCGAGCTGGTCGCGATCTCGCCCGAGCGCGGCGAGGTTCGAGGCACGGGCGTGCTCGAAGGCGCGATCGCGCTCACGCCTGCCGGGGAGGAAGGCTTCGGCTTCGACCCGGTGTTCATCCCGCGCGGCGAGTCGCGCACGGTCGCTCAGCTGGGCGACGGGTGGAAGGCGGAGCACTCCCACCGCGCACTCGCGGCGCGCGCACTGCGCGACGCGCTTGGCGACTGACGCCTCATGGTCGCTGCGGTACGGGTCTCAGGCAACCGGGGGCCCCTCGTGGCCGATCGCCCCCTCGACCGGTCGGAGCTCGATGCGGTCGGTCGCGCGCGCGCGGTTCCCCCGCCACCAGTTGACCTCGGCGCCGAGCACGATCACGTTCGCCATCACGTAGAGCCAGACGAGCAGGATCGCCGGGCCGGACAGCGTCTGCAGCACGGGGTTGTGCTTCGAGATGTCCACGTACACCGGTAGGAGCTGGAACGTCGCTTCGAGGATGACCGCGGCGGTGATTGCGCCCGGCAGCACCTCGCGCAGGGTCAGGTCGGCGTTCGTCAGGACGTAGTAGGCGGATGCGAGGAACACGAACAGCCCGGCTGCCGAGATGCCGATCGCGATCACGCGCGCCGTCGTCGCGTTCCCCCCGAAGCCCAGGTAGCGCTTGAGGATCTCCTGCCCGATCGAGCCGACGACGAGCGAGAGAAACAGGGCCACGAGCGAGCCGACCATCATCATCGTCGCCAGCGCCTTGCCGTGGAGGAAGCCGCGGTTCGGCCGGCCGTACACGATGTTGAACGCGCTCTCGAGCACGCTGAAGAACGAGAGCGACGACCAGAGGAGGAATGCGCCGCCGACGATGCCGAGCGCGGTCGCGTTAGCCTGGATCGCACGCACCGCGCGGAGCAGCGAGTCGAGCGATGTGTTCGGGAACGTCTTCGACAGCTCGCGGACGAAGAAGGAGCCTTCGTCCGCCTGGTGCACGAGCCCGAGCAGCGCGAGCGCGAGGAAGAGGAGCGGCACGAACGAGAGGAGCGCGAAGTAGGCGATCATCGCGGCCAGGTGCGTGCCGCGGTCGGCGAAGAACTTGCTGAGGACCCGCCTCATTCCGCCGCAGTATGCTCGGAGGATGGACGCCGCACGGGCAATCGCCGACCTGACGGAGATCTCGCCGCAGGTCCGGCACGTCGTCGTGATCGGCTCCGACGGCGCGCCGGCGGGCTCCAACGTGGCAGACGATGCCGCCCGGCAGAAGCTCGCGGACGGCGCGAAGCGGCTGGTGGAGGCCGCCGAGGCGCTGCGCCCCGGTGTGGCGCAGCTCGAGGCGGCGACGCTCGCCGGCAGCGTCTTCGTCGTCCGCGACGGCGACCGCCTGATCGCCGCGACAACGACGCCGGAGCCGACCGTCGGGCTCGTGTTCTACGACCTGAAGACCTGCCTGCGCTCGATCGAGGCGCACGCGAGCCCAGCGGAGCCGGAGCAGGAATCGGCGCCGCCGAAGCCCGCTAGGCGCCGTGCGCCGGCGAAGAAGAAGGAACCCGAAGATGCCGCCTCGTAAGCTCGTGACCGGCATGCTGCTCGCAGCCGGCTCGCTCGCCGGCTCGGTGCTCGTGCGCCGCCGGGCGGCTCGCCGCCGCGAACGCATCGACCTCTATGCCGAGGACGGCTCGATGCATTCGTTCGCCGAGGGAACCGTCGAGGCGGACAGCCTGCTGCCGATCGCGCACGACCTTCTGCGGTGACGAAGGACGAGCTGGCAGTCGGGCTGCGCGAGGCGGCATACCTCGAGGGCGACTTCCTGCTGCGCTCGGGCCGCCGGTCGAAGTACTACCTCGACAAGTACCGCTTCGAGACGCGCCCCGACCTGCTGCGCCCGCTCGGCGAAGCGCTGGCCGCGGCGATCGCCGAGCACGAGCCCGAGGCGACGCGCATCGCCGGGCCGGAACTCGGCGCCGTCGCGCTCGCGGCCGCCGCTTCGCTCGAGAGCGGCCTCCCGTTCTTGATCGTCCGGAAGGCCGCGAAGGACTACGGCACCTCGAACCGGCTGGAAGGCGTCTTCGAGGCCGGAGACTGCGTCTGCCTCGTCGAGGACGTCGTCACCTCCGGCGGGGCCGCGATCGAGGCCGTCGAAGCGCTGCGCGCGGCCGGCTTGCGCGTCTCCAACGCGATCTGCGTCGTCGACCGTGAAGAGGGCGGCGTCGACGAGCTTGCCCGGCACGCGGTGCGTCTCCGGCCGCTCTACCGCGCGTCGGACCTGGTGGAGGTCTGAGGCGCGGCCCGGGGACCCATCCGGGCCGCAGACCTCGACTGCCGCTGAAATCCCCGCAAATGCGCATGGTTGAGCGATATCCGACCACATTGGTAGGGTCCAAGCCAAGACCTGGATCACCAGTCCCCTAGGTAGGAGGATCTCGTTGACCAAGCAGGACTTCATCAACAAGGTCGCGCAGAAGAGCGGGCTCTCAGCGCGCGACGCCGGCAAGGCCGTCGACTCGTTCCTCGAGAGCATCACGGAGACGCTGAAGTCGGGCGACTCGGTGAACTTCACCGGCTTCGGCAAGTTCTCGCCGGCTGCGCGCGCGGCGCGGCAGGGCGTCAACCCGCGGACGGGCGAGCGCGTCCAGATCGCTGCCACGACGGTGCCCAAGTTCTCCGCCGGCAGCCAGCTCAAGGCAGCACTCAAGACCTGAGCGCCCGAGCACCAGGGGTCTTCGACGGAAGGCGGCTCGCGGGCCGCCTTCCGCCGTTCCGGTTACCGTTCGAGCCGCATGGCCGTGGCCACGATCACCTTCGCCGACCGCCTCGCCGCCGAGGTCGAGCGCAAGCGATCGCAGCTCGTCGTCGGCCTCGATCCGCGGGTCGACCTCCTGCCGATCGAGCTCCGCGGCGACGTCGCCCGCTTCTGCTGCGGCATCGTCGACGCGGTCGCGCCGCACGCCGTCGCCGTCAAGCCGCAGCTCGCCTTCTTCGAGGCGCTCGGCGCGGCCGGCATGGCCGCGTTCGAGCAGGTCTGCCAGTACGCCAAGCGTGCGGGGCTGCTCGTGATCGCCGACGGCAAGCGCGGCGACATCGGCTCGACGGCGCGCGCGTACGCCGAGGCATATCTCGAGGGCGATCCGCCGCGCGCGGACGCGCTCACCGTCAATCCCTGGCTCGGGCGCGACGCGATCGAGCCCTTCCTGGGCGCGGTGCGGCGCGGCGGCGTCGGCATCTTCGTCCTCGTGCGCACGTCGAACGCCGGCGGCGACCTGCAGGACCTGGTGCTGAAGGACGGCCGGCCGATGTGGCATCACGTCGCCGAGCTCGTCGACGAGTGGGGCGCGGACACGGCAGGCGAGACCGGACTGTCCTCCGTCGGCGCCGTCGTCGGCGCAACGCACCCGCGTGCGGTCGCTGAGGCGCGCCGGCTCATGCCGCGCACGATCATGCTGCTGCCCGGTGTCGGTGCGCAGGGTGCGTCCGTGTCGGATCTGACGCGTGCATTCCAGAGCGGCCCGGCAAGCGCCGTCGTCGCGGTCGCGCGCTCCGTCATCTACGCCTTCAAGGAAGCGGGCACGGATTATCGCGAGGCCGCCGGCGCGGAGGCCGCACGGCTCAAGCGCGAAATCTGGGCCGCGTCCGGCTGGTAGTGAGCGACCCGAACTGGCGGCGGTACGCGGCCCCGGCCGCATTCCTGCTCGCGGCGACGATCGCGATCCTCCTCATTCGCTCCGGCCTCCACGCCGGCGGCCCCTCGGCAACGACCGGCGCCGCGCCGTCGTCGCCGCGCAGGACCGTCTCGACGACGACGAAGAGGAAGACGAAGACGACCAGGACGACCTCGAAGACGTCGTCGACGGCGGTCGCGCGCCGGTTCTGGACCGTCGGGGCCGGCGATACCTTCGGCGTCATCTCGTCCAAGACGGGCGTCCCCGTCGCGACGCTCGAGCGGCTCAACCCGCGTGTGAAGTCCACCTCGCTGTTCATCGGCCAGAAGATCCGGCTGCGATGACACGCGCGCTTCTGGTCGCGCTGGCGATCGTCTGTTGCGTGACGGCGCCCGCGATCGCGTCGCCGTCACCGGTGCACGCACGCGCCTACGTGGTCCAGGACGCACGCACCGGTGACGTGCTGGCGTCGTACCGTGCACACGCGCATCTCCCGATCGCGTCGATCACGAAGTTGATGACGGTGCTGGTCGCGCTCCAGCACCATGAGCTGACCGATGTCGTCACCGCCGATCCCCGCGCAGCCGTCGTCGGCGAGTCGACGATCGAACTGCGCGCAGGCGAGCGCATCACGGTGCACGATCTCGTCGAGGGGGCGCTGGTGCAGTCGGCCAACGACGCAGCTGCCGCGCTGGCACTCTCCGTCTCCCCAGACTTTCCGTCGTTCGCGCGCTTGATGAACGCGAGGGCGCGGGCGCTCGGGCTGCGCGACACGAGGTTCGTCCGGCCCGACGGCCTGGATGTTCCCGATCAATATTCGAGCGCTGCCGACGTGACGAAGCTCGCGCGCATCGCGATGCACAACAGCTTCGTTCGCGAGACCGTGCGGCAGGGGACTGCAACGATCTCCGGCGGCCGCACGCTCCACACGTGGGACGACCTGCTCTCGATCCTCCCGCAGACGTTCGGCGTCAAGACGGGCCACACCGCGCAGGCCGGCTGGTGCCAGGTAGCCGCCGCCCGCGGTCGCGGCGCCACGATCTACGCCACGCTGCTCGGCGCACCGTCTCGAGACGTGCGGAATGACGATCTGGAGTCGCTCCTCGTATGGGGACTCGCCCAGTTCCGTGTCGTTCCGCTGGTGCAAGCGGGGCGCGCGTATGCGAGCGCCGAGCTGCCCTACGGCCGCGACCCGCTCGAGCTCGTCGCTGCGCGGCCCCTCGTCGGCACCGCGCGGATCGACCACCCGCTCACGGAGAAGGTCGTAGCGCCGGCGGCGATCGGGCTCCCGGTGTCGCAGGGTGCGGTGCTGGGACGCGTGCAGGTCTGGGACGGCGCGCGGCTGATCGCGTCTCGCGACCTGGTCGCTTCCCGTACCGTTAACAAACCCTCGGCCGTTCGCCGATTAGGGTGGTACGCCGGCAGGACGCTTCACCATCTCGCCCACCTCTTCTCTTAACGTGGCCACATGATCGTCACCGTCACACTCAACGCGGCGATCGACCGCACGCTGACCGTGCCGAACTTCCAGCGTGGGCAGCGGCATCGGGCGAGCGCCGGAGTCACGCTGGCAGGCGGCAAGGGCATCAATGTCGCGCGCGCGCTGAAGACCCTGGGCGTTCCCGTCGTCGCAACCGGTCTCGTCGGCGGCAGCACCGGCAGGCGCATCATCGAAGAGCTCACGAACGAAGCGATCCTCAACGACTTCGTCCACATCGAAGGCGAGTCGCGCACGTCGACCGCCGTCGTCGACCCGACAGGCGGCACGTACACGGAGATCAACGAGTGGGGGCCGGTCGTACGCGAGGAAGAGCTCGCGACACTGCTCGACAAGCTGCGCTACCTCACGCAGGGTGCGGAGCTCGTGGTGTTCGCCGGCTCGCTGCCGCGCGACGTCGCCGCCGACTTCTACGCGGAGGCGACGCGCGAGCTGATGCGCAGGCACGTGAACGTCGCGCTCGACACGGAGGGCGAACCGTTGCGTCTGGGCGTGGAGGCCGAGCCGTTCCTCGTGACGCCGAACCAGGCCGAGGCAGAGGCGCTCGTCGGGCAGGAGTTCCACGACGAGGAGGATTTCCGGCTCGCCCTCGACAGCATCTCGGAGATGGGCGCACGCAACGTTCTCATCACGATGGACCACGGCTGCGTGGCAGTGCTCCGCGAAGAGCGCAGCGAGCCGCAGCGGTTCCGCGCGCTCGCGCCGCGGCTCGAGCCGGTGTCGACGGTGGGATCGGGCGACGTGCTGCTCGCGGCATACGTCGCTGCGCGGCACGCCGGGCGCACGCTCGAGGAGTCGCTCCGAGCCGCCGTCGCCGCCGGCGCGGCCTCGACGCTCGAGGTCGGCGCGGGCAGGTTCGATCCGCGCCAGGCCGGCCGCCTGCAGGCGGGCGCTGAGCTGACGCCGCTCGAGCCGGTCGAAGCCTGAGCCTGGCCTAGGTTTCCCCACCCAGCCGCCGGGGACGGTCGAGGCGATGCCGGCGCAAGCGTCACGCCCGCCCGTGCACCTGACCGGGATCCTGTGGGCGCTGACCGGCCTGGCGCTCCTCCTCGCGGTGATCGTCATCCAGCACAGTCACGTCGCGACCTGGAGCTTCTCACTCCTGATCCTGCCGCTCGTCTTCGCGGCGCTCGCGATCTGGAACCTTCGGCGCGCGACGGCCGAGCCCGACGAGCTCGTGTCGTAGCCCTCGTCCGCGGACCCCGGTACCCTTCCCCGATGGACGTCGAGAATTTCGGGCTCGATCCGCTGGAAACCAGCCTTCCGTCCAAGTTCGCGAAGGAAGGCCTGACGTTCGACGACGTCCTCCTCGTTCCCGCCGAGTCCGCCGTCCTTCCCAACGACGTCTCCACCGCGACCCGGCTCACGCGGACGATCGTCCTCGAGGTACCCGTCGTGTCGGCTGCGATGGACACGGTCACCGAGGCACGGATGGCGATCGCGCTCGCGCGCGAGGGCGGCCTCGGGATCGTCCACCGCAACTTGCCGATCGAGGCGCAGGTCGGCGAGGTGGACAAGGTCAAGCGCTCGGAGGCGGGGATGATCGTCGAGCCCCTCACCCTGCCCCCCGACGCGCTCGTCTCGGACGCCCTCGACCTGATGGAGCGCTACCACGTCTCGGGCGTGCCGATCACGGAGGACTCCGGAAAGCTCATCGGCATCCTCACGAATCGCGATCTGCGCTTCGAGAGGAACCACGCACAGCCGGTATCGGCGCTGATGACGTCCCACGGTCTCGTCACCGCGCCGGTGGGCACCACGCTCGGCGACGCGGAGCAACTCCTCCATCGTCACCGCATCGAGAAGTTGCCCATTGTCGACACCGACGGTCGCATCAAGGGCCTGATCACCGTCAAAGACATCCAGAAGCGCGTGGAGTTTCCGCAGGCGACGAAGGACACGCATGGACGGTTGCGTGTTGGTGCGGCTGTCGGCGTCGGGCCCGATGCCGTGGAACGCGCGGAAGCGCTGATCGCAGCGGGCGCGGACGTTCTCGTTGTCGACACCGCGCACGGACATTCGCGGCGCGTGCTCGAGATGGTCGCGCGCATCGCCGGGCTTTCAGGCGAGTTCGAAGTGATCGCCGGGAACATCTCGACGGGCGAAGCGGCGGAAGCGTTGATCGACGTGGGCGCCGACGCGGTGAAGGTCGGCCAGGGGCCTGGCGCGATCTGCACGACGCGTGTGGTCGCCGGCGTCGGCGTGCCGCAGATCACTGCGGTCTACGAGATCGCCGAGGTCGCTTCTCGACATGGCGTACCGGTGATCGCCGACGGCGGCATGACTTCCTCCGGTGATGTGGCGAAAGCGATCGCAGCCGGCGCGGACACAGTCATGCTCGGGTCGATGCTCGCCGGAACCGACGAAGCGCCCGGAGAGGTGATCGTGGTTCAAGGCGAGCGCTTCAAGGAGTACCGCGGCATGGGCTCGCTCGGAGCGATGAAGGCGCGGAGCTTCTCGAAGGACCGCTACTTCCAGGGTGACGTCGAGGACGTCGAGAAGCTCGTGCCCGAGGGTATCGAGGCGCGCGTCCCGTACAAGGGGCCGGTCGGCGCCGTTCTGCACCAGATCGTCGGCGGCCTGCGCCAAGCGATGGGTTACTGCGGTGCGCCGACACTCGATGCGCTCAAGGACGCGAAGTTCGTCCGCATCACAGGCGCGGGACTCCGGGAGTCTCATCCCCACGACGTCACGATCACGAAGGACGCACCCAATTACCGGCGCGGCTGAGCTCCTCCACGTCCCGGAGCCGGCAGCCGGCGCAGGCTCAACGGAGCCGGACGAAGACGCAGCGGAGCGGCCCGTTCTGGTGGTGGACTTCGGCGGGCAGTACGCGCAGCTGATCGCGCGCCGGGTGCGCGAGGCGCGCGTCTACTCGGAGATCGTCTCGCACCGTTCGACGGCACAGGAGATCCGCCGCCGAAATCCGATCGCAATCATCCTCTCCGGCGGTCCCGCCTCCGTGTACTCCGACGGCGCGCCGAGGATCGACACCGGCGTGTTCGAGCTCGGCGTGCCGACGCTGGGCATCTGCTACGGCGCGCAGCTCCTCGCGCTCGACCTCGGCGGCCGCGTCGACAAGACCGGCGCAGGCGAGTACGGCAAGGTCGATCTGCGCGCGAGCGAAGGCTCGCTCTTCACGACGCTGCCCGCCGAGCAGACGGCGTGGATGTCGCATCGCGACACGGTCGTCGCGCCGCCCGCGGGCGCGCGCATCGTCGCGACGTCCGAGCACACGCCGGTCGCCGCATTCGAGGACGAGGACCGGAAGCTGTACGGCGTGCAGTTCCACCCGGAGGTCGTGCACACGCCGCACGGCCAGCAGGTGCTGAAGAACTTCCTCTACGACGTCGCGGGGGCCGCGCCCATGTGGACGCCGGCCGCCGTCATCGAGGAGCAGGTCGAGCGAATCCGGGCCGAGGTCGGGAGCGACCGCGTGCTCTGCGCCCTCTCCGGCGGCGTCGACTCGGCCGTTGCCGCGCTCCTCGTGCACAAGGCGGTCGGCGACCAGTTGACGTGCGTGTTCGTCGACCACGGGCTCTTGCGCAAGGGCGAGGCCGAGCAGGTAGTGGAGACCTTCGACGGCCACTTCCACGTGCCGCTCGTGCACGTGCAGGCCGAGGAGCGGTTTCTGACTCGCCTCGCCGGCGTCATCGACCCCGAGCAGAAGCGCAAGATCATCGGCGAGGAGTTCATCCGCGTCTTCGAGGAGGAGGCGCGCTCGCTGGGCGATGTGAAATGGCTCGTCCAGGGAACGCTCTACTCGGACGTGATCGAGTCGGGCGGCACCGACGGTGTCGCGGAGACGATCAAGTCGCATCACAACGTCGGCGGCCTTCCGGCCGACATGAAGATGAGCCTCGTCGAGCCGCTGCGCCTGCTGTTCAAGGACGAGGTGCGCCGTGTCGGCGAGGAGCTCGGGATGCCGGAGCGGATGGTCTGGCGCCAGCCGTTTCCGGGGCCGGGGCTCGCGATCCGGATCATCGGCGACGTCACGGAGGAGCGGCTCGAGACGCTGCGCGAGGCGGACGCGATCCTGCAGGAGGAGGTTCGCAAGGCCGGCCTCTATCGCCGGCTCTGGCAGTCCTTCTGCGTGCTTCCCGCGATCCGGTCGGTTGGCGTCCAGGGCGACTCGCGGACCTACGGCTACCCGATCGCGATCCGCGCGGTCACGTCCGAGGATGCGATGACCGCGGACTGGGCTCGTCTCCCGTACGACCTGATCGAGCTCGTTTCCTCGCGCATCATCAACGAGATCCCCGCGGTGAACCGGGTCGTCCTCGACGTGACGTCGAAGCCGCCGGCCACGATCGAGTGGGAATAACGTCCCACTTGGCACCGTGCCGTTCGGCACGATGCCAAATGGTAAGATACCGGCATGCCGCGCCACCAGAATCCGTTCCGCTACGGCCAGCTGGCGCTGGACGAGGCGTTCACGGATCGCGAGCGCGAGACGCGTGAGCTCGTTCGAGACCTGTGGAGCGGGCAGAACGTCGTGTTGTTCGCGCCGCGACGCTACGGCAAGTCGTCGCTCGTCTGGCGCGCGGCGCAGCAGCTGATCGCGGAAGAGGGAATGCGGGTGGCGCACGTCGACCTGCTCGCAACGCCCTCCAAGGAGAAGTTCGCCGAGAAGCTTGCTGCGACGATCTACGAGGACGTCGCCCCTCCGCTCGCGCGCGCCCGCGACCGGGTCACCTCACTCTTCGGAGGCCTGCGGATCAGCCCGTCCGTGACCTTCGACACCGCCGGCGGGATCTCGTTCTCGTTCGCCGCCGGTCATGCGCCGCAGGACGTCGACGCGACCCTCGAGCGGCTCTTCGAGCTTCCGGCGCAGCTCGCAGCCGAGCACAAGCTCCACGTCGCGATCGTCTTCGACGAGTTCCAGGAGATCGTCGCGCTCGACCCGCGTTTGCCCGCGCTCATGCGGTCCGTATTCCAGCGGCAACCGGAGGTGGCGCACGTCTACCTCGGGAGCAAGCGCAAGATGATGAACCGCCTGTTCAACGACGAGAACGAACCGTTCTGGCGGAGCGCGAAACAGATGGAGATCGGGCCGATCGACCCGAACGAGTTCGTTCCGTTCATCGAGGCGCAGTTCGCGAGGACCGACCGCGGCCTCGCGACCGGCGTTATCGACAACGTGCTCACGATCACGCGCGGGCATCCATACGCGACCCAGGAGCTCTGTTACTTCCTGTGGGATCTCGTCCCCGAAGGCTTCTCGGCGATGGCGGGCGACGTAGAGGATGCGCTCGCCGCAGTCTTGCGGTCTGAGCACGCGCACTTCTCGCGCGTCTGGGAGGACGCCGCTCGTGGCCAGCGCCTCGTGCTGCAGGCTCTGGCCGCGGAGCCGCACACGCCGATCAGCGAGGAGTACCGGCGGAGGCACAATCTTCCGCCCGATGCGACGGTGCGAAAGGCGCTGCGCACGCTCGGGGACGACGAGATCGTGACCAGGGACGTGAGCGGATATCGGATTGCGGAGCCGTTCCTCGCCGAGTGGATCCTCCGGAACGAGTCTTGACGCCGTATCGCATCGAGACCGAGCGCCTGGTCATCAGGTGCTATGACCCGCGGGACGCGGCCCAGCTCAAGGACGCCGTCGACCGGAGCCGTGAGCACCTGTGGCCGTGGATGCCATGGACGCCCGCGGAGCCGGAGCCGCTCGACGACGTCGTGGAGCGTCTGCGGTCGTTCCGGGCGCAGTTCGACGCAGACGAGAACTGGATCATGGGGATATGGTCGCGCGACGAGTCACGGCTCCTCGGCGGAACCGGCCTGCATCCGCGCGGCGGCGAGGGCTCGCTCGAGATCGGCTACTGGGTCGCGGTCGACGCGATCGGCCAGGGCATCGCGACCGAGGTGACCGCGGTGCTGACGCGCGTGGGCTTCGAGTTGATCGGGCTGGATCGTGTCGACGTCCAGGTCGAACCGCCGAACGAGCGCAGCGCCAAGGTCGCACGCAAGCTCGCCTTCACGTACGAGGGCACGCTCCGCCGGCGCCTTCCGCGCCGCGAGGGCGAGCCGCGCGCCGACTCGATGGTGTTCACGATGCTGCGCGAGGAGCTCGGGGCGTCGCCTTGCATGTCCTTCGACTACGTCGCGTACGACGCGATCGGCCGCAGGCTCTGATTACCGAGATCCTCTAGCCGCGCGGCCCTCCGGCGACGTAGATCACCTGGCCGCTGACGTAGCCCGCGTCCTCCGAGCAGAGGTAGGCGATCGTGCCCGCGACGTCTTCCGGCCGGCCCGCGCGCTTCAGCGGCACCTGCTCGGCGGCCGCCTCCATGAACTGCTCGAACGGCACGCCGATCCGGTCGGCCGTCTGCTTGGTCATTGCCGTCGCGATGAAGCCGGGCGCCACGCAGTTCACGTTCACGTTGTAAGGACCGAGCTCGATCGCGAGCGTCTTCGTCATGCCTTGCAGGCCCGCTTTCGCCGTCGCGTAGTTCGTCTGCCCGCGGTTTCCGAGGGCCGATGTCGACGAGATCAGGACGATCTTTCCGCTCTTCTGCTCGACCATGTGCTTCTGCGCCGCGCGCACTGCGTAGAACGTTCCCTTCAAATGCGTGTCGATCACCGCATCCCAGTCCTCGTCGCTCATCTTGAAGAGCAGGTTGTCGCGGATGATCCCCGCGCACGTCACGAGCACGTCGAGCGAGCCGCCGCGCGAGACCGCCGCCTCGACTGCTTCCTCGACGTCCTCCCGCTTCGTCACGTCGCACCGCACGGCGTGGCCGCCGAGCTCCCGCGCTGTCTTCTGCGCTGCCGATTCGTCGAAGTCCGCGACGACGACGGTCGCGCCTTCCGAGGCGAACCGCTTCGCCGTCGCGGCTCCGATGCCGTTCGCACCGCCCGTCACGAGAACCGTTTTGGCCTGGAATCTCGTCATGCGGCCGACGATATCGGGTGCCCGTGTTCGAGCGGTGTGACGGGCGGATACTTCGCGCGCACCTCGTCGACGAACGAGGCCAGCCGGTCTGCGATCGCCTCGTCCTGTATCTCGAGCACGTTCTCCGCGTTCTTCTCCCCGCTGCGCGAGAGGTTGAACGAGCCGACGAACGCCGTGTCGTCGCAGACGCAGATCTTCGCGTGCATGAAATCGTGCACCGTCCCGTCGCCGTAGGGCGTGGACAGCTTCCCGGTGAACGTCGCACCGCTCATGATCTGACGCAGGAGCGGCAGCTTCCAGGAAACGTTGCCGTTCGCCTCCCACTGGTGGATCACCTCGCGGATCTGTGTGATGTCGACGCACCCCTTGATCTCGGCGGTGCCGTCGGAGATCGCCTGGGCGAGTGCGCCCAGCACGGGACCTGTCGTGATCACGGGTGAGCAGATGCGGATGCGCGTGCGCGCGCGGCGAATGAGCTTCGCGACCCGTGCCGATGTGTCCTCGCCGTGGCCCGGCGTGAACCACACGCGCACGTTGTCGTCCCAGCGCGGGTCGACGAACCCGCTCTTCATCACGTCGCCCGTCGCCCACAGCTGGTCGAAGTCGATCGAGTAGGCCTTCGCGATCGCCACCGAGTCGACGACCGCGATCACGTTCTCCTGCCGCGACCACGAGTCGTCGGTCCAGTTGAGCGACCCGGTCCATACGCACGACTCGTCCCTGATCACGTACTTGTGGTGCATCAGGTCGGGAACACCGGCGATCGGCTTCCCGTCGACCGGCAGCGTTGCGATCAGCCGGACGTCGGGTTCGGACGGAGGCGGCACGGGGACCGGCATGCCGCTGTCGACGTTGTAGACGAACCGGATCCGCACGCCGCGCGCGGCGGCTCGGCGGAACGCGTCCCCGACGATCGCCGCGGTCTCCTCGCCGAGATTGAAGTCGTACTGGGCGAGCTCGAGGGACCGCCCGGCGCCGTCGAGGAACGCCGCGACCATGCGCGCGACGTCCGGCGGCTGCTGCCCGCCGTCCGTCAGGGTGCGGATCTCGATCCGTTCGCTCATCGACAGGCTCGCCACTGCAGAGGCGTACTTCTACAGGGAAGGGCGAGGACTGGCCGGGTTTCGGAGCAGGCTGCTACGATTCCCGGCCGGCGGACGCCCTGTCCGCCCTTTCTCCGCATGAAGACCTACAACGCCAAGCCCGGCGAGATCGCGCGCGACTGGTATCTCGTGGATGCCGAGGGGAAGACCCTGGGCCGCCTCGCGACCTTGATCGCCGACCGCCTGCGCGGCAAGGGCAAGGCCGTCTTCACGCCGCACGTCGACACCGGTGACTTCGTCGTCGTCGTGAACGCGGAGAAGATCCACGTCACCGGGAAGAAGCTCGACGAGAAGATGTACTACAAGCACTCCGGTTATCCGGGCGGCCTGCGCGAGCGCACGCTTCGCGAGCAGCTCGACCGGCAGCCCACCGAGGTGCTCCGCAAGGCCGTCAAGGGAATGCTTCCCCGCAACAAGCTCGGCCGCGCGCAATTGACCAAGCTGAAGATCTACGCCGGCCCCGAGCATCCGCACGAGGCCCAAGCGCCGACCCCCTTCGAGGTGTAAGCAGACGACATGGCGACTCCCGCTCAGTATCTCGGCACCGGCAAGCGCAAGACGTCCGTCGCGCGCGTCATCCTGCGTCCCGGCGACGGGGCGACCTGGATCAACGGCAAGCAGATCGAGGAGTACTTCCCGCGCATGGTCCACCGGATGCTCGCGACCGCGCCGCTCAAGACGGCCGGCCTCGAGGGCCAGTACGACCTGCGGGTCCGCGTGCACGGCGGCGGTCCGTCCGGCCAGGCCGGTGCGGTGCGCCACGGCATCGCGCGCGCGCTCGTCGAGGTCGATCCCGAGCTTCGCGTGCCGCTGAAGCGCGCCGGCTTCCTGACGCGCGACGCACGCGTGGTGGAGCGCAAGAAGGCCGGTTTGCACAAGGCGCGCAAGGCGCCACAGTTCAGCAAGCGGTAACACCCGCACCTTGGCGCGCAGGTACTTCGGCACCGATGGTGTCCGCGGCATCGTGGGCGAGTTCCTGACTCCGGAGCTCGTCGAACGACTCGGCCGCGCCGCGGCGACGTGGACGGGAGCATCGAAGGTCTTCGTCGGCCGCGACACGCGCGCATCGGGCCGGGATCTCGAAGAGGCATTCGCCCGCGGCGTCATCTCCGTCGGCGGCGACGCGATCCTCGGCGGTGTGCTGCCGACGCCGGCGGTCGCGCTGCTCGCGCTCGACCTCGGCGTCGTCATCTCCGCCTCTCACAACCCGCCCGAGTACAACGGCGTCAAGTTCTTCGACTCGCAGGGGCACAAGCTGTCGGACCGGTCGGAGGAGCAGATCGAAGAGCTGCTCGCGTCGTCACCCGGTATCGACCAGGGTCGCATCGAGCACGTCGAGGTGGCGACAGATTCGTACCTGCAGCACATCCTCGAGCGCTTCGGCTCGGACCTGAGTGGGTTGCGCGTCGCCGTCGACTGCGCGAACGGCGCGTATTCGGGTCTCGCGCCCCATGCGTTCGAGCAGTGCGGTGCGATCGTCCACGCGATCGGCGATGCGCCGAACGGCGAGAACATCAACGTCGGTTGCGGCGCGACCGATCTCGCGCTCTTGCAGCAGACGGTCCTGGACGGCGGCTACGACCTCGGCATCGCCTTCGACGGCGACGGCGACCGGATGCTCGCCGTCGACGAGAACGGCGACGTCGTCGACGGCGACCAGATCGTCGCGATCCTGGCCCTCGACCAGGAGGTCAGCCAGGTCGCCGTGACGGTGATGACGAACCTCGGCTTCCACGCGCTCATGCGCGAGCGCGGGATCACCGTGCACACAACCGACGTCGGCGACCGCTACGTGCTCGAAGCGCTGCAGCGCGAAGGAGCCTTGCTCGGCGGAGAGCAGTCGGGTCACGTCATCTATCTCCGGGATCATGTGACCGGCGACGGCCTGGCCGCCGGCTTGCTGCTGTGCGGTGCGCTGAAGGGCCGCAAGCTGAGCGACGCGGCGAGCGTCATGCCGCGCTGGCCCCAGGTGAAAGAGAACGTTCGCGTCGCCGACAAGGCGCTCCCCGCATCGGTCGCCCGCGAGGTCCAGCGGTTGAACGAGGAGCTCGGCGATCACGGCCGCGTGCTCGTGCGACCGTCCGGCACGGAGCCCTTGATTCGCGTCCTTGCAGAGGCAGAGAATGCCCAGGTGGCGGCGGAGGCCTGTGCTAGCATCGCAGCGCTCGTGAGACGAGAGCTCGGCTGACCGACCCGGCGAAAGGGACGCGCGCGCAGCCGGGCTTTTGCGTTTCCAAAGCCAATTTTCGGGGCAAATTCCGGGTTTGGTGGGTCTGAGATGAGGGAGGGCTTCGGATGTGCGGGATCATCGGGTACGTCGGTAGCCGGCCTTCGAAGCCGCTCCTGATCCAGGGGCTCGAGCGCCTCGAATATCGCGGCTACGACTCGGCTGGGATCGCGCTCCTCGAGGAGGGCGGCCTGGAGTACGTGCGCGCCGTCGGCAACCTCGCGAACCTCAAGGAGGCTGCAGGCCCTAACGGATCCGTGTCGACCACCGGGCTCGGCCACACGCGCTGGGCGACCCACGGCGGGGTCACGGAGGCGAATGCGCATCCGCTCACGGCGTGCGACGAGACGAAGCTGGCGATCGTCCTGAACGGCATTGTCGAGAACTACCGCGAGCTGCGCGACGACTTGATTCGCAGAGGCCACACGTTCACGTCGGAGACCGACGCGGAGGTCGTGTCGCACCTGATCGAGGAGTCATACGACGGAGACATTGCTGCCGCGCTCGCCGCTGCGTACGCGCGTCTCGAGGGCCACTTCACGATCGTGCTCATCCATCGCGACCACCCGGGCCATCTCGTTGGCGTCCGTCACCAGACGCCGATGGTCGTCGGTCTCGGCGACGGCGAGAACTTCCTCGCGTCGAACCTTGCGGCATTCCTCGCGGAGACACGACGTGTCCAGTTCCCGGACGACGGCGACGTCGTCTCGATCACACCCGAGGGCGTCACGTTCTCGAGGTTCGACACTGGCGAGGCCGTCGAGCGCGACGTGCTGGAGGTCGACTGGGACGACGACGCAGCGGAGCGGTCGGGGTACGAGACGTTCATGCTCAAGGAGATCTTCGAGCAGCCGGAGGGTGTGGCGGAGACGATCGGCGACCGCGTTCGTCACGGCAGCCTCGTGCTCGACGGGCTCGGCATGACGGAGGACGAGCTGCGCGAGTTGAAGCGGATCGTGATCGTCGCCTGCGGCTCGGCATACCACGCCGGCGTGGTCGGGCGGTACGCGATCGAGGAGTGGGCGCGCGTACCGGTCGAGCCCGACGTGGCGAGCGAGTGGATCTACCGCAACCCCGTGATCGACCCGGGAACGCTCGTGATCGGCATCTCCCAGTCCGGCGAGACGCGCGACACGATCCAGGCGATGAAGCTCGCGCGCGAGAAGGGCGCGCGGACGGTTGCGATCACCAACATGATGGGATCGCAGATCACTCGTGAGGTCGACTCCGTGCTCTATACGCGTACCGGTCTCGAGGTCGGCGTCGCGGCGTCGAAGACGTTCACGGCGCAGATCTCGCTGCTGTTCCTCGTCGGGCTCTGGCTCGCGCAGTGCCGCGGCACGATGGCGAAGGAGGAGCAGGAGTTCATCATGGACGAGCTCTACGACCTCCCGAACAAGATGCAGCGGTTCCTCGACGCCGACCATCCGATCGAGGAGATCGCGCAGCGCTTCCACGACC
>JBJMKB010000042.1:0-4007 GCA_045806045.1 Gaiellaceae bacterium | reverse complement strand
TCGCGGCCGAGGGCTACCTCGCGCTCGCACCGGACCTGTTCGCCTGGGCCGCGACGCCCCGCTGTCTCGTCGCGAGCTTCCGCGCGATGGCGAAAGGCGAGGGCCGGTTGTTCGACGATGTCGACGGCGCCCGCCGGTTTCTGGCCGAACGCGACGACTGCACCGGCAAAGTCGGTGTGATCGGGTTCTGCTTTGGCGGCGGCCTGGCGATGCTCGTCGCCCCGCAGTTCGACGTGTCCGCCCCGAACTACGGGCACCTGCCGTCGAAGCCGGAACAGCGGCTGCGCGGCTCATGTCCGACCGTGGCGTCGTACGGTGCGAAGGACTGGACCCTCAAGGGCTCGGCCGCGAAGCTCGAGACCGCGCTGGGAGCGCTGGACGTCGAGCGCGACGTCAAGGAGTACCCGACTGCGAAGCACGGGTTCCTGTTCCCGCACACCGGCAGGACGGCGTGGAGCGACCCGTGGATGGTCGCGTACGACGCCGCTGCCGCCGACGATGCCTGGCAGCGGATCTTTGCCTTCTTCGACCGTCACCTGAGGAGCGCCGTCTGATGCCCGACGTCGAGGTCTCCGAGACCGTGAAGGCCACGGCCACCCGGCTGTACGAGCTGGTGAGCGACCTGCCGCGGATGGGCGAGTGGAGCCCCGAGAACACCGGCGGAAAGTGGCTCGGCGGCGCGACCGGCCCGGCCGCAGGAACGAAGTTCCACGGTAGTAACCGCGCCGGGTGGCGGCGATGGAGCACGACGGTGACGGTCACGTCGGCCGAGCCGGGACGGTGGATGGTCTTCGATGTCGAGACGTTCGGTGTGCCCCTCAGCACGTGGGAGTACGAGTTGACGGAGCGGGACGGCGCGTGCACGGTCACTGAGCGGTGGACCGATCGCCGGCCCGGCTGGATGCGGACGGTCGCGGTCCCGGTCACCGGCGTCCGCGACCGGGTGGACCACAATCGGCGCAACATGCAGGAGACGCTGCAGCGGCTGAAGGCGTCCGCCGAGTCGGCGTAGACCGAGTTGTCAGACTGTGACGTTGCTATAGCCGCGCCAGCGTCTGACAACTCGCGATGGGCCGACGCTACAAGTCGAGGTCGACGACGACAGGTGCGTGGTCCGACGGGCCCTTGCCCTTGCGGGCGTCGCGGTCGACGTAGGCGTCCTTGACCGCCGACGCCGCAGTGTCGTTGGCGTAGACGAGGTCGATGCGCATGCCCATGTTCTTGTGGAACATTCCGGCACGGTAGTCCCAGTACGTGTAGGGCGTGTCGTGCTTCATCGCTCGCGGGATCACGTCATTGAGCCCCAGGCCGCGCAGCTCGGCGAGCGCTTTGCGTTCGGCGTCGGTCACATGCGTCGATCCGATGAACGCGGACGGGTCCCACACGTCGTCGTCCGTGGGTGCGATGTTGTAGTCCCCGGTCACAACGAACGGCCGTCCGGCGCTGACCTCCGGCGCGAGCGCATCGCGCAGCGCAGCGAGCCACTCGAGCTTGTACGGATAGTGCGGGCTGTCGAGTGAGCGGCCGTTGGGGACGTACAACGACCAGATCCGCAGCGGTCCGCAGGTTGCACCGACCGCACGCGCCTCCACCATCGGCGGGGCTCCGATCAGGGCGGGGTCGTCTTCATCGGCAGGAGGCGCGTACGCCGGCTGGCCGCTGAATCCGATCGTCACGTCGTCGAGGCCGACGCGCGACAGGATCGCGACGCCATTCCACCGTCCGTCGCCGTTCACGGCGATCTCGTAGCCGAGCTTCTCGGCCTGTTCGCCGGGAAATGCGTCGGCGGCGCACTTCGTCTCCTGCAGGCACAGCACGTCCGGTGCGGCGAGCTCCAGCCACTCGTTCAGTCGGGGCAGCCGGGCACCGACCGAGTTGACGTTCCACGTCGCGATCCGCACGCTCAGCAGCCTATGGTGAGCGACGAACACCTGCGCACGCTGCCCAAGGCGCACCTGCACCTGCACCTGACCGGCGGCATGCGACGCGAGACGCTCCGCGAGCTCGCCATCGAGCGCGGCGTACATCTGCCGGATCGGCTGGTCGAGGAGTTCCCCGACGAGTGGCAGGTGCTCGGCTGGCCGAAGTTCCAGCGTCTCTACGACGTCGCCCGAGGGGTCCTGCGTACTGCCGACGACATCCACCGCATCGTGCGTGAACGCGCCGAGGACGAGTCGGCGGATGGCTCGCGGTGGCTCGAGCTGCAGGTGACACCGACCGGTTACGTGTCAAGGTTCGGCGACGTCGTGACGGCAACGGAGATCTTCTGTGCGGCCATTGCCGCCGCCGAGCGAGCAACGGGCGTCGGCATCCGGCTGATCATCGCCGCCAACCGGACCCGTCCGCCGTGGGAGGCCGAGACGCTTGCGCGCATCGCCGTACGGATGGCGTCGTACGGCGTCGTCGGTTTCGGCCTCTCCAACGACGAGCGGGTCGCGGCTGCCGGCGACTTCGCCAAGGCGTTCCGCATTGCTCGCGACGGCGGCCTGGTCGGCGTGCCGCACGCCGGTGAGCTGCTCGGCCCTTCCTCCGTGGAGGACACGGTGCGCGCGCTGAAGCCGCGTCGGGTCGGGCACGGTGTGCGCGCGGCGGAGGACCCGCGCGTGCTCGACCTGCTCGCGAGCGGCGGTATCGCGTGCGAGGTGTGTCCGGGCTCGAACGTCGCGCTGGGGGTGTTCGCCGGTCACGACGCGGTGCCGGTGCGCGAGCTGGAGGCGGCCGGGGTCCCGGTGGTGCTGGCCGCGGATGACCCGTTGTTGTTCGGCGCCGGGCTGGTCGAGCAGTACGCCGCGGTGCGCGACGTGCACGGCTACGGCCGCGAACAGCTCGCCCGCCTTGCCGCCGCGTCCATCACCCACTCCACGATGCCGGCGGAGCAGCGAGCCCGGATGCTCGCAGACGTTGAGGCGTGGCGCCGGAGGACGCCAGCAGTATCGGGGCCCTGAGCCGTCAAATATCCTCTTTGTCCATGACGACCCAAGCGAGCACGGCTACCCGCGACGTTCCGGTGCGTCGGATCGCGCTCGAGCCGGCGTTTGCCTCCGTGCCTCGGCACTTCGCGGCGGACGGTGACCTCATCACCAGCCACTTCATCGCCGCGCTGTCGGCACTGTTTCCCGAGGGCGAGAACTTCTTCATCCGCTCGGTCAAGCACTACCGCGACCGCATCACCGACCCGCGGTTGAAGGAGCAGGTGTCCGGATTCATCGGCCAGGAGGTCGTCCACGGCCGCGAGCACGGCGCCTTCAACGAACATCTCGCGACGTTGGGCTATCCGGCGTTGAAGATCGATCGTCTGCTGCGCAGGGGCATGCAGTTCCGATCGCGGCACGTCGCGCCGATCGCGAACCTCGCCTCGACGGCCGCGCTCGAGCATTTCACGGCGACTCTCGCCGAGCTCGTGATGACGAGCGAGGAGACGCGCGAAGCGATGGGCCACGACGCGGTGCGTGACCTGTTCCTGTGGCATGCGCTCGAGGAGAGCGAGCACAAGGCGGTGGCGTTCGACGTCTACCGCTGCGTAGGCGGGAGCGAACGGCTTCGGATCATGACCATGAAGCTGGTCCGCTACTCGTTCGTGCTCGGGATGGTCGTGCAGGTGCTCGCGTCCCTGGCGCGCGACCCGGCGACGTACCGGGCCGGCGCCCTCCGCGAGAGCTGGCGGCGATTCCGCCGCCAGCCGATCGTCAGCCGCGCGGTCTGGGAGCAGCTCAAGGAGTACGAGCGGCGCGGCTTCCACCCCCACGACCGACCGACGCAGGAGCTCATCGACACCTGGCGCGAGCGGCTGTTCGGCACCCAGGGCCGAATGCTCTATGCGACTCACGGGGCGGCGCGGGGCGCCTGACCTGCGGGTAGCCTGGAATGTCGTGTCCACCCGCAACGATCACCGCGCGAAGCGCCAAGAACTCAGAAACGTCGCGATCATCGCTCACGTCGACCACGGCAAGACCACGCTCGTCGACGCCATGCTCTGGCAGTCCGGCGCCTTCACCGAGCACCAGGCC
>JBJMKB010000041.1:0-47949 GCA_045806045.1 Gaiellaceae bacterium | reverse complement strand
CGGTTCCTCGACGCCGACCATCCGATCGAGGAGATCGCGCAGCGCTTCCATGACCGCCCGTTCTTCCTCTACCTCGGCCGCCATATCGGCCTTCCGGTTGCGCTCGAAGGCGCGCTGAAGCTGAAGGAGATCTCCTACATCCCGACGGAGGCGTACTCGGCAGGCGAGATGAAGCACGGGCCGATCGCGCTCCTCGAGGAAGGGACGCCGGTCGTCGTCGTCGCGACGCGCATCCACGTCTACGACAAGATCGTCTCGAACATCCAGGAGACCCGCGCCCGCGGCGCACACGTGATCGCGATCGCGACCGACGGAAACGAGGACATCCAGCACCACGCCGACGACGTGATCTACGTCCCGCAGTCGCCGGCGTTCCTGCAGGCGGCGCTCGCGATCCTCCCCCTGCAGCTGCTCGCCTATCGCATCGCCCGTCTGCGCGGCCTGAACGTCGACCAGCCGCGCAACCTGGCGAAGACGGTCACCGTCGAGTAGGAGGGGGAAGCCCCACGACCCGGATCGGGAATGGCAGGGGCCGTGGCGCCTGGCACGATTCCGAATGGAACGCTTTTGCGGCGTTGCCTCTTCTCCGAACCGAGGCGGCCGATGCGGGTGCCGCAGCCTGCACTTGGCCGCCCGTTCGGGCTCGACTGCCGGTACTAGGCCGCCAGCTGCTCGTCGCTGACGATCGCGAGCGCGGTCTCGACGAAGGCCCGGGCGGCGGGCGAGTGGTAGCGGTCGCGGTGGCGCACGATCGAGATCAGGCGCGGCGGCACGCGGTTCCCCAGCTCGAGGACGGCGACCCGCTGGTCGGTGGCGTCGACGCTCAGGCGCGGCAGCACGGCAATCCCGATGCCGGCCGCGACCATGCCCTGCACGGTTCCGTTGTCGTCGGTGCGGAACGTGAAGGTCGCTTCGCGGCCCGTCGCGCGCACCGCTGACTCGAACGGCTCCATCGAGCGGCAGGTGCGAAAGCCGATCAACGGCTCGTCGAGGATGTCGGGAAGCGACGGCGGCGTCCTGAGCTTCGCGAGCGGCGAGCCCTTTGCCACCACGAGCACGTAGGGATCGCGTAGCAGCTCGATCGTCTCCAGCGGCATGTCGTTGAACGGCGGGAGCGCGAATGCCACGTCGAGCTCGCCCCGCTCCACCATCTCTGCGAGCTCCGCGTCGCTGTCGCGTTCCTCCAGGGTGACCTGGACCTGCGGCCACTGGTCGCGGAAGCGGCGCATGATCTCGGGCAGGAGCCGCGCGCCGACCGACTGGAAGGTCCCGACGCGGAGGACGCCGGCCTCTCCCGTCCGCATCGCGTGCAGGTCGGCCTGCGCCGCCTGCAGGCGCGCGACGATCGAGTTCGCGTGGCGGAGGAGGAGGTTGCCGGCCTCGGTCAAGGAGACGGCGCGCGGGCCGCCGGGCCGCTCGACGAGCTTCTCGCCGACGATCCGCTCGAGCGTCTGCACCTGCTGGCTGATCGCCGACTGCGTGTAGCCGAGCCGCTCCGCGGCACGTCCGAACGAGCCCTCGGCGGCGACTGCCTGCAGGGCTGCGAAGTGGCGGAGCTCCACGCCGAGCCAACTATCAGGTTCCATGATCGATATGAACGGTATCACGATTTGTGCTGATAGTCCGACGGGACGACACTATGGACATGGTCGCTCTCATCCTCTTCATCGTGTTCGTCGCCTTCCTGGCGCTTGCGATCGGCCGCGGCGCCGACTCGCGCTACGACCGCCCCGGCCGCCAGCTGTAGGAACCTGGTTCGCGGGGTGTGCGAACCAGGTTCGGGAGTTTGTCCGCACGGAACGGTCGGTCAAACTCAGGAACCTGGTTCAAACCCGGAACCAGGTTCCTCTATACCCTAAGGGGGTATGTGGGTCCTCGACGGACTGGTCAATGCCGCCCGCATGGCCTGGGAGGTGTGGTGGGCGCTGATTCTGGGGTTCGCGCTCTCGGCCGTCGTGCAGTCGCTCGTCCCGCGGTCGCGGATCGAGTCGGCGCTCGGGGGACGCGGCGTCCGTGAGGTGTCGCTCGCGACCGCGCTCGGGGCCGCGTCGTCCTCGTGCTCCTACGCGGCGATCGCGATTGCGCGGTCGCTGTTCGCCAAGGGCGCCAGCCTCGTGTCGGCGATGGCGTTTCAGTTCGCCTCGACGAACCTCGTCTTCGAGCTCGGCCTCGTGACCTGGCTCTTTCTCGGCTGGCAGTTCACGCTCGCCGAGTTCGTCGGAGGCATCGTGCTCATCCTCGTGATGTGGGTCGCGCTCTTGGTTCTCGTGTCGCCCCGCGACGAAGCGGAGGTCCGTGCACATGCCGAGGCGGCGGAAGCGGGCCATTTGCACTCGGCGGCGTCGAACGTCGCGGTCAACTTCCGCAGCGACATCGAGATGCTCTGGAAGGAGCTCGTCGGCGGGTTCCTGATCGCGGGCTACGTCTCGCTGTTGCCGAAGGGCTTCTTCAACGCGCTCTTCCTCACCCATTCCTGGCGGCCTTTGCGCGTGGTCGAGAACGCGATCGTCGGGCCGCTCGTCGCGGCGCTCTCCTTCGTCTGCTCGATCGGGAACATCCCGCTCGCCGCGGTCCTGTGGTCGGGGGGCATCTCGTTCGGCGGCGTGATCGCGTTCATCTTCGCCGACCTGATCATCCTGCCGATCGTCAACGCCTACCGGAAATACTACGGCGCACGGTTCGCGACGCTCCTCACCGCAGTGATGTTCGGTGCGATGGTCGTTGCCGCTCTCGCCGTCGACGGCCTGTTCTCGCTGCTCGGCCTGGTGCCGGCGCACCGGCCGTCGATCCAGTCGGTGGCGGAGCGTCAGGTGACGTGGAACTACACGAGCGTCCTCGACATCCTGTTCGCCGTCGTCTTCGTCGCGCTCATGGCGATCGCGCTCCGCCAGGGCGACCGGCACGCGCACCACGACCACCACGGCGCCGGTCATCACGAGGCGCACACGTGACGCACGGGTACGTCCGCAGCGACCAGAAGGACGCTCTCGTGAAGCGGTTGAAGCGCGTCGAGGGGCAGGTGCGCGGGCTGCAGAAGATGGTCGAGGAGGAGCGCTACTGCATCGACATTCTCACGCAGGTGTCGGCCACGACCGCCGCGCTCGACGCCGTGGCGCTCGGCGTGGTGGAAGACCACGTCCGCCACTGCGTCCGCGAGGGCGGGGACGAGAAGATCGTGGAGCTGATGGGAGCGCTCGCGCGGCTCGTGCGGTCGCGCTGACCGGTCTACCGGCGCTGCCAGCGGTCGTTCCACGTCTCGCGCGTCACGCCGGTAAGGATGGCACGCCGGACGAGGCGCCCACCCCGGCCGCGGCCGACGACGTGCACGCGCATCGGCAGCTCGCCGAGCGGCAGCTCGAGCTCGGTCGCGTCGCCGGGCAGCTCGCGCTCCTCCCGGACGGCATAGTCGCTCCGGATGTCGGGGCGTTCGGCGATGCGCACCTCCCACGACGCGACCTCCCGCTCGGCCCGCCACGCAAGGACGAACTCGCGCTCGCGACGTATGTCGAGGCTGCCGCTGATCGTCGGGCGCGTCCGCAGCGGCCGTGCGCGTGCACCAGGCGCCGGCTTCGCGGGCTCCGTTACCGCCGCGAGGCGCGCGCGGGCACGGTGGACGGCGACGACGCCGGCAAGCTGCCGGAGCGCCTCGACCTCGCGGTCGCCGCCGACCGCACGGATGCGGCGCTCGAACGCCACCTGGTTCGGCTCCGCGCCGCGCGCGACCATGCGCCGCGCGTCCGCGATGATCCTCGCGTACTCGTCCACGGCCGCAGAGTAGTTAGCGCGTTGCGAGCAGCCGGTCGACCACGTCGAGGAACTGGGGGACCTCGAGCGGCTTCGTCAGGTACGCGTCGGCTCCCGATTGCAGGAGGCGGTCGATATTGCGGGCGGTCGAGTCGGCGCTCAGGACGAGCACGGGTACGTCGACGGTTTCCGCGCGCGCGCGCAGCCGGCGGAGGACCTCCTCGCCGGAGATGTCAGGCAGGTTCAGGTCGAGGAGGAGCAGGTCGGGCGGGCGCTCCTCCGCGAGCGCCGCAGCCTCGAGCCCATGGCCGGCGGTCCTCAGCTCCAGACCCGGCCGGAGGTCGGCCAGGACGCTCTGGACGAGGCGAAGGTTCTCTTCGGCGTCGTCGACGTAGAGGATGCTCCCGCTCGTCGCGGGGCCGGCGGCAAGCGGCTCGCCGACGTGGTCCGCCGCCTGGAGCGGCAGCTCCGCGGTGAACGTCGTGCCGACGCCGACCTCGCTCGCGACGGTGAGCTTGCCGCCCATCGCCTCGACGAGGCCCTTCGTGACGACGAGGCCGAGACCGCTGCCGGGCACGGGGGTCTCTTCCGCGCCGAGCCGCTCGAACGGCGTGAACAGGCGCTCGAGCCGATCCGGTGCGATGCCTTCGCCGGTGTCGCGCACACCGATCCGCACCGTCTCCCTGTCTGCCTCGACGGACACGGACACGAGCCCGTCCTCGCGGTTGTACTTGATCGCATTTGCGAGCAGGTTCAGGAGCACCTGCTTGAAGCGCAGGGGATCGACGAGCGCCGCCTGTTCGAGGCGGGTGCCTTGGACGTGCTCGAGCCGGACGCCTCGGTTCGCCGCCAGGGGCGCGACGAGGTCGAGCGCGTCGTCGACGGCGCGCTCCGCGTCGACCGCGGCCGGCGCGAGCATCAACTTCCCGGCTTCGATGCGCGAGATCTCGAGCAGCTCGTTGACGAGCGCGAGCAGGTGCCTCCCGCCGTCGAGGACGTACCCCGACCACGAACGCTCGCGCTCGCGGTCCTCCGCGCGGTGGAGCAGCTCGGCGAAGCCCATGATCGCAGCGAGCGGCGTCCGGATCTCGTGGCTCATGTGCGCGAGGAAGCGGCTCTTCGCCTCGTTGGCGCGCTCGGCCTCGTCCTTCGCCTGCCGCACGGCCTCGTGCGCGTTCACGGCGGCGGTCAGAGCGTTCACCTCGGTCGCGAGCGCGCGCGCCTCCGCGGGGCCCGTCACCGGCAGCGCGACGGGCTGCCCCGTTGCCGCCGTTGTCTTGATGCCGCGGCTGAGCAAGCGGACCGGCCCGACGATCCTCCGGTAGACGAGGAACGTCATGAACAACAAGAGTGCGAGGGATGCGAGTACGAGTCCGAGCTCGCGATTGCGCAGGTGTGATCCCGCCGCCAGCACTCGGTGCGCGTCCTCGCCGACGAAGAGCGTCCACGGCGTGCCCGCGATCGTCGCGGACTCGTAGATCCGGCGGGTGCCGTCGAGGTCGCGCTGCTCGCCTGCAGGCGCGAGCGAGACATGTGTCCCGATCGAGCTCGCCGGTCTCGTGGAGCGGGAGACCACCTTGTGCGTCGTGTTGTCGACGATCATGAACTCCGGCGCCTGACGGCCGCCGTAGACGCTCTGCACGCCCTTCGCGAGCGTGGTCAGGTCGAAGAAGCCGGCGACGATCACCTTCCGCTGCAACGGCACGGCCGCCATCGCGGCCGGAACGCCGGTCGCGGTGTCCGTCAACGGCGCGCGGAAGAGCGGGCCGCCGAGCGCCGACCGCACCCACGCCTGCCCGGCGTAGCCCGGCAGGCGCCCGTCCTTGCCGCGTGGCCGAGACGAGCACACCGCCGCGCCGCTCGGCAGCAGAATGTCGATGTGATCCCGGCCCGGCCCTGCGGGGCCGCCGAACGTGAGCGTGCAGCCGGCCGGGTGCGTCGCTGCCTGCGCGATCGACGGGTTGGATGCGAGCTGCTTCACGGACGCCCGCAGCAGTCCGATGTCCTTGCCGAGCTTGTCGGCGGCGCCGCGCGCCGCGAACTTCGCGTCCGCGCGCGCCTGCGCCTTCGCGTCGTGCTGCGACTGCTGGTCGACGTAGACGACGCTGCCGAGCGCAGAGACCACCGCGATTGCGACGATCACCGCGAAGTAGGCGGAAAAAGGCACGCCGCGACCGGTCGCCGACCCCGGCACCTCAGCCACCGCCGCATCCATCATCAACTACAGTTTCGGCGCGCGGCCGAAAGACCTTTAGCGCTCGTCGTCCCCCGGTCTGCGGAGCTGCTTCGTCCGCCCGCGGCGTTTCTTCTCTTCCAGGCTGCGTTCGCGCGACGCCGCGGTCGGCTTGGTCGCCGTGCGCTTACGCCGGACCTTCACCGCCGCGCGGAGCTGGTCGAGGATCCGCTCGGTGGCGAGCTCGCGGTTCCGGAGCTGCGAACGCTCGTCCTGCGCGACGGCGCGCACGACCGGGCCGACCTTCGCGAGGACGCGTTTGCGCTCCGCGTCGGTCAGCCCCGCGGACTCCTCGACGTCGAACAACGCCTCCGCGCGCGTCGAGCTCTTCTGCGCGTGCTGACCGCCCGGGCCGCTGCTGCGCGAGAACCTGAAGGCAATCTCGGACCGAATAGACTCGGCGTCCATGGCGGCAATTCTCCTGGATGTGGACGGCGTCCTGCACGTTTCGGGCGCACCGATTGCAGGAGCGGCCTCGGCGGTCAAGCGACTTCGCGACGACGGACACCGGATTCGGTTCGTGACGAACTCCACGACGCGCTCCCGGGCGCAGGTCGGTCAGCAGCTGCGTGACATCGGGATTCACGTCGACGATGACGAGCTGCAGACCACCGGCGCCGTCGCCGCGCGGGCGCTGGCGGGCAAGCGCGTGCTGGCGCTGACGATGCCGGGAATCCTCGACGACCTCGACGGGCTGCAACTCGTCGGCATGAACGTGGATGCCGTCCTCCTCGGGGGCGCCGACGAGGGTGAGGAGACGGGCCGCGTGTTCTCGTACCTCAACCTGAACCGCGCGTTCCATGAGCTCGAGGCGGGCGCCGAGCTGTACTGCCTCCACAAGAACAAGTGGTGGCAGACGACCGACGGTGCGCGGCTCGACGCGGGCGCATTCGTCGCGGGCCTCGAGTACGCCGCCGACATCGAGGCGACGGTGCTCGGCAAGCCGAGCAACGCCTACTTCGCTGCGGCGCTCGAGGCGCTGGACGCCGAGGCCGGGCTGACGTGGATGGTCGGCGACGACCTCGAAGGCGACATCGTCGGCGCGCACAACCACGGCATGAAGACGATCCTCGTCCGCACGGGCAAGTTCCGGCCCGACGACGTGGAGCGCTCGCCGATCCAGCCGGACGGCATCGTCTCGTCCATCGCACAACTCCCGCAATGGTTGGAGAACAACAGTTAGAGGCTCGATGTGAATTGCGAGCACTCACGGATGGTGGCTCAGACACGGCGCATCTCGCCCGGGTCGGGCTTGAACGTAGGTACCGCTATGCCCTGCGCCCGACCCGAACGACCTGCTTGGTCTGACCCATCCCCGCAAGCACCCAAATCCACATCAAGCCTCTAGTGAGAGTCGGAGTCGACCTGATCGAGATCGAGCGCATCCGCCGCGCGCTCGACCGTCACGGGGAGAGCTTCAAGGAGCGCTGCTTCACCGACGCGGAGCGCGCGTACTGCGACTCGAAGCCGAACCCGCCGCAGCATTACGCCGGTCGTTTCGCCGCGAAGGAGGCGGTGGGCAAGGCGCTCGGCTCCGGCGTGTACTTCACCTGGAAGGAGATCGAGATTCGCGGCCGCCCGAAGCCCGGCGTCTACCTCACCGGGCGCACTGCCGCCTGGGCGGAGAAGGTCGGCGCGGGCACGATCGAGCTCTCGATGACCCATTCGCGCGAGCTGGCCGCGGCCGTCGCGGTTGCACTGGAGGCCGATTGAGGCTCGTTCCGCTGCTGACCGCCGAGGAGACGCGGCAGGCCGAGGAAGCGCATCCCGGGCCGATGGACGAGCTGATGGAGCGCGCAGGGACCGCTGTGGCGGAGCTCGTGCTGCGGCAGTTCCACGGCCGTGTGACCGTTGTCTGCGGGACTGGGAACAACGGCGGCGACGGCAAGGTGTGCGCTCGCCTGCTGCAGCAGGCGGGGCGGGAGGTGCGCGTCGTCGACGGCGTGGGCGATCTCGGCGAGCCGGACGTTCTCGTGGACGCGCTGCTCGGGATCGGGCTCCAGGACGCACCGCGAAAGGACGCCGCACGCATGATCGAGCACATCAACGCGAGCGGCCGGCCGGTGGTCGCCGTCGACGTGCCTTCCGGCGTGAACGCGTCGACAGGCGAGGTGCCTGGCGCCGCAGTGCGCGCGACGACGACGGTGACGTTCGGCGCTGCGAAGGTCGGCCTCGCCGTCGCACCGGGCCGCTTCCATGCAGGTCATGTAGTGACCGCGCCGATCGGCCTGCGTGTCCAGCAGCACGAGCACGCGCTCGTTCCCGCGTCGACCTTGCTCGAGGTGCCGCGCAAAGGCCCGACGTCCACGAAGTACAGCGCGGGGTCGGTGCTCGTCGTCGGCGGCTCGCGCGGGCTGACCGGCGCGGCGATGCTCACTTCGCTCGCGGCGTTCCGCGCAGACGCCGGGTACGTCATGCTCGCGGCTCCCGAGTCCTCGCTGCCGGTGCTCGAGTCGCGGCTGCTCGAGGTGGTGAAGCGGCCGTTGCAAGAGGACTCCGCCGGCCGCCTGCTGCCGCGCTCCGCCGACGGGATCCTCGAGGCGGCCGAGAAGGCGAACGTCGTCGCGATCGGACCCGGTCTCGGCCGTAGCGACGGGACGGTCGAGCTCGTGCGCATCCTGCTCGAGCAGCTGGACCTGCCCGTCGTGCTCGACGCCGACGCGCTCTGGGAGCTCGAGCCGTTCAGCCGCTCGGCGCCGACGGTCCTGACGCCGCATGCGGGCGAGCTCGCGCGGCTGCTCGGAACGGACGCCAGGACGGTCGACGCGCACCGGCTCGAATCCGTCCGGCGGGCGGCGACGCGCTTCGGGTCGATCGTGCTGCTGAAGGGTGGGGACACGCTCGTCGCGGCGCCGCGCGGAGGTGTGCTCGTCAGCCTGTACGGCGAGCCGTCGCTCGCGGCTGCCGGGACGGGCGACGTGCTGACGGGCGTCGTCGCCACGTTCCTTGCGAAGGGACTCGAGGCGCAGCTCGCGGCCGCGCTCGCCGCAGTCGCCCACGGCGTCGCGTCGAAGATCGCGCCGCACCAGGCCGGCCTGATCGCACAGGATCTTCTGCCCGGCATCCAGCGCGCGATCGACGGGGACGGCTGGCAGTTCCCCGAGATCGGCTGACGCGATGCCGCGCAGCGAGATCACGATCGACCTCGGCGCGTTGCGCCGCAACGTGAAGACGCTCCTGCGCATCCTCGAGGGGTCCGAGCTGTGGGCCGTGGTCAAGGCGAACGCGTACGGCCACGGCGCCGTCGACTGCGCCGACGCCGCGCTCGGCGCCGGTGCGAGCGTGCTCTGCGTCGCGACCGTCCCCGAGGCTCTCGTGCTCCGGGACGAGCTGCCTGCGGCTCGAATACTCGTCATGGGCCCGACCTCGAGCCGCGAGATCGCCCAGGCACGCGGCGCCGACCTGGCGCTCGTCGTGTCCTCCGACGACATTCCCGAGGGGGTCGCGGTGCACGTCAAGCTCGACACTGGGATGGGGCGGTGGGGCATGTCGGAGCTCGTTTCGCCGGCGCGCGAGGTCGTCGGCGTGATGACGCACCTCGCGACGGCCGACAGCGACCCGGCGTTCGCGCGGACGCAGATCGAGCGCTTTCGCGCCGCGACGGAGCCACTGTCGCACCTCACCCGGCACGTCGCGAACAGCGCCGCGGCGCTCCGCATCCCCGAGTCACGCTTCGACGCGGCGCGCTGCGGCATCGCGTTGCACGGCCTGTCTCCGTTCAACACCGACGCCGCCGAGGATGGGCTCGAGCCCGTCCTCTCGTGGACGAGCGAGATCGCGCTCTCGAAGCTGCTTCGCCCCGGCGACTCGACGGGCTACGGGCAGCTGTTCGTCGCCGAGCGCGACACGTGGATCGGGATCGTTCCGGTCGGCTACGCCGACGGCTTCCGGCGTGACCTCAGCGGTACGGAGGTGCGCGTCGCGGGTGAGGTGAGGCGCGTCGTCGGAGCGGTGTCGATGGACGCGACCGCGGTCGAGCTCGACCGCGAGTTGCCGCCGGGAACGCCGGTGACGCTGATCGGCCGCGGCGTCCCGCTCGAGTCGCACGCGCGCGTCGCGGGAACCATTGCGCACGACATGGCGTGCGGCATCAACTCGTCCCCGACCCGCGCGCGGCGGGTCGTCGTCGATTCGCAATGAGCAACGCCGATCGGCGCGCAGAGCTGCAGGCGGAGCGGGCGGACGAGCTGGCGGCACGGCTCGACGATCTCTTGCAGCTGCGGGGCGACGAGCGCGCGCTCGACGTCGGCGCCGGCACGGGCGCATTCGCATTCGCGCTCGCGCCGCGCGTTCGTGAGGTAGTCGCGGTCGAAATCGACGGCGAGCTCGCTGCGCGTGCGCGAGCAGACGCACCGCCGAACGTCGAAGTGGTGACCGAGGACGGCGAGCACCTGCCGTTCGACGACTTCTCGTTCGACGTGACCGGCACGCTGCGCGCTCTGCACCACACGCGCCGGCCCGAGCTGATGGTCGCCGAGCTCGCTCGCGTGACGAAGCCGGGCGGGACGATCCTCGTCGTCGACCAGGTCGCACCGGCCGACCCGCTCGCCGCGCTCGAGCTGACCCGGTTCGAGCACGCGCGCGATCCGTCGACCACGCGCGTGCTTGCAGACGCGGACCTCCGGGGGCTTTTCGACTCGAACGAGCTGCACCTCCGGCGCGAGCTCGTCGTTGCCGAGCCGCGCGAGCTCGACGCCTACCTCGACCTGGCGGGATGCAAGGGCGACGCGCGCGAGCGCGCGCGGCAACTCGTCCCGAGGAGCTACGCGCCTGTCGTCGGCTGGTACGTCTTGACTCGCTAGAGAGGAGACGCTTCACGCCCGAACCTGGTTCGCGCGTTGGCGATGAGGCCGGGCGCGAGCGCCTGCACCCACGCCGCGGGCCGGTACCACCGCGGCACGAAGATCTCGCGCTTGTCCGAGTCGACAGCGTCGAGCAGCCGTTCGACGACGAGCGGAGGATCGACGACGAGCCGCGACGCGAGCCGGCCGAAGCGTGGTCCGCGCTGCGGGAAGCCCGGCGTCTCGACGAACCCGGGATTGACCGTGTGCACCTTGATGCCTCGCGGCGCGAGCTCGACCGCGAGCGACCGCGAGAACGCGAGCTGTGCATGCTTCGAGGCCGAGTACGGCCCGACTGCCACCGTGCCCGCGACGGAGACGACGTTGGCGACGTGCGACCCGGGACGCAGGCCCGGAAGGAACGCCCGCGTCACCCAGACCGAACCGAGGTAGTTGACGCGCACGACGCGCTCGATCGTCTCGGGATCGGCGCCGAGGTAGTTGTCGCGAGCGCCGACTCCCGCGTTGTTCACGAGCAGGTCGATGCGGGGGTGGCGTTCGAGCACGCGTACCGCCGTCGCCTCGACCGCCTCGCGGTCGGCGACGTCGACCTCCTCGTGCTCGTCCGCGGCCGAGGCCCGCCGTGAGAGGCCGATGACGTGCGTGCCTCGCGCCTGCAGTGCGCGTACGAGCTCGGCGCCGATCCCGGACGAAGCGCCCGTGACGACCGCTAGAGCCTCTATTTGCAGATGCGCAGCACGCGTCCCGCCGCTGCCTTGCGGCCGGACGCGTCGATCACCGTCGCGACGACGTGCTGCCGGCCCTTCTTCAGCTTCGCGGTCTTCCACGGGATCGAGTACACACCGCCGGAGCCCTTCTTGTCCACGCCGACCCGCTTCCCGTTGTCGGTGAATGCGACCTGCCTGACGGCCTTCGTCGAGTCGGCGACGACGACCATCTGGTCGTTCTTCAGGGCGCAGGCGTGCGCGGGCGGCTGGATCCACGTAACGGTGGGGCCGTTGACGACCGTCAGCTTCGCCTGCTTGAACGTCGTGTTCGGATAGATGTCGTTCCCGACCGTGTTGATGTTCTTCGCCTCTTGGAAGTCGGAGGCCATGACGATCGCCTTCGTGGTGCCCAGCCTGAACTTGGGCGCGGCCGTCGGGATCCCGAACACGATCAGGCCCGAGAGCGGGTCGTACAACGACGCGCCGACGAGCGCGTTGTTGTAGTTGAGGACGAGCGAGAGCGGGTCGACGCCGGCGCCGAGATCGACTGCCTGGCCGACGATCAGCGGGCGGCCCGCGGTGACGCGCGTCGTCAGGAGGCGGACCGCCGGCGGCGTCAGATCGTCGATCCAGGCGTTCAGCAGGTACCTGCCCTTGAGCGACTTGTTCGTGAACGGATCCGTCCGCGAATCCACCGCGACGAAGAAGCGCTGCAGACGCGGGAACTGCACGCCCGCAGCGCCGACGTCCACGTTCACGTCGAACGTCAGCGCATTCACGTTCGTCGGGATTCCCGCATAGCCCTGTACGTCGTTCTCGTCCTTCGAGCCGAGAACGAACGGGTCGACGAGCGACCCGGGGGTGGAGGCGAGGATCGAAACGCCGAAGTTGACGATCGGCTCGTTGACGTCGACGGAGTACACGTGCTCCGCGCCGTCCTCGTTCATCGGAGCACCGACATACGTGGGCGGTGGGCCGAACGGCTCCGCCGGGCAGCAGTAGACGCTGACGCGATTCGTGCCGGAGGCGGTGTTTCCGGTCTGCAGCTTCCTGAGCTGCACCACGGGCGCGTCGCGCAGCGCGGGGCGCTCGACGAGGAACGCGTAGGGCACCCGCCGCTGGACGCCGTTGCCGGACAGGACGAGGAAGCCGTAGTTCTCGCCGACACCCGCTGCCGCTGCGGCGCGCACGGTCACCGGAACCGCGACGTCGCCGCCGGGCGGTACCGCGATCGAGCCCGGCACGTCGATCTGCACCCCAGGCGACTGGGCCTGAGGCGCGATCGCCACCGTCCAGTTCCCTGCTCCGTCGCCTGGATCGGTGAGCGTGAGCAGCATCGACTTTCGCTGTGCGCCGGTCGAGACGTCGATGCGCTCGAACGACAGCGACTGCGGGTCGGTGAAGATCTTCGGGTCGTCGGCCGCCGAGACGTTGGTCAGTCCCGCGCCTTCGAGCAGCACGGGCGCCTCCTGCGTGCGGGCCGTGTCGCTCCACGCATGTCCGGCCGTCGACATCAGCGCCGACTTGACCTGCCACGCCGACCACGTCGGATGGCGCTGCAGCAGCAGCGCTGCCGCGCCCGCGACGTGCGGTGTCGCCATCGACGTGCCTGCGAAGACGGAGAACGTTGAGCCCGTCGTGAGCGGCGGCGTCGACGAGAGCACGTCGAGGCCCGGAGCGGAGACATCGGGCTTCAGCTCGTGGCCGAAGTCGGTGGGGCCTGCCGAGGAGAAGCTCGTGATCACGCCGCTCCGGCCGGTCTGGATCTCCTGGATCCCGCTGCTGACGCGGATCGTCGCCTGGCCGCCCTGCCCGGCGAGGAACGCGCGCAGCTGCTTGCCATCGAGATCCGAGATCATTCCGGCCGGGATTCCCAGGGCAAGCGGAATCGGATTCGCCTCCCCGAAGCGGTTGTCGACGAGGATCAGGCCGATCGCGCCGCCGAGGTAGGCGCGCGCCGCCTTCGAGATGAACGTGCAGGACCCGCGGAGCGCGAGCAGGATCTTGCCCTTGACGGCGTTCTTCGGCAGCGTCCCGAGCGACGTGTTCGGCTCGGCGGCCGAACCGCAGAGCGACGGATCGACGGGCTTGCCGTCGCTGCCCATGACGGAGCCGACGTCGACGATCGTCTGGTCCAGCGTCGTCCACGCGCCCGGCAGCTTCAAGCCTCCGGTCTGCAGCGGCACCGCGCCGAGCGAGGGCGGCCCGTTGACGACGGTGAGCCCAGGCGCGAACACGTGCGCGTTCGAGGTCGCAGCGACGGAGATCGCATCGGGCGCGGTGCCCGGCGTTCCTGCTGTCCCGAGGCCGAAGTCCTCGCGGTCGTTCCCCGCCGCGATCACAGGCACGACGCCCGCGAGCGCGACGTTGTGAATCGTCTCGTACATCGCGTCGTTGGCGGGGTCGGTCTGCGGGCCGCCGCCCGAGAAGTTGATCACGTTCATCCCGTCGGCAACCGCGGCCTCGAACGCCTGCACGATCTCGGGCGTGCTCGCCTGATGGCCGAGCGGCGTCGGCACGGTGAACACGCGGTAGTTGCCGATCCACGCCTTCGGCGCGACGCCGGCGAGGTTCGAGACCGCCGGATGGTCGCCGCCGGCGGGCGCGCTCGTGCCTTCGTCCCCGGCGGCGATGCCGGAGACGTGTGTGCCGTGCGGCTCGCTCGGGTCGAACGCCTTCGTGCTGTTCTTGTCGCGGACGGCTCCGGGGAAGACCTTCGCGACGATCACCTTCGGCGTCGTCAGCTTCGCGTTGCCGCGCGGAAAGCCGGTGGGATACGCGAAGCCCGCGGGGTTGAGGAACGGGCTCGATGAGTCGACGCCGGTGTCCACGACTGCGATCTTCATCCCCTGGCCCTTGTCGCCGGTCGCCGCTTGCAGATCGGTCGCCTTGATCACCGACGGCCCCCGATCCATCGTCGAGTAGTACGAGACGCTCGGATAGATCTTTGTCACCGCGCGCACGTCGAGCAGCTTCGTCAAAGACCGTGCAGGCAGCTGCACCGCGAAGCCGTCGAGGAGAATCGAGTAGCGCTCCTGGACGACTGCGCCCGGCACCGCTGCGCGAACCTGCGCCGCGGCCGCCTTTTGCAGCCGGGCGAGCTTCGCAAGGTAGGTGCGCGCGCTCGCGCTCGTGACGTCGAGGCGGTGCACGCGCGACGCGCTCAGCACGGTGCGGTCGGCGCTCCAAGTGGCGAGCGGGGGCGCCGCGAGACGCACGATCACCCGTGTCACGCCGCGCTGTTGGGCGGCCGGGATGTGGAGGTTGCCGGCGCGCACGCGCGGTAGGCCTGCTTCGCGCGCATCTCGCCGTACGGGGGTCAGGGCAGCCGACGCAGACGTCGCCGCCAGGAGCCCGATAAGCGCCGTGAGCATCAAGGGGCGACGCAAGGTTCCGCAGAGTATCCGAAGATAGTTAGAGTCGCCCGCGATGTTTGCCGGCAAGAAGGCCCTCGTCCTCGGTGTCGCGAACAAGCGCTCGATCGCGTGGGCGATCGCGAAGCGCCTCGTCGACGGCGGCGCCGAGGTTGCCTTCACGTTCCAGGGCGAGCGGATCGAGAAGAACGTGCGCGACCTCGCGGAGTCGGTCGGCAGCCCGCTCGTCACGGAGTTGGACGTGCGAGACGACGGCGCGATCGAGCGCGTGTTCTCGGAGGTGTCGGACGTGTTCGGCGGCAAGCTGGATCTCCTCGTTCACTCGGTGGCGTTCGCCGCGGCCGAGGATCTCGAAGGGCGCTTCACCGATACGCCGCGCGACCGCTTCTGGATGGCCCTCGACGTAAGCGCTTACTCGCTCGTCGCGACGGCTCGCGCCGCCGAGCCGCTGATGGAGGCCGCGGGCGGGGGCGCGATCGTGACGATGACCTACCTCGGCGGCGAGCGCGCTGTGCCGCACTACAACGTGATGGGCGTCGCGAAGGCGACACTCGACGCTTCCGTCAAGTACCTCGCGTGGGACCTCGGTCAGAAGAACATCCGCGTCAACGCGATCTCCGCAGGACCCGTACGCACGCTCGCTGCTCGCTCGATCGCCGGCTTTCCGACGATGGAGTCGATGTTCGAGCAGCGCGCGCCGCTCCATCGGCACATCGACGCCGACGACGTCGCCGGCGGCGCCGTCTACCTCCTCGGCGACGACGCGAAGAACGTCACCGGCACGACGGTCTACGTCGACGCCGGCTACCACGCGATGGGGATGTGACGCGCGGGGGCTCGATGCCCCCGCGCGTCACGCAACCTGGTTCCGCTCTTCGAACCAGGTTGCTGAGTTCGACCCGCCGAAAACTCAGGAACCTGGTTCAACAAACGAACCAGGTTCCTCGATCGACGGATTCAAGGCCTTGGCCGCCTCGACCCAGTCGGAGACGTCCGGGACCTCGCCCGTCTCGTAGCTCCAGGCATTCCGCACGAGGCCGGTCTGGTCGACGAGGAACGTCGTCCGCCGCGCGACCTCGTGGAAGCCGCGAAACTCGAAGCCGATGCCGAAGGCGCGCACCGCTTCCCCGTTGAAGTCGGAGAGCAGCCCGAAGTTCAGGTCGAGCGCCTGCGTCCACGCGATGTGGCACCACGGCGAGTCGCGCGAGATGCCGACCGGCTGCACGCCGGCCTCGTCGAGCTCCGATCTCCTGTCACGCAGGAGCTCGAGCTCGTTCGTTCAGGTCGACGACCAGTCGAACAGATAGAAGACGAGGAGCTTCGGGCCGTCCTCGACCAGCTCGCGCATCGTTACCGGCTCGTTCGGCCCGAGATGGACGGTGACGTTGGGGATCCGCTCGCCGGCCTGAACCACGTGCCGAGGTTACCCGGCGCAGCACCACCGTCCGTCGAGGTGCAGCACGGGTCCTCTCCTGTCGTGACGCGGGAACTGCTCGCGGATGTTCGCTACGGCGTGGACCCGCGAGCCGTGCAGGAAGAGCCATTGGTCGGCGGTCGGCCACGCGAGGAGGAGCCAGCGCGCATCCGGTGACCAGGCGATGTCGCCGAAGGTGCCCGGTCCGGCGAAGAGCAGTCGGGCTCGGCCGGGACGGTCGACGTCCACGGTGCGGATCTCGCTGCCGCGCGGCGTCCGCATCGAGAGTGCGAGCAGGTGGGTGCGCGGCTGGAACGCGCCCTCGACGAAACCGTCGCCAAGCGTCGTCACCGTCCGGTGCACGCGCCCGCGCGCGTCGAGCACGATCACCAGGCGAGTCGACGTCACAACGAGATAGCGCCCGTCCGTCGACCACGTGAGGTCCCTCGGAGTGACGGCGATCGGCGTTCGCCAGACGATGCGCTTCGTGTCGACGTTGCGCAGGACGATCGCACCTCGCGAGAAGTACGCGAGCGTGTGCAGGCGACCCGGATCCCACGCGGGCGGGACGCCTCCGGCGCGGCGGTCGAGGAGCCTGTCGGCCGTTCCGTCGCCGGCGACCACTCGCAGGCCGGCCGGCGTCATGTAGGCGATGCGCGTGTCGACCCGGGTGCCTTCCCACCGCGGCCACGACGCGCGCCGCGGGAGCGTCCAGCGCACGCCCTTCTCGACGTCCAGGGCGACGAGTTGGTGCGGCGTCGTCGCGACGACATAGAGCCCGTGTGGCGACCATTGCGCATCGGTGTAGGAGCCCAGCCGCCGCTTGAACCCGTTGGCGGTCACGAGCCAGACGCCGCCGTGGTCGGCCGAGACGACGAGCAGGTTGCTGCCTTTCGACGGCAGCGAGAAGAGCGCCGGCTCCGCCTGTTGCACACCGACGACCTCGCGCACCTTCTGGAACACCGCGCGACCGGGCGGGGATGCGACCGCCGCGGCTACGACCGCCACGAGCGTGACAGCTGCAAGCACGAGCCTGTTCGTCGCGCGCGTGCGCCGCGGCTGAGGCGTCCGCTCCTCGAACGCCTGCCGCACGACCTGCCACGCGCGCTCTTCTGCACGCCTCATGCTTCGTCTTCCTTCATGCGGTCGAGGCCGCGGCGGAGGCGCGAGTTGACGGTGCCGCGCGGGAGGTCGAGCAGCTCCGCGATCTCGCCGGGGGTGTACTCGAGGATGTAGCGGAGCACGACGACCGCGCGATGCTCGGGGGCAAGCTCGGCGATCCGGCCGAGCGCGCTGCCGTCGAGCTCGGGCTCGGCCGCCGCCGGCAGCCAGTCCCCGAGCTCGACCTCGGCGCGGAGCTTTCGCGAGCGCGTCCAGTCAATGGCGCGGTTGACGACGATGCGGTGCAGCCACGGGGCGAAGGGGCGGCGGCGGTCGAAGCGGTCGAGATTGCGGATGGCGGCGAGGAACGCCTCCTGCGCGATGTCCTCGGCCGCGGCGGCATCGCCGGTGACGAGATGGGCAGCGCGGTAGGCACGAGGCCAATGCTCGCGAAAGAGCCGTTCGAGGTCGGCGACAGACCCTCTCTGGGCACCCCTGATCCAGGCGCGCTCAGCCACCCTTCGACTCTACGACGGAACGATCTCACCAGGTCCATACGGCCGAGGGACCTCTCGCGGTCCAGCGAGCGTAAGACCACCATGAAGCGGCTCGTTCTCGTCGCGGCCATCCTCGTCGGCGCGGTCGTCACCGGCGCGGCGCCCGGCGCGGGCTGCACCCCGCTCGACTGCGCCCCGAGCGGCGTCACGATCCGGACCGACCTGCTCGTCGCGCGTCCGGCCGGCATCCAGTCGGCCGTCGACGTCGTCGACCTGCGAACCGGCGCGGTCAAGTGGCACCTGCCGGCGGGCATCCTCACCGGGCACATGCTCGTACAGAGCGCGTCGCACCGGTTGACGTGGCACGACGCCGCAACGGGAGCGGAGTTGCGCACGACACCGTTCGGCGGAAACGGCTTCCTCGTCGGAACCTCGCAGGACGGGACCCGTGCGGTGATGGCGTTCGTCGAGAAGAAGCGCACGACGTTCACGGTCGTCTCCTCCTCCGGTGCCCAGACGGTCGTCCTGCCCGGGAATCGCTGGGGGTTCGACGCGCTCAGCGGCAACAGCTTCTATCTGCTCAAGTACCTCCAGAACGGCTACGAGATTCGCCGCTACGACCTCGGCACCCGCACCCTCTCGTCGAAGCCGTTGAAGGATCCGAAGGGCTCGTCGAGGATCTGGGGAATCGCCTGGAGCCGCCTCGCCTCCGCCGATGGGCGCTATCTCTTCACGCTGTATCTCGGCTCGGACGGCGGCGCGATGGTGCACAAGCTCGACCTGCGTACCGGTGCCGCTCGCTGCATCGACCTGCAGGGTTCCTCCGACTTCAATGCAGGAAGCGTCTGGACGATGCAGCTGTCGCCGAACGACAAGACGCTCTGGGCGGTCAACCCGGCGTTCGGGCGGGTTGTCGGCATCGACGTTGCGCGCGAACGCGTCACCACGAGCTTCCGGTTCACCTCCATCCGGCGCCCGACGCAGCCGTCGTCCTCGACGTCGGCGATCTCGCCCGACGGCTCACGGATCGCCGTCGCAATGGGCGGGGCGATCTGGCAGGTCTCGGTCGCGAAGCGAACCGTGGCGAAGGGTCAGCCGCTCGCCGCGGTCGCGCTCGGCTTCTCCCCCGACGGGACGACGCTGTGGGCCGTGACGAAGGCGGCGCAGGTCATCGCCCTGCCGGTGTCGTAGCCGCCTCTTCCGTCGCCAGCGACACCTCGCGCACGACCTCGACGATGTCGCGGTTCGCGTTCCACACGCGGAGCTGGCGATCGGAGCCGTTGCCGCGCGCGAGGATCTCACGAACGCCGTCCAGCTCTCGCTCCGAGCCAAGTTCGCGCGCATGCGGCTCGACGTCGCGCAGCGTGCGCCGGATCAGCTGTGCGACCGGGACGCGGTTGCGCCGGCCGGTGGCGAGATCCATCACCGGCGCCTCCAGCCCGTAGCGTGCGGCGAGCCACTTGTTCTCCGTCGTCAGCATGCGATGCCAGCTCGCGATCTGGCGGCCGGCCTCGTACTGCTCGCAGTACATCTTCACGATCGCCTGGAAGAACGCGGCGATTGCGACGACGTCCTCGAGCCGCGTCACGGCATCGCATACCCGCATCTCGATCGTGCCGAGACGGGGATGAGGGCGGATGTCCCACCAGATGTGCGTGTAGTCGGCGATGCACCCGGTCCGTTCGAGCTGTCCGACGACCTCCGCGTAGTCGGCGTAGTTCTCGAAGCGGGGCGGAGGTCCCGAGCGCGGAAAGGCGGCGAACACCATCTGGCGGCTCGAGGAGAGACCGGTCGGCTCGCCGCGCCAGAACGGCGAGTTCGCGGAGAGCGCGAGCAGCTGCGGAAGGTGCACGAGCAAGCCGTTCATCACCTGGATCACCTTCTCGGCGTCGTCGACGGCGACGTGCATGTGCATGCCGAAGATCAGCTCGCGGCGGGCGACGTACTGCAGCTGGTCGACGAGCTGCCGGTAGCGGTCGCGCGCGGTGATGCGCTGGCGCTCGAACAGGCTGAAGGGGTGCGTTCCGGACGCGCCGAAGCGACAGCCTTCCGAGCGCGCGATCTCGGCCACGTAACCGCGCAGCTGCGCAAGCGCCCGGTAAACATCGCCGGCCGTGCGGCACACCGGTGTCGTCACCTCGAGCACCGACTGCATCAGCTCGGCGTGGATCTGGTCCTGGTGCTCGCCGTCGGCGACCGCCGCGAGCACCGAGTCGATGTGCTGCACGAGATCCCACGTCTCGGGATCGAGCAACATGTACTCCTCCTCGACGCCGAGCGTGTACTTGTCGCCCTTGCCGAAGCGATGGTCGAGGACGCTCGCCTCGGCGCCGCCGGCGCCCGCTGAGCCCTTGCCGGTGATCGACGGCGGGAAGATCTGCTTCATCTCAAGGAGTATCCCGCGCGTCGGACTGCTTCACTCGCGAACCAGGGTCGGCCTGCCGGATGGCTTCCGCCTCGATCTCCACGAGCCAGCGCGAGTCGAGCAGCTTCGTGACGATCCCGGTCGTCGCGGGTCGAGCGCGTGCGAACGCCTCGCCGTGCGCCCGACCGACATCGTCGATGTACGCGGCGTCCGTGACATAGATCCGCGTGCGCACGACGTCGTCGAGCGATGCGCCGGCCTCGGCGAGCGCGCGTTCGACGATCCCTAGGCACACCTTCGCCTGCTCGTACGCACCGGGCGGCGGATCCGCGTCGCCGCGCATGATCGGCGCGGTACCGGAGACCCAGACGCGATCGCCGACGCGCACCGCGCGCGAGTAGCCGACTCGCTCCTCGAATGCGGCGCCCGAAGAGATGAGCTGCCGTTCCATCTCGCTAGTCTCGCCGTTCGTGGATGCGCTGCGCCAGATCGACGACTGGCCTTGCGACAATGTGGCCGTCGGGGTCACGGGGCGCCTCGAGGCGACGCGCGGCGAGAGCGGCCGCCGCTTCGCGTGGGCATCGGTCTCGAAGCTCGCCACGGCCGTGGCGATGCTGGTCGCCGCGGAGGAGGGGATCGTCGATCTCGACGAGCCGACCGGCCCCGAGGGGTCGACGTTCCGTCACCTGCTTGCTCACGCGTCCGGTCTGCCGTTCGATCCCGGCCCGCCGATCGCGCGGCCGGGACAGAGGCGCATCTATTCGAACTACGGCTTCGAGGTCGCGGCGGCACTCGTCGACGAGCGGGCCGAGATGCCGTTCGCGCAGTACTTCGCCGAGGTCTGGCAGGGGACGAGCGCCGTGCTGGCCGGCTCGGCCGGTGCGGGCGTCGAAGGAACCCTCGCCGACCTGATCGAGGTTGCGCGCGAGCTGCAGCAGCCGCGGCGCATTGCGCAGGAGACGCTCGACGAGGCGCGCTCGGTGCAGTTCCCGGGGCTCGTGGGCGTGCTGCCGGGGTTCGGCCGCCAGGAGCCGAACGACTGGGGCCTCGGCCTCGAGCTGCGCGACGCGAAGACGCCGCACTGGACGGGCACGCATAACTCGCCCCGCACGTACGGCCACTTCGGTCGCAGCGGCACGTTCCTGTGGGTCGATCCGGACGCGGAGATCGCGCTCGCGTGCCTGACCGACCGGTCGTTCGGCGACTGGGCCGCAGATGCGTGGCCGCGGCTCGCCGACGCGGTCCTCGAAGAGCTCGCATGAGCGTGCGCGTCGTCTTCGAAACGCACTCGACGAGCGAGGACAACGAGCGCGAGATCGCAACCGGCTGGCTCGGCGGTCGCCTCTCGCCGCTCGGCCACCGTCAGGCGGCGCAACTCGCGCAGCGGCGGCGCGACGACGGGATCGACGCGGTGTTCGCGTCCGATCTCAACCGGGCGATCGAGACGGCGCAGATTGCGTTCACCGGCTCGGGGATCCCGCTGTACGTGGACTGGCGCTTGCGCGAATGCGACTACGGCGAGCTGACCGGCATGCCGAGGGCGCTTCTCGACCGCGAACGGCGCACGCGCATCGACGAGCCCTGGCCGGGCGGGGAGAGCTGGCGCGACGCCGTGCGCCGCGTGAACAGCTTCCTCGACGAGCTCGCGGCAACACGTGACGGCGAGCGGGTGCTGCTGATCGGTCACGTCGCGACCAGGTGGGCGCTCGACCATCACGTGAACGGCGTGCCGCTCGAGGAGCTCGCCGCTGCGGAGTTCGACTGGCAGGAAGGCTGGGAGTACGAGCTCGGTTAACTTAGGAACTCGAGCAGGAGCGCGTTCAGCTCCTCCGGCTGGTCGAGTCCGACGAGGTGACCGGCGCCGGCGACGACGGCGAGGTCGGCGTCCGGGATCTCCTCCGCGAGGTGCTCCGCGATCGCGAGGAAGTCCGGCTTGTCGTCGGCGCCGACGACCACGAGCGTCGGAACGAGCAGCGACGAGAGCGGCGGCATCTCCGGCCACTGCACCTCGGGCTCCTCGTGCGCCGACTGGAGCTCGACCGCGCGTCGCTGCTGCGGGCGCACCTCGTCGCGATGCTCGGGTCTGACCCAGAACTCCAGGTTGATCTCCGTCGCGGCGGCGAGATCGCCCGCCTCGGAGGCCGCCTCCTCGGCAGCCCAGTAGTCGCGCAGCTCCTGGCTCCAGTCCCAGGCCGGGAGCCCGGGGTCGACGAGGACGAGCTTCTGCACGCGCTCGGGGTACGCGAGCGCCGTGCGGAGGGCGACCATGCCGCCCATCGAGTTGCCGACGAGCGCGCCCGGCAGGTACTTCGCCGCCGTCTCGATGAACGAGAACGGCTCGGTCGGGAGCGGCGTTTCCCCCCAACCGGGGAGGTCGGGCGCAACGACCTCGTGCTCAGCCTGGAGCGCGGCGATCTGCCGCTTCCAGAGCCGCGAGTCCCCGAGCGCGGAGTGAAGGAGGATGACCTTCAGCTGTCGTCTTCGGTCGGCAGGTTGTCGTCGTCCGCGTCGGTCACGCCGCGCATGCCGTCCTCTTCCTGTTGCCGCTCCGTGCCTGCGAGCTCCTTCTCCGTCTCCGTCGGCTCCGGGTTCTCCATCATTCCCTCCTCATGGCTGTGCTCGACGACTGGGCGTTCTGTCCCCGCTGCGGTGGACCCCTCACACTGCACGACGGCCACGCGACGTGCGCCGGTTGCGGGCAGCAGTACTGGGCGAACTCGATCCCGGCCGTCCAGGGCGTCCTCGAGCGCGACGGTCGCGTGCTGCTCGCGCGACGCGCGAACGAGCCGAGGCGCGGGCACTGGGACCTTCCCGGCGGCTTCCTCGATGAGGCCGAGGAACCCCTCAACGGACTGCGCCGCGAGTTCCGCGAGGAAACGGGGCTCGAGATCGAGCCTCTCGAGCTGATGCGAATCGACATCGAGCCGTACCTCGACCGATACGTCTTCTGCGTGACCTGGACCGTCCGCGGCGCAGGCGAGCCGCTCGCCGCGGACGACGTCGCCGAGCTGCGCTGGTTCGCGCGCGAGGAGCTCCCCGAGGAGATGGCGTTTCCGAGCCAGGCGGTCGTCCTACGCGAGTGGGCGCAGCGGGGTCAGCACGCGTAGCGCCAGCGGATCGATCGTGAAGTCGATCGGCGTCTCGAGCACCTCCGGGTCGCCGTCGAATGCCGCTTCGAGCCGGTGGGCGGCCGCGTCGACTTCGAACTCCTCGCCTTCGCGCTCGATCCACCTGCGCCGGAGGAGGCCGCGCGGCACATAGAGGTGGAGCAGCCCGCCATCGACGTTCTTCCGCTCGCCGATCGAGAGGAGATCCAGGTCGTAGGCGTTGTTCGACACGACGACGACTCGTGCCTCGACCGGCCGCCCGTCGATCGTGATCCCGATCGGCTCGCGGTGCTGCACGAGGATGGCGAGCGCGCGCAGCCGTGCGAAGGCCTCGCTCCGGCGGCGGTGCGCTTCGCGACCATGGACGAGACGCGCGTACAGACCGAGCGAGACGTTGTTGAGGAACAGTCGGCCGTTCGCGCGACCAACGTCGATGCGCCGCTCCTCGCCGTTCACGAACGCGTCGAGGGCGGAGATCGGATCGTCACGATCGAGCCCGAGGTCGCGTGCGAAGTGATTGCGCGTTCCGAACGGGATGCACACGAACGGGACGTCCCGCTCGATCGCCACCTGCGCGACCGGAGCGAGCGAGCCGTCACCCCCTGCGATTCCGAGCACGTCGGCGTCGGCGGCGCGGGCCAGGAGTGCGAGGTCCTCGCACGGCTCGAAGAGGTGCACCTCGATTCCGCGCACAGCTGCCTCGGCGACGAGCTCGTCCGTCAGCTCGCCCCCACCTGCGTGGGGGTTGACGATCAGGAACCCGGCCATCCGCCGCACTTGTGCCGCAATGTGGGCTTTCCAACCCCGAAGAATGGGCCATTCGGCTCATGCGTACGTCCGGCGGAGCGGCGATCATCGACGTGATGGAACCCCGCGGCATCCTTCATCGCATCGAGGACGACCTCTCCGAGACCTGGGTCGAGGAGTGGGCGGACGGCGGCGTGCAGGCAATCGAGAGCTACCTCGCCAAGCACCTCGCGTTCCTGAGCTTCCTCGACGAAGCGTAGTTTTCGCTTCGACCGCGACGGTTACTTTCGCCTTCGTGGCGGAGTTCAAGCCGACCTACCTGATCCGCGGACTTCCCGGACACCCGCTTCACCCGCCGCTGACGGACGCGACGATCGGGATCTACACGTTCGCGACGGTCGCTGCGGTGCTGAGCAAGCTCGGCGCAGCGGAGCACGCATTCGCCCAAGGGTGGTGGCTCGCGCTCGTCGTGGGCCTCGTGGCGACGATCCCAACGGCCCTCACCGGTCTCGCCGACTGGTTGCAGATCACCTGGGGGAGCGAGCTGTGGAAGACGGCGACGCTGCACCTGAGCGCGATGCTCGCTGCAACAGTCTTCTTCCTCCTCGCCGCGATCTTCGGTCACGCCGGCTACGTCGACCGTTCGGTGACGAGCGGCGCCTTCGTGCTCACGTTGATCGGCTTCGGGCTGTTGACGACCGGCGGCTGGCTCGGCGGCGCGATCGTCTACGTGCACGGCATGCGCGTGCTGGGCCTGCCGAAGGAGGATGCGGCGAAAGCGATTGCCCCGCTTCCGACGCGCGAGAAGGTCGAAGCGGAAGAGGCCTAAGCCTCTTCCGCCAGCCCGAGAGCCTTTTCGAGCGAGCCCTTCGGCATCGCGCCGATTGCGGATGCCTGCGGCTCCCCGTTCTCGAAGATCACCATGAAGGGGATGGACGCGACGCCGTAGCGCTGCGCCAGGTCCTGCTGCTCGTCGATGTTCACCTTGACGAGCTTCACCTCGTACTCCTCGGCAATGCGATCGAGCACCGGAGAGACGGCGTGGCACGGGCCGCACCACTCCGCCCAGAAGTCGACGATCACCTTGCCGTCGGCCTTCAGGACCTCGGTCTCGAACGTGTCAGTCGTTGCTGTGGTCGTCATTCGTTCCTTTCGAATTCGCCTAACGGGAATTGCAACGCGGGCCGAGAGGCCTTTGTTCCCGGCTCGCTACGATCGCACGCATGTTCACGCCGCTACCGGACAAACCGGATCATCCCGCTCTGGAGCTGGAGATCCTGGGCGTCTGGGAGCGGGAAGAGACGTTCCGGCAGCTCCGCGAACGGAACCGCGGCGGGCCGCATTGGTCGTTCATCGACGGGCCGGTGACGGCGAACAGATCGTCGCTCGGCGTCCACACCGCTTGGGGCCGCACGCTGAAGGACGTCTTCCAGCGCTACAAGGCACTCGGCGGCTTCGACCAGCGCTTTCAGAACGGCTTCGACTGCCAGGGCCTCTGGATCGAGGTCGGTGTCGAGCGCGCTCTCGGCCTGAACTCGAAGCGCGAGATCGAGGAATTCGGTCTCGAGGAGTTCGCCCGCCGCTGCCGCGACGTGGTCGTCCAGTCGTCGCAGGCGCTGACGCGCGGCTCCATCCGCCTCGGCCAGTGGATGGACTGGGGCAACGACTACTTCACCTTCAGCGACACGAACATCGAGTACATCTGGAAGTTCCTGCGAATCGTCGACGAGCGGGGCTGGCTCTACATGGGGCACCGTTCGACGGAGTGGTGCCCGCGCTGCGGCACGTCGCTCTCGCAGCACGAGCTCAGTCAGTCGGGCGTCTATCAGGAGCGCGCCGATCCGTCGCTCTTCGTCCGCTTCCCGCTGCTCGACCGCCACGGCGAATCGCTCGTGATCTGGACGACGACGCCGTGGACGCTGCCGGCGAACGTCGCCGCCGCCGTCCATCCCGACAAGGAGTACGGCCGGCGCGAGAACGGCGAATGGGTCGCCGTCGAGCTCTTCCCCGACGACATGTTCGAGGAGCGCCTGCGCGGATCGGAGCTCGTCGGCTGGCGCTACCAGGGGCCGTTCGACGATCTCGAGCCGGCTTCGGTCGTCGAGCACCGCGTGATCCCGTGGGACGACGTGACGATGGACCAGGGCACGGGCATCGTGCACATCGCGCCCGGGTGCGGTGGCGAGGATTTCGAGCTCTCGCGCGTGCACGAGCTACCCGTGCTCACGCCCGTCGACGAGGCGGGCCGCTTCTATCCCGACTACGGCTGGCTGCACGGGCTTTCGACGACCGAGTCGGCCGACCAGATCATCGGGCAGCTCGGCGAGAAGGGGATCCTGCTCGAGTCCGCGCTCTACACGCACCAGTATCCGCACTGCTGGCGATGCGACACGCCGCTCATCTTCCGGCTCTCGGACGACTGGTTCATTGGGGTCGACGAGATCCGCCCGAAGCTGCTCGAGGAAAACGCGACGGTCGAGTGGGTGCCCGAGTACATGGGCAAGCGCATGGACGACTGGCTGCGCAACATGGGGGACTGGAACATCTCGCGGCGGCGCTACTACGGCCTGCCGTTGCCGTTCTACCCGTGCGCGTGCGGCCACCTGAACGTGATCGGGTCGAAGGCGGAGCTCGCCGAGCGCGCCGTCGAGGGAATGGAGCAGCTGGAAGAGCTGCGCCGGCCGTGGATCGACCGCGTGCCGATCCGTTGCGCCGAATGCGGGGAGACGGTGACTCGCATCCCCGAGGTGGGCGACGTGTGGCTCGACGCGGGCATCGTCCCGTTCTCGACGCTCGGCTGGGAGAACCCCGAGTGGATCCCGGAGGGGTACGCGACGGGCGCAGCGCGCGGGCTCACGAAAGCGGACCTGCCCGATCACGCGTACTGGGAGAAGTGGTTCCCCGCCGACTGGGTCTCCGAGATGCGCGAGCAGATTCGTCTGTGGTTCTACTCGCAGTTCTTCATGTCGGTTGCACTCGTCGGCAGGTCGTCGTACCGGCGCGTGCTCGCGTACGAGAAGATGCTCGACGAGAAGGGTCGCGAGATGCACGCCTCGTGGGGGAACACGATTCCCGCCGAGGATGCATTCGCCCACATGGGCGCGGACGTGATGCGCTGGCAGTACTGCGCGCAGCCGCCGGACCGCAACCTGCTCTTCGGCTATGGCCCTGCGCACGAGATCAAGCGCAAGCTGCTCACGTACTGGAACTCGGTCAAGTTCCTCGTCGACTACGGAAACATCGAAGGCTTCGCGCCGTCGTGGGAGCGCCTCGAACCGGACGTCGATCTCCGTGCGCTCGACAAGTGGCTCGTCGAACGGACGAAGCAGCTCGTCGCCGAGGCGACGGACGCGTACGAGGCCACGCTGACGACGGACGTGATCCGCGCTTTCGAGTCGTTCGTCGACGACGTTTCCAACTGGTACATCCGCCGCTCGCGTCGCCGCTTCTACTCGTTTGACGAGGCTGCGTTACGGACGCTCTGGTACGCGCTCGTGCAGTCGCTGCGCGTGGTCGCTCCGGTGATGCCGTTCCTCACGGACCACCTGTGGCGCAACCTCGTTCAGGACGGCCCGGCGTCGGTGCACCTCGCACCGTGGCCGGACGCGGTCGAGCCGGACCGCGCGCTGCTCGACGAGATCGCCGCGGTTCGGCGCGTCGTCGAGCTCGGCCGCCAGGCGCGCGCGACTTCCGGGCTGAAGCTCCGTCAGCCGCTACGGCGTCTGGTCGTTGCCGGCGCGTCTCTCGCGCACGGGCACGCGGACGAGATCGCGGACGAGCTGCGCGTCAAGGAGGTCGACTTCGGCGACGTTGAGGCGTCGGAGCTGCGCGTGAAGCCGAACCTGCCGGTGCTCGGGCCGAAGCTCGGCGCCGCGCTGCGCGACGTGCGCGAGCGGCTGCAGCGCGGCGAGTTCGAGGAGCTCGACGGCGGCCGCTTCGAGGTCGACGGACATGTGCTCGAGCCTGACGAGGTGCTCGTCGAGCGCGTCGGCCGCGAGGGCTGGGCCGTCGCGAGCGAGGACGGCGTCACCGTCGCGATCGACACCGCGCTCGACGACGAGCTTCGCCTCGAGGGACGCCTGCTGGACCGCGTGCACGAGATCAACGTGCTGCGGAAGGAGTCGGGCCTCGAGATCACCGACCGCATCAAGCTCTGGGTGCCCGACGAGGACCTGATCGCGCGTTATCGCGATCGCCTCGCGTCGGAGACGCTGGCGATTTCGCTCGAGCGCGGCGAGCTGCGCATCGAGAAGCCGCCGGAACCTGATTCGCGCAGCGAACCAGATTCCTGAGTTTCGTGTTGGATCCTGGTTCGCGTAGCGAACCAGGATCGTGAGTTTCCTCCCGAGTCGCCGCCAACTGCGAACCTGGTTCAACCGCCTTGTGCTTCGGCGAGCGCGAGCTCTCGGCGCAGCTCGACCGGCAGGCGGAACTCGACGTCTTCGTCGACGAGCCGGTACGGCTCGATCTCCGTCACGCCTCTGAGGCGGAACCAGTCGCAGACGCGCTCGACGAGCTTCTCCGGCGCCGACGCGCCCGAGGTGACGCCGGCGACCTCGACATGCTCGACCCACGCGTCGTCGATCTCCGTCTCGTCGTCGATCAGATGCGACGCGACACCGTTCGCGCGCGCGACCTCGACGAGGCGATTGGAGTTCGACGAGTTGCGCGAACCGATCACGAGCAGCAGCTGAATCTCGTTCAGCATCTCCTTCACCGCCCACTGGCGGTTCGACGTCGCGTAGCAGATGTCTTCCTTCTTCGGCGCGTGGATGTCGGGGTAGCGCTTGCGGAGGGCGGTGATGATCTCGCCGGTCTCGTCCACCGAGAGCGTCGTCTGCGTCACGTACGCGAGGCGCGTTCCCGCGGGATACGTCAGTCGCGCCACGTCGTCGACCGACTCGACGAGCGCGATCGACTCGGGTGCCTCGCCCATCGTCCCGACCACCTCTTCGTGGCCGGCGTGCCCGATCAGCAACACCGTGTAGCCGGCGGCGGCGTAGCGCTTCGCCTGCACGTGCACCTTCGTCACGAGCGGGCACGTCGCGTCGATCGTGTTCAGCTTGCGCAGCTCCGCGTTGACGTGCACCGACGGCGCGACGCCGTGCGCCGAGAAGACGACCGTCTCACCCTCGGGGACCTCGGTCTCGTCTTCGACGAACACCGCCCCGCGCGCCTCGAGGTCGCGCACCACGTGGAGGTTGTGCACGATCTGCTTGCGGACGTAGACAGGCGGACCGTAGAGGTCGAGCGCCTTCTCCACCGTCTCGACGGCGCGCTCGACGCCCGCGCAATAGCCGCGGGGCGAGGCGAGAAGCACTTTCCTGACCACACGGTCAGGGTAGCCGTGGACCGCCTCCGGATACGAAAAGGCCCGCTGCTCGGGGGGTCGTCGCAGCGGGCCTCTCGTGATTGCTTACCGCGGCAGATGGCCAGGAACAGCGCCCCGCGGTTCGCATCGCCCAGTGGCGTGGACGCTACTCCCGAGCGCCCGCGGCGGATATAGGCCGAGCGGCCCATCTTTGCAACGCAGGCGCGTACGGATCCGGCGGCGTACCATTCGGCGGGCCCAGTGAGCGACGCAACCGAAGCTGTTCTCTTCAACGGTCTCCCGCTCCTCCTGCTGGCTGCGGCGTACGCCGCCGTGACGGGGGCGGTCCTGCCCCTGCTCTGGCGCGAGCGGGCGAAGGCTCACCCGCTCGACTGGGCGATGGTCCTCGTCTTTCCGGGCTTCGCGCTCTCCGCCGGCATCTTCGGAGTGCTCGTGATCCGCGACCGGCGTCCGTTCGGCGGCCACACCTGGCTGTCGCTCGCGGCGATCGTCTTCGCGCTCGCGCCGGTGATGCTGCTGCTCCTGCGCTGGAACGACCGTGCTCTCGTAGCCGGAGGAATCGCGCGGACGAAGGAGGCGGAGGAGCTCGCCTCCACGCGGGACCGCGAGCTCGGCATCGTCGCCGAGCTTTCGAACGCCCTCGGCCGCGCGCGTGACGAGATCGAGGTCGCGCTCCCGCTCGTCCGGGAGGTGACGACGCTCCTCGGCGTCGGCTTTGCCGGGGTCACAGTCGTGACGGAGGACCGTGACGAAGCGGTCGGGGTCTACGGCGAGCTCGACGGCGCGGTCGCCGCATGGTGGCCCGACGTCCGCGTGGACCTCCGCAACGAGCCTTCGGGGATCGCGAGCGCCTTCTTCGACGCCGCCCCTGTCACCGTGTACGACGTCGCCAACTCGCCGCTCGTCAGCTCACGGCTCGCGGAGCTCGTTGGCGCCCACAGCGGCGCGTGGGTCCCGATGATCGCGGAGGAGCGCGTGATCGGCGTGCTCGCGGTGGCCTCGACGAACGGTAAGCGCCCGTTCGCGGCCGACGAGCTCACGCTGCTCCAGGCGCTCGGTTCGGAGGCGGCGCTCGCGCTCGACCGCATGCGGTCGGCGGCTGCCCTTTCCGACGCGCTCGAGCGCGAGCAGCGCATCTCCGACATCGTGCGCCGGATCCGCGCGCAGGTGGATCCCGAAGACGTCGTTCGCGTTGCGCGCGAGGAGTTGCGCCGGGCGCTCAGCCTCAACGACGTGAAGATCGACGTCGGCGGCGAAGCGGAAGTCAGCGTCGCGCGCGATGCGCCTTTCAGCGTCGGCGAGCAGTTCCTCATCGACACGGTGGGCCACGAGATCGGCTCCGCGCTGCAGACCGCGCGGCTGCTGTCGGAAAATCAGCGGCGTCTCGAACAGCAGGCGGCGCTGTTGCACGCGGCGCAGGTCGTGACGAGCGAGCTCGAGCTCGACATCGTGCTGCAGCGGCTCGTCGAGGAGGTGACGAAGCTCCTCGACGCCGACGCGGCGGACTGCTATCTGCTCGACCACGAGCGCGGCGTGCTCCGCTGCGCCGCGGTGCACGGCTTCGACGCCGCGCTCGTCGGATTCGAGTTCACGCCCGAGCTGGGCGCTGCGGGTGCAGCTCTGGGACGGTCTGCGCCGGTCGCGGCCGACGACTACGACAAGCTCGAAGCGCCGGTTCCGCACGAGGCGTACGAGGGCTTCTCGCGTGCGCTCGTGGCGCCGATGGTGTGGGCGGGGGAGACGCGCGGCGTGCTCGGCGTGGGCCTCCGTGATTCCAGTCGCCAGTTCGGCGAGTCCGACGTCGAGATGCTCGAGGCGTTCGCGTCACTCGCCTCGCTCGCGCTGCGCAACGCGGAGAGCTATGCCGAGCGGTCGCGGCAGGCGCGCATCCAGCGAGGCTTCTACCGCATCGCGACACTGCTCGGCGAGCCGCTCTCGCTGGCGGAGACCTACGATGCCGCGGCGCAGGCGGCGGCGGAGGCGCTCGGCGCCGATTTCGCGGGCGTGCTCGCGCAAGCTCCCGGCTCGCTCGCGCTCGTGGGAGGACACGCACTGCCCGACGCCGTGCGCGCGCTCGAGCCGCCGCTGGCGCTCGTCGAGGCCGCCGACGACGGGCACGTGCTGGCCGCGAGCCGGATCGCCGACGACGATCGGTTCGGCGACGAGTGGCGCGCAGCGCCCTTCGCGTCGTTGCTCGCGATTCCCGTGCCCGGCGAGGGGACCGGTCTCGTGCTCGTGTTCTTTCGCGAGGAGCGCGAGTTCGCGCGCGACGACCTCGAGCTGGCGCAGCAAGTTGCGGGCGCTGCCCGCGGCGCGCTCGACCGCAGCCGGCTGTTCGAGGCGGAGCGGAGCGCGCGCTCACTGTCGCAGCAGCTCGCGCGGACGGGGAGCCTGCTGGCGACGGAGCTCGATCCCGACGCGGTGCTGGAGGCGGTCGTCGCCGAGGCGATGACGCTCCTCGGCGTGGACACCGCCGCGCTCGCCGCCCTCGACGGCCAGGAGCTGGTCGTGACGGCAGCGCTCGGCGAGGGCGCCGAAGCCGCGCTCGGCGCGCGCTCCGCCGCGACGGGGTGGGTGGCGGGCGACGTCGTCCAGTCGCGTGCACCCGTCGCCTACGAGGATGCGTCGACGAAGGAGGCGCTCGCCGAGTCAGACGCGCTGCTCGCGCTCGGTCACCGCGCCTACCTCGGCGTGCCGCTCAGCGGGCGAGAAGGCGCACTGCACGGTGTCCTGTCCGTCTACGCGCAGCAGCCGAGGGCCTGGCGCGAGGAGGAGATCCAGGCGCTCGTCGCCCTCGCGGCGAACGCATCCGTAGCCCTCTCGAACGCCGAGCTGTATCAGCGCGTCGCCGTGGAGCGCGAGCAGAGCGTCGCCATCCTCGCGAACATCGCCGACGGGATCGTCGCGGTCGACCGCGACGGTCACGTCGTCCTGTGGAACCGCGCCGCCGAGGAGATCACCGGCGTCCCCGCCTCGGAGGCGATCGGGCGCACGCCGGTGCAGGTGCTCCAGCGCGAGCTCGAGTCCGAAGCCGGCGGCACCAACCGCCTCGTCGCGATCCCGCACGGCGACCAGGAGGTCTGGCTCTCGCTGTCGGAGGCCGTGATGCGCGACCCGACCGGAGCCGTGGCCGGCCGGATCTTTGCGTTCCGCGACATCTCGCGTGAGCACGTCGTCGAGCAGATGAAGTCCGATTTCGTCTCGACCGTGTCCGTCGAGCTGCGTACGCCGTTGACGTCGATCTACGGCTTCGCCCAGACGCTCCTCCGCGAGGACGTCGCGTTCGGCGAGCCGGAACGACGGACGTTCCTCGAGTTCATCGCCCGCGAGTCGGAGCGGCTGACGGCGATCGTCGATGCGCTGCTGAACGTCGCGCGTCTCGACACGGGCGACCTCCGGGTCAGTCTCGAGCGCACCGACGTGGCGTCGCTCGTGAGCGACGTGGTGCGCAGTGCGGAGGCCACGGGCAACGGTCGCCTCTTCGTGGCCGATGTCGACGACCAGGGAGTCGCTGCTCAGGCGGATCCTGACAAGCTCCGCCAGGTGCTCGACCAGCTCGTCTCCAATGCCGTGAAGTATTCGCCCGCAACCGGTGTCGTCACGGTGTCCGCCCGGCGGCGCGACGACGCGGTGGAGGTCGCCGTCGAGGACGAGGGAGTCGGCATTCCGCCGGCCGAACGCGAGCGGATCTTCTCGAAGTTCTACAAGGCCGGCGGGGCCCAGGGCACGGGGCTCGGACTCTTCATCGCCCAGGGGCTCGTGCGGGAGATGGGCGGAAGGATGTGGGTCGATTCCGAGGAAGGGCGCGGCTCGCGGTTCGTGTTCGAGCTGCCGCTTGCCGACGCACGTGTGAGAAATTCGAGCGGGGAGGGATAAGGCCACGGTGAGCATCCGCGTGTTGGTGATCGACGACGAAGCGCCGATCCGGCTCTTGTGCCGCGTCAACCTGGAAGCCGAGAAGATGGAGGTGCTCGAGGCGGCCGATGGGCCGAGCGGTCTCGAGACCGCACGGGCCGAGATCCCCGACGTGATCCTCCTCGACGTGATGATGCCCGGCCTCGACGGCTGGCGCGTCGCCGAGGAGTTGCTCGACGACCAGCGCACCGAAGGCATCCCGATCGTCTTCCTCACCGCGCGCGCGGAGCTGCGCGACCGGGCCCGCGGCATCGACCTCGGCGGCGTCGACTACGTGACCAAGCCGTTCAACCCGGTGGAGCTCGCACCGCTCGTCCGGGATCTGCTCACACGCGTGGAGCGCGGCGAGCGAGACGCGCTACGTCGCGAGAAGCTGACCGAGCTGCGTTCGCTCCTGGAACGCGAATAAGGCCCGCCCCCCGGCCGGGCCCTATCCGCTCCCGACGATGGGGTGCTAGAGCTAGCCGGCGAAGTCGGCCGTGACGACGTGCGCCCCGGAATGTCCCTGGAAGGCGCCGACGAAGTCGCCGATCCCGATCCGGCTGAAGGACGGTCGCAGGAGGTTCGCGCGGTGCTCCGGGCTCGCGAGCCAGGCGACGACGATCCCGCGCGCCGTGCCGCGAGCGCCGGTGCCCCAGGCGAGGTTCTCGCCGGCGAGCGAGCCGGCGACGTTGAACCGCAGCATGCGGGTGCCGAACGCGCCGTGCTCGAAGAGGTTGGCGCCCAGCATCTCCCGGCTGTGCGAGCGCGCGGCGCGCTCGAGGTTGCCGTCGTAGTGCAGGCGCCCGAGCCCGTGCTGCGTTCGCACGCGGTTCATCTCGCGGAGCAACGACGCTTCGTTCCGCGTCAGGCCCGCCAGGGCGGTAGAGGGAAGGACGAGCGCGAGGGCGGCCGCTGCCGCGAGGAGGAGCTTGGGCATGCGGCGCAACCTTGCAGCAATATGGCTTGAAAACCACCCCCAATCGGGGGATCTTCGCCCTCGAATGTGCGTAAACCTGCTGTGCTAGCGCGCTGTCTGGGCGAGCCCGATCGCGGCGAGCACGACGGCGGCGCCGGCCAGCTGGACGCCGCCGAGCGACTCTGCGAGCCACAGCCAGCCCACGAGCGCACCGACCACCGGCTCGAGCATCGCCACGATTCCCACCCGGGTCGCAGGGAGGTGGCGGAGGGCGCTCACGATCAGGAAGAAGGGCACGATCGTGCCGAGCACGATCATCCAGGCGGCGAGCACCCAGACCGGGAGATGCCACGCGTGGAGGTGGCCGTGGAGCGGCGTGCTCGCGGTGAGCCGGTGGGCCGGGAACGACCACCAGGGCACGAGGATCGCCCAGAAGATCGACCCGAAGAGGAAGCCCCAGAAGAGGAGCGACACGGGGTCGCGTCCGCCGACGACGTGCTCTGCGAGGAGGACGTAGGTCGCGTAGGCGAACGCGCCGCCGAGCGCGAAGAGGACGCCGGCAGTCGAGATCGACGCGCCGCCCCCGAAGACGTTCACGATCAGCGCGAGCCCGGCGAGCGCGAGCGCGAGGGCCGCCCAGACCCGCCGCCGCACGTGCTCGCGGTAGTAGAACCGCGCCCAGAGCGCGACGAGAAGCGGCGCCAGGTACTCGATCAGCAACGCGACGCCGATCGTCAGGCGGTGGATCGCGAGGAAGTAGAAGAACTGCACGAACGCGAGCCCGGCGACGCCGAACACCACGACGTACGGCAGCTCGCGTCGCGTCAGCCGCAGGCGGGTCGGCGCGACCACCGCGAGGATTGCGAGCAGACCGAGTGCCGCCCCGAGCGAGCGCACCTGCGCGAGCCGTTCCGACGACAGCCCGGTCGAGAGGATGGTCTTCGAGACCGCGCCGTTCACGCCCCAGAGGAGCGCGGCCGACGCCGCCATCGCGTAGCCGAGGCGCGGGCGGCGGCGGCGTGCGGGCTCGACGGGGAACGGCGCCTCGGACACGATCGCGCAACCTACCCTCGAGCGCTCGCCCGGCAAGCGGGAGGTGGACGACGTGCCGTCCGCCTACACTTCGTGCAGCGGGACGTAGCTCAGCCTGGTAGAGCGCTGCCTTTGGGAGGCAGAAGCCGTCGGTTCGAATCCGACCGTCCCGATCGAAGCCCGGCAGCGCGCGTCGTTCAGTCCAATCGGTTCAGCGCAGCACCCAGTCGCCGTTTCGGAGGATCGGCACCGCTTGTCCGTCCTTCGTCACGCCGTCCACCTCGAGGTCGTTCGAGCCGATCATGAAGTCGGTGTGGATCGACGACTGGTTGACGCCCCTCGCGGCGCGCTCCTCGGGCGAGAGCTCGTGCGCGCCCGGGACCGCCTGCACGATTGCGGCGCCGAGGGCGATGTGCGACGACGCGTTCTCGTCGAAGAGCGTGTCGTAGAAGACGAGACCGGTGTTGCCGACGGCAGAGTGGCCGTCGACGAGCGCGACCTCTCCCAGCTGCGCCGCGCCCTCGTCGGTCGCGATGTGCGTCCGCATGACCTCCTCGCCGGTCTCCGCCTTCACGTCGACCGCGCGTCCGTTCTCGAACCGCACCTCGAGGCCGCGCACGATGTTCCCCTGGATCTGCAGCGGGAGCGTCGAGCGCACGGTGCCCTCAGTGCGCCGCGAGTCGGGCGTCGTGAACACCTCCTCGGTCGGCATGTTCGCGACGTGCTCGATCCCGTTCGACTCGTCGAGCGCGGCCTGCCAGTTCGAGTCGGGGTGCAACCCGATCGTCAGGTCGGTGCCCGGGCCGCGGTAGCGGAGGTGATCGAACCGCCGCTCGTTCAGTGACGTGGCGCGCTCCTGGAGCCGGCCGATGTGCTCCCGCCAGGCGGCGACCGGGTCGGGCTGGTCCAGGCGGACCGCCTGCCCGACCGCCTCCCACAGGCGCTCGACGTCGGGCTCGCCGAAGACCGTCTGCGCCCAGCCCTCGTTCGGGTAGGCGACGATCGTCCAGTTGCAGAGGCCGTCCGTCAGCTTCAACGATTCCTCGTTGACCGCGCGCATGCGCGCCTTGCCGACGCGCTCGCCGTCGAGATCGGCGAAGAGCTCCGGCTCCGGGTTCCCGCTGATCGCGATCAGGGCGCCGCCCGTCTCGCCCAGCTCTCGCAGTCGTGAGACGAGCCACGGCGGCGAATACCCGAGCCGCTCGTCGGCGGCCTGCTCGATGTGCGCGCGCCGAACATGCTGGTCCGCGTAGAGGACGTCGACGTAACGCGCGCCCACGTTGTACGCCTCGCGCGCCACAGCGCGGGCGAGCGGCGCATGCTCGATCAGCGCGTTGATGCCGAGCGTCTGTCCGGGCTGGAGGTTGAGGCCGACCTGCACGGCGAGACGTGCATAAGCCTCGAGTCGCTGGTCGACGTCGGACACGGGCGGCACCTTAGCTGGACGACGGCTCGCTGAACGGCCGAGCCGGACCGTACACTGCCCGCCGTGAAACGGATGGCGATCCTGCTGGCGGCCGTCGCAGTGCTTGCCGGCTGCGGAGGATCGAAGCATGCGTACAGCTTGGCGGCGACCGAACGCTGCGCCACCAAGCCGCCGCTGAATGCGAAGCTTTCGCGCAAGGTCGATTTCGTCGCGTCGACGGCGTCGCAGGGTGCTGTGCGCATGCACCTCGCCCACAACGACGTGACGGTGCTGTTCAGCCAGGACACCGAGGAAGCCGACAACCTGGCGCGTGCCTACCGCCACTTCCGCGCGAGCAACGTCGGCGTCGAGGACATCCTGCGGCTCAAGAACAACGTCGTGATGCTCTGGCGCGTCCACCCGAGCGACAGCGACCAGCAGAAACTCGGCAACTGCCTCAAGTAGCCCCCTCCTCGGCGAGGAAGCGGCGGAACCAGTAGAGGAACACGACGAACAGCACGGCCGCCTGCTCGCTCGCCATCGTCACGCCGGCGATCTGCTGGTCGGCGAGCGGCGAGAGGCCCCACACGCGCGGGCGCGCGTCGACGTAGAAGTCGTAGACCGGGCGAGGCAGGAGCGCGAACAGAAGGCCAAGCGGCGAGGCGAGTACGAACGCCGCGAAGGCGTACCCGGCGCGCGTCCCGGAGGGAAGCCTGCGCGGTACGTCCTGCAGCAGCGGCCACCACATCAGGATCCCCGTCCCGAAATAGCACGCGTGCTCCAGATGGATCAGCCACGACTGGTGATCGAGCGCCGCCTCGTAAACGGGCGGCAGATGCCAGACGAAGTAGTTCGCGAGCCAGAGAGGCAGCGCGACGAGCGGGTGGGTCGCGACGCGCCACATCTTCCATCGTGCAAACGCCTCGGCCATCTGGCGCGACAGACCGAGGACGGCGAACAGGGGCGCCCACTCGGCGAGGATCACGTTCTGCAGGAGGTGCGCGGTCAGCAGGTAGTGCAGGCCGAGGTGGTGCAGCGGCGTCCAGAAGGCGACGGCCAGAAGGAGCATCGAGACGCCGAAGCACACGATGTTCCGGCGCGTCGCGCCCGCGCGCCCGATCGCGTAGAGGTAGAGCAGCGAGAGCGCCGGAATGACGACGGTCGTGTCGACGTCCGCCTGCCATGCGTAGACCGAGTGTGCGATCAGCACGCGCGCAGCCTAGGCACCTCACGGATCAGTCGAGCCAGGCGGGCCGGTCGAAGCCCGCGAGCTCCTGGATGGAGCCGTAAATCGTCTGGACGATCCGCGTGTCATAGACGCGAACCGCAGCGGTGCCGTACGGAAGCTTGTTTGTGCGCTTCTTTTGGCTGTACTTCGAATATGTGTTGATGGTCGAGGCTCGGAGCGAGTCCCTTCGAAGCTCCAGTCTGCCCAACCAGAAATCCTCGATCTCGCGTTGTCGCGCGAGGTGGTCGGCAAAGAGGTTGCATGCGAGCCTGATCCTCGAGCTCTCCACCTCGAAGTGCCGCCGGAGGAACGAGACGAAGAACGCAACAAGCTCCGGGTCCGAGTTGGTGAGCTGGACCGCGTTCCGTGCCTTCGAGCCTTCAGCCCAATAGAGCATGCACCCGGCTGCATAGGTCAGGTCGCGCTCCTGTGCCAGGCGCCGGCCATCCTCCTGATAGTCGCGTCGGATCTCGCGAGCCGCTGCAGCTTTGCGCTCGCCGGCGACGAGGGGTCCAAGACGCACTCGCTCGACGAGTCGTGCCCGTTGCTCGGCCGCGAGTGTCAGGTCACGGGTCCAACGACTGACGCTCGAACGAGCGACACCTAGGGCGTTCTCGATTTCCGTGATCGACGCACCCTCGAGACGCATCCTCCGCGCCTCGTCCCGCGCCTCTATCTTCACCGGCCGATCAGGTTACCGCCGCGCCTGGACGGATTGAAGCGGGCGGCGAGAATCGAACTCGCGTAGCCTGGTTGGAAGCCAGGTGCTCTACCATTGAGCTACGCCCGCGGTGCCTGCATAGGCTAGCTCGCGTGCATGAGCTCGACGCTCAGATCGAGCGCGCGCTCGGGTCACCGCCCGTGCGCTACGAGGAGCGGCCCGGCGGTTACTCGACGGCCGACCGCTTCGCCGTCACGCTCGCCGACGGACGCCGTGCGTTCGTCAAGTCGTCGGCGGAGGAGCACCTGGCCGGATGGCTGCGGCGCGAGCACGAGGTGTACGCGGGCCTCTCGGGTAGCTTCATTCCCGAACTGCTCGGCTGGGACGACGACGGCGTGCGCACGGTGCTGGCGATCGAGGACCTGAGCGATGCCGACTGGACGCCGCGGTGGGACGCGCAACGGGTCGACGCCGTGCTCGCCGCGCTGGCCGAGCTCGCATCGTCCGCGCCGCCGCCGAACACCGACGACGTCCGCAAGACCTTCGCGGATCTCTGGGGCCGGTGGGAGAGCGTGGCCGTGAATCCCGAGCCCTTCCTCTCGGCCGGGCTGCGCGACCGCGCGTGGCTCGACCGCTCGCTCCCGGTCATCCTCGACGCCGTCGCACGCGCGCCTGTCGCCGGCACCGACGTCTGTCATCTCGACGTGCGCAGCGACAACCTGTGCTTCCGCGAGGGGCGCGTCGTGCTCGTCGACTGGAACTGGACCTCGCTCGCAAACTGCGACACCGATATCGGAGCGTGGCTGCCGAGCCTGTACGTCGAAGGCGGCCCGCCGCCGTGGGAGGTGCTGCCCGGTCGTGGCGACTTCGCGGCGTGGGTCAGCGGCGTATGGGCAGCGGTGGTCGGGCTACCGGCGCCCGCGACCGCGCCGCACGTGCGCGCGGTTCAGCGCCGCCAGCTCGCCGTCGCGCTCGACTGGATCGACCGCGACGTCCTCTAACGAAGCTTGTCCGCGAACGGCTCGAGCTCGGAGGCGTGCAGGCCGATCTCGCCGGCCTCGATCGCTGCCTTGACCTCACGCGCGAGCTGGCGCGCCTCGCCGATCTGGTCCGGGTCGAGGACCGTCGACTCGCTCGCGATCACCGCGTTTCCTTCGCGCAGCTGGATGTCGACCGTCGTCAGCTCGCTCTTGTTGTCGTAGTAGGGGTCGTCGGGGACGCCCACCCAGACGACGACCGATCCCCCGCCGGGCAGCGCCGCATGCTCCTCGACCGGTGTGGTGAGCAACGTCACGAGCGCACCGTAACAACGTCCGGAGCGCCGGTGATGCTTTCACCGTGACGGCAGAGCGGATCGTCGACTTCCGGCCGGGCACGATTTTCAGGGTCATCCTGATCGTGATCGCCGTCGCGATCGCGCTCGAGGTGATCTGGATCGCGCGTCACGTCGTCGCGTGGGTCGTGATCGCGCTCTTCCTCGCGCTCGCGCTCAACCCGCTCGTCAACTGGATCCAGCGGCACAGCCCGTTCAATCGCGGTCTCGCGATCGGGGCCGCCTACCTGATCCTGCTGATCGTGATCGCCGCGGTCGGTGCGTCGTTCCTCCCGAGGCTGATCGACGAGGTGAACGGGTTCGTGCAGGCGCTCCCCGACTACGTGCACCAGCTCACGCACGGCCGCGGCAGGCTCGGCTTCCTCGAGCGGAAATACCACGTCGTCGAGAAGGTGCGCGAGCAGGTGCAGCACGGCGGGGCCACGAAGGTGCTGGGCCTCTCGGGTGCCGCGCTGTCGGTGACGAAGAGCATCATCTCGGTCATCGCCGCGACGGTGACGATCGTCGTCCTGACGTTCTTCATGCTGCTCGAAGGCGAGTCGTGGATGAACCGCATCTACGGGCTCTTCCCGCCCCGGTCGCAAGAGCGCTGGCGCCGCGTCGGTCACGACATCTACCGGACCGTCGGCGGCTACGTGACCGGAAACATCCTGATCAGCTTGATCGCAGGTGCGTCGGTGACGGTCGTCCTGCTCATCATGAGCGTGCCCTACGCGGTCGCACTCGGCCTCCTGGTCGCGTTCCTCGACCTGATCCCGCTCGCGGGCGCGACGATCGCCGGGATCATCGTCGGCGTCGTCGCCTTCGTCCACTCGATCCCGGCCGGCCTCGTCGTGGTCGTCTTCTTCGTGCTCTACCAGCAGGTCGAGAACCACTTCCTGCAGCCGGTGATCTACGGCCGGACGGTGCAGCTCTCGCCGCTCGCCGTGATCGTGTCCGTGCTCGTCGGCGCCGAGCTGGCCGGGGTCCTCGGCGCGCTGGCTGCGATCCCGGTCGCCGGCGCCCTGCAGGTGATCCTGCGCGACCAGTTGGCGCAGCGGCGCTCGGCCGCCCCGGCGCTCGTACCGCGTCCACCGGAGTAGTCGCGGTAGGCCAATACCACTTTCAACCGTGGGACCTATCGGCTTCAAAGATGCCCCACCTGGCCGATGTGCGCGCCGCTCCGGCTGCCGATTCACGTCGTATGGAGGGCAGGGGGACAAGGATTGCCGTTGCGGTTGCGCTCGTGGCGCTCCTCGGCGCCTTCGCCGCGCCGCACGCGTCCTCGAGCAAGGCGACCAACCGGGTCACGCTCTCGGGCCTCGAGAGCGGCGTCCTCCAGCAGCTGAACAAGATCCGCGCCCAGCACGGGCTCATCCCGCTGAAGCTGAACGCGCGCCTCACCGCCGCTGCGACCCAGCACTCCCGCGAGATGGGCGCCGACGGCTACTTCGAGCACAACTCGGTCGACGGGACGGCCTTCTGGAAGCGGATCGGCCACTGGTACGCGTCGAGCGGCTTCGGCTACTGGTCGGTCGGCGAGAACCTTCTCTGGTCGTCGCCCGAGGTCGAGGCCGCGGGAGCGCTCCAGCTCTGGATGAACTCGCCGGAGCACCGCGCGAACATCCTCACGCCGCGCTGGCGCGAGATCGGCGTTTCGGCCGTGCACCTGCAGGCCGCCCCCGGCACCTACCGCGGGCTCGAGGTCACGATCGTCACGACCGACTTCGGCGTCCGCCGCTAGCGGACAAGCCCAGTACCCTTAGCGGCAGGCGCCCGTAGCTCAGGGGAAGAGCGGCGGCCTTCTAAGCCGTTGGTCGGGGGTTCGAATCCTCCCGGGCGCATCCGCGCTAGTGTCGGTCCGTGCGTTGGCGGTTGTCTGCGGCGGTGCTCGCGGGCGCATGCCTGGTGGTGTGCGTCGCGACCGCGCGTGCCGACCGTGAGCGCGGCCTCCCGCCGCCCCCCGTTCATCGGCTCTCCATCGTCGCCCGCGAGAACAGACGTCCCGGTACGACGGGGTGGCTGGGGCCGACCGCGACCGGAAGTGCAATCGAGGTCTACGCCGGGAGCACCGACGCAGCGCCGGGAGAGACGGTCGGCGTCCACGTCAGCACCGTTCCCGCCGCCCGCTACCGGTTGCTCGTCTACCGGCTCGGCTGGTATCGCGGCGTCGGCGCGCGTGAGGTCCTCTGTCTCCCGACGTGCTCAGGGGACGAGCAAGGCGTCCCGCAAGCGATGCCCGCCCCCGACGGCGACGGGCGAATCGCGGCCGGCTGGCCCGTCACCGACACGGCCACGGTCGCTCGGTGGGTCAGCGGCTACTACCTCTTTCGCGCCGTCTTGACGAGCGGTGCGCAGGCCGGCGCGTCGGCGAGCACGTACGTGATCGTCAACAGACCGGGGAATCGCTCCGGGATGCTCGTCCAGGTGCCGGTGAACACGTGGCAGGCCTACAACAGCTGGGGCGGCCGGAGCCTCTACGATCTGCCCACGCTCGGCCCGCGCGCCCGTCGCGTCTCCTTCGACCGCCCCTACGCCTGGTACGGGCCTGGGGGACAAGGGCCGCTCGGCTGGGAGCTGCCGCTGCTGCGCTTCATCGAGCGCCGCGGCTGGGACGTCTCCTACCAGAGCGACGTCGTCACCGACGCGCGACCGGCGACGCTTCTCCGCCATCGCCTCGTGGTCGTCGCCGGGCACTCCGAGTACTGGTCGCGCACGATGCGCGACGCGTTCGAGGTGGCGCGGGACCACGGCGTCAACCTGGCGTTCATGGGCGCGAACGCCGCGTATTACCAGGTGCACATGGAGGACGGCGGCCGCACGGTGATGTCGTACAAGTCTCTCTCGGACCCGAATCCCGACGCGCTGAGCAAGACCGCGATGTTCCGCGAACTGACGCCGCCACGGTACGAGTGCGGGCTGATCGGCATCCAGCACCAGGGTGTCGGCCTGCATTGGCAGCCGGGCGACTACTCGGTCGTCGCGTCGTCTCTCGGGGATCCGTGGATGCGCAACACGGGTTTCACCGCGTCCACGAAGCTCCCCGGCATCGTCAGCATCGAGACCGACACGATCCCCGGGAACCAGACCGCCGCCTCGTCCTGCGGCCACGCGCTCACCGTCTTCTTCCACCGCGAACTGGGCGGGGACAAGGACGGAGACGCCGACGCGACGCGCTACACCGCTCCTTCGAGTGCGACGGTGTTTGCGAGCGGTTCTCACCAGTTCGCGTGGGGTCTCGACGACTTCGCGCTCGACCCGGACGAGGGCCACGGCCATGTGAGCCGCCCGTTGCAGCGCTTCGTGCGCAACGCCTTCAACTCGATGATCCGGCCGTCCTAGAACGAACCGATCCTCGAGTTTCCCGCCGCCGCGGTCCGGCTACCTGATTGGAGACCGATTTCCGAGGAGGTAGAGATGGCAGACGAACTGAAGGGGAAGCGCGTGGCGATCCTCGCCGCCGACATGGTCGAGCGGGTCGAGCTGATCGAGCCGCGCAAGGCGCTCCGCGACGCCGGCGCCGACACGGAGCTGATCTCGATCCATCCGGGCGAGATCCGCACGTTCAACCACTTCGATCCTGCGGCGTCGGAGAAGGTCGACAAGACCGTCGAGGAGGTCGACGCGTCGGACTACGACGCGCTGATGATCCCCGGCGGCGTCGGCAACCCGGATCAGCTGCGCGGCGACGAGAATGCGGTGGCGTTCGTGCGCGACTTCTTCGAGCAGGGCAAGCCCGCGGCCGTGATCTGCCACGGTCCCTGGGTGCTGATCGACGCCGGTGTCGTGAAGGGACGCACCGTCACCTCGTGGCCGACGGTCGGCACCGACTTGCGCAACGCAGGTGCGAACTGGGTCGACAAGGAGGTCGTCGTGGACGGCGGGCTGGTCACGAGCCGAAAGCCGGACGACATTCCCGCGTTCAACAAGAAGATGATCGAGGAGTTCGCCGAAGGGAAGCACGCGCAGCAGCGCGAGAAGGCAGCCACCTGAGTCGCGCGGCGCTGCTCGACCTCGACGGAACGCTCGTCGACGCGAACTACCAGCACGCGCTTGCGTGGTACCGCGCGTTCAGGCGCCACGAGATCGTCCTGCCGATGTGGCGAGTGCACCGCCACATCGGCATGGGCGGTGATCAGATCGTCGCGGCGCTCGCAGGCGACGACGTCGAGCGCCGTCTCGGCGACGACCTGCGTGACGCGGCGAAGCACGAGTTCAAGTCGATGCGCGACGAATGCGAGCCGTTCAAAGGGGCGCGCGGGCTCATCGAGGAGCTGAAGCGACGCGGCTCGCGCGTCGTACTGGCCTCGTCGGCGAACCAGGACGACCTCGACTTCTTCCTGGACAGGCTCGGCGTACGCGAGGCGGTCGACGGCTGGACGACCGCGGACGACGTCGAGCGAAGCAAGCCGCATCCCGACATCGTCAAGGCCGCCCTCGCGAAGGCGGGCACAGGCGATGCGGTGATGGTCGGCGACTCGCGCTGGGACATCGAGGCCGCCCGCAACGCCGGGCTCGAGACCGTCGCACTCATCACCGGTGGGTGGTCGAGGCAAGAGTTGCTCGACGACGGAGCGGTCGCAGTCTTCGAATCGCTCGTGGAACTCCGCGAACGCCTGGGCGAGACGCCGCTACGATAAGCGGCGCACGGTGGCGGTAGCTCAGTTGGTAGAGCCCCGGGTTGTGGTCCCGGTGGTCGCGGGTTCGAGTCCCGTTCGCCACCCTCGGTAAGGTTGTCCACGCGCGGCCCCGTAGCTCAGAGGACAGAGCGGGAGCCTTCGAAGCTCCGTGCGGTGGTTCGATTCCACCCGGGGCCATCCAGAGAGGAATGCCAGCGGCGTTACTCTGTGTGACGACGCGGGCGTGGCGGAACTGGCAGACGCGCTGGGTTTAGGTCCCAGTGGGCCTTCGGGCCCTTGGAGGTTCGACCCCTCTCGCCCGCATCGACGATCGCCTCGATCAGATCGTGGTGCAGGCCGCCCTTCTCGAGGTACGCGTCGGCGCCGGCCTCGAGCGCCTCGTCCGAGGCACTGTCGAAGCCGCTGCCGCTCATGATCAACACGCGCAACGCACTGTTCAACGCGCGCAGCCGCTTCATGGCTTCGATGCCCGTGGTCCCCGGCAAGCCGATGTCGACGAGAGCAACGTCGACGTCCTCGAGCAGCGGATGCTCGCACGCGTCGTCAGCGGAGCCGACGTCGCCGATCACGATCAGGCGGTCGTCGGTCTCGACGAGCGCCCGCAGGACCAGGCGAAACCCTGCGTGGTCCTCGACCAGAAGGACGCGGATGGGATCTCCCTTCATTCGATCCACTGCGCCCTTGTTGCCCGCTGTGGCGGCAGGTCGAACTCACCCAATCAGGTGAACTTCACGGCAAGGCGTGCAAAACGTCTTCAAGCGGCGCGCGCTCCTTCTCCGGAGGCTCGCTCACCGCAGGCCCGAGGTGCACGAGTGCGACGACGCGCTCGCCGGCTTCGAGGCCGAGCGTCTCGCGGATCTCCTCCTCCGCGAAGCATGCCGGCGTCCTCCAGTACGACGCGAGTCCGCGCTCGGTCGCGCCGAGCAAGACCGCATAGACCGCAGCCGCGGTCGCATGCAGGTCCTCCTCGTCGGTCAGCGGGTCGCCCGTGAGCGATGCGGTCGCGAGCACCAGCGTCGGCGCGCGCCGAAGCTTGACCGTTTCCTTGTCGCCGGCGAGCTCCTCGATCCGCGCCCGCGTCTGCGGCCCGAGGATGCGGAAACGCCAGGGCTGCGTCAGGTGGTGGTTCGGCGCCCAGCGCGCGAGGTCGATGAGCTCGCGCAGCGTGGCCTCGTCCACGGGCTCCGATCCGTACTGCTTGTGCGTCCTACGGGCCCTGATCGCGTCCCCGACGTCCACCGCGTCTCACGGTACAGGTCTGGTTCAATGGCCCAACGCCCCATGACGGCTCAGGTTGAACAACTGTCGGACGACAAGGTCCGCCTCACGGTCGAGGTTCCCGCGCACGACGTGCACCACGCCGTCGAGCACGCGGCGAACGACCTTGCGCAGACTGCACGTATCCCCGGCTTCAGGAAGGGGAAGGTGCCGATGCCGCTGCTCGTGCAGCGGGTCGGGAGGCACCGTCTCTACCAAGAGGCCGTCGACAGTCATATCGGCGGTTGGTTCTGGAATGCGGCAACGCGTGCGCGCGTGAATCCGGTCGCGCAGCCCGAGTACGAGTACGAGCTGCCGGCGAACGAGAAGGAGGACTGGCGCTTCTCGGCGACGGTCGAAGTGCAGCCGAAGCCCGAGCCTGCGGACTGGACGACGCTCCAGGTGCCGAAGCACGAGGCGGAGGTGCCGCAGGAGGCGGTGCAAGCAGAGCTCGAGTCGCTGCAGCGGGTCGCTGCCGAGCTCGTGCCGGTCGAGGGACGGCCCGCCCAGGACGGCGACACCGCCGTCGTCGACCTGCTCGCAGAGGACGGCACCGCCCAGCGCGACTACGTCGTCGAGCTCGGGTCGGAGCGCCTCGTCGAGGAGATCGAGAACGGCATCCGCGGGCTCCAGCCCGGCGAGAGCCGCGAGATCGCGTATGAGCTCGCGGACGGGACGAAGCGCAAGGCGACAGTCGTCGTCAAGGAGCTGAAGCAGCCCGTGCTCCCGCCGCTCGACGACGAGCTTGCCAAGGCGGTGACCGAGTTCGACACCCTCGGCGAGCTGCAGAACGAGGTCGAAGGGCGCCTGAGGGGCCAGATCGAGGACGAGCTCGACGGCCTGTTCCGCGCCGCGGCCGTCGACGAGCTCGTGCGCGCGACGAACTTCAGCCCGGCCGGCCCGCTCGTCGAGCTGCGCACCCGCGAGCTCCTGAACGGGCTCGCACGCACGCTGCAGGAGCGCGGGATCGACGCTGCCTCGTACCTGCAGATCACCGGCCAGACTCCCGAGGCGCTCGAGCAGCGCCTGCGGGCCGAGGCGACGATGTCGGTAGCGCGGGAAATGGTGCTCGAGGCGGCCGCGGACAAGCTCGGCATCACGGTCACGGACGACGAGATCCGCGAGGAGCTGCGCGCCGCCGGGGAGGACGGCGAGGACATCGAGGAGTTCATCGCGCGCGGCGGCGCCGACCGCGTCCGCGACGACATCCGCCTCAAGAAGGCCCTCGACCGCATCGCGGCCGAGGTGAAGCCGATCGCGCCCGAGCTCGCGGAGGCACGCGAGACCATCTGGACGCCGGAGCAGGAGCAGCCGGCAGACACCCCGAAACTTTGGACCCCCGGTAGCAAGGAGTGAGCTGAGATGAGCCCGTTGATCCCCATGGTCGTTGAACAGACCTCGCGCGGCGAGCGCGCGTTCGACATCTATTCGCGCCTCCTCGCCGAGCGTATCGTCTTCCTCGGGACCCCCGTCGACGACCAGATCGCGAACCTGATCATCGCTCAGCTTCTGCATCTGGAGTCGGAGGATCCGGACAAGGACATCTTCCTCTACGTCAACTCGCCCGGCGGCTCGGTCTACGCCGGCCTCGCGATCTACGACACGATGCAGTTCATCAAGCCCGATGTGCAGACGATCTGCGTCGGGATCGCAATGAGCATGGGCTCGCTGCTCCTCGCAGGGGGCACGAAAGGGAAGCGTATGTCGCTGCCGAACTCACGAATCCTGATCCACCAGGTGTCCGGCGGCTTCCAGGGCCAGGGCACCGACATCGAGATCCAGGCCCGCGAGGTGATCGGCCTCAAGCGGCGCCTGGAGGAGATCTACACCGAGCACACCGGCAAGACCCAGGAACAGATTTCACGCGACATGGAAAGGGATTTCTTCCTGAGCCCGCAAGAGGCCGTCGAGTACGGGATCATCGATTCGGTCATCACGCACCGCGACACGGCCCGCACGGAGGCCGCTGCTTAATACGGCTCCTCTAGCCGTTTTTCCAAAATCGGGGTAAAAGGAGATACGGGATGGCGCGTGCGAGCGAAGGAAACGAGCAGCTTCTCTGCAGCTTCTGCGGCAAGTCGCAGCGGCAGGTCAAGAAGCTGATCGCCGGTCCCGGCGTCTACATCTGCGACGAGTGCATCGATCTCTGCAACGAGATCATCGACGAGGAGCTCACCG
>JBJMKB010000040.1:0-18190 GCA_045806045.1 Gaiellaceae bacterium | reverse complement strand
GGCGCGGCCACGGCTCGCGAAGCTGGGCTTCCGCGCCGACGACGTCGAGACGCTCGCGAACCACTTCCTCGACTCGGAGGCTCGCGGGCGCCTCGGACACGGCCTTTCCCGGATCGAATGGCTCGAATCGTGGGAGCAGCTCGACACGCGCCCCCGGCCGCGCCGGGTTCACTCGAAGGTCGGCTACGAGCAGTGGGACGGCGACGGGGCGCTTGGCTACCTGACGCTCGAGGCGGTCGTTCGGGCGCAGCTGCACGACCCCCCTCACCCTCCGCGGCTCGTCGTCTGTTCGCGGACCTTTCCGACCGGGGCGCTCGGCTACTGGGTGCGCAGGCTCGCGGCGGACGGTCTCGTCGCGATGCTGACCGCGACGTCGCCGCGTCGGCTCGCGCATCCCGACGGAGGCGAACCGCTGGTCGGGACGAACCCGCTCGCCGTCGCGATCCCGTCGAGCGACGGCGACCCGGTCGTGGCCGACGTGTCGATGGGCGCCGTCACCTACGGCGACGTCCTCGCGGGTCGCGCCGGGCCGGACGAGCTCGTCCCCTTCGGCGGCGAACAGGCGCACAAGGCGTTCGCGCTCGCGGTGGGCCTGCAGCTGCTCGTGGACGCGCTCAGCCCCGAGGAGGGCTTCGGCGCCGTGCTCTTCGTCGCGCGGCCGGAGGCCGATCCTGTCCCCGCTCTGCGCGCGCTCGCGGAGGGCGCGCGGCTGCCCGGCGACCGCCGCCGCTCTTAGCTGCCGTTGAGGCCTGCTCGCTACAACGAGAATCGTGCGTCGCCTCTTCACCGGCGGAAGTGACGGAAACGAGCGTCTGACGGCCGCGACGGGTGCCGTCCTCCTCGTCCTGCTCGCGCTGGAGGGGCTGACGCTCCTCGGGATCCGGCAGTTCCTCCGGCCGCACATCTTCCTCGGCCTCCTTTTGATCCCGCCGATCGTGCTCAAGCTCGTGAGCACCGGCTGGCGGATGACGCGGTACTACCGCCGCAGTGCGGAATACGTGCGCCGCGGTCCGCCGGCGCTGCTCCTGCGCGCGATCGTCGCTCCGGTGCTCGTCGCGTCGACGATCGCGCTCTTCGCGACGGGAATCGCGGCTGCTTCACTCGCGCGGAGAGGACCGGTGCTCGGGCTGCACAAGCTGAGCTTCATCGTCTGGGTCGGCGCGATGTCCATTCACGTGCTCACCCGGGCGCAGAGGCTTCCGCGACTGCTTGCCGTGGACTGGTGGCGGCGCGACGCGGTGGGTGGCCGCCGGGCCCGCCAGCTCGTGCTCGCGGGCACCCTGGCCGCCGGGCTCGCCGTGGCCGTCCTCGCGTTTCCGCTCGTCGACCACTGGCAGGACGGCGCCACGGCCGTCGTCGGCCTCGACGCCGGGTAGACCTTCTAGGCCGGAAAGCCGGGCTCGGCACGGACCGCAGCGAAGTCGGAATCCTTCGCCGCGTAGTCCGCCCACTTCGCCTCGAGCCGAACGGCGCGCTGCAGGTGCAGGAGCGCGTCGACGTGCCGCCCCCCACGCGCCTCCATGCAGGCGAGGTTGTAGAGCAGCGCGGCGTGGTCGGGCTGCTCGTCGAGTGCTTCCTCGTGGATGCGGATGGCTTCGTCCCAGCGCTCCTCGCGCGCCGCGGGAACGGCGGCGAACATCGCCTCCCACGCCGAGACCTGGTGCGGCTCGCCGGGCTTGCCGCCGAGCGCGAGCACCACGGTGTCGGCGTCGAGCGCGACGGCGCCGCGCCGTAGCTCCGGATCGCGCACGAAGACGAGCTGCCCGGCGCCCAGCTCGTGATCGTTCCCGGCGACCGTGAACCTGGCGCGGCCGCGGAGCACGAGGTACATCTCCTCGTGGCGGAGCTGGCCCTCGCTGTGCTCCTCGACGATCATCGCGCCGGCCTCGCGTGCCGTGTAGGCGTTGACGCCGAAGGCCCGGATGCCGAAGTGCCGCCGGACGGGTCGCCAGACGAAGCCGTCGGGCATCTCGATAGCGTCGAGTTGGTCGACGTGCGTGATGCTCACGTCTGTAGCTCTTCGAAGCGCGGATCGTCGCGCAGCGGATCGAGGTCGGTGTCGTGCGGCAGCCAGCCCATCACCTGGTCGCGGTTGAGCTCGAGCGCGGTGCGCAGCTCCTCGAACGCGGCGTCGGTCTCGCCGGCCATCGCCTCGTAGCAGGCCAGGTTGTAGTGCTTCCCCCACTGGTACTCCTCCGGAGGGGCTGCCGCCTGCATCACCGCACGGCCCGCAGCTGCGTCGCCGGTGTCGAGTAGTGCGAACGCGACGTGGACGTCCTCCCATCCCCCGGGCGAGAACGCCTCACCTTCCTTCGCGCCCGCGACGAGGATCATCGTCTCCGCTTCCGTGGCGGTCGCCTTGCGGAAGGTGCCGGGCTGCACGTGGATCAACGACCCCGCCGGGGCGACGTGCTCCTCCTCGCCAACGGTGAAGCGCGCCGCTCCGCGCACGACGACGTACAGCTCCTCGTGACCGCTGTCCTCCTCGTGCGGCGGGATCAGCTTGTCCCCCGGCGCGTCGGCGCTCCACACGTTGACGCCGAACGGCCGGAAGCCCAGCCGCTTCCGCAGCGGGCGCAGCATCTCGCCGCTGCCCCGATACGGGACACGGTCGAGGTCGTCGAGCGAGAGGATCTCGTAGCCCTGGTCGGTCACGCACGTCGCAATTCCGCAAGCACAACTGGGTCGATGCGCTCGACGCCGTCCACTCGCTCCTCGAGGTTCTCGGTGCCCGACCATGCGCCGAGCGCGCGATCGAGCTCACCGTCGTACCCGAGGCGCGCCAGCCGCTCTTGCAGCTCGGCGCGCAGCTCGTCGTCGACGTCGACCCAGCGCTCGCGCGGCGTCTTGCCGAAGAGCAGCGAGTGGATCGCGTACAGCCGCGCGAGCTCGGTGACGGGCCGGTCGTGATCGTCGACGCGCAGGTCGACGAGCGTGTCGCTCAGGCCCGCGTAGCCGCCGTCCTTCTCGACGACGAGAAGCGCCGCGCTCTGCTGGCCCCGCCGGTCGCCGCCCGCGGCCTGCGCCGCGGCGAGGCACTCCAGCAGTCGTTCGGAGAGCGGCTGCCCGTCGGTCGCCGTGAAGGTCGTCGCGAGCGCCGCGACGGTTTCCTCGCCCACTAGGATGTTCCCCTGCGCGGCGAAGCCCGGGCCTGCGAGGCCGCCGGCCCAATCCATGCACTCGGCCCCGGTGAACGTGGCGCTGCCGCCGCTCGCGTCGACGACGCCGACTTGGCGGTGGTCGCGCCCGTCGTCGGCGGCGGTCAGGCCGTCGACCACCTCTTGCGCGCTCAGTCCCTCGCCGAGGAGCGCGAGGCCGTCAGGCCCGTAGCGCGGGTTCGCGTAGGCCTGGGTGGCGACGGCGCCGACGCCGGGGACGGACCACGGCACCACCGAGCCCACCGCGAGGAACTTCGATTGGGTCGCCACGCCCCACTGGCCCGCGGCGAGGTCGCAGGCCGCGATCGAGTACGTCGCCACGATCGCGCTACCCATACGTCAGCTCCGTCAGGTCGAGCTCGAGCAATGCCGGGTCGACGACCAGCGCGACGGCGACCTCGGGCCGCGCGAGCGCCGCCTTCACGTCGCTCGCGGTGCGCGCGCGGACGACGACGGGGCGACCCTTACCGTGTGCCGCACGCAGCGCATCCTCGTCCAGCGTGTCGAGCACGAGCGCGTCGCCGAGCTCGAGCGCACCGTCGAGTGCGATCTCGGGGACGCGGCGTCCGGTTGCCCCAAACCAGCGCTCCCTCATACGTCGATCGAGTCCCCCGGCTCGAGCTTCTCGACGAGCGACTCGGTGATCGCCGCGAGCTGATCCGGCGTCCCGGTGAGCAGCGGGAAGGTGCCCCAGTGGCACGGGACGCAGCGCGGGTTCCCGAGCAGTTCGAGCGCGAGCGCTGCCTGCTCGGGTCCCATCGTGAAGTGGTCGCCGATCGGGAGCACGGCGACGTCGGGCTCGTAGAGGCGCGCGATCAACTGCATGTCGCCGAAGACGCACGTGTCGCCCGCGAAGTAGATCGACTTGCCGTCGGCGCGCACGACGATGCCGGCCGGTTCCCCTGCGTAGGTTCCGTCGGGGGCCGAGCTCGAGTGGAAGGCGTTCGTCATCGAGAACCGAACGCCGTCGATCTCGATCGTCCCGCCCTTGTTGAACGGCACGAGGTCGTCGTCGGAGAGGCCGTTGCTCCCGAACCACGCCATCAGCTCCACCATCCCCGTGACCTTGCATCCGAGCTTCTTTTGCAACTCGACGACGTCACTGGAATGGTCGCCGTGGCCGTGGGTGACGACGATCACGTCCGCGCGCTCCGGGTTCTTCTCCGCGTCGGGACACGTCGGGCCGTTCACCCACGGGTCGACGTAGATTCGCCTGCCGCCGTCGGTGTCGAGGCGGAACGATGCGTGCCCGAGCCAAGTCAGCGTTGCCATCTCACGTTCCTTTCTTCCTGGACCGCGTGAGCATAGAAGGACCGTCTGGTCCGAGAGCGAAGCTACTCTCGTGGGACGCCGAGTGCTTCCGGCCGCGCTCGCCGCAGCCGCCGCGATCGCCGACGCGCGTGGAGCGCACGGTCTTGCGTTCGACGCATTGCTCGCTGCGGTGCCCTTCGCGGCGGTCTCCGCACTTGTCTCCTTCGGCGTCTACCTCGAAGCGCGGGAAGACGCCGTGGGCGGCCTCCAGGCGCTGCTCTGGACGGCCGCGGTGGGGCTGCTCGTGCTCTCCTGCGCCGCGCGCTCGCCGGCCACGGAGATGCACGCGCTACCGCCGCTCGGAGCCTCGGCGCTCGCCGCCTGCCTGGCCGTCTTCGGGCTGAAAGCGTGCGTCGCCGCGGCCCCGTACGCCCGCCGGCTCGCGCTCGCGCAACCGGCCAAGCCCTGAACCTGGTTCGGTTTGTGAACCAGGTTCCTGCGTTTTCGTTCGAGCGAGCGAAACTCGTGATCCTGGTTCAGACTGCGAACCAGGATCAGAGGGGCAGTGCGCGCGCGGCGCTGAGGGCGACGTCGATCAGCGGCTGCACGGCGAAGAACGAGCCGACGGTGACCGCGACGCAGACCAGGACGCCTGCGCCGAGGAGCGCGTCGCGCGGCGGTGAGCCGCCCGCAGGCGCGAGCTGCAGCTCGGCCGCCTCGCGGAAGTACATCGCGCGCACGATGCCGAGGTAGTAGTACGCCGAGATCATCGTCGCGATCACGCCGGCGACGATCAGCCACCACCAGCCGTGCCGGTACGCCGCGGCGAAGACGTAGAACTTGCCGAAGAAGCCGCCGGTCAACGGGAAGCCGAGCATCCCGAGCATGAAGATCCACATCGAGACGCCGAGGAACGGACGCTCCCAACCGAAGCCGGCGAGGTTCTGCAGCGTCACCGGAACGCCCAGCTCGCGTTCGCGGGCCGCGACAACGGCGAACGCGCCGAGCGACATCGCCGCGTACGGGACGAGGTAGTACATCAGCGCGCGCGCCCCGAGTGCGTTCGCGGCGGCAACGCCGATCAGCATGAAGCCGGCGTGCGAGACCGACGAGTAGGCGAGGATCCGCTTCACGTTGCGCTGGACCAGCGCGCCGATGTTGCCCCAGGCGAGCGACACGATTGCGATCACGGCAATCGCGACCGTCCAGAGCCGCTGGTCGTGTGGGAACGCGACGGTCAGCACGCGGTAGGTGACGACGAGCGCGGCGATCTTCGTCGCAGACGACATGAACGCGGTCACGGGCGTCGGCGCGCCCTGGTAGGCATCCGGCGTCCACATGTGGAACGGGGCCGCGCTCGCCTTGAACGCGAGCCCGGCGATGATCATCGCGAGGCCGACCACGAGCATCGCGTCGTGCGCGTGGCCCGCGGCGCCGATCTTGTCGAAGCTCAGCTGTCCGGTCGTGCCGTAGACGAGCGCCGAGCCGAAGAGGAGCGTCGCCGAGCCGACTGCGCCGACGATCAGGTACTTGAGCCCCGCCTCGAGCGACCCGATCAGGTCGATGTCGATCGCCGTCAGCACGTAGAGCGCGATCGAGAACCACTCGAGCCCGAGGAAGAGCGTCATCAGGTTCGACGCCTGCACGAAGAACGCCATGCCGGCTCCGGCGGCAGTGAGCAGCGCGTAGTACTCGGCGATGTGCTCGTCGCGCATGCGTTCCCGGTAGGAGACGAGCACCGCGACGGCGCCGCAGCCGGCGACGAGTACCTGCGCGAGCGCGGCCCAGCGGTCGCGGAACACCGCGTCGCGGACCACGGTCGTCGCGATCGGGCTCTTCTCGTCGAGCACCACGGCGAGCGCCAACGAGGTGAGGAAACCCGCGAACGCGAGGAACGCTGCAACCGGCCGTCGCGCGCCGCGCGGGACGAGCACCGCGGCGAGGAGGAGGACGCCAGTGGTTCCCGTCAGCGCGAGCGACGGCGAGAGCGCGAACCAGTCGACGTGCGGCTTGACGATCATGGCGCGTACCTCGTCCAGCCTGACGTGGGGAGGATGGAGAACGTCGACGGCCCGCCCGTGGCAAAGGGCCCGTGGCCTCCGAAGGCGCGGCCCGAAACCAGGTTCGGATACGCGCTCAGCCCGATCAGACAGAGCAACAACGGCACGACGACGGCCAGCTCCCCGAGGCGCAGGTCGAGTGCCTCGTCCGGCACCGCCGGGCCGACGTCCTGGTGCAAGACCCCGGAGATCGCGCGCAGCATGTACATCGCCGCCAGCACGATGCCGGCCGCGCCGACGACGGCCCACGCCCAGCCCTGCTGGAACGCGCCGGCGAGGATCAGGAACTCGCCCGCGAACGACGTCGAGAGCGGGACGGCGAGCGCGATGATCCCTGCCGTCATCACGACCGTCGCAAGCGCGGGACGCCCGCGCGCCATGCCGCCGAGGAGCGCGAATTCGCCGGTCGATGTCCGCCGCTCGACCATCCCCGCGATCAGGAACAGCGACGACGAGATCAGCGCGTGATTCACCATCTGCAGCACGGCGCCGTCGACCCCGAGGTCGTTGAACGCGAACAGTCCGAGCACGATCAGGCCCGACTGCGACATCGACGAGTAGAGCACGACACCGCGGAAGTCCGGTGCGCGCCACGCGAGTAGCGAGCCATAGACGAGCGAGATCGACGCGAGCACCAGCAGCACCACGCGCCAGTCGTGCGCGACGTCGGGAAACTTCGGGATCGCGATCCGCAGCAGGCCGTAGAGGCCCGCCTTCGACACGATGCCCGAGAGAACCGCGGACACCTCCGGCGGCGACTCGCGGTAGGTGAGAGGCAGCCAGCCGTGGAACGGGAAGAGCGGCGACTTGATCGCGAACGCGACGGCGAAGCCGAGGAAGAGCCACGTCGAGTTGCTCGGCCCCATCTTCGTCAGGTCAAACGTCCCCTGCTGCAATCCGTAGACCACGATCGACGCGAGCATCAGCAGCGAACCGACGACGGTGTAGATGACGAACGTCAGCGTCGCGCGGAAGCGATTCGATCCACCCCAAACCCCGATCAGCACGTACAGGGGGATCAGCATCGCCTCGAAGAACGCGTAGAAGAGGAGCAGGTCCTGGGCGGTGAAGACGCCGACGATTGCTCCGGTCGTCAACAGCATCAATGCGAAGTAGGCGCGTGCCCGCTCGCGGCCGACCCACCAGCCGTAGATGATCGCCGCCGCCATCACGACCACGGTCGCCCCGACGAGCCAGAGCGAGAACGCGTACTGACCGACGTGGTAGCTGACGTGCAGGTCGCGGAGCCATGAACGGTCCTGCGCGAACTGCAGCGACGGGGTGCCGAAGTCGAACTTCGAGGCGGCCGTGATCCAAACGCCGACCTCGACGAGCGAGATGAGCGCCGCGAGCGAGCCGATCCAGTAGCGCGTGAGCGGTGCGACCGCGACGACGAGCGCTCCCGCGACCGGGAGGAAGATCAGGATCGTCGTCAGCCAGTCGTTCAACGGTTCCCTCTCACCTCAGCGAGCCGCCAGGAAGACGACGGCGAGGACGGCCAGACCGCCGGTGAGGGCGAGCGCGTACGTGCGGACCAGTCCGGTCTGCGCGAGGCTCAGCTCGCGCGAGCCGAGGCCGAAGGCGCCGCTCACGGCGCTCAGCGAGCCGGCGATCAACGGGCGCTCGATGAGCGCGTAGAAGGCGTGCGTCACGAGCTCGCCGCCGCGGTAGAAGACCGCGTCGTAGAGCTTGTCCCAGTAGAACTTCTTCTCGAACAGCTTGACCGGCTTCGGCGCCGGCACGCGCTTCGCGGCGTAGATCGCCCACGCGACGGCGATCCCCGCGAGCCCGACGAGGACCGCGACCGCGGAGGTGAGCCACTCCTGCGTGCTCGTCGGCTCGGCGATCGGCCGCGCCACCGGCCCGAGCCAGTCGCTGAGGGGATGCCAGAGCGGCGCGAACTGGAGAAAGCCGCCGACGCACGAAAGCAGCGCGAGCGTGGCCACCGTCCAGCGCATCGAGAGTGGGCCTTCCTGGCCCTGGTGGGAGTGGAAGTGCTCGCGCACGAAGGCGCTCGGCTCGCCTGTGAAGACGATGAAGAAGAGCCGGAAGGCGTAGACGGCGGTCAGGAACGCGCCGGCGAGGCCGACGGCGAAGATCAGATCGCCGTACCAGCCGCGGTCGAGCGCAGAGGCGAGAATCGAGTCCTTCGAGAAGAAGCCGGCGAACGGCGGGATGCCGACGAGCGCGAGCGTGCCGACGAGAAAGACGACGCGCGTGAACGGCATCAGCTTTCCGATCCCCGCGAGCTTGCGGATGTCCTGCTCGCCGACGACGGCGTGGATCGCGAGGCCGGCGGCGAGGAAGAGGAGCGCCTTGAAGAACGCGTGCGTCATCAGGTGGAACATCGCGTTCGGATACGCGCCGAGGCCCGCCCCGACGAACATGTAGCCGATCTGCGACATCGTCGAGTACGCGATCACGCGCTTGATGTCCGTCTGCACGAGCGCGATCAGCCCGGCCATCAGCAGCGTCGCCGCACCGAGGCCCGCGGCGAGGTCCTCGATCACGTACGCCTTCTCGAAGAGCGGATGGCAGCGCACGATCAGGTAGACGCCGGCGGTGACCATCGTGGCGGCGTGGATCAGCGCGCTGACGGGCGTCGGACCTTCCATCGCGTCCGGGAGCCACGTGTGCAGCGGCAGCTGTGCGGACTTCGCGACGGCGCCGCCGAGGAGCCCGAGTGCGATCAGGTTCGCCACGGCACCGCCGTGCGGCGACGAAGCGAACACGGACGCGTAATCGAGATGACCGGTGTGCTGGATGAGGAGGAAGAGCGCGAGCGCCATGGTCGCGTCTCCGAACGCGTTCATCACGAACGCCTTCTTCGCGGCTGCGATCGCCGACGGACGCTCCTGGTGGTAGCCGATGAGCAGGTAGCTCGAGAGACCGACCATGCCCCACCCCGCGAGCAGCAGAAGCAGGTTTCCCGACTGCACCAGGAGGAGCATCGAGAAGACGAAGAGCGAGATGTACGCGAAGTACCGCCGCTCCTCGTCCTCGCCGTCCATGTAACCGACGGAGTAGGCGACGATCAGCGAGCCCACGCCGGCGACGATCAGCATCATCACGATCGAGAGCTCGTCGGTGAGGAGCGTGAGCCCGAAGCGGTACGGCCCCGCGGAGAGCCACGTCCACGACGTCGTTACGTGGCTGCGGTGGTCAGCGCTCTCGCCGAGCAGCTTCACGAACGCGACGGCGGCGCTGGCGAACGCGCCCATCGTCGTGAGCGTCGAGATGTAGGCCGCGGCGCGGCGCGAGAGACGCGTTCCGCCGAGCGTGATCGCCACGGTTGCCGCAAGCGGCAGCACGAGGCAGGTCCAGGCGGCGGCGTTCATCACCCGCACCGGCTTTCAACCACGAAGCGTCCTGAGCTTGTCGACGTCGAGCTCCACGTCGCGGCGTCCGAGCGCGACGATCAGGCCGAGTCCCACGACCACCTCCGAAGCGGCGACGGCCATCACGGAGATGGCGAAGATCTGGCCATCTTCACGGCCGTGCAGACGCGAGAACGCGATCAGCAGCAGGTTCGCCGAGTTGAGCATGATCTCGACGCTCAGCAGGATGATCAGCGGGCTGCGTCTCAGCATCACGCCGAGCGCGCCCGTCGTGAAGAGGATCGCGCTCAGGACGACGTACCACTGGACGTCAGGACCGTGCATCGCTGCTTTCCACCCGGCGCGCATGGGAGCCGAGGACGACACCGCCGACTGCCGCGACCAGGAGCACGATCGACGTCACCTCGAACGCGAGCAGGTGATCGGTCAGGAACAGCCGCCCGATCGCAGCGGGCGAGCCGAACGAGCGGCCGATATGAGCGGGGTTGGAGAGGAAGTTCCCCGCCTTCAGGCCGACGACGACGATCACCTCGGCGAGGATCGCGCCGCCGGCGAGGATCGCGCCGACGATCTGCCAGGAGGGGCCGCCCGACCACGGGGAGTCCTCGGTGCGGTCGCCGAGGTATGCGATCACGAACAGGAACATCACCATCACCGCTCCCCCGTAGACCAGCACCTGGCCCGCGGCGACGAACTCGCCGGAGAGGAGCAGGAAGAGCACGGCGAGGGAAGCGAGGTTGCCGATCAGCGCGAGCGCGGAGTAGAACGGGTTGCGGAAGCTGACGACCGCGAGCGCGCTCACGAGGCACGCGAACGCGGCACCAAGCCAGACGACCCACACGAGGAAGTTCGCCATCGCCCTACGAGTGCTCCTCGTAATACGGGATCGGCGTGTCGTAGAGATCGCGGTCCGCGACCGGGACCTTCTTGATCGGCGGTGCGAGGAGGATGTCCTTCGTGTAGATCAGGTCGTCGCGGTTGTACTCGGAGATCTCGAAGTCGTTCCCCAGCGTGATCGCGTCGAACGGGCATGCAAGCTCGCAGTAGCCGCAGAAGATGCAGCGCGACATGTTGATCTCGTAGATGCGCGCGTAGCGCTCACCGGGTGAGACGCGATTGTCCGGCGTGTTCTCCGCCGGCACGACGCGGATGCAGTCTGCCGGGCAGGCGGCGGCGCACAGCGAGCAGCCGACGCACTTCTCGAGCCCGTTCTCGTGGCGGTTCAGCCGATGCCGCCCCCGGTAGCGCGGGTAGACCGGACGCTTGTACTCGGGGTACTGCTGCGTGATCGGCTTCTTGAAGATCTGCTTCAGTGTGACGCCGAAGCCCTTCAGCGTGTTCGGGACGACGGCCATTACTTGATCAGCACCACGAGGAACGCCGTGACGAGCGCGTTGACCGTCGCTGCCGGCAGCAGCACCTTCCACCCGAACCGCATCAGCTGGTCGTAGCGAAGACGCGGCTGCGTCGCGCGCAGCCAGATGAAGAGGGAGACGAAGAAGAAGAGCTTGAGCACGAACCAGATCGGGCCGAACTGGTCGAGCGAGTGCACCCACGGGAAGTGGTAGCCGCCGAAGAACAGCGTCACGATCAGGCCGCAGAGCGTGATCATGTTCACGTACTCGGCGGCCTGGAAGAGCCCCCAGCGCATGCCGGAGTACTCGGTGTGGTATCCGGCAACGAGCTCGGTGTCGGCCTCCGGCAGGTCGAACGGCGGCCGCGACGTCTCCGCGATCGCGCCGAGCATGAAGACGACCAGCCCGACGAACTGCGGGATGAAGAACCACAGAGTGGCCTGCTGCTTGTCGACGATCTGCTGCAGGTTCAGCGACTGGCCCATCAGCACGACGCCGAGCACGCTGAGCGCGAGCGAGACCTCGTACGAGACGAGTTGCGCACAGGTGCGCATCGATCCGAGCAGCGCGAACTTCGACTCGGACGCCCAGCCGCCGACGATGAAGCCGTAGATGCCGATCGAGCCGAGCGCGAAGATCAGGATCAGCGAGATCGGAACGTTGACGACGCTGCCGGTGATCCTGTGCCCCCAGACGGTCCAGCCGGCGCCGAACGGCAGCTCGCTGAAGGACCAGAGCGCGGTCGCCATCGAGAGCACCGGCGCGATGATGTAGAGCGGCTCCTTGGCCGCCATCGGCGCGAACGCCTCCTTGCGGATCAGCTTCAGCAGGTCGGCGATCGGCACGAGCAGACCCTTCGGGCCGGCGCGGTTCGGTCCGTAGCGCAGCTGCATGCGGCCGAGCAGCTTGCGCTCGAGCCACGTCGTGAAGGCGAAGAACACCATCACGACGTTGATCACGAGGAAGGCCTTCGGGATCGTGATCCACCAGGCTTCGTGCACTACGCGCGAACCTCCACGTCGAGGTGCAGGTCGCCGGCGTCCTCGACCGCAACGCGAACCGTGCCCGCGGCGACGTCGCGGGCAATGCGCGCGCGCAACTCGACGGTGGTGCCGTTCGACGAGACGGTGACGGTCTGGCCGTTGCGGATCTTTCGCGTCCGCGCGTCCTCGCGCGAGATCTGCAGCTCGCCCCCGGCGCGCTGGAACTGCAGCTCGGGCGTCCGCTCCACGGCCGGGCCGGAGAAGAGCGGCTTGTACGCCACCAGCCGCAGCCCCTGCACCGCGGCGGAACCGTGCACCGCGGCGGAACCTGGTTCGCTCTTTGAACCAGGTTCCCGAGTTGCGGCCCGCGCGGCGCGAGCCGGCAGCTGGCCACGCTCGCCGATGTCGCCGTACCGGATCCCGCCGAAGCAGCGGTCTGCGATCTCGTCGAAGATGACAGCCGAGTGCGGGGAGATGTCGACGTCGAAGCGCTCGCCGAGCTTCGACAGCCACGCGAGCACGTCGGGGACCGGCGCGAGGACGGCGCGGCGCTGGCGCTGCAGGCGGCCCTCGAGGTTGATCGTCGTGCCGTCGCGCTCGAGATAGCTCGTTCCCGGCAACACGAGGTCGGCGATCTCGCGGAAGCTCTCCGCGAACATGCCGATCCCGATCACGACGTCGGCCCGCTCTGCGAGCGCCCGCACGCCAGGGTCGAGTGCCGCCTCGTCGCCGGAGACGACGAGGAGCCGGGGCTCGACGTCGGCGGGCTCGCCGTCGCCGGCCGCGCTCCACGCGTCGACGACGCCCCGCCCGTTGGGAGTGAGCGGCAGGAAGTAGACGCTCCGCGCGTGGACGCTCGCCGCGAGGTCGGGATCGTCGGTGACGAGCGCGTCGACCTCGCCGTCGGGCGCGGTGTAGGAGATCGTCGCCCCGGCCCGGCGTGCGGCCTTCAGCCACAGGTCGACCACGGGCGCGCGCTCGATGACCGGCGCGTGCGTGAGCACCGCGACCGTCTTGGCGTCCCGGAGCGCCGAGAGCGGCGCGCGGAACGCGTCGAGATCGTCGCGAATCTCCTCCGGGAGCACGGCGGCGTTCGCGCCGAGGCCCTGGCGCAGGAGCTTCGCGAGCCCGTACGCCTCCTCGACCGACTCGCTGCCGGAGAGCGCGGTGAGGATCGTCGAGCCGCCCGCGCGCAGCGCCGACTCCACCTCGTCCAGGGCTTCGTCCCACGAGAGCGCTTCGAAACGGCGCGGCCCTGCCTTGCGCAGCGGCGTCGCGATGCGGTCGCGCGCGTTCAGGTGGTCGAACGCGAAGCGGCCCTTGTCGCACAGCCAGCCCTCGTCGACGTCAGGGTGGTTCCGCGAGAGGATGCGCTTGACCTTTCCCTCGCGCGTCGTCGCGCTGATGTTGCAGCCGACAGGGCAGAGGCCGCAGACGGTCGGTGCGTTCTGGATCTCCCACGGGCGCGCCTCGAAGCGGTACTGCGTCGAGGTGAGCGCGCCGACCGGGCAGAGCTCGGTGACGTTGCCGGAGAAGTGGCCCTTGTACGGCTCGTCCTCGAATGTCGCGATCACCGATTGCGCGCCCCGGTTGATCGCGACGAGCTGCCCGTCCTCGGCGACCGACTCGCTGAAGCGCGTGCAGCGGTAGCAGAGGATGCAGCGCTCCCTGTCCAGAGCGATCAAAGGCGAGATCGGGATCGGCTTCTCGAACGTTCGCTTCGGGAACGTCATGCGGGTGTTGCCGGGGCCGTAGCGGAACGTCAGGTCCTGCAGCGGGCACTCGCCGCCCTTGTCGCAGACCGGGCAGTCGAGCGGGTGGTTGACGAGGATGAACTCGAGCGTCGAGTTCTGGCCCTCGGCTGCCTGCTCCGACGTGCGTGCGGTGCGCACGATCATCCCGTCCTGCGCGGTGAGGGTGCAGCCGGCCTGCAGCTTCGGCATCCCCTCGACCTCCACCAGGCACATGCGACAGGCGCCGACTGGGGCGCCGAGACGCGGCTCGTAGCAAAAGACGGGGATCTCGATCCCGGCCGCGGCCGCGGTCTCGACCATTCCGGTCCCCTTCGGCACCTGCACCTCACGCTCGTCGATCGTGACGCTCACGAGCTCAGCCATGCGTCACCTCGAGCGCAGTCACCGCGGGCGAATGCGCATGCATCTGGATCGGCGCGAGCACGCCGTCGAGCGAGGACTCGCCGCCGAACGGACAGCCGCCTTCATCGATGTGCGCCTGGAACTCGTCGCGGAACTTCGCGACGTAGCTCGCGATGATGATCGCGTCGGAATCGCCGAGCGGGCACAGGCATTTGCCGTTGATGCGATCGCAGACGTCGAGCAGCAGATCGAGGTCGGACTGCGCCGCGCGGCCGTCCTCGAGCTTGCGCAGGATCGCCGTCAACCACCGCGTACCCTCGCGGCACGGCGTGCACTTGCCGCACGACTCGTGCTCGTAGAACTCCGAGAAGCGGATCCCGAGCTGCACGATGCAGCAGCGGTCGTCGAGCACGACGATCCCCGCCGAGCCCATCGAGGTCTTCAGCTGAGCGAGCGAGTCGAAGTCGTATCCGACGTCGATCTCGTCCTTCGTCAGGATCACGGTCGACGAGCCGCCCGGCACGACCGCCTTCAGCTCGCGGCCGCCGGCCATCCCGCCGCCGAGCTCGTCGATGATCTCGCGCACGGTCATGCCCGGGACGATCTCGTAGTTGCCGCCGTTCACGACGTTCCCCGACAGCGAGACGACGCGCGTGCCGCGCGTGTTCGGCACGCCGAGCTTCGCGTACTCCGCTCCGCCCATCTCGATGATCGGCGGAACCGTCGTGATCGTCTCGACGTTGTTGACGACGGTCGGCGACGCGTAGAGCCCGGAGATGGCGGGGAACGGCGGCTTGGAGCGCGGCTGGCCGCGCTTCCCCTCGAGCGACTCGAGCAGCGCGGTCTCCTCGCCGCAGATGTACGCGCCGGCGCCGCGATGCACGACGATCGTCAGGTCGCCGCGGATCTCTGGCCGGTCGCGCAGCTCCTCGAGCGCTCCGACGAGGATCTCGTACGGCCCCTCGTACTCACCGCGGATGTAGACGAACACGCGCTGGCAGTCCATCGCGTGCGCCGTGATCAGGCAGCCCTCGATGAACCGGTGCGGGACGCGCGAGATGATCTCGTTGTCCTTGAAGCTGCCCGGCTCCGACTCGTCGGCGTTCACGACCAGGTAGTGCGGCTTCGGGATCTGCTCCTTCGACGGCACGAACGACCACTTGCGCCCCGTCGGGAAGAACGCCCCTCCGCGGCCGCGCAGCTCTGAGGTGATCAGCTCCTCGGTCACCTCCTGCGGCGTCATCGCGCGCGCTTTCGCGAGAGCCTTGTAGCCGCCCCCCGCCTCGTACTCGGAGAGCTTCGTCGTCGGATTCCGGAGGACGATCTCAGGTGCCATTCGTCAGCTCCTGCACGATCGCGGGCACGTCGTCGGCCTTCACGTGCGTGCGGTAATGGTCGTCGACGGCGACGATCGTCGCCCAGCCGCAGCCGCCGAGGCACTCGACCGCGCGCAGCGTGACCTTGCCGTCGGCGCTCGTCTCGCCCGCGCGGCAACCGAGCTCGCCCTCGAAGCTCTCCAGCACCTGCCGCGCGCCGACGACGGCGCACGAGACGTTCGTGCAGACCTCCACGAGATGCTCGCCGACCGGCGCGAGGTGGAGCTGGTCGTAGAACGACGCAACCGACTGCACGTACGCCGGCGTCGTCTCGAGCGCGTCGGCGACCTCGCGGATCACCTCGGGGGAGAGCCAACCGTGCACGTGCTGCGCAAGCCGGAGCGCAGGCAGCACCGCGCTCTCCGAATCCTCGGGATAGATCGCGCGTACCTCCTGGATCTCGTCGTAGAGGTTGGTCATCTGTCGACCTCGCCCATCACGGTGTCGAGCGAGCCGACGATCGCGATCATGTCGGCGATCAGCGCGTTGCTCATCGCAGTCGCCGTCGCCTCCAGCGCGACGAACGACGGTGCGCGGAACTTCACGCGCCACGGACGCGGGCCGCCGTCGCTCGCGAGGTAGCAGCCGAGCTCGCCGCGCGGCGACTCGATCGCGAAGTACACCTCGCCCTCGGGCACGCAGAAACCCTCCGTGACGATCTTGAAGTGGTGGATCAGCGACTCCATCGACGTGTGCAGCTCCTCGCGCGGCGGCAGCACGACCTTCCTGTCGTCTGCGATCCAGGGCTCCCCCTCCATCCGCTCGAGCCGGTCGAGGCACTGCTCGACGATGCGCACCGACTCGCGCATCTCGGCCATGTGCACGAGGTAGCGCGCGTACACGTCGCCCGTCTGGAAGACCGGTACGCGAAAGTCGATCTGGTGGTAGGCGAGGTACGGTTCGGCGCGGCGGATGTCCCAGTCGACGCCGGAGCCGCGCAGCACCGGCCCGGACTGGCCGAGCGCGATCGCGTCCTCGCGCGAGAGCAGGCCGACGCCCTCGGTGCGCTCGAGCCAGATCTTGTTGCGCGTCAGCAGCGTCTCGTAGTCGTCGATCGCCTTCGGCATCCAGTCGCAGAACTTGCGCGTCTCGGGGTAGAAGCCGCGCGGGATGTCCTCGGCGAGGCCGCCGACCTGGAAGTAGCGCGTGTGCATCCGGTACCCCGTCACGAGCTCGAACAGGTCGAGGATCAGCTCGCGCTCGCGGAACGCGTACCAGAACATCGAGATCGCGCCGAGCTCGAGCGCCGACGTGCCGATCCAGACGAGGTGCGAGTGGATGCGGTTGAGCTCGAGGAGCAACGTCCGCATCCACACGGCCTTCGGCGGAATCTCGAGGTCGAGCAGCTTCTCGACGGCGCCGACGTAGACGTACTCGTTGTTCTGGAACGAGACGTAGTCCATGCGCGGCGCGTACGGAATCCCCTTCCACCACGTCTTCGCCTCCATGTTCTTCTCGAAGCCGGTGTGGAGGTAGCCGATCACGGCGGCGAGCCCGGTGACGTCCTCGCCGTAGAGGTCGACGACGAGCCGGAGGACGCCGTGCGTCGACGGATGGTTCGGCCCGAAGTTGATCGTCAGGATGTCGCCGGTCGCCTCGAGCTCCGGCGGCGTCTTCAGCACGGTCGGGATCGGGTGCGGGATGCGCGAGCCCTCGTAGATCGCGGGGCTCGTGCGTCTCGCAGTCGAACCACGCGCAGTCGAACCACTCCGCGCCGTCGCCGTCATTCCTCTCCCGAGAACCGAACGGGCTCGCCGCCGAGGGGATAGTCCTTGCGCAGCGGATGGCCTTCCCAGTCGTCGTCGAGCAGGATGCGCTGCAGGTTCGGGTGGCCGTCGAAGACGATGCCCATCAGGTCGAACGCCTCGCGCTCGTGCCAGTCGGCGGTCGGCCACACGTAGATCACCGACGGCACCGCCTGTCCGTCGTCGAGCCACGTCTGCAGCCGCACACGCCGCGGGCGCTCAGAGATCGAGAGGAGGTGGTAGTTGATCGCGAATCGCTTCGGCTTCGCGAGCGGCACCACCTGATAGCCCTGCGTCATGGGCGAGTTGAGGTCGCGTCCGGCCGGCGTGCCGATGTAGCCCGAGACGCCGCTCTCGCCCCAGCCGAGGTAGTCGACCGCGGTGATGTCCGAGAGGAAGTCGAAGCCCTCGTCGTCGCGCAGCTGAGTCGCCGCCTCACCGAGCTCTTCGGGCGAGACGACCAAGGTCGTCTCGCCGTGCTGCTCTCGCACCTCGACCAGGCCGCGCAGGTCCTCCCAGCTCACGACGCGACACTCCGCACGTCGTAGGCGGGCGGGACGCCCGCCCTGACGGCCTCGTGCAGCCGGATGATCCCTTCGACGAGCATCTCCGGCCGCGGCGGGCAGCCGGGCACATAGATGTCGACGGGGACGATCTTGTCGACCGACTGCACGATCGCGTAGTTGTTGAACATGCCGCCCGACGACGCGCAGGCGCCCATCGCGATCACCCATTTCGGCTCGAGCATCTGGTCGTAGATCTGCCGCAGCGGCGCCGCCATCTTGTGCGAGACGCGGCCGGAGACGATCAGCAGGTCGGCCTGGCGCG
>JBJMKB010000039.1:0-21728 GCA_045806045.1 Gaiellaceae bacterium | reverse complement strand
GTCGGCGCCGTCGTCCATCGTCAGCTGCGGCTTGTGGTCGACGGCGGCCTGGATGTGCGAGTAGTACGTCTCGTTGTCCTCGCCCTTGATCGCGAAGACGGGGATGTCGTACTCGTCGACGAGTGCGGCAGCGACGTCGTCCTGCGTGGAGAGCGGGTTCGACGCGCAGAGCACGACGTCTGCGCCACCGGCCTTCAGCGTGCGCATCAGGTTCGCAGTCTCGGTGGTGACGTGGAGGCAGGCGGAGATGCGGTAGCCCTCGAGCGGCTTCTCGCGCGCGAACCGCTCGCGGATCGCCTGGAGGACCGGCATCTGCCAATCGGCCCATTGGATCCTGCGCACGCCCTCGGGGGCGAGCGAGATGTCCTTCACGTCGTGTGTCTTGGTCGTAGCCATGAATCCTTCCGTTTGGTCGAGGGCGAATGTAATCAGGCCGCACGATCTTCAGAGCTCAGGAGCCGCTCGTGCTTGCGCTGCTCCCACTCGACCCACGAGCCGGCGTCCTCGCCGGCGGCGAGCCATGCGTCGACCTCACGGCGCAGCTCCCGATCGCGTCGCAGACGAGCCGCGAACGCGAGCTCGGCGAGCTCGACGCCGAAGCGGCGGCGCAGGTCCCGCAGCGACCGGAGGCGGTTGACCTCCGAGAGGCCGTACACCCGGTACCCGGCGCCGGTGCGGCGGGGGACGACAAGCCCGTGCTCCTCGAGGTAGCGCAGCATCCGGGCCGACCAGCCGGTCTCGGCGGCGGCGGCTCCGACGGTGAGAGGCCCGTGCATCGGCGCCAACCTTACCACGCGTGTGTCAAGGTCGCTCAGGGCGCGGAGGCTCAGGGCGCTGAGGTGCCCTGCCGTCCGTAGGCATCTTCGAGCCGCACGACGTCGTCGAGCTGCGGCGTCGAGACCTCGAGAATCGTCGTGTCCTCGAGCGCCGTCACGCGGTGCACGGTTCCCGGGACGTAGTGGAACGCGGCGCCCGCAGCGACGACCTCCTCGTGCAGCACCGTCTGCCCCACTTCGCCGAGCTCGAGCCTCGCGCGCCCGGATTGCACGAGCCACGACTCGTCCTTCTCGCGGTGGAACTGCAGCGAGAGCGAATGTCCCGCCTTCACGAACAGCACCTTGCCGCAGTAGACGTCCGTCAGCGCCCAGATCAGCTCGTGACCCCACGGCTTGTCGACCTTCCTCACGTCGAACGCCCATGCGTCCAGCGTGTCGAGGTTGGGTGAGTCGAAGCTCACGCGGACGATCCTCTCACGTTTCCGTTCCGGCGCCGGCAAAGCTGGGCGGCTCCGAGCCGACGCCGGTCACGACAGCCACTCCGGATGCGATGCGACGTGGTCCTGTGCGACGCGAAGCTCCTTCGGCGTGTTCACCGTCAGCCAGAGACCGGCGTGTCGGAACGCGCGGAGCTTTCCTTCGCCCGCCAGCTCGGGGAAGGTCGTGGACTCGTGATCGCCTCTGTCCGGGAAGCGCTCGATCGCCTCCGGCGAGAGGACGTAGTTGCCGCAGTTCACCCAGAACGCCACTAGCCCGCCTTCGCGAAAGCCGTGGACGACATTGTCGTCGTCCACGTCGACGACGCCGAACTGCGACCTCGGTTGGGCAACGGTGATCGTCGCAAGCGCGTCGCTCGAGCGATGCGCGCCGAGCAGGCCTTCGTAGTCGACGTCCACGAGCTCGTCGCCGTTCAGGGCGTAGACCTCGCCGTCCCCCGCGCGCAGCCGCGCAGCGAACTTGATGCCGCCCCCGCGCCCGAGCCGCTCCGGCTCCTCCGCCGCGACGATCTCGGCGCCGAGGCCGGAAAGCTCCGACTCGAAGAGTCCACCCTGCCCCGCCGCGCAGGCGAAGATGACGCGCGTCACGCCTGCTTTGACGAGCCGGCCGACCTGGTAGGCGGCGAGCGGCTTGCCTGCGACCTCGACGAGCGCCTTCGGCCGTCCGCCCGCAGCGTCACCGAGCCGCTCGGCCTTGCCGCCGGCGAGGATGATCGCTTCCACTGAGGTCAGACCTCGTGTGGCGATTCGCCGGCCGGCGCAGGCTCGGGCGTCTCGGGGAGAACGTCGGTGGGTGACGTCGGCCGGCCGATGCCTTCGTACGCGAATCCCCTGCGGCGCGTCGTCTCGGGATCGAGCAGGTTGCGCCCGTCGACGATCAGCGGGTTCGCCATCGCCGCGCGAACCTCGTCGGAGGCAAGACCGAGCAGCTCCGGCCACTCGGTGACGATCACCGCCGCGTCGGCACCGTCGACCGCCGCGAGAACCGAGTCGACGATCTCGATCTGTTGCGGCAAGCGCGTTCCGTCCGCGACCGGGTCCCAGCCGCGCACGTTCGCTCCTTCCGCGAGCAGGCGGGACGAGAGCACGAGGCTCGACGCCTCTCTCATGTCGTCGGTGCCCGGCTTGAACGACAGTCCGAGCAGCGCGATGGTCTTGCCGCGAAGAGAGCCGAGGTGACGGTGCAGCTTCGCGACGACGCGCCGCTTCTGCAGCTCGTTGACCTCGATCACGGCCGACAGAAGCTGAAAGTGATAGCCGGAGTTTCCGGCCAGCTGCTTCAGAGCGGAGACGTCCTTCGGGAAGCAGGATCCGCCGAAGCCGATTCCGGCACGGAGGAAGTGCTTGCCTAGGCGGTGATCGAGGCCCATGCCGCGCGCGACCTCCACGACGTCCGCCCCGACGAGCTCGCAGACGTTCGCGATCTCGTTGATGAAGCTGATCCGCGTCGCGAGAAAGGCGTTCGAGGCGAGCTTCACCATCTCGGCGGAGGCCACGTCGGTCCGCACGACCGGCGCGTCGATCCCGGCGTGAAGATCTTCGACCGCCGCCGCATCGACGTCGTCGAACCCGCCGATCACGATGCGATCGGGCTCCATGAAATCCTTGACGGCGCTTCCCTCCGCGGTGAACTCGGGATTCGACACGTAGCCGACGTGCGCCATCCCGCGTGCCTCGAGGGTCGCGCGGACCTTCTCGCCCGTTCCCACCGGAACGGTGCTCTTCATGACGATGGTCGCGTCGACGTCGTTCGGCAGTTGCTCGATCACGGTCCAGACGGCCGAGAGATCCGCGTCGCCGGAGTACGTCGCCGGGGTGCCGACGCAGATGAAGACGAACTCGGCACCGTCGATCGCGTCGCGCACCTCTGTCGTGAAACGAAGCCGCTCGCGCGCACGTTCGATCACGGTCTCGAGGCCGGGCTCGTAGATCGGCACGCCACCCGACTCGAGCGTCTCGATCTTCTCCGGCAAGACGTCGCGAATGACGACGTCGTGGCCAAGATCGGCGAAGCACGCTCCGGTGACGAGCCCGACATAACCCGCGCCGAAGACCGCGACCTTGGACATCGGCGCGAAGACTACCGTCCGCTTGTTAGCGGTTTGAGGCCCTTGGCGATCGCGAGCATCGTCTCGTTCGACAACGAGTCGAGCAGCGTGTTCACGACCCAGTAGCTCGCGCCGTTCGCGCGCAGCACGACCATGTGCAGGTGCGTGCCCGAGTAGTAGAGGTCGTACGCACGTCCCTTGATGATGCGGTGGAAGCTGCGGTCGGCGAGCGCCGGCGCGCTCACGAAGTCCGTTTCCTGCACTCCCCAGTACTCGGTCCCGTTGTGGAAGACGAGCCGGATGCCCTTGTGCTTGCGGTGCTCGTCCATCCAGTAGTAGTTGATGGGCTTGTCGCCGGGCTGGGTATCCGCATACGAGTACCGATCGAGCACCGTCGGGACCATGAGCTTGAACGGCGCCTTCTTCGCGTACGGCCGCAACAGCTCGGTGGCTGCGTTGTCGTACCGCACGCTCGCCGTCTGGTGCTTCGGGACGACGCGGGTCGGAAGAGGCGCGATCTTGCCGCTGTATGCCGATCCCAGGACGACCATCAACATCGAGCCGGGATCGCGCGCGAGCAAGCCCGGCGTGCGCGGAAGCGGCGCCACGTCCGCCGGCGCCATCAGCGCCTGCAACGCAACCGCCGCGGCCTTGGAGCGCTTCTGCGCCGGATCGAAGTAGATCTTCGAGTGGAACTCCGGCGTCGGTGAGTCGGCACGAAGGCCGTTCGGCGGATCGGCGGGCACATATCCGCGCATCCGAAGCTGATACGAGGCGTCGGCCGCGGCGCCCTGCACGCCGTTGCCGTTCAGGACGGTCACCGACACCTGCGAGGGCGGAGGGGCCGCGGTCTTGATCTTCTGGCCGAGCGCGGCGGCGTTCGCGGCCTTCGGCGCCTGGACGTCGGGGTTCTGGAACCGCTCGACCGCAGCCTGGATGTCCGAGGTCGGCGCCTGGCAGCCGAGCCCGCACTGCACGTTCTCGATCTTCTCCTGGAAGACGTGGCCGGGCGGGAGCGACTGGGCGAACAGCGCGTACGAGATCACCTGATCGCCCGAGAGCGAATGCCCGCCCTCCCCCACCTCGATGTTGCGCGTGATCGAGCTGACGAGGCTTGGGAGGCTCGTGAACGAGAAGCTGCGCGCGACCTGGTCCTTGAACGCGCGCACGAACTGCTGTTGGCGCGCGATGCGATGGAGGTCGTCGTCGGTGTGGCGGAAGCGGACGAAGTCGAGCGCTTGCTGCCCCGAGAGCTGCTGGTAGCCCGGCTGGAGGTTGATGTTCGCGAAGTTGTTGTAGTACGAGCCGGTGTTCTTGTTGTAGTAGCGGCGGTCGACGTCCATCCAGATCCCGCCCAGCTTGTCGACGACCTCCTTGAAGCCGTGGAAGTTGACGGTGATCAGGAAGTTGACCGGTAGCCCGGTCAGGTGCTTGACCGTGAGCACGGTTCCCTTGGCCTGGCACCGTGAGTACGCGGAGTTGATGCGGTCCGTCGTGACGATGTGACCGAGCTTGTCGGACGGCGACGAACCGCAGTAGATGGGCACGTCGAGATCGCGCGGGAACGAGAGCAGCGAGATCGTCTTCGACGCCGGATCGGCGCGGATCAGCATCAGCGTGTCCGAGAGCGACGGGTGACTCGACTCCACGCCGGCGCGGTGGTCGTAGCCGATGACGAGCGCGATCGCCGCTCGATTCGCGACCGGTATGTCCAGGCTGCGCGCCGCGCGGACCACGGCGGGCGTGTGCGCGCGCACGTCCGCGACGGACTGGTGGAAGTAGAGGTACGACCCTCCGGCCGCCCCGAGCACGAGCGAGACGATCACGAGGAGGGTGATCAGCAGCACGCGCCGGAAGAGCCCCAGGCCGGTGGCGGCGGGCGGCGGCGGCTGCCGGTAGCGCGTGACCGAACTGATCGTCCCGGGCGGGAACACGGCGTTGCCGTTCCCGTTCGCCTTGGCGCCGCGCCCGACGCCTCTCTTCAGTGTCGTCCGCATAGAAACAGGTACGGCGCCCCGCGAGGCGCCTGCGGGAAGCAGGATAGCGGAGGCCTAGGAGAGCTAGGAGAGGGAGTGGCCGAGCCAGCGTTCGGCCTCCGCCACCGGCATCTCCTTGCGCGCCGCGTAGTCCACCAGCTGGTCGCGGGCGATCCTGCCGACGGCGAAGTACTTCGCCTGCGGGTGATGGAAGTACAAACCGCTGACCGCGGAGGCGGGCGTCATCGAGAAGGTCTCGGTCAGGCCCATGCCCGCGCGGTCGGCGCCGAGCAGCTCGAACAGCTTCGGCTTCTCGCTGTGATCCGGGCATGCCGGATAGCCGAAGGCCGGGCGGATGCCCCGGAAGTTCTCCTTCAGCAGGTCCTCGTCGGAGAGATGCTCGTCCGGTGCGTACCACTCGCGCCGCACGCGCTGGTGCAGCCACTCCGCGAACGCCTCGGCCAGCCTGTCCGCGAGCGCCTTGACCGCGATCGCGGAGTAGTCGTCGAGCGACGCCTCGTAGCGCGCCGCGAGCTCGTCGGCCCCGTGGATCGCGACGGCAAAGGCGCCCATCGTGTCTCCTTCGGCGGCCACGTAATCGGCGAGGCAGCGGTTCGGACGGCCGTCGCCATGGTCGGCCTGCTGGCGGAGGAACGAAAAGCGGGTGTCGCCGGCGATCACGTCGTCGCCCTCCGCGTGTCCCGGCCAGAAGCCGTAGATCCCCTGTGGGTGTAACGCGGCGCCTTGCAGGATCGTCCGCAGCAGCGCCTGCGCGTCGTCGTACAGCTCGCGCGCCGCCGGGTTGTCGAGGATCGCCGGGAACTTCCCCTTCAGGTCCCAGGCGTGGAAGAAGAACTGCCAGTCGATGAAGGGGACGAGGTCTGCGAGCGGAGGCTCGATCGTCCGGCCGCCGAGGAACGGCGGCGGCGGGATCTCGACCGGAGAGACCTTGACGCGGTTCGTCCGGGCGGCGGCGAGCGGCAGCAAGGGCTTGCGGAGCTTCTCGGCGTGCTGGGCGCGCAGCTTCTCCTGCAGCGCACGGTTCTCGACGTCGACCGCCGTGCGCCGCTTGGGGTCGATCAGCGCCGACACGACGTCGACGACGCGGCTCGCATCGAGAACGTGCACGGTCTCGTTCTCGTACTCCGGCGCGATCTTGACGGCCGTGTGCTGGCGCGACGTCGTGGCGCCGCCGACGATCAGCGGTAGCTCGAGCCGGCGGCGCGTCATCTCCTTGGCGACGTCGACCATCTGGTCGAGCGACGGCGTGATCAGCCCCGAGAGACCGACGATGTCGACGTTCTCGCGCTCGGCCGTGTCCAGGATCTGGTCGGCGGGGACCATGACGCCGAGATCGATCACGTCGTAGTCGTTGCAGCCGAGTACGACGCCGACGATGTTCTTGCCGATGTCGTGGACGTCGCCCTTGACGGTCGCGAGCAGCACCTTCCCTTGCGCGCCGTGCGTTCCGTCCTGCTCGTCCTCCATGTACGGCTGCAGGTAGGCGACGGCGCGCTTCATCACGCGCGCCGACTTGACGACCTGCGGCAGGAACATGCGGCCGGAGCCGAACAGGTCGCCGACGACGCGCATGCCGTCCATAAGCGGGCCCTCGATCACGTCGAGCGGCCGCTGCGCGCGCAGGCGGGCCTCTTCAGTGTCGGACTCGACGAAGTCGACGATGCCGTGGACCAGGGCGTGCTCGAGCCGCTTCTCGACCGGCGCCTCGCGCCACCGCAGGTCGAGCTCGCGCTTCGTCCCCTCGCCGCGGAAGCGGTCGGCGATCTCGACCAAGCGCTCCGTCGCGTCTGCGCGCCGGTTGAAGATCGCGTCCTCCACCCGCTCGAGCAGCTCCGGGTCGATGTCCTCGTACACCGCGAGCTGCCCCGCGTTCACGATCCCCATGTCGAGCCCGGCACCGATCGCGTGATAGAGGAAGACGGCGTGCATCGCCTCGCGGATCACGTCGTTGCCGCGGAAGGAGAAGCTCAGGTTCGAGATGCCGCCGGAGGTGCGCGCGCCGGGACAGCGCGCCTTGATCAGCGGCAGGCTCTCGATGAACGCGCGCGCGTAGTCGTTGTGCTCTTCGATGCCGGTGGCGACCGCGAGCACGTTCGGGTCGAAGACGATGTCTTCGGGCGGGAAGCCGACGTCGTTCACGAGCAGGTCGTACGCGCGGCCGCAGATCTCGACGCGCCGCTCGACCTCCGTGGCCTGGCCCTGCTCGTCGAAGGCCATGACGATCACGCCTGCGCCGTAGTCGCGAACGCGCCGCGCGTGCTCGAGGAACTCGTCCTCGCCTTCCTTCAGCGAGATCGAGTTGACGATGCCCTTTCCCTGCAGGCACTGCAGGCCCGCCTCCAGCACCGTCCATTTTGAGCTGTCGACCATGATCGGGATGCGCGCGACCTCGGGCTCCGTCGCGATCACGTTCAGGAACGTTCGCATCGCCTCCTCACCCTCGAGAAGGTCGGCGTCCATGTTCACGTCGAGCAGGTTCGCGCCGCCGCGCACCTGCTCCAGCGCGACCTCGACGGCGGCGCCGAAGTCGCCTCCCTCGATCAGGCGACGGAAGCGTGCAGAGCCGGTGACGTTCGTGCGCTCACCGACCATCACGAAGCCCGTGTCGGCGCCGATCTCGAACGGCTCGAGGCCGCTGTACCGCGGCGCGCGGGGCGGCGCGGGGATCGCGCGCGGCTCGAGCCCGCGGACGCCTTCCGCGATCGCCTTCGTGTGCTCGGGGGTCGAACCGCAGCACGAGCCTGCAATGTTGAGGAAGCCGTCACGTGCGAACTCGTGCAGCAGCGCCGACGTGACGTCGGGGGTCTCGTCGTAACCGCCGAAGGCGTTGGGCAGCCCCGCGTTCGGGTGCGCGGAGGTGAGGCACGTCGCGATGCGCGAGAGGTCGGCGACGTATGGCCGCATCTCGCGTGCACCGAGCGCGCAGTTAACGCCGACGATCAGCGGGTCGGCGTGCTCGATCGACGTCCAGAATGCCTCGATCGTCTGGCCGCTCAACGTGCGGCCGGACAGGTCGACGATCGTGACGCTGATCCAGAGCGGAAGCTGCGGCGCCGCGTCGCGGGCGGCAACGATCGCCGCCTTCGCGTTCAGCGTGTCGAAGATCGTCTCGATCAGCAACATGTCGACACCGCCGTCGGCCAGACCGCGGATCTGCTCGGCGTAGGTCTCGACGATCTGGTTGAAGGTGTGCGTGCGGTAGCCGGGCTCGTCGACGCGAGGGCTGAGCGAGAGCGTCACGTTGAGCGGCCCCACGGACCCGGCAACGAAGCGGTCGGGGCCGGCGGCGTCCCGCGCGATGCGCGCACCTTCGACGTTCATCTCGTACACCGCATCTTCGAGCCCGTAGTCCGCCTGGCCGATCGCCGTGGCGGTGAACGTGTTCGTCGTCGCGATGTTGGCGCCGGAAGCGAAGTAGGAGTCGTGCACGGAGCGCACGATGTCCGGCCGCGTGAGGTTCAGCAGGTCGGGATCGTTGAGCAGGTCGCGGGGGTGATCGGCGAAGCGCGCGCCGCGGAAGTCGGCCTCGTTCAGGCCGCGGTTCTGCAGCAGCACGCCCCAGGCGCCGTCGAGCACGAGGATGCGCTCCTCGGCGAGCTTCCGGATCTCTGCCGCGACATCGCGTCGTGTTGCCGGGCTCGGTGTTGTTGCCATCCGCGTCTCCTTGGTTCCCTAAAGAGAACGCGGCACCGAAGGCGCGCGAGGGCTCTTTAGGCGTTTGGTAACCCGGTCGCCAAGCTGCCGTTCAAAGCTTTCCGGGGCACCGGGATCCTAGCGCGAACGCTCGCCGGGACCTCGCTTCTCGGGCCATGACCGGGGTCTGACCCCGTCCGTGGCCATGACGGAGAGGTCGCCGCCGGACTGTCCGCCGCGGGCGACGCATGGTTGAGCGACAGCGTTGTTCGAAACGGACACGACCGGGGTCTGACCCCGGTGGTGACACTTTCGGACAGGTGGAGGCGGCTAGGTCCGGCCGAGGACTGCGAGCTGGTTCTCGGCGTGGCGGAGGCGCTGCTCGAACTGCCAGCGGTCGGCCGTGGACTCGCCGCGTTCGATCGCCTCCAGCTCCTGCTGCGCCTCCTCGAGCTGGCGGCGCGCGCGCTCCTCGTCGATCTGCTCGGCCTGCACGGCGTCGTCGACGAGCGCGATCGCACGATCCTGCAGCACCTGGAAGAACCCGGGCCCCGTCGCGAACTCGAGGATCTCCGTGTCACTCACGTGCACGCGCGTCGAGCCTGCCTTGAGCGACGCGATCAGCGGTGCATGACGCGCGAGGACGCCGATCTCGCCTGCGGCACCGGGGACGATCACCATCTGGGCATCGCCCTCGTACGCCGGTCCTTCCGGCGTGACGACGCTGACCGAGAACTCGCGGCGGTCCGGCACGTCGCTACGCGGCGGCGCCGGACATCTGCTTCGCCCGCTCGACCGCGCCCTCGATCCCGCCGACCATGTAGAACGCCTGCTCCGGCAGCTCGTCGTGCTGGCCGTCGAGGATCTCCTGGAATCCGCGGATCGTGTCCTCGAGCTTCACGTACTGGCCCGGCGTACCGGTGAATTGCTCTGCGACGAAGTTCGGCTGAGAGAGGAAACGCTGGATCTTGCGCGCGCGCTGCACCGTCAGGCGGTCTTCGTCCGACAGCTCCTCGATCCCGAGGATCGCGATGATGTCCTGCAGGTCCTTGTAGCGCTGCAGCACCTCCTGCACGCGCGTCGCCGTCGCGTAGTGCTCCTCCGAAACGATGCCCGGCTGAAGAGCGCGTGACGTCGAGTCCAGCGGATCCACGGCCGGGTAGATGCCCTGCTCGACGATCGCGCGCGAGAGCACGGTCGTCGCGTCGAGGTGCGCGAAGGTGTTCGCCGGCGCGGGATCGGTCAGGTCGTCGGCCGGGACGTAGATCGCCTGCACCGACGTGACGGCGCCCTTCGTCGTAGAGGTGATGCGCTCCTGCAGCTGACCCATCTCCGTTGCGAGCGTCGGCTGGTACCCGACGGCGCTCGGCATGCGCCCGAGGAGCGCCGAGACCTCGGAGCCGGCCTGCACGAAGCGAAAGATGTTGTCGATGAAGAGCAGCACGTCCTGGCCCTGGTCGCGGAAGTACTCCGCCATCGTCAGGCCGGAGAGGCCGACGCGCAGGCGCGCTCCCGGTGGCTCGTTCATCTGGCCATAGCAGAGCGCGACCTTGTCGAGCACGCCCGACTCCTCCATCTCGAGGAGCAGGTCGTTCCCCTCGCGCGTGCGCTCGCCGACGCCCGAGAACACCGACACGCCGCCGTGCTGCCGCGCGATGTTGTGGATCAGCTCCTGGATGAGCACCGTCTTGCCGACGCCGGCGCCGCCGAAGAGGCCGATCTTGCCGCCGCGCACGTACGGCGCGATCAAGTCGATCACCTTGATCCCCGTCTCGAAGATCTCGACCTTCGGCGTCAGGTCGGCGAAGTCCGGCGGGTCGCGGTGGATCGACCAGCGCTCCGCGTCCTTCGGCGCCTCCTTCTCGTCCACCGGCTCGCCCAGCACGTTCCACACGCGACCGAGCGTCACGTCGCCGACCGGAACCGAGATCGGGCCGCCCGTGTCGAAGACGTCCGTGCCGCGCGCGATGCCGTCGGTGGCGTCCATCGCGACGGCGCGCACGCGATCGTCGCCGAGATGCTGCTGCACCTCCGCGATCAAGTCGCCGCCCTCGGGGCGCGGGATGCGGAGCGCCGAGTAGATCTCGGGCAGTCCTTCGGGGAAGACGGCGTCGACCACGACGCCCTTGATCTCGAGCAGCTGGCCGCGCTTTTGGGCGTTCGTCGACACGTTTAGAGCTCCTGGGCCGGTGTGGGTGCTATCCGCGCCCGCCGCCGGGCGCGGGGCCCGCGCGCCAGCAGGCTGGGCAGGCGCACCCTACCGGAACGGCCTTCCGGGTCGCGCTGTCTACGGAGCTCCGCACGACTCAATCCCGCCGACACACGTTCGGCATGGTCGAGGCCTCAGACGTACGAGGTCACCAGGCTCGCGAGCACGCTTGTCGACCTCCTCTCACGTCGAACGCACGAAGCGCACGCGAACGCCGAACGCGCCGATCGGGCACGCCCCTCCTACACAGTCGTGTGGGCTGACGAGGTCGAAGCCGCACGTCCGCGTCCGGCTCTTGCACCAGCCCTCGAAGTGCCCGAAGGTCCACCCCGGAGCCGGCGTCGCGTGCAGCGTCACGTGCGCGTACCGCTTGAAGATCGCGCGGCACCGGCCGGGACAATGGATCCCGCGTGGAGTGCTCGTGACCGTCCCGTGGCCGTCGAGGTTGACGAACGCGACGTCGGTGAATCCCCGCGGCGCAGCCCCCGACGGCGCGGCGACCGCACCCGCGACGGCCAGCACGACGAGCGCGCGGACGACCGTGCTCACAGGCGACACGATAACCACCCGGCAACATTCACGCGCATACCTGGGGCTATATTCGGTCGGTGGGCGCGGTTCGGATTCCTCAGTCACCGAGGGCACGCCGGCGCGCGCTTCGACTCGGCCTCGCGGGCGGAGTGCTGTCGGTGGTCGCGCTCGTCGTCGCGTTGATGCCGGGCCGTGGGCCCGTCGACCCGAGGCCGATGCGGAACGAGGGGCCTGCCCAGCTCGCCGTCGCGACGAGCACACACGTACCGACTGCCGACCGGCACGCGATCGACCGGGCGCTCGACCGGTTCCTTCCTGCGGCACTGACGCGGCGCGATCCCGCGACGACGTGGGCCCTTGCCGGGCCCGAGCTGCGGTCGGGCGGAACACTCGCCGGCTGGAAGTCGGGCACCTCACCGGTTCCGTACTACCCCGTCCTCGAGAAGAGGTTCCACACCTGGGGCGCGATCGACGTCAGCCAGGGGTCGGTGATCCTCAACCTGCTCGTGCACGCGAAGCCCTCGTCGGGCCTGGGCTCATACGTGTTCTCGATCCAGGTGGTGAAGCTGCGAGGCGACTGGCTCGTCAACCGCATCTACACGATCGCGATCATGAACCCGCCCACGAAGAAGACCTACCACGAGATCGGCCCCGCCGATTTCGTCTCGCCGCCGCCGGTGTCGCGCCCGCCGAGCACACGAGGGCGCATCGGGCGCATCGGGATTCTCCCCGCCGTGCTCGTCCTCTGCCTCATCTTCGCGCTCCCCTTGTCGTTCGCGGGGACCGCGATCGTGCGCGCGCGACGCTGGCGGCGCAGGACGAGGACGTCCGGCCGCACCGGCCTTCCACCGCTCCCGCAGTCGTACGTCGCAGGTACGCGAGAAACCCACGATCTCGCATCACGACCCTAACTTTTCGCTGCTAGCTTGGTCTTAGCGGCTATGGCGTCTTCCACCGGCATTCTCGGCGGCCTGCTCGACTCTCCTCGCAAGCAACGGCGCTTCTTCATCTTGAGCGCCGCTGTGTTCGCGGCGGGCGTGATCGCGTTCGTGGCCCTCGTGTTGCTACGCGGGACGAGCAACGCCTACACCGACACGATCTCGAGCATTCCGGCGCAGCTCTCGAAGCCGGACAAGGCGGCGCCGGTCTCCAAGGACGAGATCGCACTCGCGCGAACGTTCATCCGCACCGCGGTCGCGCGGAAGAACCTCGATGCCGCCTACTCGATCACCCACCCGGACCTCAGAGGGACCATGACGCGCAAGGAGTGGGACACTGGCAACATCCCGGTGATCACCTACCCGGCGCGAAACATCGAGAGCACGGCCTTCACCGTCGTCTACAGCTACACCACCTCGGCGCTGCTCGAGGTCGACTTGGTCGCGCAGTCGCCGACCGATCAAACCCGGCCGCATCTGCGGTTCTTCATCGGCGTGAAGCGGGAGGGCGACAAGCCGACGGGTCGCTGGCTCGTGAACTACTGGCAGCCGCACTGGCGGCCGCCCCTCCCCCCGGCCGTCGGCTAGATCAACCATCTAACCGCCGGGCGGTACCTCAGCCGTTCAACAGCTGGCCGACGCATCAGAAAGGCGGTGTCGGCTGGCTGAAGATGCCGCGTACCGGTCCGTCGGCGTATGACGCCGGCCGGACGCTCAGCCGCGGCACCTCGATGCTGGGCGAGGCCGGGGACGGCCTGGCGGCGTAGGCGACCAGCACCGGCGCGGTCGAGGCGGGCGCCACTGCCTGCAGGGCCTCCGTCGTCTGGTGCCCGCCCGAGGCGAGGAGTGCGATTGCGGCCGCGAACGACGCCGCGCACGCACTGAGCGTCATCGCCGCCACGCGGCGGCGGCGCGTGCGCGGGACCGAGGCCGCAGGCGCCATGACCCGCCGGAGGGGAACTTCGAGCGTGGAGGCGCGCAACATCGTCGTCTGGCGATCGGCGACGACGGCGAACGAACGGCACGACGGACAATCGCGCAGGTGCCGCTCGAGGAGCGCCGACTCGAAGGTCGAGAGCATTCCGTCCAGGCGAAGCGAGATCGCCTCTCTGGACCGTTCGCAACGAGTTGGTCTCACACCCCGTTGGACGCCCTGGGCGCGCAGGAGTTAGTTCACGATGTGAATCACTTCAGAAAGCCTTATGCGCAGGATCAACCAGAGCACCGACTACGACGAGCGCCAGCCCCAGTCCGAACAGCAAGATCGCGGTCGTCGCCGCATCGGAGCGCTCGTCGCCCGTCGCCCGCCGGACGCGCCGGGCGCCGACCAGCGGGACGGTCTCCCCGCTCCGCGAGACCCCGCGGAGCGGGCCGCGAGCTCCGACGACGAAGCAGCCGACGAGCAACGCCGCGCCTGCCACGTACAGGCCGACGGACACGGACCGCGCGACGCTGCTTCCGGCGGCAAGGCCGATGATCAGCGAGAGGACGACAGTCGTGCCGAGCGTCGCGGCGAAGATGATCAGGAGTCGGCGCGCAGCGCCGAGGAGCACGCGCGGGCCTTCGTCAGTCGGCCGCGCCGACCGGTGTGCCCTGGGCCCGCCGCATCTCGTCCTCGGTCATCGGCCAGTGCTCGAGCGGGAAGTGGCAGGCCGCGAGATGCGACTCGGACCCGATCGGCTCGAGCGGCGGGACGTCGACGTTGCACTTGCCGTCCACGAACCGCGGGCAGCGCGGATGGAACGGGCACGCGACCGGCGGGTTCAATGGGCTGGGCACGTCGCCCTGGAGCACGATCGGCTTGCGCGAGCGACCGAGCTCGGGGTCCGCGATCGGAACGGCGGAAAGGAGCGCGCCAGAGTACGGATGCTTCGGCTCGCGGTAGAGCTCGTCGCGCGAACCGATCTCGACCGCCTTCCCGAGGTACATCACCATCACGCGCTCGGAGACATGGCGGACGACGTTCAGATCGTGGGCGATGAAGATGTAGGTGAGCCCGAAGTCTCTCTGCAGGTCCTTGAGCAGGTTCAGGATCTGCGCCTGCACCGAGACGTCGAGTGCGGAGACCGGCTCGTCGCAGATGATCAGCTTCGGGTTGATCGCCAACGCGCGCGCGATCCCGATGCGCTGCCGCTGGCCACCCGAGAACTCATGCGGGAAGCGGTTGTAGTGCTCGGGGTTCAGGCCGACGATCTCGAGGAGCTCCTGCACACGGCGCTTCCGGTCGCGGTCGGCGCCGATGCCGTGCACGTCGAGCGGCTCGCTCACGATCGAGCCGACGCGCTTGCGCGGATTCAGCGAGGCATACGGATCCTGGAAGACCATCATCATCTCGCGCCGGACGGAACGCATGTCGTTACGACTCAGCTTGGTGATGTCGCGGCCGTCGAAGACGATCTTGCCGCCCGTCGGCTGGAGCAGGCGCGCGACGCAGCGCGCCATCGTCGACTTGCCGCAACCCGACTCGCCTACGACACCGAGCGTCTCGCCCGCGTTCACCGTGAAGCTGACGCCGTCGACGGCCTTCACGGCGCCGACCTCGCGCTGGAACACCAGCCCGTGCGTGACCGGGAAGTGCTTCTGGAGGTCCTCGACGACGAGAAGCTCGCTCATGCACCGCTCCCGGTGCTCACGCCGCGTCCTCGGTGACGAGCGCCGCGCGCTTCTGCTCCCACACCCGCGCACGGGTCTCGTCGTCGAGGTGGCAGCGGAAGAGGTGGTCGACGCCGACCGGCGATGGCTCGAGCTCCGGCAGCTCTTGCCGGCAGATGTCCATCACGTACTCGCAACGCGGGTTGAAGGGACAGCCGGTGGGCGGACGGAGGAGCGACGGCGGCTGGCCGGGGATCTGCTCGAGCCTGCTCCCCGCGCTGTTCAGCCGCGGCAGCGACCCGAGGAGGCCCCAGGTGTAGGGCATCTCCGGCTTGTCGAAGAGATCCCGGACGGCCGCCTGCTCGACGACCCGTCCGCCGTACATGACGATCGCGTCGTCGGCGAGCTCTGCGACGACGCCGAGATCGTGCGTGATCATCACGATCGCCATCCCGTGCTCTTCCTGGAGGCGCTCCATCAGGCGCAGGATCTGCGCCTGGGTCGTCACGTCGAGCGCGGTCGTCGGTTCGTCGGCGATCAGGATCTCGGGATTGTTGATGAGTGCCATCGCGATCATCACGCGCTGGCGCATACCGCCCGAGAACTGGTGCGGGTAATCGTCGACGCGGCGTTCGGCGTGCGGGATCTCGACTTCCTTCAGGATCTCGATCGTGCGGCGGCGCGCGTCGCGCTTCGACACGTCCTGGTGGATCAGGATCGCCTCCTCGAGCTGCCAGCCGATCTTCTTGACCGGGTTCAGCGAAGTCATCGGGTCCTGGAAGATCATCCCGATCTTGACGCCGCGGATCTCGCGCAGCCGCGACTGCGACGCGCCGAGCATCTCCTCGCCGTGGAGGAGCACCGACCCGCTCACCTCGGATTGGCGCGGATCGACGAGCCCCATGACCGTGAGGAACGTCACGCTCTTGCCCGACCCCGACTCGCCGACGATCCCCAGCGTCTTGCCGGCCTCGAGCGCGAAGCTCACGCCGGAGACCGCCTTGACGATGCCGTCGTCGGTGCGGAAGCGCGTGGTGAGGTTCGAGACTTCGAGTGCGGGCATCAGCTCGGCCGGATCCTCGGGTCGAGGAACCCGTACGTGATGTCGACGATGAAGTTGAAGATGATCACGCAGATCGTGGAGAACACGACGACGCCGGTGATCACCGGCAGGTCGTTGAAGTTGTAGGCGTTGATCACCTCGTGCCCGAGCCCGGGCAGGTTGAAGATCTGCTCGGTGAAGATCGCACCGCCGAGCGCGAGGCCGAGGTCCATACCGAGGATTGTGACGACCGGGAGCATGCTGTTGCGGAGGACGTGCTGGACCATGACGCGCCCCTGCGAGGCGCCCTTGGCGCGCGCGGTGCGCACGTAGTCCTCCGACATCGTCTCCATCACGTTCGCCCGAACGAGACGCACGTAGAGGGCCGCGAACAGGATCATGAAGGTGATCCACGGCAGGATCAGGTGATAGGCCCAGTTGACCGGCCCTTCGCAGTGGGCGCCCTCGGTCCCGGGGAAGAAGTTGCAGTAGCCGGCGATCGGCGTCAGGTGAAGGCGGAAGCCCACGAGATAGGAAAGGATCAGGCCGATCCAGACGGGATGCGCCGAGATGCCGATGAGCACGAAGGTCATCGAGATGCGGTCCATGATCGACCGCGGGCGGAGTGCCGAGAGGATCCCGACCGGGATAGAGAGCGAGAGCCAGAAGATCGCGCCGCCGAAGACGAGCGATGCCGTGACGGGGGCGTCCTTGCCGATCAGCGAGTTGACGCTCTGCCGGTTGACGAACGAGTGACCGAGCGACTGGTGGCCGACGAGGTTCCACAGGAAGCGGAGGTACTGCCGCCAGACCGGCTCGTCGAGGTGGAGGAAGTGGCGCACGCGCGCGATGTCGGCCGGCGTCGCGGACTTGCCTGCCGCGAGCGCTGCCGGGTCGGCCGGTATCACCCAGAAGATCAGGTAGGTGATGATCGTGGCCACCAGGAACAAAAAGATCGCCCAGAAGATCCGGCGGATGATGAAGTAGGTCATGTCGGTCTGCTCGCAGTCTGGATCGACGAGACAACGGTGGAGCCTGGAGAGGCGCGCGAAGGCGACTCTCCAGGCTCGCTACCGATCCTGCATTGGTCGGACGCTAGCCGACCGCCAGCGCGTTCAGGTACGGCTCGCCGTAGTAGCTGCTGTAGATCCAGTTCTTCACGCGCGCAGCGGTGAAGTACCGGTTCGTCGGCAGGAGGTACGGCACGACAGGCGCGTACTTCACCATCAGCTCTTGATCGAGCTTCGCGTATGCCGCGGCACGTGCGGCGCCGAGCAGCGACGCTGCGTGATCGAGGCCCTTGTTGAAGGACGCGTTGTTGAAGTACGCGTAGTTGTTGTTGTTCGAGTCCTGGATCTTGCGACCGTCGAACAACACGTTCAGGAAGTCGAACGGGTCGAAGTAGTCGGCGCACCAACCACCGTTCGTGACGAAGTTGTACGTGGTGCCCTTGGTCTGGATCACCTGGTAGTAGTTCGTCGCCGGGGTCGGCACGTCGTTGATCTTGAACCCGATCTGCTTGAGGTTGTACTCGGCGACCTGAGCGCGGTTCGTCGAGTAGGAGCTCGTCGTGTGAACGACGTTGAGCGTCGGAGAGGAGTCGATCGCGGAACCGCCGATCTGCTTCGCCTTCGCGACGTCGGCGCCCTTGAGCGGATACGCCCTGAACGGATGGTACCCCGGAAGGCCAGGAACCAGGATCTGGTTCGTACGCTTGCCGGCGTACGCGCCGAGCAGGCGGACCTGGGCGGGACGATCGATTGCCCAGTTGACTGCCTTCCGCAGGTTCACGTTGTCGAACGGCGCACGGGCCGCGTTCATGGCCATGTAGTTCACGCACGACGTGGAGCCGACGAAAAAGCGGCCCTTGTTGATCCCGTACTGCTTCGCGAGATCGGAGGCCGCGGTCGGCGGGATGCCGATCATGTCGAGGTCGGCCTGGCCGGCCTTCACTTGGAGCAGCGACTGGTCGATGTTCACGTCGGGGGTGAACACGATCTGGTCCGGGTTCGCCGGGCGGTTCCCCTTGTAGTACGGGTTGCGCGCCAGGACCGTGCTGCGACCCGCGTCACGGCTCTTGATGTAGTAGGGGCCCGCGGCCGCATAGACGTTGAGCCCGTCGGCCGAGTACGGCATGTTGGGCTTGACGGCCGTGAACCACATCATGCTCAGGATCGACACGAACGTCGGGTTCGGCTTCGTCAGCTTGAACGTGAGGGTGTTGCCCTTCGCCGAGATGCCCGAGATGTGCTGCGTCTTCCCGTTGAGGAACGCGTCGCCACCAGCGATCACGTTCTGCAGGTCGAGGTTGACGCCGAGCGGCGAGCCCATCTTCGGGCTCAGGACGCGCTCCCACGACCGCTGCCACGCAGCCGCGGTGACCGGCGTGCCGTCCGAGAACTTCAGGCCGGACCGGATGTGGAACGTGTAGCTCTTGCCGTCCTTAGAGACGGTCGGGAACGCCGTCGCCGCCTGCGGGTACAGCTGGCTGCCTGCGGCCCCTGCCTTCTCGGGGAAGCTGACCAGCTGCATCGCGGTCGGATAGAGCATCGCCGAATCGTCGGTGCGGAACGCGAGCTGCGGATCGACATAGTCGAAGTCCGAGGCCGCCTGATTGATCCGCAGCGTTCCACCCTTCTTCGCCTCCGCCGAGCCGGCCTTCTTGTTGGCCGATGTCGCGGCCCCCACGGTCGTGGCGGCGACGAGCAACGCTACTCCCAAGACGAGCATGAACAGGGAGAGCATCTGCTTCTTGCGCATATGACTCCTTCCTCTTTCCTCTCACAGAACCGCCCACCCTGACGAGCGGCGCCGCATGGTAACAGGGCTGTTACTGAAATTCCACGAGCTGGCGACTATGACGCAGCCACCCGCGATTAGTTAGCTCGGCGCTCCGTGAATCCTCGTCGTTCGGGTCGTCCCTCAGACGCGCGCGCGGGGGTCGAACGCGTCGCGCAGACCGTCGCCGAGAAGGTTGAAGGCGAGGGTCGTGAGCAGGATGCAGAGACCGGGCCAGACCATCAGCCACGGCTGGGTGAGGTAGTAGTCGGGCGCCGCCGCGAGGAGGTTGCCCCAGCTCGCCGTCGGCTGCTCGATCCCGAGCCCGAGGAACGACAATCCAGCCTCGGCGATGATGTTCGACGCGATGATCAACGTCGAGTAGACGATGATCGGCGCGACCAGGTGCGGCAGGAGGTGCGAGCGCATGATGCGGAAATCGCTCGCGCCGGTCATGCGCGCCGCCTCGACGAACTCCTTCTCGCGCAGCGACAGGACGACGCCGCGGATGATGCGCGCCGGGTAGAACCAGCCGAACACCGAGAAGATCAGCGCGAGCGTGAACACGCCGTGCGCGAGGAACCCGAACGTGATCGCGTTCAGCGAGTTCCCCGCAACGACGCGCACCGCGATGATGAAGAGCAGGAACGGGAAGACCATGACGATCTCGATCAGGCGCGAGACGACCGTGTCGACCCAGCCGCGGAAGTACCCGGCGAGGAGCCCCATCACGACACCCAGGCCCACCGAGCCGACCGTCGCGAGCACCGCGACCTCGAGCGAGGTCTGTGCGCCGTAGAGCAAGCGAAGGAAGAGGTCACGCCCGAGCGCGCCGTCGGCGCCGAGCGGCAGGAGCGTGCGGGAGAAGTGCCCGCTCGCGCCGAGATACGGCGCGGTGTTGATGTACGTCCAGGGGCCGACCGGCCTCAGCGACTGCGGGTCCACGCCGAAGGCGTAGATGTCGTTCGGGCCGTGGCCGAGGATGTGGGCCATGATCGGCGCGCCGACGATCGACATGAAGATCAGGAACAGGATGAAGCCGACGCTCGCGAGCGCGAGCCGGTCACGCCTGAAGCGGATCCAGACGAGCTCCCAGTAGCCGCGTGCCTTGACGGCGGCCTCGCCCTCGACAGGCCCGACGTCGAGGGGGACAGCGTCTGCGGGAGCGAGGTCGATCTTGTCGATGCCGCTGCTCACGAGCGGCGCAACACTAGCGGATCGATGGTGAAGGTGCGCACTTTGCGGGTTAGACGGCGCGGTCGCGGCGAAGTTGTTAACGCTCGGTTGAGCGTCAGCCGCTGAGCGCGTCCGCGCCCGCGACGACCTCGAGGATCTCCTGCGTGATCTCGGCCTGCCGCGCGCGGTTCATCGCGAGGGTGAGGCTGTCGATCAACTCGCCGGCCGCCTTCGATGCGTTCCGCATCGCCGTCATGCGCGCGCCCTGCTCCGACGCAGCCGACTCGAGCAGCGCGCGGTAGAGCTCCGTCTCGACATAGACCGGCAGGAGCCGCGCGAGGATCTCCTCGGGCTCCGGCTCGTAGATGAAGTCCGGCGTCTGCCCCGCCGCGTCCTGTTCCGCCTCGCCCGCGTGATCCAGGATGTCCTGCGAGATCGGCAGGAGATCGCGCACCGTCACCTTCTGCACGAGCGCCGAGACGAACGCGTTGTAGACCACGATCACCCGGTCGACGTCGTGGTTCACGAACGCCTCGGAAACGGCGTGCGCGACGGTCTGCGCGTCGTGGTAGCTCGGCCGCTCGCTGAAGCCCACCCACGACTGCGCGACGTTCAGCCGGCGGAAGCGAAGCGTCGAGGCAGCCTTCCGCCCCGTGCTGAACCAGACGACCTCCTTGCCGTCCGCCTCCAGCTCGCGCATCAGCGCGAGCGCGCGGCGGATCACCTGCGCGTTGAAACCGCCGGCGAGGCCGCGGTCCGCCGTCACCGGAACGACGGCGACCTTCTCGACGTTCTCGCGCCGTTCGAGGAGCGGCAGCCGAACTGCGCCCGCGGCCTGCGACACGCCCGCCATCAGCTCGAGCATCCGGTCCGCATAGGGGCGCATCGCCTCGATGCGCATCTGCGACCGGCGCAGCCGCGCCGACGCGACGAGCTCCATCGCCTTCGTCACCTTGCGCGTGTTCGTGATCGAACGGACGCGCCGCTTCAGGTCCTGCGTCGAGGGCATCGGCTACGCGGCCTGCTCGTCCGTGCTCGTCCGGAAGTGGCTCTTGAACTTCTCGACCTCGGCCTTCAGCGTCTTCTCGATCTCCTCCGCCAGGTCGCCGGTCTCGCGGATCGTCTTGTAGATCGAGCCTTCGGTCCGCAGATACTCGCGCAGCTCCTCCTGGAACCGGGGGACGTCGTCGGTCGGGATCTCGTCGAGGTAGCCGTTGACGCCGACCCACAGCGCGACGACCTGCTCTTCCATCGGCCACGGCTGGTACTGCGGCTGGTTGAGCGTCGCGACCATCTTCTCTCCGCGGTTCAGCGCAGCCTGCGTCGCCTGGTCGAGCTCCGAGCCGAACTGCGCGAACGCCTCCAGCTCGCGGTACTGCGCAAGGTCGAGGCGCAGGCGGCCCGCCACCTTCTTCATCGCCTTCGTCTGCGCGGACGTACCGACCCGCGACACCGACGTCCCGACGTTCACCGCGGGGCGGACGCCGGAGAAGAAGAGGTCGGCCTGGAGG
>JBJMKB010000038.1:0-17504 GCA_045806045.1 Gaiellaceae bacterium | reverse complement strand
CCGCCCGACATGTAGCGGTGCTTGGCGGCCTGGTTGACGAGCTGCTCCATCGAGAGCGTCAGGAAGTCCTCGTACATGATCTCGACGACCGGCCGCATCCCCTGCATCGCGGCGCCGATCCCGGCGCCGACGATCGCCATCTCGGAGATCGGCGTGTTGCGGACGCGCTCGGGGCCGAACTCCTCGACCATCCCCTGCGTGACGCCCATCGAGCCGCCCATCTCGGCGATGTCCTCGCCCATGACGAAGACGTCGTCGTCGGCGCGCATCGCCGCGGAGAGCGCGTCGCGGACGGCCTCGCGGTACGAAATTTCAGGCATAGACGTTCTTCAACGCGTCTTCCGGCTGCGGATCGGTGCCGTTCTTCGCGAACTCGAGCGCGGCGTCGACGATGTCGGTCGCCTCCCGATCGAACGACTCGAAGTCGCCGTCGGCGAGGCCGAGACGGTCGCGCAGCCGGTTGATCGGATCGTGCTCGGCCGCATCTTCGCGGTCTTCCTTCGTGCGGTAGACCTGCGGGTCGCCGATGTAGTGGCCGTGCATGCGGTATGTCTCGATGTCGACGAAGACGGGACCGTCGCCGTTGCGCGCGTGGTCGAGCGCCTCGTGCGCAGCCTCGTACACCGCTTCCACGTCCTGGCCGTCGACCTTGATCGAACGCATGTCGAACGCGAGCGCGCGCTTCGACATGTCGTCCCACACCGGCGAGTGCTGCCAGCCCGGCGTCGACTCGGCCCAGTGGTTGTTCTCGCAGACGAACACCGTCTTCGTCTTCCAGAGCTGCGCGAGGTTGAGCGACTCGTGAAAGGTCCCGATGTTCGTCGCGCCGTCGCCGAAGAAGGCGACGGCGACGCGCGGCTCGTCGCGCAGCTTGAACGCGAGGCCCGCACCGGTGACTGCCGGAAGACCTCCGCCGATGACGGCGTTCGCGCCGTAGTTTCCGCGCTCGACGTCGTAGAGGTGCATCGAGCCGCCGTAGCCGTGCGAGCAACCTTCCATCTTCCCGTAGAGCTCCGCCATGACCGCGTTCGGAGGCGTGCCGCGCGCGAGCGTGTGCCCGTGCGCGCGATGTGTCGACGCGAAGATGTCGCCTTCCTCCATCGCCTGGCAGACGCCGACGGCGACGGCCTCTTGCCCGATCGCGACGTGCAGGAAGCCCGGGAGCTCACCCGCGCGAAAGCGCTCCTCGACCCGCTCCTCGAAGCGGCGGATCAGCAGCATCTCGCGCAGGAAGTCGCGCAGGCGCTCCTCGTTCAGGGCGCGCTTCTTCTCGACCTTGGCCAAAGTCCCGGCAGTGTACGTTGTGCGCAGTGAGCCTTGTCGGACAATGGCGCGAGCTCGAGATGGAGCTACCCGAGGGGTGGTCGCAGGTCGCGGTTCGGCTCGAGTTGCGCGCGGGAGAAGTCGCTTCGCACGCATCCGCACTGCTCGGTCCGGCGCAGCCGTACCGTTCGGATCCGAACGCGCTCCGCTTCACGGCAGCACGGGATGGCAGCGCGCAGAGCCCCGAGAGCATCGCGCGCCTGCTGAAGCGTCTCGACGACGCACGCATCGCCGGCACGCTGAGCGTCGCGACCACGGCGAAAGCCCGTCCGCGCGAGGAACGCGCTGTGAAGCAGCTTGCCGAGACGTGGGACGAGCGGCTCGCGGAGCTCCCGGACGATTGGAGCGACCTGCTCGGCGAAGTGCGCCTGCTCTCGAGCGACTACATCGAGCCGGCGGCGGTCCTTTGTATCCAGATGAACCCGCGCAGGGTCGGCAAGACGGCGAATCTCCGCTTCCGTTGCGCGCGACGCGCCGGCTACGGCGTCTCGCCCGAGATGGCGCGCCGGTGCTTCGAACGCTGCGACGAAGCGAACATCCGCGGCTCGATCGCGATCCTGACGGTGTTCAGCGACACGCATCTCGTCGCGACGCAGGGCCCGGTCTGGATCCTGGACGGCCAGACGGTCTGATGGCAGACCCCGTCTCTTGGTTCGTGATCGAGCCCGGCTGGCGGGTGGATGATGCGAGCGGCACGGAGGTCGGCCGCGTGCTGGAAGTGGTGGGCGACTCGAACGCGGACATCTTCGACGGCGTCGTGATCGCGTTCTCCGCGTTCGACAAGCCGCGCTACGTGCCGTCGGAGCAGGTCGGCGAGATCGTCGAGGGCCGCGTGCGCGTGAAGCTCGATCGGCCCGCGATCGAACGGCTGGCCGAGTTCAGGGAGCCGCCGGTCGAAGAGACGATCGAGCCGGTCGAGCCACACCTCACCGAGCGATTCGAGAGTGCGGTTGCGCCGCCGCCCACGCGACCGACGTCGATCCCTCTTCTCCGCCGCATCCTGCTCTGGTTCGGGCTCGCGGGGAAGCGCTGACCGACGCGCTCGCGCTCGCCGCGCAGGTCCGCGCCGGCGAGGTCTCCGCACGCGAGCTGACCGAAGCAGCGATCGCCCGGATCGAGGCGACCGACCCGGACCTGAACTTCCTCGTTACGGAGTGCTACGACCAGGCACGGGACGCAGCGCCCGCGGACGGGCCGTTCACCGGCGTGCCGATGCTCGTCAAGGACCTGAACGAGACGGCGGGCGTCCGCACGACCTACTCCTCGCGCGCGTTCGCCGACTACGTCCCGGCAACCGACGCGGCCGTCGTCCGACGGATGAAGGACGCGGGTTTCGTCGTGCTCGGGAAGTCGAACACACCGGAGTTCGGATCGACAGCGGTCACCGAGTCCGCGCTCAACGGCGCGTGCCGAAATCCGTGGGACACCTCGCGTACGCCCGGCGGGTCGTCGGGCGGAGCGGCCGCGGCAGTCGCCGCGGGGGTGCTGCCACTCGCGCACGGCTCCGACGGCGGCGGGTCGATCCGCATTCCCGCGTCGTGCTGCGGCCTCTTCGGCATCAAGCCGTCGCGCGGGCGCGTCTCCCCCGCGCCCTATGTCAGCGGATCGCTCGAGCTGTCGCAGAGCGGCCCTCTGTCGGTGACGGTGCGCGACGCGGCGGCATTCCTCGACGCGATCGCCGGTTACGAGCCGGGCGACGCGCACTGGGCACCGCCGCCCGACCGGCCGTTCCTCGAGGAGGTCGGCGTCGAGCCGGGCCGGTTGCGGATCGCGTTCGCCCCCGAGCCGCCGCTCGACGTGCGCGTCGACGCGTCGGTCGCCGCCGTTGCGCGCAACGCGGCCGATGCGCTCGCCGCGCTCGGGCACGACGTGATCGAGGCGACCCCGCCGTGGCACGAGCCCGAGCTGCTCGATTCCTTCCTCCGCCTCTGGTCGGTCGGCCCTGCGCTCGTTCCCGCAGATCCCTCGCTCTTCGAGCCTCTCAACCAATGGCTCGCGCAGTGCGCGCGCGAGACGTCGGGCGCGAGCTTCGCGCGGTCGGTCGCTGCGTTGCAGCGCGTGTCGCGGCGCACCGTGAGCTTTTGGTTCGACCAGGATGTCGACGCCGTGCTCACGCCCGGACTCGGCATGCTTCCGCCGCCGATCGGCTGGGTCTTCGAACCGGACGATCCGGAGCAGCAGTTCGTTCGCGGCGCGGAGCTGAACCCGTTCAACGCCACGGCCAACCTGACGGGGCAGCCCGCGGCGATGGTGCCGTTCGGGCTCGTCGACGGCCTGCCGGTCGGCGTGCAACTGATCGGGCGCCCGGCCGACGAAGCGACGTTGTTCCGGCTTGCGTCGCAGATCGAGCGCGCCCATCCGTGGGCGCAGCGCCTCAGCGACCGATAGCGTCGCCGAGCTCGCGCGCCAAGGCACGTGCGTTCCTTGCGTCGGTTGCGATCACGAGACACGTGTCGTCGCCCGCCAGCGTGCCGACGGCCAGCGGATGCTCGAGCCGGTCGAGTGCACGCGCGATCGCCGGCGCGGAGCCGATCTCGGCCTGCACGACGACGACGTTCTGCGCGGCAACCGCATCGCGGCCGAACTGTGCGAGCAGCGAGTTGAGCGTCTCACGCGGATCGGCTCGCCGCTCGCGGTTCGGCAACACGTACCGCGGGTGGCCCATTGGATCGCGCGCCTTCTGCAGGCCGAGCTCGCGAATGTCGCGCGAGACGGTCGCTTGCGTGACGACGCAGCCCGCGCTCTGCAGCGCGTCGAGAAGCTCCTGCTGCGTCCCGAGCCGCATGCGCTCGACGAGACTCGCGACGAGACGGTGGCGGTCGGACTTCGTGAGCGGCCGCTCGGTCTGCATAAAGACAGCATCGCGTATGCACGTTTAGACCCGCAAGGTCGAGGCAAACCATCATCAAATGCTCCGCAAAGCACTCTGGACCGGTCTCTATGCCGGGATCGGCGCCGGCGCCACGCTCGCGGCGCGACGCGTAGCCTCGTCGATCTGGCGTGTCGCGACCGGCGAAGAGCCGCCGACCAAGAAATGACGAGAGCAGACCAGGCCGTCGAGTCGGCGGCGGACAAGCTGGCGGAGATCGTCGAAGAGGCGCGGCGCAGCGGCGGGGTGAAGGCAAAGGTGGCCGAGGCGCTCGCCGACGATCCCGACTTCCTGCGCAAGCTCAAGCCGTCGCTGATCGCAGCACGCGCGAAGGGCGAGGCGCCGACGAACGAGCCGGCCGGATCACCGCCGCGCGCGCCGTCCGGCCCGCAGCTGCCGCAGCCGCGCAAGGCGAAGGCGAGGAAGCGCGGCGGGCTCAGCCCATGGCTCGTGATCGGCGCGGCGGTCGCGGGCGGCTACGTCGCCGCGAAGCTCATTGACTGGAGGGCGCATGCCCACCCCCGTCGCTGAGCAGCAGTCGAACGGCGGCGTCGGCGGAGCTGCCAAGTCGGTCGCTGAACACGCGTCGGCGATCGCGCGCCTCGAGATGGAGCTCGCGCTCCTCGAGCTGAAGAAGAAGGTCATGTCGCTCGCGCTCGGGATCGGAATGGGCGTAGGCGCGGCGGTCTTCGGGCTGCTCGGGCTGGGATTCGCGTTCGCGACGATCGCGGCGGCCCTCGCCACGTTCCTCTCCACCTGGCTCGCGCTCCTCATCGTGACGGCGTTCCTCCTCGTCTTCGCCGGCGTGCTCGGCATCCTCGCGCTCGGACGGATCAGGAAGGCGACGCCTCCCGTGCCGGAGCAGGCGATTCGCGAGGCGAAGCTGACGACGGAGGCGTTGAGACGCTGATGGCTGCGGTCCGGACACCAGAGCAGATCCGCGCCGAGCTCGACACCGAGCGCGAGGAGCTCGCGGGCGCTGTCGAATACCTGCGCGAGGAGCTCGGCGAGGCGACGGACATCGGCGGAAAGCTGAAGTCGAAGCTGCCGGCCGTGGCGGCCGGCGCGGCGTCGGTCGGATTCGTGCTGGGCGGCGGCGTGGGCGCCACATTGCGCTACCTCGCGCGGCGCGGTCGTGAAAGCGATGAGAAGCTGCGCGTCGGTCGCTGGTCGATCTTCGACCGCGATTGACCGACAACGGCCGGGCGCCGGCGCATCCCGCGCGGCTGTCGTGGACCGACTGGGTCGCTGTCTTGAAGCGCGCGGTCGGCGCGTTCCTGCGCGACGACTGCATGGGGCTGTCGCAAGAGATCGCGTTTTCCGCGATGCTTGCGTTCTTCCCGGCGATCGCGTTCTTCCTCGGCCTGCTCGGCGTGCTGCACCTCTACGACCAGCTGCAGTCGTTCCTCGGGTCGGTCGCGCCGCACGGCGTCATCCACTTCATCGAAGGTCTCCAGCGCGACTCGAAGGGGAGCGCGCAAGTCGCGGCGCTCGTGCTCGGCGGAATCGGCGCGGTGTGGGCCGCGTCCGGTGCGATGACGACCGTGATCAAGGCGGTCAACCGTGCGTACGAACGTATGGAGACGCGCCCGTTCTGGAAGGTGCGGGGCCTCGCGATCATGCTCGTCCTGCTCTTCGGGGTGACGATCTTGGCGTTGGCCGTGCTGATCGTCTTCGGCGGCCCGATCGGGCACGCGATCGCGAATCGGGCGCACCTGGGCAGCGCCTTCGACTTGCTGTGGTCGCTCCTGCGCTGGCCGATCGCGTTCGTCGCGGTGCTGATCCTTTACGGGCTCGTCTACTACTACGCGCCGAACAAGGACCACCCAACGTGGAAGTGGGTCACGCCGGGCTCGTTCATCGGTGCGCTGATGTGGCTCGCGCTGTCGGGGCTGTTCACGCTGTACGTGACGTTCGCCGGGTCGTACTCGAAGACCTACGGCACGCTCGCCGCGGGCGTGATCCTCATGCTGTGGCTGAACTATTCGGCGTGGTCGCTGCTCTTCGGCGCCGAGCTGAACTCGGAGCTCGACAAGCAGGCGGACATCCGAGCCGCGGGCGGAGAGCACGCAGGCCTGGTCAAACCGGTCCGCCGCGCGTGAATCGCGTCGGCAAGCGAATCACAACGCCGGCGAGATCGCACGAGCTGAACGTGTCCGGAAGGGACACGACCGGGGTCTGACCCCGGCGTTCGCCCCGCCGGGGACGTTCGGTCTCGAACGGACACGACCGGGGTCTGACCCCGGTGTTCGCCCCGCCGGCCACGGTCGAGCCGGACATTGTCCGCGGTGCGGCGCTCAACGGTGCGGGTCGCTTGCCCAAACCGGCCATGACCGTGCTCTGACCCCTAACGTGGCTCGACCGGCCGGTGGTCGCGACCGCTCGCTTTCCTTCGGGGTCAGACCCGGGTCATGACCGGAACGGACGAGGGCGGCCGGTTGGCCGCCCTCGCGTGAGCCGGATGGATCGTCGCCGGCTTAGATGCGGCGGGACGCCGTGTGCCGCGCGGCGGCACCGACCCCGATCAGACCCGCCGCGACGAGTGCGAAGATCCACAGCGGGAGCCCCGTGAACGGCAGCCGGCCGGAGGACACCGTGTGCCCGAGCCGGGTCGTTGCACCGAGGACGCCGCCTGCCGGCTTCGTCTTCGCGGCCTTCGTCGGCTTGAGTGCCACGACGGCACCCTGGACTGCACCGGTCGCCGGCGTCGCAGTTGCGACGGGTGCGGACGCCGACGCAGCCGGCGTCGCCGCGGCAGTCGCCTGAACGGCAGCGGCCGGCGTCACCGTCGAGGTCGACACGACCTGCGTCGAGACGACCGTCGGCTGCGTGGATGCGCAGTTGGCGCCGGTCGGAACCGACAGCGTCTTGATCACCGTCACGTAGTTCGCCTGGTTCGCATGCGCCTTGCCGTGGACCGACGCGTGCAGGGCGCTCTTGCCGCGCACCTTCGTGTCCGCCGCCAGCACGCGCTCGGTAACGGTGCGCGTGATCGTGGTGCACGTCGCTTCGACCTTGACCGTCGGCGTCACGACGGCCAGCACCGAGCCGCACGTACCGGCCTTGTGCTTCAGCGCGTGCACGTCGACCTCGTGCTTGCCGGGGCACGGAGACGTCTTGTGCGGCTGGCTGTTGCCCGGCCCGTGCAGGGCCGCGCTGCCGTAGCCGGCGTGCGTGGCGATCTGCCCGGCGGTCTTGCCGTTGCCGTACAGCTTCGTCTTGTCGGACGACGCCGCCGCGCAGGTGTTGTGCTGCGTCGTGTTCGACGGCTTGACGCCATGCGAGTTGTCACCGCCGGTCGCCGGGTTTGCGCACGGCGACGTGGAGCTCTGCGCCGATGCCTTTACGGAGCTGCTCGTCTGCGTGGAACTGCTCGTCTGCACCGAGCTGCTCGTCTGCGCCGAGCTGCTCGTGTGCGCCGAGTTGCCGTTGCTCGCCTTTGCCGAGGTGTCGGCCTTGGCGGCCTTGTCAGCGGTCTTGTCAGCGACCTTGTCGGTCTTCGCAGCCGGTGTCGCGTCAGCGGCCGCCGCGGCAGCCGGGGCCGGAGCCGTCTGATCCTGGTGGCCTGGCGCGCTCGCCGAGTTGCCGGCACTCGTGCTCCCGCCGTTCCCGTTGCCGCCCGCGAAGGCAGCGCCGGTGAACGCGGCGAGGGCGAGCACCAGCACGGCAAACAGCGGGACCGTGAGGCGGTGCTTCATGGGTTTCGTCTCCTCATAACGGTTGGACATGTGACTTCCAACCACTAAACGTCCGATTTACGGGAGGAGATACGGGGATTTGCGAGCGATGCGCCGTCAGGCGCGGAGCTCGGCCCCGAAATCGGCCGCGAGGGCAGCCACGATCGACGCCCGCAAGCGACTCGCGTCCTCGTCCGAGAGCGTCCGGTCCGGCGCCTGGAAGGCGACGGAGAAGGCGATCGACTTCTTCCCCGAAGAGATCTGGTCTCCCCGGTAGTCGCTCAGGAAACCGATCTGCCGCAGTTCCTCACCCGCCGCCCGCCGCGCGGCCGCGAGCAGATCGCCGGCCGGCACCGTTTCGTCGACCACGAACGCCAGGTCGAGCCGGAGCGGCGGGTAGGTGATCACGTCCTGGTAGAGGATCCGCTCGGGCACGAGCGCGAAGAGCTCCTCGAGGTCGAGCTCGAAGGCGCTCCACATCCCGTCGAGGTCGAGGCGGCCGTACGTCCCGACCCAGCCCGACTGCACCGACGCGCCGACGACGAACTCGTCGCGCAGCTTCGCACGCTCGAACACCGGCTCGACGTGCAGCGCCTCGAACACCGCTTCCACGATTCCCTTCGCGTTGAAGAAGTCGCCCTCGACGATCCCGCCGAGCCGCCACCGCTCGTCGGGTACCGGCCCCGGCGGCAGGTAGACATGCGCGACCTCGAAGAGCCCGATGTTCTCGTTTCCCATGTCGACGTTGTGGTTCGCCGCGCCGAGCAGCCCGACAGAGAGCGTCGTGCGCAGCACGCGCTGCTGCGAGCTCAAGGGAACCGGAAGCTCGATCGCGTTTGGATCGGGGTCCGTAGCCTGGAGCGAATACGTGTACGCCTCGTACAAGCCCGCGCCGACGAGCACGTCCTCGACCTGGCGGCGAAGCTTCTGCGCCGGCTTCAGCAGGCCGAACATTTCGATCCGCTCCGGCAATGTCGATGGCACGTCCTCGAGCCGGAAGCGCGCGACCTCCTCGACGACGTCGACGTCGCGCCGCACGTCGCGCGCGCGCCAGGACGGGGTGCGCACGGTCCAGTCGTCGTCGACGCCGAAGCCGAGCCGTGCGAGCCGCTCGCGCTGCTCGTTTTCCGGCAGCGTCATCCCGACCGCCTCGCTCGCGTACTGCGGCCGGTAGGCGATCAGGGGCGGTGGCGGAAGCTCGCCGCGCACCTCGCCTTCACCCGTCCAACGTGCACCGGCGAGCTCGACGAGCAGCTGCGTTGCGTAGCGCGCCGCGGCACCTGCCGCCTCGGGGTCGACACCCTTCTCCCAGCGTGTCTGGCTCTCAGTGCGCATGCGGTGACGCTCGCCGCTCCGCAGCACCGTCATCGGGTCGAAGTTCGCCGCCTCGAGCAAGACGTTGCTCGTCTCGTCGGAGACCTCGGTGTTCGCGCCGCCCATCACGCCGCCGATCGCGATCGGGCGTTCGGCGTCCGCGATCACAAGATCCTCCGGATCGAGCTCCCGCGTTGTCCCGTCGAGCGTCTCGAGCTTCTCGCCCGGGCGTGCGCGGCGGACGACGATGCGGCCGCCGGCGAGCTTGTCGTAGTCGAACGCGTGCAGCGGGCTGCCGAGCGCGAGCATCACGTAGTTCGTCACGTCCACGACGTTCGAGATCGGCCGCATTCCTGCTCCGGCCAGTCGCGACCTCAGCCACGCCGGCGATTCGCCGAGCGAGACGTCGCGGAAGAGCCGCCCGATGTAGCGCGGGCAGCGCTCGAGATCCTCGATCGCGATCTCGACCGGCTCGTCCCGGTCGCGCGGCGGCTCGACGCCCGGCATCTCGTGCAGCGTCGTTCCGAGGAGCGCCGCGACCTCGCGCGCGATTCCGTAGATCGACGTGAGGTCGGGCCGGTTGTAGAGCGTCTCGATCTCGAGGATGTCGTCGCCCAGCGGCAACACGTCGGCGAGCGGTGTTCCCGCAGACAGCTCGTCGCCGAGCACCATGATCCCGCCGTGGTCCTGCCCGAGCTGCAGCTCGCGCTCGGAAAGGATCATCCCGTCGGATACCTCGCCGCGCAGCTTCCGCTTCTCGATCGTGAACTCGCCGCCCGGCATCACGCCGCCCGGGAGCACGACCGCGACGGTCGCGCCCGCGCCGAAGTTCCACGCTCCACAGACGATCGAGCGCGGCTCGCCGCTCCCGACGTCGACGCGCGTCAGCTGCAGCTTGTCCGCGTTTGGATGCTTGTTCGCGTCGAGCACCTTGCCGACGACGAAGTACTCCAGGTTGCCGCCGCCGGGCACGCCCTGGCGGATCACGCGGTCGACCTCACAGCTCGTGAAGACGAGGCGGCGTGCGAGCTCCTCGACCGGCAGGTCGAAGTCGACGTATTCGCGCAACCACGAGACCGGGACGCGCATCAGAACTGCCCCAGGACGCGCAGGTCGTTCTCCCAGAACGCGCGCAGGTCGGGAAGGCCGTGCCGGAGCATGGCGATGCGCTCGATCCCGAAGCCGAACGCGAAGCCCTGCCACTCATCCGGATCGAGGTCGACGTTGCGGAACACGTCGGGATCCACCCACCCGGCGCCGCCCATCTCGATCCATCCCGAGTGCTTGCACGTCGCGCAACCGCGGCCGCCGCAGATGAAGCAGGTGACGTCGAACTCGACCGACGGCTCGGTGAACGGGAAGTAGCTCGTTCGCATGCGCACCTCGCGCTCCTCGCCGAAGAGCGCACGGAAGAACTTCAGCACCGTTCCCTGCAGGTCGGCCAGCGTGATCCCCCGGTCGACGGCGAGGCACTCGACCTGGAGGAAGATCGGCGAGTGCGTTGCATCCGGCGTGTCGCGGCGGTAGCACCGCCCAGGCGAGACCATGTAAATCGGCGGCGTGCGCTGCTGCATCGCGCGGATCTGATCCGGCGATGTATGCGTACGCAGCACCGTGTTGTCGTCGATGTAGAAGGTGTCGAACTTCGAGCGCGAGGGATGGCCGGGCTCCGCCGTCAGCGCGTCGAAGTTCTCCCACACCGTCGCCACCTCGTTGCCGTCCCACACCTCGTAGCCGAGCCCGCGGAAGATGTCCTCGATCTCGCGGCGGATCTGCGTCAGGAGATGCAGCCGCCCGCGCTTGACGGGGGCTCCGGGGATCGTGACGTCGACGCCCGACTCCGCGGCGAGCTCGTACGCGATGCGCAGCAACTCGGCGTCACGCGCGGCGACGGCTTCCTCGAGCTTCGCCCGGATGCCGTTCAAGAGCATCCCGCTCTCACGGTCGCGGACACCGCGCAGCGCCTGCGCCAGGTCGGACTTGCGTCCGAGGTACTTGACGCGGGCGTCGTCCAGCTCGGCCTCGGACAGCGCGTCCGAGATCGCCTTCAACGCTTCGGTTTCGTACGCGGTCCAATCCACCGCGGCGACACTATCCAAGGTTCCTCCTTCGGTTTGCTGTGGACGGGGTCAGGCCCCGGCGCGGCAACCGGTGTCGCACCGGGGCCGCATAAACAGCGTCGTCCGAAGAAGCATGGATAGAAGAATACCCACGTGTCGGCGTATGACAACATCGCGCGCCTCTACGACCCGTGGTCACGGAGTGTCGTCGAGGACGTCTCGTTCTACGTCGAGGAGGCCGTGCGCTCGGGCGGGCCTATGCTCGAGCTCGGGGTCGGCACCGGGCGGATCGCCGTGCCGGTTGCGGCGGCGGGAATCGAGGTGGTCGGCATCGACACCTCAGCCGGAATGCTCGAGGTCGCGCGCGAGCGCGCCGAGCTCGCCGGCGTGCAGGTCGACCTGCGCCACGGCGACATGCGCGACCCGCCGGTCGACGGCGAGTTCGCGCTCGTCGCGATCCCGTTCCGGTCGCTGCTCCACATGGAGACCGAGACCGACCGTCGCGCGGCATTGCGGGCGGTCGCGCAGCACCTCTCGCCGACGGGACGCCTCGTCTTCGACGTCTTCACACCGGGCGCCGACGACATCGCGGACACACACGGCCGCTGGCTCGAGCGCGAGCCGGGAATCTGGGAGCGCGCCGACTGGAACGAGGACACGCGCACGCTGATCCTGCGCGTCCGCGGCAACGAGACCGAGTCGGAGATGTCACTCGCGTGGCTCTCGGTACCGGAGTGGCAGGAGCTGCTGCGTGAAGAAGGGTTCACCGTCGACGCCGTCTACGGCTGGTTCGACCGCTCGCCGTGGCGCGGCGGCGAAGACTCCGTGTGGGTGTGCCGACTGGAAGACGCCGGACGCTCGTCGTAGAATCGCCGGGTGGGGTCGAACGACGTCGTGGTCGTCGGCGGCGGGGCAGCAGGGTGCGTCGTTGCCGCACGGCTCGCCGAGCAAGGTTCCCGGTCCGTCGTGCTGCTCGAGGCGGGGCCGGATCGCCGTGCGAACGCAACGGCGGGGATGCGCGACGGGTGGGGGATCGAGCGGGAGGAGTTCGACTGGGGATTCACGGCCGAGGCCGACGAGTACGGCGAGGAGAAACCGGTTCGCAGGAAGCGTGTCCTCGGCGGCACGTCGTGGCTGACGAGGTTCACGCCGCGCGGCGCGCCGGCCGATTACCAAGAATGGGTCGCCCTCGGAAACGACGGCTGGTCGTTCGACGATCTCCTCCCCTACTTCACGCGACTCGAGCACGACCATGAGTACGGGCACGACCCCTGGCACGGCGACAGCGGACCGATCCCGTCGACGCGGTACCCGGAGCTGGCGTATGCGCCGATCACCGAAGCGACGCTGGACGCCGTCCAGCGTTCCGGCTTTTCGTGGGTCGACGACCACAACCGTCCCGGCGCGGTGGGTGTCGGCCGCATGCCGATGAACAGCCGCGACGGCGTTCGCGTCACGACCGCCGACGCGTATCTCCCACTCGGAGGGACGCCGGCGAACCTGACGATCAGAGCCGACGCGTTCGTCGACAGAGTCGTGTTCGACGGGAGCAGAGCGACAGGGGTCCGGCTCCTGGACGGATCCGTCGTCGACGCCGGCTGGGTCGTGCTGTGCGCCGGCACCTTCGGCAGCCCGCCGATCCTGCTCCGATCGGGCATCGGCCCGGCGGACGACCTCAGAGCGCTCCACTTCGATGTGCGCGTGGATGCGCCCGTCGGCGCGAACCTCGCGGACCACCCCCAGGTGGCGGTCGATTTCCCCTACGAAGGCCCATCGCCGGACGGCCCGGTGCTGCATGCGATCGCGACCTTCCGGAGCGAGGGGACGGCGAGCGATCAGCCTCCGGACCTGATGTTCTGGATCGCCGACCCGGAAGGCGACCCGCCGGAGACCGGAGTCGCGGTCGTCCTGCTCAAGCCCGAGTCCCGTGGCAGGGTCAGTTTGCGATCGGCCGACCCGCTGGCGGCACCGTCGATCGTGCTCCCGAGCCTCGACGAGGAGCGCGACGTGGAACGACTCTCCGAGGGCTACCGCCGCGCCGTCGACATCGTCGCCGATCTCGCCGCGACGCGGACCGACGTCGGCGCATCTCCCACCGCGCCGAGCGGTCGCACCGAGCTCGCAGCACTCATCCGTGCGGGACTATTCAGCGTCCCGCACGTCGTCGGCACATGCGCGATGGGCACCGTCGTCGATACCGACGGCCGCGTGCACGGGACGGAGGGCCTCAGCGTCATTGACGCGTCGATCATGCCGACCGTTCCGTCGGGCTTCACGCACATCCCGACGATCATGATCGCGCAGCGGCTGTCCGAGCGCCTCGCACGTGCGCTCTGAGACCGCACGCGCCTGGCACCGAGTAGGGCGGCCGACTCGAGGCGGCTGGAACCGCTAACCAACCTGGCGGCGCCACTCGTAGAGCGCGATCGCGCCCGATGCGGCGACGTTCAGGGACTCCGCGGTCTCGATCGGGATCCGCGCGTCGACGTCGCGCTCGACCTCCGCCGGCAGCCCCTCGCGCTCCGCACCGAGCAGGAACGCGACGCGGCCCGAGAGGTCGAGCGACCCGAGCGGCTCCCCTCGGTGTGCTTCCAGCGCAATTCGAGCGACCGATGAGTCGACACAATCTTCGAAGCGGCCGAGAGGCACGCGCCAGATCGACCCCGCGCTCGCGCGCAGGGCCTTCGGCGAGGTCGGGTCTGCGCAGCCGTCCGACAGCGCGACGGCGGCGCCGAACCCATCCGCGGTACGGATGAGCGTCCCGACATTGCCCGGATCGGCGAGTCGCCACAGCGCGAGCGTCGCCGGCCGTTCCTCCCACGCCGGCAGATCCTCGCGCCGGTAGACGCCGATCACGCGCGGCGGGTGCGGCGCCGAGGCGACCTCGGCGAGCAGCTTCGGCTCGACGTCCTCGCCCGCGCGCAGCAGGTCGACCGGCTCGGCCGTCGCGGCCTCGACGAGATCCTCGCCTTCGACGAAGAAGAGCCCGAGCTTGTCGCGCCACCGCTTCTCGTGCAGCTTCCGAATGAGCTTGAGGCGTTCGTTGTCCCTGGAGACGATCACAGCCGCACTGTATTGACAGACGTATTCCTCTAGGGGAATATGTTTTGAACCGTGGCGGACCTGTTCACCGCAATCGCCGAGCCGCATCGCCGCGACATCCTGGACGCGCTGTTCGAAGGCGAAAAGGCAGTCGGCGTGCTCGTCGCCGACCTCTCGCTGGCGCAACCTCAGGTCTCGAAGCACCTGCGCGTGCTCAGCGAGGTGGGGCTCGTCAGGTCAAGGGCGGACGGGCGCCGCCGCCTCTACCGCGTCGACCCGACAGGCCTGGCGCCGTTTCGGGACTGGCTCGCCAAGTACGAGCAGGCGATGAGCGACCGTCTCGATCGGATCAACGACTACCTCAAAGAGCTGCAACGACAAGGAGAGACGCAGTGACAGCGAACACGATCGAGTTCCCGAGCGACCTCGAGATTCTCATCACGCGCGAGTTCGAAGCTCCGATCGAACTCGTCTTCGACGTCTTCACGAAGGAAGAGCACGTGCGCAAGACCTTCCCTCCGTTCGGGGAAGAGATGGCGGTCTGCGACATCGACCTACACGTGGGCGGGGAGTACCACTACGTGATGGTCACCGATGACGGACGGGAGATGTCGTTCCGCGGGACATTCCTGGAGATCGAGCCGCCTACGCGCATGGCCCAGACGTGGCTGTTCGAAGGCTGGCCCGACGCCGAGGCCGTCGAAACGGTGGATTTCCACGAGACCGACGGGGTCACGACGATGACGTGGAAGCTGGCATTCCGCGACCAGGCCGGCCGCGACCACATGACGCGGTACGACGGCATCGAAGCGAGCTGGGACAACGTGGAGGCCTATCTCCGAACCCTCCGGGCCGCCTGATCAACGGCGGGCTCGCGGCGCACGGTCGAGCGAGGGACGCTTGCGCTGGTGACTACCGGAGGATCTGGGAAGCATGCGCCTCGAACAGCGCAGGCACATCGGCGTCGGGCTCGTGAATCGCTTCGATCAGCGCCGCGATCCTCGGCGGCATCACGAGCAGGTATTCGGCCTCGACAGCACCGGCGTTTCGATACGTGTGCGGCGTTCCCTTGCGCGCCAGTACCGCCGAGCCCGGCCCGGCCTCGAGCTCCTTGTCTCCGAGACGGAATGCGAGCTTGCCGCGAAGCACATACCAGGCCTCGTCATCCTCGTGGTGAACATGCAGCGGAGCGATCCAGTGGTCGCCGACCTCGGCAGTCCACTGAACGAGGACGAAATCGTCACCCGATTCGCCAAGCGCGCTGCCTGCCAACGGCTCCGCGTGCACCAAGGAAGCCTAACCTCTTCCGCGCGACGCGATCATCTGCCCCAGTCGAGCCACTCGCCGTGGAAGTCGAACACCGCGAGCCGCTCGGTCCGGCCGTCGGGATAACGCTCGACCTCGAGCGCGAAGCCGTCGTCGTCGGGCGCGCGTCCCGTCGACACGAACAGGAGCGGCTCCTGGCGAGCCGCCTCGTGGAGCGCCGCGCGCAGGCGCGCGGTCGCACCCTGGTCGAGGTACATCGTCGACGCGGTCTGGAAGACGACGAGCTGGGAGCCGACGACACGATCGGAAAGCAACGCTGGTAGGACCTCCACGTAGTCGCCGCGCATCAGCTCCGGCGGATCGGAGCGCACGACGTCGATCGCGCGCCGCAGCCGTTCGAGCCGCGCCGTCTGGTCGGCCCACACGAACGACTGCAACAACCTCGCGCCGTGCTCCGTCGTCACGTCGACCGGATTGAGGTCGATCCCGCGCCTGCGTGCGACCGACACCTCGCGCGCGAGCAGCTCCGCGGGAGGCGGGACGCGGTCGTCGCCGCTCAGCTCGAACGGGCCTTCTCCCCACGTGCCGGTCGAGTAGCGGTACCGATAGCGGTCGAAGAGGAGGTTCAGGCCGCCCGACGGCCCGAGCTCGAGCAGGTCGAACGGGCGCCCATCCTCGACGGCGAGAAAGCCCGGCAGGAGCGCCCAGGCGCGCTGCACCTCGTTCGTCTGCACGTCCTGCTCTCGAGTCCAGCGCGTGAGGAAGTCGCGGTGCGCGACGAGCGCCGCGTCGACGTCGTCCCACGACGCTTGCCGGGCAAGGACGAGGTAGTGCAACCCGCCGAGCAGGCGGAGCGGAAAGTCCCAGTCGAGGTCGGGATCGAGATCGCCGACCCGCGGATCATCCGCGAGCCGGCGACAAAGGTCCGCGTAGAGCGGCGACCGGCCGTCGCAGTAGACGGCCTGACGGCGGAAGATCTCCGCCTGCCGGGCTATTTGGCCAGCGCTGCCTTGGCCTGCTCGACGATCTCGCCGAACTTCGCCGGGTCGGTGGCCGCGAGATCCGCGAGCACCTTGCGGTCGAGGTCGATCTCGGCCGCCTTCAGCCCGGAGATGAACTGGTTGTACGAGAGCCCGTTCGCGCGTGCCCCGGCGTTGATGCGCATGATCCAGAGCTTCCGGAACTCGCGCTTCCGCACCTTCCTGTCGCGGTAGGCGTACGCGAGCGAGCGCTCGACCTGCTCCTTCGCGTACTTGTAGTTCGATTTCTTAAGGCCCCAGTAACCGGATGCCTGCTCGAGAACCTTGCGGCGCTTCTTGCGTGCGTGAACGGATCGCTTGACGCGAGCCATTACCTCATCCCCAGCATCCGCTTGACGGTCTTCTCGTTCGCGGGATCGACGGGGTGCGGCTTACTGAACGCCCGCTTCTGCTTCGGTGACTTGTGCTCCAGGTTGTGACTCTGGTTCGCCGACCGGCGTGTCAGCTTCCCCGTGCCCGTCACCTTGAACTTCTTCTTCGCTCCCGAGTGTGTTTTCTGTTTCGGCATCTCTCTTCACTCCTGCGTTCTTGGTTGGGCCGAGCACCATCGTCATGTTCCGCCCCTCGAGGAGCGGCTGGGTCTCGATGACACCGATCTCCTTCACGTCGTCCGCGAGGCGCATGAGCAGGTCGCGCCCACGATCCGGATGCTCGCGCTCGCGGCCCCGGAACATGATCGTCACCTTCACCTTCGCGCGCTGATTGAGGAAGCGCTCGACGTGACCCTTCTTGGTGTCGTAGTCGTGGATCCCGATCTTCGGTCTGAGCTTGATCTCCTTGACGTGGATCTGCGTCTGGTGCTTGCGGGCGAGCTTCGCCTTCTGCTCCAGTTCGTACCGGTACTTCCCGTAGTCCATGACCCGGGCCACCGGCGGATCCGCCTGGGCCGCGACTTCGACGAGATCGAGATTCT
>JBJMKB010000037.1:0-42648 GCA_045806045.1 Gaiellaceae bacterium | reverse complement strand
CAGGAGCTTGCCGAGGCGCGAGCGCGACTCGGTCGCCATCGGCGGCCCGATCGTCGCGAGCTTCTCCGCCTGGTCCTTGATCGCCTGCACGATCTTCGGGTGCGAGTGCCCGATCGAGACGTTGACGAGTTGCGACGCGAAGTCGAGGTAGCGGTTGCCGTCGTAGTCCCAGAAGTACCGTCCCTCCGCCCGCTCCACGGCGATCGGGTTGATCGCGTTCTGCACGCTCCACGAGTAGAGGACGTATCGCTTCGCGTCCTCGACGATCTGCCTGCCCAGCTCGGTTTTCGTCTCGGTCGTCGCCATGGGCACGATCCTACAAGCGGTCGGCGTAGAGGTGGATCTCGCCGTGGCGCACGAATCCGAGGCCGTCGAGAACGGGCGCCGACATGTGGCCGGCCTGCACGACGAGGAGCGGCGTACCGCGCGCAACCGCGTGCTCCCATCGCGCACGGACGAGCGCGCGGTAGACCCCGCGGCCCCGCGCTTCGGCGAGGACGGCGCCGCCCATCAGCGCGACGCCGCCCTCCATGTCGACCGCGCGACCGAAGCCGACAGGGCGGCCCTCGTGGAACGCCGCCCAGTGATGGGCCACGCCGGCTGCGTGGTCGTCGTCGAAACGCTGCACCTCCTTTGCAAAACGCGTGGCCCGCTCGTTCTCGGACAGCTGCCAGACCTCCCAGTCGATCGCGATTGCCTCGAGGTAGTCGGCGGCCGTGTCGATCCGCCGCACGTCGATGTGCGGCGCGACGCGCGGTTCCGTCGCGGTCGTCATGCCGACGAGCACGGGCTCGTCGTCCGGCACGAGACCGTGCGCGAGCAAGTGCTCCGCGAGCCCAGATGGCGACGACCAGCCGATCCACCATTCGACGAGCTCGATGCCGCGGCGCTTCGATTCGGCTCGCGCCCAGTCGAGGTTCGGGGACCGGACGTCGAGCACCCACGCGTTGTGCGGCCCCGCGACGTATGTGTAGTCCTCGGTCACGATCGCCTCGTACTGCGGCCGCGGCAGCACGTATGCGCCCGTGTACTCGGCCAGCTCGGCGCGTGTCGGCATCCCTCGACGCTACCGCGCTACGCTCTCGGCAGCCACGCGAGGAGGACCCATGACGGACGTCGTCGACGCACCTGCAGCAGTGAAGCCGATCAACCACTGGATCTCCGGCGGCGCCTACGCCGGGCGATCCGGTCGCAGCGGGCCGGTCTTCAACCCGGCGACGGGCGAGCAGAGCGGTGCGGTCGACTTCGCGACGGTCGACGAGGTCGATCGGGCCGTCCAGGCGGCGAAGCAGGCATTTCCGGCGTGGCGCGCGCTGTCGCTCGCGAAGCGCGCCGAGCTCTTCTTCGCGATTCGCGAGCTCTTCCACGAGCGGCGCGAGGAGATCGCCAAGTTCCTCACGCTCGAGCACGGCAAGGTGCTCTCCGACGCGGTGGGCGAGGTCACGCGCGGACTCGAGGTGATCGAGTTCTGCTGCGGCATCCCGCATCTGCTCAAGGGCGACATGACCGAGCAGGCGTCGACCGGCATCGACGTCTACTCGATCCGGCAGCCGCTCGGCGTCGTCGCGGGGATCACGCCGTTCAACTTCCCCGCGATGGTTCCGATGTGGATGTGGGCGCCGGCGCTCGCGTGCGGCAACACGTTCGTCCTCAAGCCGTCGGAGAAGGATCCGTCGGCGTCCGTGTTCACCGCGCAATTGCTGAAGGAAGCGGGCGTGCCCGACGGCGTCTTCAACGTCGTGCACGGCGACAAGGTCGCGGTCGACGCGATCCTCGAGCACCCTGACGTCGCCGCGGTCTCGTTCGTCGGCTCGACGCCGATCGCGAAACGGGTCTATGAGATCGCGACCGCGCACGGCAAGCGCTGCCAGGCGCTCGGCGGCGCGAAGAACCACATGATCGTGCTGCCCGACGCCGATGTCGACATGGCGGCCGACGCCGCGGTCTCCGCCGCGTACGGCTCGGCGGGCGAGCGCTGCATGGCGGTCTCGATGGTGGTGGCGGTCGGCGACGTCGCCGATCCTCTGATCGACGCGATCAAGCAGCGCATCCCGAACGTCAAGGTCGGCGACGGCATGGACTCCTCGAGCGAGATGGGCCCGCTGATCACGCGCGAGCATCGCGACAAGGTCGCCTCGTACATCGGCGCCGACGACGGGGCAAAGGTCGTGGTCGACGGCCGCGAAGGCGCGTCCGAGGACGGCGGCTTCTTCCTCGCGCCGACACTCATCGACGACCTGAAGCCGGGGATGAAGGCCTATGAGGACGAGATCTTCGGACCTGTGCTCGGTGTGACCCGCGTCTCGACCTACGGCGAGGCCGTGCGGTTGATCAACGAGAACCCGTACGGCAACGGCACGGCGATCTTCACGCGTGACGGCGGCGTGGCCCGCCAGTTCCAGTTCGAGGTGCAAGCGGGGATGGTCGGCATCAACGTGCCGATCCCGGTGCCTGTGGCGTACTACTCGTTCGGCGGCTGGAAGAGCTCGCTCTTCGGCGACCGGCACATCTACGGGCCCGAGGGGATCGACTTCTACACGCGCTCGAAGGTCGTCACGTCGCGCTGGCCGGATCCGGCGACGTCGAAGGTCGATCTGGGCTTCCCTCAGACGCGCTGAGCATCGTGACGAGGGGCGCGACGAGCGGAGCGAGCTCGCGCGCCTTGGCGAAGAACGCGTCCGCACGCGCGGTCGACGGGTCGAGGTTCGTGAGCAGGTTGACGCCCAGGTAGAAGGTGACGATCGCGTCTGCCGTCTCTCGCGGTGGGGCGATCGCCGGCAGCACGCGCTTCACGGTCTCCTCCGCGAGGTCGACCCACGGTCGCATGAGGACGACCACACGCTCGGCGAGCTCGGGACGATTGACGGCGCCGGCGATGATCTGCGAGATCACGCGCACGTGGCCGGAGGCCTTGTCCTGCTCCCACAGGTCGGCCATCACCGGGATCAGGGCATCGAGGGAGTCGACGTCCGCGACCGCGGCGCGGTAGCGCGTGAGCCGCTCCTCGCTCGCCTGCTCGAGCGCGGCGAGCAGGAGGCCTTCGAGCGAGCCGAAGTAGTAGAAGACGAGGGCCTGGTTGAACGCCCCGCGGCGCGCGATCGCCCGCGAGCTCGCCCCGGCGAATCCCTCTTCCCGCAACGTCTCGAGCGCGGCGTCGACGATCCCTTGAGCAGTCGGCTTAGTCATATGATTAAATCAGTCGATCAGAGGGGAGGGACGCTAGCAGGCAATGGGGCCGGTCGGGATCATGGTTTTCGTCGTATACGCCACGATGATGGTGCTCGTCGTCGGCGTGGTGGTCGCGGCGCCGATCTATCTCGTGGTCGAGGCCTGCCGGGCCGTGAAGGCGCTCGCCGCGCGGCCGAAGCCGCTCACCCGCGAACGGGCTCGCGCCCAGGCCGAGCTCCGCGACCAGTACGCGTCCGGGGTCCTGACGCTCGTCGGCCTCGAGGAGCGGCTCGACGAGACGTTCCGCGCCCGCTCCCACTTCGAGCTGGAGCACGTCCTCGACGATCTGCCGGCGCGGCCACCCGAGCTGCCGCGAGCCGCGCGCGTCGAGGTGCTCGCCTCGCTCGCGATCGTTCTCGTCTTCCACTCGCTGACCGCGCGTATCGCGGGCGTCGCGCTCGGCATCGGCGCGGTGCTCCCGTACGCCCGCTGGCGGGCGGTGGGCTACGCCTTCCTGGCCGGGCTGGCGCTGCTCGGTGCGCCGCTGGCCGCGCTCGGGGTCGCAATCTGCGCCGCGTGGCGCTGGCGGGAGGAGCGTTTGTGATTTGCGGTCCGTGGTGACACGGTCCGGATGGACGAACGCGAGGCTGCCAATCGTTCCGTCGCCGAGCACGTTGCGCGGCTTCGACGGCGTCTCGCCACGGGAAAGGACGAGATCGAGCGGCAGAAGGCCGTCGTGGACGAGACGAACGAGCATCTGACCGGCATGCGCCGCTGGATCGAGCAGACGGAGCAGCAACTCGGCAACGAGCGTTCCCGGCGCCGCCACAACAGCGCCGACTCGTAGTACGTTCGACATGTGACCTGCGCCAGTTGCGGGGCCGAGAATCGCGACGAGGCGCGCTTCTGCGACGTCTGCGGAGCCGTGCTCGCGGCCGAGCCGGCGCGCGAGCAGCGGAAGGTCGTGACGGTGCTCTTCTGCGACGTCACCGGCTCGACCGCGCTCGGCGAGTCGCTCGACCCCGAGGCGCTGCGAGCGACGATGACCCGTTACTTCGAGACCGCGCGCACGGCGATCGAGCGACACGGCGGCACGGTCGAGAAGTTCATCGGCGATGCGGTGATGGCGGTGTTCGGCGTTCCGACGATTCGCGAGGACGATGCCCTGCGCGCAGTGCGCGCCGCGCAGGAGCTCCGAGACGCGGTCGAGATCGACGTCCGCATCGGGGTCAACACGGGCGAGGTCGTGACAGGTAGCGGCGATTCCCTCGTCACAGGCGATGCAGTCAACGTCGCCGCGCGGCTCGAACAGGCGGCGGCTTCGGGCGAGGTGCTGATCGGCGCCGAGACGTACGCGCTCGTGCGCGACGCCGTCGACGTCGAGTTGCTGCCGCCCCTCGAGGCGAAGGGGAAGAGCGCGCCGGTGACGGCATACCGGCTCGGCGCGGTGACGGGCGACGTCGCGTACGCACGGCGCGCGGACGCGCCACTCGTCGGCCGCGGCCGCGAGCAGCGACTTCTGAACGGCGCGTGGGAGCGGGCGACGTCCGAGCGTGCGACGGCGCTCTTCACCGTTCTCGGAACGGCGGGCGTCGGCAAATCACGGCTCGCGCTCGAGTTCCTGGACGGCGTCGACGCGACGGTGCTCCGTGGCCGCTGCCTCTCCTACGGCGACGGCATCACCTATTGGCCGGTGGTCGAGGTGGTCGAGCAGCTGCTCGGTGACGCGCCACCTCCGGACGCGGCGATCGCCGCGCTGCTCGGCGACGGCCAGGCGACGACCGACGACATCGCGTTCTCGGTGCGCAAGCTCCTCGAGGCCCACGCGGCGGTTCGGCCGATGATCGTCCTCTTCGACGACGTGCACTGGGCCGAGCCGACGTTCCTCGACCTGATCGAGCACGTCGCGGACTGGTCGCGGGATGCGCCGATTCTCCTCCTCTGCCTTGCGCGGCCCGAGCTGCTCGACCTGCGGCCCGGCTGGGGCGGAGGGAAGCTGAACGCGACGGCGGTGCTGCTCGAGCCGCTCTCGGCGGCGGAGACGGACGAGCTGATCGACGCGCTGCTCGGCGGCGAGGATCTCGAACCGGCGCTGCGTGAGAGGATTCGAGCCGCTGCGGACGGCAATCCGCTCTTCGTCGAGCAGATGCTCGCGATGGTCGAGGAGTCACCGGGCCAGGTGACCGTGCCGGCCACGATCCAGGCGCTGCTCTCGGCGCGCCTCGACCAGCTGCCGCCTGCGGAGCGCGCCGCGCTCGAGCGCGGCGCCGTCGAGGGGCAGGTCTTCCATCGCGGGGCCGTCCAGGCGCTCGCGCCCGATGCCGCGACGATTCCCGCGCAGCTGATGGGGCTCGTGCGCAAAGAGCTCGTGCGACCGACGACGGCGACGTTCCCGGGCGACGACGCGTTCCGGTTCCGTCACCTGCTGATCCGCGACGCGGCGTACGACGCGCTGCCGAAGTCGGCCCGGGCCGACCTGCACGAACGGTTCGCCGATTGGATCGGCGAGCGCGCACCCGACCTCGTGGAGCTGGACGAGATCCTCGGCTACCACCTCGAGCAGGCTGCGCTCTACCGCCGGGAGCTCGGCCAGCCGTCGTCCGACCTCGCTGCTCGCGCGGCCGCCCGCCTCGGCGCCGCCGGTGCCCGCGCGGATGCGCGCCAGGACGTGCCGGCCGGAGTGCGGCTTCTCCGGCGGGCGCTCGCACTGTTGCCGGAGGACGCCCCCGAACGTCCTCCGCTGCTCCTGCCGCTCGCGCGCTTGCTGTACCTGGTCGGAGAGTTCACAGAGGTGGAGGCCGCGCTCGATGAGGCGATCCGGCGTGGCGATCGCGACGTGTCGGCGCGGGCCGTGTTCGTGCAGAGCTGGCTCGCCACGCACATCGAAGGGAGCGAGTTCGGCGCCGCGGAGCTGCGCGTTCGCGCGCTGCTCGAGGAGCTCGAAAGGGACGGAGCGGACGACCGCACTCTCGCGGAGGGCCACCTCGCTCACGCGCAGCTTCTGTTCTGGCTCGGCCGCACGACCGAGATGAGCGAGGCGGCACGGCATGCGCACGAGTACGCGGTTCGTGCGGGCGACGCGATGCTCGAGTCCGAGGCGCTCGGGAAGCTCGGCGCCGGCCTCTCCTCCAGCGCCGCCCCGTGGACGGAGCTGGAGGTGCACGCCGCCGCGGCGCTTGCGCAGATCGACCGTCTGGGGCGCGGCATCCTCAGGGCGCAGCTGGGACTGGCGAACGTGGCCGCGGCCCAGGGCAGGTTCGAGGAAGCGCGAAGGCTCCACGCTGTGTACCGCGCGGAGCTCGCGGAGCAGGGACTGTCGTTCGAGGTCATCAGCTGGGCGCACCAACGGGTGCTCTGCGAGCTGCTCGCAGGCGACTTCGATCGCGCCGAGGCGGAGGGCCGCGAGGGCTGGGACGGGCTCGGCCGGGTCGGAGAGCGCGGGTACCGCTCGACGCTCGGCGCGCTGCTCGGGGAAGCGCTCGTCGAGCTGGGTCGAGTCGACGAGGCGATTGCCATCGTCGACGAGGCCGCCGGTCTCTCGACGGAGGACGATTGGGTCACGGTCGCGCACTGCGACTGGGTGCGCGCTCTCGCGGCGTCGGTCTCGGGCGAGCACGACCGCGCGGTGCTGCTTGCGCGTCGCGCAGTCGAGGTCGCCGACCAGCGCGAGTACGTCTTCACGCGCAACCACTACTGGGTCGGGCTGGCGCGTGTGCTCGTCGCCGCCGGGTGCGTTGACGAGGCGCGTGCCGCGATCGCCGAGGCGAAGAGGCTCGCCGCGATCAAGGGAACGCTGGCCTACGACGGAGTGCTGCGCCGGCTCGAGCAGCAACTCGCTACGCCCGCGTAAGCGCCCCCGAGCCCTTCCCTAGACGGCGGCGAGCGCGGCGGGCTTCAATTCCTCGCCGAACTTGGCGCGCTTGATGAACTGACCGCTGCCGGGCTTCGCGACGAGCCGGTCGCCCTCGACGAGCACGTTCCCGCGCAGCAGCACGACCTCGGGCGTCCCCTGCACCTCGGTCCCCTCGTAGAGGTTGTAGTCCGACTTCGAGTGGTGCGTCCGCGCGGAGATCGTCACCTTCTTCTCCGGGTCGAACACGACGACGTCGCCGTCGGAGCCGACGGCGAGCGTCCCCTTGCGCGGATAGAGGCCGAACAGCTTCGCGGGGTTCGTGCAGAGGAGCTCGACCATCCTGTTCAGCGAGATCCGTCCCTCGCGCACGCCGAAGTGGTGGATCATCTGCAACCGGTTCTCGAGGCCGGGGCCGCCGTTCGGGATCTGGCGGAAATCGTCGATCCCCGCGTCCTTCTGGCCCTTGAAGAGGTAGGCGCAGTGGTCGGTCGAGATCGCCTGCAGGACGTTCGTCCGCACGGCGTTCCAGAGGACGTCCTGGTTGTCCTTCGGGCGCGGCGGCGGCGTGTAGACGTACTTCGCGCCTTCGAAGCCGGGCTGGTCGAGGAACGACTGGTCGATGAAGAAGTACTGCGTGCAGGTCTCGCCGTAGACGTCCCAGCCCTTCTCACGTGCGATCGCGATCGGCTCCGCGGACTCCTTGCACGAGACGTGCACGACGTAGAGCGGCGAGCCCGCGACGCGCGCGAGCTGGATCGCGCGGTTCGTCGCCTCGCCCTCGAGCTCGGGCGGTCGCGTCAGCGCGTGATACTTCGGCGAGGTGTTGCCGGCCGCGACCGCCTCGGTCATCAGCACCTCGATCGCGTCGCCGTTCTCCGCGTGCACCATCACGAGCGCGCCGGTCTCGGCCGCGACCTGCATCGTCTTGAACAGCGTCTCGTCGTCGACCATCAGCGAGTCCTTGTAGGCCATGAAGAGCTTGTACGAGGTGACGCCGTGCTCCTCGGGCAGGCGGCCGAGCTCTTCGAGCGTGCCGCCTTCGCGCAGGTCGGTGACGGCGATGTGGAAGCCGTTGTCGATCAGCGCCTTTCCCTCGCGCTTCGCGTGCCAGGCCTCGAGCGCGTCGCCGAACGTCTGGCCCTTGCCCTGGATGCAGAAGTCGACGTGCGTCGTCGTTCCGCCGAAGGCGGCGGCGGTATGCCCCGACTCGAAGTCGTCAATGGTCGTCTCGCCGCGCCACGGCATCTCGAGGTGCGTGTGCGGGTCGACGGCGCCCGGCAGGACGTACTTGCCGGTGGCGTCGATCACCTTGTCGGCGCCGACGTCGAGCGACTCGCCGATCAGGGAGATGCGCTCGCCGTCGATGAAGACGTCCGCGACGTAGTCGTCCGCCGCGGTGATGACGCGGCCACCCTTGATCAGCACGGACATTGCGAACTCCTCCTCCTCGGTTGTCGCCGAAAACTCTAGAACGACGAAGGCCGCCCTGCAGGCGGCCTTCGTCACGCTCGGTGAGAGCGACGCTACTTGCCGCCGGCCGTCACCTTGACCACCGCAGGCTTCCAGCCCACACCCGTGACGTTCGCACCAGCTGCCTTCAGCTGGCCGACCGCCGCCTGGGCGAGGTCGGTGCGATAGGCGCCCGACGGCGCCTTGGTGATCACCTTGAACTGCTGGGCGATCTGTGCCGTGCGGTTGAAGTCGGCTGCCTTCATCACGCCGATTCCCGTGCCGTTTGGCCAGACGAGCTTGTTGATTTCGTTCATCTGCCACGTCTGGTGGCCGCGGGGCAGGGTCGGCCCGTTCTGGAGGACGATGTTCACGCAGTCCTGCCAGTTATCGCGGCAGTAGATCCAACCCTGGAACGACGCCTTGAGGAACCGCGTCGCGATGTCCTGGTTGTGCTTGCTCTTCAGGTACGTCCCCGTCGAGAAGATGCCGTCTTCGAGCATGCCGGTACCGACGCGCTGCATCTTGATCACGTTCAGATCCCTCAACGTGTAGAGCTTCTTCGTCTTCGGGTTCTTCGACTCGAGCACCTGCGCGAGCTCGTTGTACGTCATCGCCGAAGCGGCGTCGATCTTGTGCTTCAGGAAGAGGCCCATGTCGAACGGCTGCTGCACGATCGTCACGCCCTTGTTGTGCGACGGATCCATGCCGTTCTTGACGAGCGCGGCGAACAGCTCGAATTCGTTCCCGCCGAGCCAGTTGCCGACCTTCTTGCCCTTCATCTTCCCGATCGTGTTGATACCGGAGGTCTTCCAGGTGATCTCCGTCATGCCCGACCGCGCGAAGACCTGGCCGATGTTGACGAGGTCTGTGCCCTTGTCGCGGGCCGACAAGAGACTCGGCAGCCAGTCGATGCCGAAGTCCGCCTGGCCGGAGGCGACGACCTGCTCCGGGATGATGTCGGGTCCGCCCTGCTTGATGGTGACGTCGAGGCCTGCTGCCGTGTAATAGCCCTTCGCGAGGGCCGCGTAGTAGCCGGCGAACTGTGCCTGCGTCACCCATTTCAGCTGCAGGGTGACCTTGTCGTTCTTCGCCGGTGCGGCCGATGCGGGCCGGGACGCAAGTGCCGCCACGACCGCCAGTGATAGCGCTGCGAGCGCGAGAGCGGCAGCGATCCAACGCTTCCTCATGCAGTACCCCTTTCGTACCTTCGGATGTCTGGGGGGATGGTGCAGGGGTGATTCTGACGTGCCGCCGGGAAAATTACGAATCCCGAAGATCGGGCGACCAGCGAACGAGGAGCCGCTCCGAGATCGAGACGGCGAGATAGAGCACGATCCCGAGCACGGAGGCGACGAGGATCCCGGCCCAGGCGGTTTCGAAGTCGAGGATCTGCGCCTTGGAGCGGATCAACACACCCAGTGCGTCGTAGGAGCCGCCGAAGTACTCGCCCACGACGGCACCGATCATCGCCAGCACGCTCGCCACCTTGAGCGCCGTAAAGACGTAGGGCAGCGCCGTGGGCACGCGCACCCGGCGCCAGACAGTCACCTCGGAGGCGGCGTAGGAGCGCATCAGCTCGATCTGCCGCGGCGAGACGCTCGTCAACCCGCGCAGCGTGTTGACCATCACCGGGAAGAAGCAGAGGACGGCGGCGATCGCGATCTTGGAGTTGGGGGAGAGCGGGTCGAACCACGCGTTGAAGATCGGCGCGAACGCGATGATCGGGATCGCGTTCGCGGCGATCGCGATCGGCATCAGCGCCGTGCCGAGGGAGCGGAAGCGGCCGACGACGGTCGCGACCGCCATCCCGCCGAGCGAGCCGATGACGAAGCCGCCGAGCGCCTCGCGGAACGTGTACCACCCTGCCGGCCACAGCGTCCCCCGCTGATCCCAGCAGCTCAAGGCGATGTCGCTGGGCTTCGGGAGCAGGAACTTCTGGATGTCGAAGGCGACGATCGCTCCCTCCCAGGCGGCGATTCCGGCCACGAAGACCACGAGCGCGGGGATCCAGTCGCCGGCCTGCCGGGCGAAGCGGCGCGTGTAGCCCGGTACGACCACCAGGCCGCTCATTCGGCCAGCGCCGCTTCCTCTTCGGGCAGAAGATGCTCGCCGCGCTTGCGCAAGAGCTCGCGCACGTCGGTCACGAGCTCGAAGAAGCGCGGCTCCTCCCGCGTCTCGACGGTGCGCGGATATGGCAGGTTGACGTCCACGAGGCCGGCGATCCGGCCGGGCCGCGGGCTCATCACGACGACGCGCGTCGAGAGGAAGACTGCCTCCGAGATCGAGTGCGTGACGAAGACGACGGTCGACGAGAGCTTCTGCCAGATCGAAAGGAGCTCGAGGTTCAGCCGCTCGCGCGTCATCTCGTCGAGCGCGCCGAACGGCTCGTCCATGAGCAGTAGCGCCGGCTCGAATGCGAGCGCCCGCGCGATCGAGACGCGCTGCTGCATCCCGCCCGAGAGCTGCCATGGGTCATGGTCGGCGAAGCTCGTCAGCTCGACGAGCTCGAGCATCTCGTCGACCCGCTGCTTGCGGCGGCGCCGGTCCCAGCCGAGGAGCTCGAGCGGAAGCTGGATGTTCTTGGCGACGGTGCGCCAGTCGAAGAGGACGGAATCCTGGAAGACGATCCCGTAGTCGTGGTCGCGGCGGGCCTGCTTCGCAGGCTTCCCGTTGACGGTGACGGTCCCGCTCGAGGGCTCGATCAGGTCGCCGATCACCCGCAGCAGGGTCGACTTGCCGCAGCCGGACGGCCCGATCAGCGACACGAACTCGCCGGGGCGCACGCTCAGGTCGATGTTCTCGAGAGCCGTGACGTTGCCGCGGGGGAAGGTCTTCGTGACGTTCTTGATCTCGACGACGCTGGTGTCGTTCACGCGGTCGTCTCCGGTGGCCTACGGACGATGAGCTTCTCCGCGATGACGACGGCGACGAAGAAGAGGATGCCGAGGAGCGCCGCGACGATGTTCGTCGCCCAGAGCTCCTGCGGCTCGATCGAGTAGTACTGGTTGAAGTTGAGGATCGCGCCGCCGAGACCGGACTGAAGGCCCGAGGGAAGCTCGCCGATGATCGCGCCAACGATGCTCGCGGTCGCGGCAACCTTCAGTGCCGAGAAGACGTACGGAAGCGACGCAGGCACCCGCAGCTTCCAGAGCACCGTCCAGCGCGACGACGCGTACGCACGCATCAGCTCGAGCGCCCGAGGGTCCGCCGACTGGAGCCCGCGCAACGTGTTGATCGCGACGGGAAAGAACGTCAGGTACGCGGCGATCACCGCGACGGCGCCCCATCCCTGGAAGCCCGGCGGCAGCTTCGGGTTCACCCAGACGACGACCATCGGCGCGATCGCGAGGATCGGGATGGTCTGGCTCGCCACGATGTACGGCAGGAAGCCGCGCTGCAGGAGTCGCGAGTGCACAAGGAGGACGCCCAGCGCGAACCCGATCAGGGCGCCGAGCGCGAAGCCGACGGCCGCCTCCTTGGCCGTGAAGAGCGACTTGTGGAACAGGATCCGCCCGAGCGAGGGCTGGTTGACCTGCGCCGGCTGCCAGAGCGCGTGCAGGATCACCCAGACGTGGGGCATCGACGTTTCGTCGACGACGAACGGGTGCGTCCACCCCGTGCTCGTCCAGATCCAGCGATAGAGCTCGTACGCCCCCGCGAGCACGACGAGCAGCGCGACGACGGCAAAGCCCCGGCGAAGCGCCAGCACGGCCGCGGCGCGCGTGCGGCGGCGCGTGCGGGGGCCGGCGATTGCAATCGAGGTCACGGAGATTTCTTATCACGGTCGGACGGTTAGGATCGCCCGCGTGCCGCTCGATCCTTCCCGCACGGTCCGCGCGCTCGAAGAGCTGCGCGCGCTCACGGGGAACGAGGACGGCGCACAGCGCGTCGCGTGGACGGAGACGTGGGAGCGGGCGCGCGACTTCCTGCGAGCAAAGGTCGACGGCACCGGAGCCGTCGAGGAGATCGACGAGGCCGGCAACCAGTGGTTCACGCTGCGCGGCGCCTCCGATCGCGCGCTGCTGATCGGCGGGCACATGGACTCGGTGCCGAACGGCGGTTGGCTCGACGGTTGTCTGAACGTGCTGGCCGGGGTCGAGGTGCTGCGGCGGGTAGCCGCGGAAGGCGAGCCGCCGGTCACGGTGCGGCTCGTCTCGTGGGCCGACGAGGAGGGCGCGCGCTTCGGCCGCTCGCTCTTCGGCTCGTCGGCCGCGGCCGGCTCGATGAGAGACCAGGACGAGCTCCGTTCCCTCACGGATCGCGACGGCGTCGCGCTTCCCGACGCGCTCGCGGAGCACGGCGTGCAACTGGACGGCGCCCTTGCGGCGCGCTCGCAGCTCGAGAACGCTGCGGCGTACCTCGAGCTGCACATCGAGCAGGGACCGGTGCTCGAGTCGATGGACATCCCGCTCGGCGTCGTGCTCGGGACGTTCGGCGTCGAGCGCTCGCGCATCACGTGGCGCGGCCAGGCGGCGCACGCCGGATCGACGCCGATGGACAAGCGCCGCGACGCGCTCGCGGGCGCGGCGAAGCTCGCGCTCTACATCCGCGAGATCGCAGCCGAGGTTGGCGGCGGGGCCGTTTGCACGTCGGGCGGCGTCGTGACCAAGCCCGGGATCGTGACGTCCGTCGTCGAGACCGCCGAGCAGCTGCTCGACCAGCGCCACCTCGACGCGGAGGCGCTCGCACGGATGCTGTCGATGGCGCGTGAGGCAGCCGACCGGTTTGCGGCGGAAGAGAACATCGACGTGCAATGGGAGCGCATCTGGAGCATCGAGCCGATCCTCTTCGACGGGACGCTGGTCGGGTTCGCGGAAGAGGCGGTGCGCGAGGTCTCGGGCACGGCGCACAAGCTGCCGTCCGGCCCGCTGCACGACGCCGCCGAGGTCTCGCGCGCGGGCATCCCGACGGTGATGCTCTTCGTGCAGAGCCTGCGCGGCCTCTCGCACACGAAGCTCGAGGACACGAAGCCCGAGCATCTCGAGCTGAGCGTGCGCGCGCTGGACACGCTCGCGACGAAGACGATGAGCTGGCTCGCTGGAACCTGATTCGCGAAGCGAACCAGTTCACGCGAGGCGCACGAGCAGCACGCCTGCCACGAGCAGCGCCACCCCGACCAGGCGCAGCGGCGATGCCTCGTGCTTCGGGAAGCTCAGCCAGCCGAACTGGTCGATCAGCACGCTCGTCACGAGCTGCGCGGTGACGAGCACGCCGAAGAACGCGGCCGCGCCCATGCGGACGGGCACGACGACCGTCGCCGTGACGTAGAAGGCGCCCAGGAGGCCCCCGACCCACGCCCACCACGGCGCGTCGCCGGTGCGCGTGTGCGCATGCCGGTAGAACAGGAGCACCACGAGGAACAAGGCGAGCGCGCCGACCGCGAACGAGATCGCCGACGCGCGCACCGGGCCGCCGACGAAGTGCGCGAGCCGCGCGTTCACCCCGGCCTGCAGCGGCAGGAACGCTCCCGCGACCACCGCGAACAGCAGGAGCAGGAGGCTCGTCAAAGCTCCAGGTCCACGACCGGGTTGCGGACAACGCCGATCCCCTCGACTTCGACCTCGACGACGTCGCCGTCCTTCATCGACACCTTCGGCTCGCGCGCCCAGCCGACACCTGACGGCGTGCCGGTGAGGATCAGGTCGCCGGGCTCGAGCGTGAAGACCTTCGACGCGTGCGCGACGAGGAACGGCACGTCGAAGATCAGGTCGCTCGTGTTGCCGTCCTGCAGCACCTCGCCGTTCAGCCGCTGCAGCACACGCAACCCGCTCCCGTTGCCGAGCTCCGACACGGGCACGAGCTCCGTCGAGAGCGGGCAAAACGTGTCGAAGCCCTTCGCCCGCAGCCACTGGCTCTCCGCATACTGGATATTCCGCGCCGACACGTCGTTTGCGACGCGGTAGCCGCGCACGTGGCCGAGCGCGTCGTCGTAGAGGATCCGGTGCGCGCGGCGCCCGATCTCGACGGCGAGCTCGGCCTCTGCATCGACGTGCGTCGCCTCCGGAGGGATCACGATCGCCTCGCCGGGGCCGATCAGCGTGTTCTCGAACTTGCCGAAGAGCAGCGGCTCGTCCGGCGGCCTGTCGCCCAGCTCTGCTGCGTGATCGGCATAGTTTCGTCCGACGCAAATGATCTTCACGCCGTGATCTTGACGGAGTAGAGGGTTGATGTGGATTGGGGTGCTTGTGGGGATGGCTCAGACCAAGCAGGTCGTTCGGGTCGGGCGCAGGGCATAGCGGTGCCTACGTTCAAGCCCGACCCGGGCGAGATGCGCCGTGTCTGAGCCACCATCCGCGAGTGCGCAAGATCCACATCAAGCCTCTAATGTTGGTTTTGCCCCGTCAACAGGAGGTCCCATGGCCCTCAGCTTCGGCGTCACCGTTCTCCCCGACCCGCCCTACAGCCGCATGATCGAGCTGATCCAGCTCGCCGAGCAGCACGGGTTCGAGTACGCGTGGACCTACGACTCGCACGTGCTCTGGCAGGAGTCGTTCCCGGTGATGGCGCTCGTCGCCGACCGGACGTCGAAGATCAAGCTCGGCCACATGGTGACCAACCCCGGGACGCGCGAGCCGACGGTGCTCGCGAGCGCGTACGCGACGCTGCACGACATCTCAGACGGGCGCATGATCATGGGCATCGGCCGGGGCGATTCGGCACGCCGCTACATCGGGCAGCAGCCGGTGAAGGTCGCCGAGTTCGAAGAGGCGCTGAAGATGATCAAGCCGTTCATGAACGGCAAGGAGGTCGGCTGGAACGGCAAGGAGCTCCAGCTGAAGTGGGTGCGCCCCGAGTTGCCGGAGATCGAGATGCACGTTGCCGGATATGGCCCCAAGGCGCTCGCGGTCGGCGGCCGGCAGGGCGACGGGATCATCATCCAGCTCGCCGACCCCGACATCATCCAGTGGATCATGGACACGGCGCGCAAGGCCGCAGCCGAGGCGGGTCGCGACCCAGCGGCGCTGAAGTGCATCGTCAGCGCGCCGAGCCACGTCACCGACGACCTGCAGGACGCGCGCGAGCAGGTGCGCTGGTTCCCGGCGATGGTGTCCAACCACGTGCAGGACCTGATCGACCGTTACGGGACCGACGGGAGCGCCGTTCCGCAGGCGCTGACCGACTACGTGCAGGCGCGCAAGTTCTACGACTACAACGAGCATTCGCGCGTCGGCGCGAAGCACGGCGAGTTCGTGACCGACGAGATCTGCGACCGCTTCTGCGTCATCGGCAACAACGAGCAGATCACGGCGAAGCTCGCGGAGCTCGAGGCAATCGGCGTCGACCAATTCAACGTCTACCTCATGACGCACGGGCAGGAGGAGACGTTGAAGGCCTACGGCGACGACATCATTCCCGGTCTCGCTCGCGTCGCCGCGTAGCGTTACAGGGTTGTTGCAGGGTGGATTGCGGGAAACCCCCGATGGCGATTCACCCGGTCAGACGGGTAGCCTCGGCGTCATGAGCTCCAATGGTTCTGTCGTCAGCGCCTCCGACCTGACCCGCCGCTACGGCGAGGGTGAGGCGGCGGTCGATGCCCTCCGCGGGGTGTCGCTCGACGTGAAGGCAGGCGAGCTCGTCGCTGTCATGGGCCCCTCAGGCTCGGGCAAGTCGACGCTGATGCACCTGCTCGCCGCGCTCGACACGCCGACGAGCGGGACCGTGACGATCGCCGGCCAGAACGTCGGCTCCCTCTCGGACCGCGACGTGACGCTGCTCCGCCGCAGGCACATCGGCTTCGTCTTCCAGTTCTTCAACCTGCTCCCGATGCTGACCGCCGAGGAGAACATCGCGCTGCCGCTCTCGATCGCGGGCGAAACGCCCGACCCCGCGTTCTTCGAGCAGCTGCTCGACCGCGTGGGGCTCACGGATCGTCGGTCGCACCGGCCCGCCGAACTCTCCGGCGGACAGCAGCAACGCGTCGCGATTGCGCGTGCTCTCGTCTCGCGGCCGAGCGTCGTGTTCGCCGACGAGCCGACCGGCAACCTCGATTCGAAGACCGGAGCCGAGATCCTGGAGCTGTTGCGCGCCTCGGCGGAAGAGCTGAACCAGACGATGGTGATGGTGACCCACGACGCGAACGCCGCGGTGATCGCAGACCGCGTGTTGTTCCTCGCAGACGGAGCGATCGTCGAAGAGCTGCCGCGGAGCGCGGCGCCGGACATCCTCGCCGCGATGGCCCGCGTCAGCACATGATTCGCGTCGCACTCGCAGGTCTGCTCGGGCGCAAGCTGCGCACCGCATTGACCGCGTTCGCGGTGGTGCTCGGCGTTGCGATGGTGAGCGGCACGCTCGTCCTGACCGACTCCATCGACAAGGCGTTCAACTTCATCTTCACGGACGTCCGGAAGGGCTCCGACGTCGTCGTGACCGGGAAGTCGCCGTTCAAGATCACCGAGGGCCAGGGCAGCTTCGCGCCGACGATCCCGCAGTCGCTCGTCGCCAAGGTGAAGGCGCTGCCGGACGTCGCACTTGCGGACGGCGGCGTGAAGAGCGAAGCCACGCAACTCGTCGATCGCAAGGGCAAGGCGATCGTCTTCGGCGGCGCGCCCAACCTCGGCTTCAGCATCGAGAACGGCGACTCCCCGTTCAACCCTCTCAAGCTGGTCAGCGGCGCCTGGCCCCACGGCGGCGAGGTCGTGATCGACACGGGCGTCGCGAAGAAGAAGCACTTCGCCGTCGGCGACACGATCGGCGTCCAGGCCGAAGGCCCCGTGCGCAAGCTGCGAATCGCCGGGATCGTCAAGTTCGGCTCCGCGAGCGCGCTCGGCGGGGCGACGCTCGCCGGCTTCGACCTGCGGACAGCGCAGCAACTGTTCGACAAGGAAGGCCGGATCGACGAGATCGCGATCGCTGCGAAGCCAACCGTGACCGATCGGCAGGTCCTGAACGAGGTACGCGCTGCCCTGCCGCCGACCGCACAGGTACGTCTCGGGACGGACCAGGCCCGCGAGGATGCGAAGCAGACGAACTCGTTCATCTCGTTCCTGCGCGGATTTCTCCTCGCGTTCGGCGGCATCGCGCTCTTCGTCGGGAGCTTCGTGATCGCGAACTCGCTCTCGATCACGATCGCGCAGCGCACCCGCGAGCTGGCGACCTTGCGCACGCTCGGAGCGAGCAGGCGACAGGTGCTCACCTCGATCGTGATCGAGGCGCTCATCATGGGGACGCTCGCCTCGGTCACGGGTCTGCTCGCCGGCCTCGGGCTCGCGAAGGGCCTCTTCAGGCTCTTCGGCGCAGTCGGCTTCACGCTTCCGAACAGCGGCATCGTCTTCGGCACCTCGACGATCGTCATCGCTCTTGCCGCAGGCATCGTCGTCACGCTCGTCGCGAGCTTGCGTCCCGCTGTTCGAGCGACGCGCGTCCCGCCGATCGCGGCCGTGCGCGAGGGCGCGACGCTGCCCGAGTCGCGCTTCGCGCGCTTCCGCACCGCCGGCTCTGCGCTCACCACCGCGCTCGGGTTCGCAGGGCTCGCGTACGGGCTCTTCGCCCCGCACCTCGGGACGAAAGGGGTGCTGGTGTACATGGGGGTGGGCGCATTGCTGATCTTCGTCGGCGTCGCGCTGCTCTCCGTCCGGCTGATCCAACCGCTCGCGTCAACCCTCGGCTGGCCCGCGACCCAGATCGGCGGCGCGGCGGGCTCCCTGGCGCGCGACAACGCCCGGCGGAATCCGCAGCGCACGGCTTCCACCGCAGCCGCGTTGATGATCGGTCTCGCGCTGGTCACGCTCGTCGCCGTGCTCGCGGCGGGTATCACGACGAGCTTCCGCGGCGCCGTCGACAAGATCTGGAAGAACGCCGACTACGCGATCAGCGCGCAGAACAACTTCACGCCGATTCCACCGGCCTCCGCGAACGCCGCCGCGAAGAGCCCGATCGTCGAGGCGGTGGGGAGCGTGCGGACGGGCGATGCCGGGGCGTTCGGCAAGGGGTTCTTCGCGACAGCCGTCAACCCGGCCGCCGCCACGATGTTCAGCCTGGATTGGGTGCAGGGCTCGAACCAGACGATGGCCCAGCTCGGCGACAACGGCGCCTTCACGGACAAGGATTACGCCAAGAAGCACAATCTGCGTGCCGGTTCGCCGATCAAGATCACATTTGCCGACGGCAAGCAGAAGACGTTCACGATCAAGGGCATCTTCGACCCGCCTCCCGGCGGATCGCCGTTCGGCAAGGTGACGATCTCGCAGGCCACCTGGGATCGCTACAACGAGAACCCGCGCAACCTCTACGCGTTCGTCCGCGTTCGCGGCGGCGAGACCCCGGAGAATCTGAAGCAGCTGGAGGCGACCCTCGCGCCGTTCCCGAACGCGAAGGTGCAGACGCGGCAGAAGTTCGTCGACAACCAGATCAGCGGGCTGAACTCGATCCTGAACATTCTCTACGTGCTGCTCGCGCTCTCGGTGATCGTCAGCGTGTTCGGAATCGTCAACACGCTCATCCTCACCGTATTCGAACGGACGCGCGAGATCGGCATGCTGCGTGCGATCGGGATGACTCGGCGGCAGGTGCGGCGGATGATCCGGCACGAGAGCGTGATCACGGCGCTGATCGGCGGCACGCTGGGGATCGTGTTGGGGATCGTGCTCGGCGGCCTGCTCGTGGCGCGCGTCGACTTCATCCAGTTCTCGCTGCCGCTCGGCTCGCTGCTCGTCTTCGCCCTCGTGACGATCGTGGTCGGGATCCTCGCCGCGATCTTCCCGGCGCGGCGTGCCGCGCGGCTCAACGTGCTGGAGGCTCTTCAGTACGAATGAGGCGGCGCGAAGTCGTCATCTCCATGTTGCAGGTGCACGTCGCGGCCGATGATCGTGAGGAAGGCGACCGCAACGCGATGCTGCGCCTCGCGCGCGAGCTCGACGATCCGCTCTCGCGCGACGAGCCGAGTGCGCACTTCACGGCATCCGCGTTCGTGATCGACGGCGATTGCGGCCACACCTGCCTCGTGCAGCACGCGAAGCTCGGCCGCCTCTTGCAGCCCGGCGGCCACGTCGAAGCCTCGGACGTCTCGCTCGAGGCGGCAGCGCTGCGCGAGGCGCATGAGGAGACGGCACTCACGCTCGAGTTGCACCCGGCGGCTCCGCGGCCGTTCGACGTCGACATCCACCAGATCCCGGAGCAGCCCGGCGAGCCGGCGCACTTCCACCTCGACATCCGCTACCTCGTCGTCGGCTGCGGCGATCCCGGCGCGGGGGCGGCGTGGTACGAGCTCGGCTCGGCCGGCGACGCCTCGATCGCGCGCATGGCCGCGAAGGCGGTCAGGTACCGAAGCCCGGGCGCGCGCTGAGGACGAGCGGGCTCGAGGGTAGGCCCTCGACCGGCTCCATCGAGTTGAAGCCGCCGGGCGCGACGTCGTTCGGCGCGTCGGGATGGAACAGGGAAGCGAGCAGCTGGATCTGGCCGCGACCGACTCCGAGCTCGAACTGGCCGCCTCCGTACAGCGCGATCCCTTCCCGCTCGCAGGCGTCGTAGAAGTCGAGGAGCCGCCTGACCGAGCCGAAGCGTGACGGCTTCGAGTTCAGGCAGCGCGGCCTGAACGGCAGCGCCTCGACGTCCGACCACTCGTGAATCGCGGCGTCCCACGTGATCCGGTCGCGGTACGGCGCGAGCGCGTCGATCGTCTCCGGCACGAGCGCCGGGTCCTCGAGCCATGCGTTCGGGAACGCCTCGGCGATTCGTGTGTACAGCTCGGCGTCGGGCGGTGAGCCGAACTCGCCGCGGTAGACACCTTTGAAGTCGGCGGTGTCGATGACGTCGGCGACGCTCCGGATCGTCTCGTCGGTCCACTCGCGGTCGGGGTCGAGCTTGAAGCGCGCGCCGGGGTATAGCGCACGCCAGCGGGCGACGTTCCCACCGCGCGTCGAGACGACGAAGCGCACGGGCTTCGGCTCGCGCCCGATCGCCGCGCCGAGCGAGAGGCCGGCCTGGCGCAGCGCGAGGTCCAGCGCCGCCGACTCGAACGCCCAGCGCCGGTACTCGGTCTGGCCGGCCTGCAGCAGCGAGAACGAGTCGAGCGTGTGCCGGCCCGCGAGCGGGAGCTTCCCCTCGTCCGCCTGGAACCGTTCCTGGGCCTGCGGGTCGTAGTCGACCTCCTCGCCGCGCCCTTCCTCGCCCTTGCCGTGCAGCACGACGACCGTACGCCTCAGCGTGAAGCCGCGCGCGACCTCGCGCTCGAGCGGCTCGAGGTAGTAGCCGTCGACGTGCAGCGGAAGCTCGCGGACGGCGTCATAGCTGGCCACGACGTGAGCCTAGATGTTGCTAGACACCAGAACCTGGTTCAAACACCGAACCAGGTTCCCCGGTCACCGCCGCCGTTCGAGGTGCAGGCGCAGGGCGTCGAGACGGTTGTCCCACTCGGCGCCCGCTTCCGTCAGCCGGTAGCGCGTCTCGCGGCCATGCCGCTCCGACTCGACGAGGCCCGCGTCCGCGAGCGTCGTGAGGTGCTTCGAGACGGCCTGCCGCGTCATCGGCAGCTCGCCCGTCAGCTCGGTCGCCGTCGCCGTCTCGCGCTCCGACAGATAGCCGATCACTTGCCGGCGGTTGGGATCGGCGAGCGCACCGAACACGAGGCCGAGCGGATCAGACACGAGCGAGCGCAGACGCCTGGAGATCCAGAGCAGTGCTCCAGGCCGGCGACGACTCGATCACAGTGAGCCGCGTGCCGTCGACGTCGTCGTCGAGCGTCAGCTCGACCTCGCCCTCATCGTCCCATTCGAACACGAGGCGACGCTCGGGATCGACCGCCGTGACCGTCGCGTACCGCTCCTCCCCGTTCGACCAGCGGAAGCTCGCGCCGCCGCCCGGCCGCAGATCGAGGTCGACGTCGTTCGCGAACCAGTCCTCGAGCCGCTCCGGGTCGGTGAGCGCCTCCCACACGTCCTCGCGCGTGGCCGGCAAAATAATCTCTCTCTGGATCATGTGCAACCTCCTGGTTGCGCTAGAGTGCAACCGACAAGTTGCACGTTATCAAGGAGGTCAGTTGTGGTGATGGGGTCCGTCGTACCCATGGTCGTCGAGCAGGACGGGCGCTGGGAGCGGTCGTTCGACATCTACTCGCGCCTGCTGCGCGAGCGCATCGTTTTCATGGGCCAGGAGGTGAACGACGACATCGCGAACCTGATCGCGGCGCAGCTGCTGCACCTCGACGCGCAGGACCCCGGACGCGACATCTCCCTCTACGTCAACTCGCCGGGCGGCTCGGCGTACGCAGGCATGGCGATCTACGACGCGATGCAGTACGTCAAATCGGACGTGTCCACCGTTTGTCTCGGGATGGGCATGAGCGCCGGCGCGATGATCCTCTGCGGCGGCGCGGCAGGGAAGCGGTTCGCGCTCCCGAACGCGAAGATCATGATTCACCAGGGCTCGGGCGGCTTCCGCGGGACGCCGGCCGACATCCAGATCGCAGCACGGGAGATCCTCGACATGACGAAGCGGATGGCGGAGATCATCTCGCGTCATTCGGGCCAGGACGTCGACCAGGTGCTCCGAGACATCGACCGTGACCGGTTCATGTCCCCGGAGGAGGCGGTCGAGTACGGCCTGATCGACGGGATCATGGAGCCTCGCTGATCCGACATTTGTGAGACACTGACGCCCGAGCGGGGGCCCGTCGCCGAGGCCAAGCGACGAGAGGGGCATGGATGCATGCGAAGGTGGTTTGTGCGACCGTCCTCACGGCAGCGGCCGTCGTCGGCGCAGCCCATGGGTCGACTGGCCCGGCGCAGGTCCGGATCACCGACGTCCAGGCGTCGTACAGGTACGTTCCGGCGGCCGGCGGCGGCACTGCGGGGGCGATCGAGATCGTCAGGCAGCGGCTCTACAACGTCCGCCTCACGAGCAGGCCGATCGGTCGAGCCGACCTGGTCTGCACGTTTCTGGACGCGCGAGAACGCACCTGCACGGGGACCTACTTCCTGCCGAAGGGAACGCTCGTGGTCGCAGGGGCGATCCAGTCGCGGCTGTTCTTCCAGATCCCCGTCGTCGGGGGCACCGGGCTCTTCGACAACGCGCGAGGCGCTCTGACCGTGACCTCGACCGCACTTCGGCCGCAGCGGCGCGAGGTGCTCCTGTTTCGACTGACGGGATGACAACCGGGCCTGGCCTGCCGAGGATCCTTGTTGCCGACGACGAACCGGCGCTGCGCGAGCTGGTGGTGGTGACGCTGGGAGACGCGTTTCTCTGCGACGAGGCCGACGACGGCGAGGCGGCCCTCACAAAGCTCGACGAGGCGGACTACGACCTCGTTGTCCTCGACCTGATGATGCCGGGCCGCAGTGGCATGGAGGTCCTGCAGGCCATGCAGGCGGATGACCGCTTGCGCAAGGTGCCGGTCGTCGTCACGTCGGCGTGGCAGTCGGCGCGCGACACCGAAGCCGTCGTGGAGGCGGGCGCGCACGGTTTCGTGGCGAAGCCGTTCGACCCGGAAGAGCTGGTGTCGACCGTGCGCGAAGTCCTCGCGGGGCGCGCGTGAGGCGGCTCTCCCTCGTCGGCCGCGTGGTCGCGCTGGCATCCACGGTGGCCGCGCTCGTGATCGTGATCGTCGCGGCGGCGCTCCTTGCAATCGTGTCGCTCCGGCGGGCGGAGGCACGCGAGTCGCGTGCGAAGGACGTCACGGCGGCCACCCTGCGCACACAGAACATGGCGGTCGGCGTCGAGTCGTCGCTGCGGGGATACATCCTCTCCGGCAACTCGCGATTCCTCACGCTCTTCAACAACGGACGGGACGCGCTGCCCGGCTCGCTGCGCCGCCTCGAGACCCTCGTACGCGACGATCCCAAGCAACTCCGGCGGGTGCGCGCGGTCGACGAGGCGCTGAAGCTCTACGTGTCGGACTACGCCGAACCGGTGATCGCGATTCGCGGCTATTCCCCGGCCGTGGCGCGCGGCAAGGTTGTGGGAGCAGAGGACAAGCGGCGGTCGCTCGAGATCAGGACCCTGCTCGGGTCGATCCTCGCCGACGAGTCGCGTCAGTCCGCGGCGCGTGCTGCGAACGCCCGCGCCGTGGCGAACGGCTCGGTCGTCGTCGGAGTGATCGCCCTCGCGTTCTCCGCGGCATTGGTGCTGCTCTTCGGCGCCTGGGTGGCACGCGCCGTCGCGGCGCCCGTGCGGCGGATCGCCTCGGCGGCCGCCCAGGTCGCAGGAGGCGATTTCGACGTGCGGGTGGAGCAGCGCGGCTCCGGCGAGGTCGGTGACCTCGTGAGCGCCTTCAACTCGATGACCCGCTCGCTGGAGCTCGGAAGGCTCGAGTTGCTCGAGCAGAACGAGCGGCTACGCGAGAGCGAGCAGCACAAGCGCGATCTGATCAGCATGGTCTCCCACGAGATCAGGACGCCGCTCGCGGCCGTCGTGGGGTTCACATCGTTGCTGCTCGAGCGCGAGTTCCCGCAGGAGGAGCAGCGGCGGTATCTCGACATCATCGACCAGCAGGCGCGTCGGCTCGCGGCGCTCGCAGGCGACTTCCTCGACGTGCAGCTGCTCGAAGGCGGGTCTCTGACGCTCGAGCGCGAGGAATTCGACCTGGTCGAGCTCGCCGAGGAGCAAGGCAAGCTTTTCTTTTCGCACTCGTCCACGCACACGCTCGACGTCGACGTGCCCGACGAGCCCGCGATCGTGAACGGCGACCGTGACCGCATCGCGCAGGTGATCGGCAACCTGCTCTCGAACGCGATCAAGTACTCGCCCGACGGGAGGCGCGTCCGGATGGCGGTTCGCGTGGTCGAGGGACGGGCGCAGGTCGAGATCTCCGACGAGGGCATGGGGATTCCGGAGGCCGACCGCCAGCGTGTCTTCGAGAAGTTCTACCGCGTTCCGGGCGCGGCGTCGGCGGTCGGCGGAACTGGCCTCGGGCTCGCCGTCGCTCGCGAGCTCGTGCTCTCGCACGGCGGAGCAATCGACATGGAGTCCCAGTTCGGCCACGGGTCGACGTTCACGGTGACGCTCCCACTCGCAACCGCCTCTGTCTCCGCCTGAGCAACTCCGCTCGACCGGCTAGGCGCCGCGCGTCGTGCGCGGGGCGCGGCGTGCCGCCGCGACCACACGCTCCACCGCCTGCCGCAGCGGTCCCGGAACCCCGCCGTCGCCGTCCCGGAACTTCTTCCAGGCTGCTGCCGGCTTGCCCCGCCTCGCCTTCAGGCCCGTCACCCCCTCGAAGTCCGGAATGAGCGTGATCGTGCGGCGCTTGCCTGCGACGCGCAGGATCGTCTCGTTGGCGACCTGCTCGGCTTCTGCCGGCGCTTCCCCACGCGGCGCGTCGCGGTCGTGCACGATCACGTAGGGGATCCCGCACGCATTGCAGATCTCCGCGAAGAGCGGCATGTTGCCCTTCCCTGCGCAGTCGACGATCGCGATTGCCTCGCGGTCAGCGTCGTGGCCGAGCGCCTCGAACACGAACGGGAACACGATCTTCTCGGTGCGGCCTTCGACGAACAGGACGGCACGCGAGAGGAAGATCTCTGCGCGCTCGGCGTCGAGCTCCGCGTGCATCCGGAACGCTTGCCGCGGGGGGAGCGCCTCGGGCTGCAGGAGCGTCGTGCCCGTGCGCTCGTCGTGCCGGACGAGGACGAGCTCGTCGAGCCGGTCGATGCCGAGGAACACCGGCGAGTGTGTCGAGTAGAGAACCTGGTTGCGCGCCGAGAGGCGACGCAGGAGACGGTGGAGATGCCGCTGCGCCGGCGGGCTCAGGTACAGCTCGGGCTCCTCGATCAGCACGGCGAGCCCCCGCACGCGCGCATCGACCAGGGCGGCAACCGACCGTACGAGCGACAGCCCTCCGTCGGCTCCCTCGCTGTCGCGCACGACGCCCACGGCGCGCTTCGCCGGGTGGTCTGCCGGCGCGAGGAGCGTCGTGGGCCGGAGGTTTGCCGGGAAGAAGAGCGCGGGCGGTGCACCCTCGCGGTTCAGGTTCAGCGTCGCCGGCGGTCGCGAGTCGAGGAAGAGCGTGCGGTCGCCGATCGTCGCCTCGACGTGCACGCGCGTGTGGCCCCGGGAGACGTCCTCGCCGATGGGCATCGGAGCCGCGGCTTCGAGCAGCATCCAGATCGCGGACAGCACCGTCGATTTCCCCGACGAGGACTCACCGACGAGCACGCATGCGCGACCGGGCTCGAGCGCGACGTCGCGCGCGCCGCGGTAGCCGTTGATCGTGACTCGGTCGATGAGCGCCACGCGGCGCCGTTACCCGCGCAGCGTGTTCTTCAACAGGAACAGGAGGTTTGCGGGGCGTTCCGCGAGGCGCCGCATGAGGTAGGGGTACCACTCGGGCCCGTACGGCGTCGCGACGAGGACCTTGTGCCCGCGGCGCACGAGCTCGAGTTGGAGCTGGGGACGCACTCCGTAGAGCATCTGGAACTCGAACCGGTCGCGTTCGATGGCGTGCTGCTCCGCGATCGCGATCGCGTGGTCGATCAGGCGCTCGTCGTGCGTCGCCACAGCCGTGTGCCCGCCATCGGCGAGCATGCGCTCGAGGAGCCGTTCGTACGCTGCGTCGACGTCGCTCTTGCGCGGGAACGCAACCGCCTCCGGCTCGAGGTATGCCCCCTTGACGAGACGCAGGTTCGGTGCGAGCGGCAGCAGCGCCTCGAGGTCGTCCGGTGTCCGACGGAGATACGACTGCAGGACGGTACCGACGTTGTCGATGCCGTCGGCCCGCAGGCGCCGGTAGATGCGCAGCGTCGCCTCGACGTAGCGCGACTGCTCCATGTCGATCCGGATGAAGCTGCCCTGCTCGAGGAGCAAGCGGAGATTGTCGTACGCGAGCTCCTCGTCGATGTCCAGACCGAGGTGCGTGAGCTTCAGCGCGACGTTTGCCCGCAGTTGCTCGACCGCGATCCGGTCGATCACCTCGCCGTATGCGGCGACGACGGTCGCGGTCTGCGTCGGCTCGAGCACGCCCTCACCGAGCAGAGTCGTGTTCGCATGGAGCCCCTGGCCGTTCAGACGCCGCAACACCGCGACGCATTCGTCGAGCGTCTCGCCGGCGACGAATCGCGCCGCGCCGAGTCGCATCCCGTGCCTGCGCACGAACTGCCGGACGCGCCTGCTGTCGGCCGCCGCGAGGATGCCCTTGCGCAGGAAGTGGCCGATTGGCCCACGCTAGACGATTGATTCCCTCCCCGTGCAACCGCCCTGCAACAGCCCGTCAACGGGCTTCGCGGATCGTTCGCCCACGGCTCGCATGAAGCAGCCGACGGGACAGGAGGAAGACATGAAGCTCTCGCTGATCACCAGCTCGGCGCTCGCGGTCGTCGTGCTTGCGTCGGCGTTCGCACCCCTGGCGCTCGCCGGAGGCGAGCCGAAGAACGTCGCGCCGTTCACGGCTCGCACCGTCAACCACTCGGCGGCGGCGCTCGTCCGCGGCGAGTCGAAGGCCCAGTTGCCGTTCACGCGCCAGGTCTCCGCGTCCGAAATCGGCTCGCCAGGACGCAACTGGACGCTGCTCGCGCTCGTCGCCGGAAGCGTCGTCCTCGTGATCGGCGCCGGTGGCGCGGCATTGAACTACATGACCAGGTCGCCGAAGGCGAGTCCCGCGCTGTAGAGGCCCGGTGCAGCGACGGCGAGGCAGCGTCTGGGGGCGCTGCCTCGCATCGCTGAACAACGGGCTTCGAAACGCCGGCCGCGCGTCACGCGTGCGACAACAGCCAGTCGTTCACCTCGCGCATGCGGCGCTCGATGAGTGTCAGGTGGCCGTCGTCAGGGACGATCCGCGCCTCGACGCCGGGAATCCGCGACGCGAGCCAATGTGCGTGCGAGACCGGCACGAACCGGTCGTCCTCGCCGTGCAGCACGAGCACCGGCGAATCGATCGAATGGAGGTCGAACCCCCAAGGCTCGACGAAGGCAAAGTCGTCGTCCATCCACCCGTCGACACCCGAGGCGAGACCGTGGCGCCCGCAATCGAGCGTGTACTCGGCGAGGCGGCCCGTGAGGACCGCCCGGTCCTCGGGACCGAGGAGCGAGTCGAAGACGGCGACGAGCTCGTCGGGCTGCGCCGCCAGCATTGCCGCAGTCTCCTGTTGCAGGTACGGACGGAGCGCGTCCTCCCCGTCGAGCGCCTTCTCGAACTCGACGTGGTTCTCCGCGCCCATGCCCTCCAGCCAGTCCAGGCCGTCCGCCCCGAACGGCGCGACCGCGGCGAGGCTCGCGGTCGCGACGAGCCGTTCGTCGCACAACGCAGCGCACGCCAGCGCGTGTGGGCCGCCGCCGGAGATGCCCCACGTCGCGAACCGGTCGAGCTCCAACGCGTCGGCGATGTCCGTCACGTCCGCGACGCAATCCTCGACCCGCCGCTCCGGCGCCCGCGTCGAGCCACCGTACCCGGGCCGGTCGTAGCCGATCAGCCGGATGCCCTGCTCGCGCGCGAGCTCGATGTGCGGCCCGTACTGGATGCCGGACATCGGCGTGCCGTGGTGCACGAGCACCGGCAGGCCTGACGGGTCGCCCTCCTCGTGTACCTCGATCGTCCGCCGGTCGCGCGTCTGGAGCGTCGTCGACACCGCCGCAGCCTACGCCGGTGCGTTTGCCCATGCGTGAGCGAGAAAGACGAGCCTCGTGAGCGCGGACCGGTGGTGGACGCGAACTTGGCGCCTGTTCGGCGGCGTGGCCGTGCCACCGCTCCGGCGCGTGTGGCGGCGCGGCTGGGGCGGGATCGACGCTGCGTCGATCCCCGCTCCCGACGACCCCGGCGGCGGCGCCGACATCGCCCGCGACCTCGGCCCCTTCGACGATCCGTTCGCGCGTGACGAGCCGGCGGGCCGCCCGCGCGAGCGGCCGGACGAGCGCGAGTGAGTCGGGGTCAGCGGCGGCGCGCGCGAGGGTCTTCGAGCCACGGCGGAGTCCAGCCCGAGTCGGCCGCGTTCAGGTTCGTCCCGGGCGGGACGATCTCGTCGATCTCGTCGAGGATCTCGTCGGTCAGTTGCACGTCGGCCGCGCCGAGCTGACCCTCGAGCTGCTCCAGCGTGCGCGGCCCGATGATCGCCGCAGTTACCGCCGGGTGGCGGAGCACGAAGGCGAGCGCCAGATCGATCAAGCTCATCCCCGCGCGTTCGGCGAGCTGCGCGAGTCGCTCGACCACATCCAGCTTCTCCCGGTTGCCCGGAAGCGAGAGGTCGTAGCGCGCCGGCATCCGCGTGGCGCGATGGCTCGTCGCGTCGCTGCCCTTGCGGTACTTGCCGGAGAGCCAGCCGCCCGCGAGCGGGCTCCACGGGATGACCCCCATCCCGTACCGCTGACAGGTCGGGAGCACTTCCGTCTCGACGCCGCGCGCGAGGATCGAGTACGGCGGCTGCTCGCAGACGTAGCGCGCAAGGCCGCGCCGCTCGGCCGTCCACTGCGCCTCGACGATCGCCGACGGCGGATAGGTTGACGAGCCGAGGTAGCGGATCTTGCCGGCGCGCTGCAGATCGGTCAGCGCCCCGAGCGTCTCGTCGTGGTCGGTCGCCGGGTCCCAGCGATGGATCTGGTAGAGGTCGATCCAGTCTGTTTGCAGCCGTCGCAGGCTGTTCTCGACCGCCTGGACGATCCAGCGCCGCGAATTGCCCTTCATGTTCGGGTCCGTGTCGTGCATCGACCCGTGCACCTTCGTCGCGAGCACGACCGAGTCACGGCGGCCCTGCAGAGCCTTGCCCACGATCTCCTCCGACTCGCCGCGCGCGTAGACGTCGGCGGTGTCGATGAAGTTGATCCCGGCATCGAGTGCGCGGTGGATCGTGCGAATCGACTCGTCGTGATCGGGGTTGCCCCACGCGCCGAACATCATCGCGCCGAGACAGAGGGGACTGACCTGGACACCCGTGCGGCCGAGCTCGCGGTACTCCATGTCCTCGACTCTAACGATCAGCAGATCTGTGACAGTCGCCCTGTCTCGGTGTCGTAGACGAAGCCTCCGGTCTCCAGTCCCGAAAGCTTTTCGAACGCCCGGACGCGGTCGACGTCGCCGCGTACTGCGGCCTCTTGATCCGGAGTCGTGGAGAACACCAGGTCGGTCGTGTCCGGCCCGCCCGCCTCGCGGATCGCCGTGTGAAGCTCGCTGTCGTCCGCGGCGACCATGCGACAGCCCGTGTGCGCGATCACCATCAGGCGCTCGACGGCGAGCAGGTATCGCGCGATCACGAGCGTCGCGAGAACCTCGTCGGTCACGCGCGCGCCGCCATTGCGCAGGATCTTGGCGTCGCCGGCGTGCAGGCCGAGCATCGCGAGCGGGTCGATCCGCGAGTCCATGCATGTCAGGACCGCGAGTCCGCGCGCCGCCTGCGGGCTCAGCCCGCGCCGGTCGAAGCCGCGCGCATAGGCCGCGTTCGCCGTCATGACGTCCGCGAACGTCTCGTCCCCGGTCACTGAACCATCGTGCCGAACGCGAGCAGCGCGCGCGCCGGTCGGGCGCCGCGCCGGCTCAGACGGCCGGGATCCCCAGTCCGCGCAGGCGGGCGCGCGACCCGTCGAGCAGCCCCCGTCCACGCGCCCCGTCGCCCGTCCGCCCGCGCGCGAGGAGCATCCGGCCGTAGTCGGCTTCGGTGAACGCGAGCCACGGATGGAGGCGCATGCGTTCGTTCGCCTCGAGCGCGTGCCGGAACTGCGACTCGGCCTCGTCGAAGAGCTCGAGCTGGGTCGCGAGCAAGCCCAGATACCGGGCGACGGACCCTCGAATGGCCTCGGGGTAGTCGGCGACGTTGAGGTCGGCCCAGGGGACGAGCAGGTCGTAGAGCACGGCGGCCGGCCCGCGTTCCCCGGTCGCGACGGCGGCCTCGGCCAGCAGGCTCGTCGCGAGCAGCCATTCCTGGTCGAAGGGGAGAGCCGAGGCGCTGTCGGCGGTCAGCTCGGCGAGAGCCTCGGCCGCCTCGGCTCGGCGGCCGAGTCGCGCGTCGAGGTGGGCGAGGAGGCAGCGGAAGACCGGACGTGCCGGATAGTCGGCGATCAGAGCGACGATCTCCGGCGAAACGTCGGTCGAGTCTCCTCGCAGCTCACGCAGTGCGTAGCGCTGCAACACGTAGATCGGGATCGCCATCTCGGGCTGGGCGCGCTCGCCGTGGCCGCGCGCTCGGTCGATCGACGCCTCCGCATGGGAGAGCCTGCCCTGGCCCAGCGCGAACATCGCTTCTGCCGCGCAGGCCTGGAAGAGCTGCTGGGGTTGTCTGAGCTCGCTCGCCAGGCGGTTCACCGTCGCGAGGTCTGCTTCGGCAGGGCCGAGCGCCCCCGCGACCACCTGCGCGGTGTAACGGCCGAGCCGCCCGTAGAAGACGTGCTCCTTGGCGCCGCCCGCCTCTGCGACGGCGATCAGCTCGCCGGCGATTTCGAGACACTCCTCGACGGTGTCGGGCGCGATCATGGCGGCAAGACGGCCGTCGAGCGCTGACGCGAGTGCGATCGGGTTCTCCGTCTGTCGCGCGAGCGCGAGCGCCTCGCGGGTCAGCCCGTCGCGGCGGTCGCGCACGCGCTCGTCTCGAAGCGCCCCCGCGAGGCGTGCGAGCAGCTTGACCCGCAGCTCGACGTCTTCGTGACCATCCAGCGCGGCGAGTGCCTCCTCCAGGAGCGCGACCAGCTGCTTGTCGCGTCCGGCGCGCGAGTACATGCTGCGCCCGCCATAGCCGACCGCGGCCCGGGCCAGCTCGCGAACAGAGCCCGTCTGCCGTGCGATCGCCGCAGCCTCGGCGAAGACAGTCTTGGCGGCAGTGCTTCGCCCGGCTAGGAGCTCCGCCTCGCCGAGCGAAAGCAGCAGCTCGCATCGCCGCGACGAGTTGGCTCCGTCGACACGAGGCAGCGCCTCCAGCGCGACCGCGTACAGCCGTGCTGCCTCCTCGTGTGCGAGCAGCTCGAGAGCCCGATCCGCGGCTTGCTGTGCGTACGTCAGCGTCTCGTTCGGGTCGAGACCGGCAATCGCGTGATGGGCGAGCTCATCGAGATGGGGCGTGCGATCGAGCCCATAGATCGTCTCGAGCGCGGTCAGCGCCCGGCGGTGTGCGCGAACCCGCCGCGCCGGGCCGAGGCGCTCGTAGAAGAGGTCCCGGATGAGGACGTGCGTGAAGCGAAGCCGGCCGGGCGCGCCGGGGATCTCCGAGACGACACGCCCCGCGAACGCGCCTTCGAGCTTCTCGAGCAGGACATCCTCTGGAAGGCTCGCAAGCTCGGCGAGCGCGGCGGACCTGAACTCGCGTCCAAGAACCGATCCGAGCTCGAGCACCTCCAGGCAATCCGGGGCCAGCTGGGCGATCCGGCGCGTGAGCACCTCGCGCACGGTCTCGGGCACCGCCGGCCGCGTCGACTCGGTCTGCGGGGCGGTGAGAAGACGCACCGCCTCGACGAGGAAGAGCGGGTTCCCTTCGGTCTCCGCGAAGAGCGCATTCGCGAGGGCGGGCGTCGCTATCTCGGCGGCCGAATCGTCGACGTACTCGGCGACGTCGTCGGCGCTCAGTCGTTCGAGCGAAAGTCGCTGCGTCACCGGCTCGCGCGCAAGATCCGCGAGCAGGGAGGCGAGCTCCGCTCCGGGCGTCGGATCGACGTCCCGAACCGTGGCGACGATGATCAGCTGCATCGAGGAGAGCACTCGTGCGACGTACTGCAGCAACAACATCGATGTCGCGTCTGCCGCATGGAGGTCATCGATCACGACCACGATTGGGGTCTCCGCGGACGCACGACGGAGAAACTCCGCCGTCGCGTCGAAGAGGCGGAAGCGCGCCGCCTCCGGCTCGAGCGAAGGAGGCTCGCTCAGATCCGGCAGGCGCTCGCGAACGTCCGGAAGGAGCTGCGCGACAACCGCGGCAGAGTTGCCGAGCTGCGATCGAAGCGACGTCTCGTCGGCGTTTCGCACGTACGGACGAAGCGCTTGCACCCATGGCCAGAACATCGGCGCGCCGCCGGCTTCCCAGCTGCGTCCCACGAGCACCTCGGTGCCGGACCGCGCGCACCGCGCGGCGAACTCTTCGGCGAGCCTGCTCTTGCCGATCCCCGGCTCGCCGACGAGCAAGAGCAGCCGGCCGGTGCCCGCCCGCATCGCGTCGAGCGCCGCCTGCAGCGTCGCGAGCTCGCGACGCCGCCCCACGAACCGTCCCGGCCCGCCCGCGGGGGCGGGCGCGACCTGCGCGAGATCGAGCGAGGGAGCCTGCCGCAGGATCGCCTGGTGGAGGTCGCGCAACGGCTTGGCCGGCTCGATCCCGAGCTCCTGAACGAGCAGGTCGCGCGCGGCCTGGTACGCGTCGAGCGCTTCGGCCTGCCGGCCGGCTCGGTACAGCGCGAGCATCAACTGCGCCCGCGCCCGCTCCCAGAGCGGATGCGCGGCGACCAGCTCCTGGAGCTCGCCGACGAGGTCGCCCGCTGATCCCGCTGCGAGTCGCGCGTCGACGTGGTCCGCGGTCGCAGCTGCCCGCAGCTCCTCCAGTCGCCTGATCTCCTCCTGCGCGAACGACTCGTTCTCGAAATCGGCGAGCGCAGGTCCGCGCCACAGCGCGAGCGCCTCGGAGAGCACAGTGGCTGCTCCCGCGGCGTCGCCTGTCTCCTGCAACTCCTTCCCTTCCCGCGCGAGCCGTTCGAATCGTTCCGCGTCGAGCATGTCCGGCTCCACCCGCAGTTGATAGCCGCCCGCCGTCGTCTCTAGCTGCTCGTGCGGGAGCCGCCGCCGCAAGCGCGAGACGTAGGCCTGGATGCTTCGCGGCGCGCTCGGGGGCGCTCGCTCGCCCCACAACCCTTCGATCAGGCGGTCCACCGACACCGGACGATTGGCGTCGAGGAGAAGCAACGCGAGCAGCACGCTCTCGTTCCCGGGCCCCAGCTCCACCCTGGCGCCGTCGTCGCCGATCACTTCGAGCAACCCGAGCACCCGGAACTCCATGATCCATCGACGCTAACACGCTCCCCCGCGGCCTTCTTCGATGCGGAAGTGGCCCGCGCCCCAGCCGGCACCGTCTTCCAAACGCTAGCGACGCCGTTCCCGCAGGACGCGCGCCGCGAGCAAGGTTCCGGCCACGGTGAGGACCAGCTTCACTGCCTTCGACCCGCGCAGCTTCGACTCGCCGCTCGCGCGCTCCAACATGGTGACCGGGACCTCCCGGAGCCGCAGGCCGGCTTCGGTGATGCGGATCAGCGCCTCGACCTCCGGCGCGCGGCTCGTGAACGGCACGGCGAGCAGGGGCAGCGCCTTGCGATTGACCGCGTAGAGCCCGCTCGTCGCGTCGCCGAAGGGATGACCGAGCGCGAGCCCCATCGCCCGGCGCAGCACTGCGGTCCCGAAGCGACGCGACGGGCTCGGCAGGTAACGGAACGGCGCGTATCCGTCACCCGAGACGAAGCGCGAGCCGACGGCGACGTCGCACTCGTCGCTGCGCACGAGCTCGAGCAGGCGCTTCAGCTCGCGTGGAGGATGCTGCCCGTCCGCGTCGACGCGCCCGCAATATGCATACCCGTGATCGAGTGCGTAGCGGTAGCCGGCCGCGATGCCGAAGCGAAGGCCCTGGTTCGTCCCGAGCGAGTGCACCTGCGCGCCGTGCTCGCGCGCGACGTCGGCGGTGCGGTCGGTGGAGCCGTCGTCGACGACCACGACGTCCGCGTCGGGAAGCTCAGCGCGCAGCGATTCGAGCACACCCGGGAGATTCGCTTCCTCGTTCCACGCCGGGATGAAGACGAGCGTGTCACTCATGGTCGATCGAGGTGCGAGCGCACCTGGCGCCGTGCAGCCGTCGACGCAGCGAGCTCCCAGACGATCGCCCCGGGCGTCGGCGCGATGCGCGCGGCACGGAAGCCGACCACGATGCCGCGAGCGCCGTAGATGCGACGGAAGATCCACCGCGCGCGCATGAAATGCGCGGGGGCGCAGACCACGATTGCCTCGCGGACGCCGCGCTCGAGCAGCAGCGGCAAGGTGAGTGCCGCGTTCTCGGCTGTGGACGTCGCTGTCTCCTCGACGACGAGGTCGGCGTCAGGCCCCGCCCACAGGTCGCGCATGTGCTCCGCCTCGCCGGCGCCGCTGAAGACGAGAATGCGCGCCCCGCGGTCCCGGGCGGCGCGCTCGGCCTCGCGTACGAGCCGCTCGCGCGTCCGCGCGACGGTGCTGCCGGGGACGACGATCGCAAGGCTCACGGCCGCAAGGGTATTGATCGTCCGGGGGACGGCGGGACAGGCGGGCGAAGTACCGCCCACCCGCCCCGCTGTGTTGTGCGCCTGGCGTCAGCCGCAGACGTACCTGACGATGAACAACTTCGGCGGCGAGTCCGGCTGGATCAGCATCCGAAACAGGATGTGCACCGTCTGCCAGCTTCCGTCGGGGTAGGTCAGCCGCCCGGTCGCCATGCTGCCGAGGATGGTCTGCCCGTTGGGCGGCACGAGCTCCTCGAACGGGACGTGGACGGTCATCGTCGCGTAGAACGATCCGAACACGACGTCCCACGGCGGGCCGGATGCATTGAAGAGCTGCCACGTGTCGTTGCTGTCGCCGCGGACGAGCGAGCCGCCATTGGGCGTCAGGGTCGTCCTTGCGATGCCGGAGCCGTCGGTCAGGTAGCCGGCGACCGTTGACGTGTTGCAGAGGCCGTCGCCGGCGTAGAACAGATCGCCCGAGACGTGCGACCAGGTATCGACGATCTGAGTCGCCCCGCCGCCGGTGGCCGCGGGAACGGCGATCGCTGCGGCCGCGACGACAAGAGCAAACGTTCCCTTCCACTTCATCGACGCTCACCTTCCTTTCGAGTGGCGCGATCGTCCCTGGCGGTGCTACCGATTCGCTACCGACGGGTTACCGTCATCTCGGGCGATGTGTGTCAGCGGTCTTACGGGGAACGCGATTTACATGACGCCGCAAGGCGACGCATCATCGGTCCCCCTGGTGGCAGCTGCTCGGGACGGCCTCCCGGACGATGGTTAGCGATCCCGCAGTCCGCCCGGATCAGCGGTACCGGAACCGGCGGGAGGCAGGCAGGTTCCTCGCGGAGCTGCTCGCGAAGTACGCGAATCGGGACGATGTCGTCGTGCTCGCCTTGCCGCGCGGGGGAGTTCCCGTCGGATACGAGGTGGCCAAGGCTCTCGGGGCGCCGCTAGATGTCTTCACCGTGCGAAAGGTCGGTGTGCCGGGCCATCCCGAGCTGGCGATGGGCGCGATCGCGACGGGCGGCGTCGTCGTTCTCGACCAGCGGCTGATCCAGCTACTCGGCATCGATCGCTCCCAGGTGGAACAGGCTGTGGAGGCTGAAATGCGTGAGCTGGAGCGCCGCGAAGCGGCCTACCGCGGCAACCGCGATCCTCCGGATCTGACCGGGAAGACGGTCATCCTCGTCGACGACGGTCTCGCCACCGGCTCGACCATGCGCGCTGCGGCGCTCGCGATCCGCGATCTGAATCCGGCCCGGATCGTCGTCGCGGTACCGGTGGCGGCAGAGGAGACCTGCGACGCGTTCCGGGACGTGGTCGCCGAGATCATCTGCGGCGTCACGCCGAGGCCATTCCACGCCGTGGGCCTCTGGTACGACGACTTCTCACAGACGAGCGACGACGAAGTGCGCGAGCTGCTCTCCGAACGACCCGAGCCCCGCAAGTGAGCGTCGGACGCGCATCCGTGGTCATCGCTTGCGGCGGGAAGGATCATTGATGTTCGCGAACGGCAGGCGCCCGTATCGCTCCTTGAACATCGCCACAAGCTCGGACTCGGCGTCGGCTCCGGTCTGCCCGTGTTGAGCAGCGCGCCAAGCCACAAGGAGGTCTTCGGAGTCGGCGAGCTGCCAGATGTAGCGACCGCCCCAGTGTCCGATCGGCTCGCCACGTCCGAAGCGCGCATACTCGTGAAGTCGACGCCGAAGAGAGCGCCTACGGGTCGAGCGATCGGCCTTGCCGATGTAGAGAAGCGCGCAACTTTCGTTCCACTTCCCCATGAGGATCTCTCGCCTCACCGCCGGATCTCGGCCTTTGAAGTGTCCGCCGCAGCTCGTGTCGAGAAACGTCGGAGACGCATCAGAAGCTCGAATGACGACGTAGGTGCCCGGTTCGCAGGGCACGTTTTGAAGCTGACCATCGAGCAGGTCAGCGAACGTGGTGAACCCCCCGAAGCCCGCACTCCTCAGGCCGTCAATCGTGAAGTCGAGATCTTCGCGGTCTGCCAACTCAGGCTTCGTCGCGAGCGACGGCTTCGCGCGCAAGGCGGTCGGCAAGCCCGTCGATCGCGTCCTTGGCCTCATCGATGTCGTTGAACATCAGACTCGCGGTCTGAACGATCGTGCGACGGCCGGGCTGGCCACTGATGCGCGAAACCGCGACTTGCACCTTGTCCTCGGCGTAGGCGATCAGCTCGATTGCCAGCTGCAGGCCCTTTGTCGTCGGCGTCAGCTGCGCGTTCTCGATGAAGCGCAGCGTCGACGGGGCTGGGTCCCGATGCCAATGACGCATCAGTCGAAGATCCCGAGGAGAGCCCAACGGTCGAGCCAGTGGTCGACGCGATCGTCGGTGATGCGGTGGTGCTTACTGTCCGGCGATTGGGCGCGGTGGCCGCCGTGCCGCCCGAGGTAAGCCTGATGCTCCTCGTAGATGTTGTTCTCGATCCACCAGCTCGGCATGATGAGGTAGCGCGGCGCTGACTGGCGGAGGTCGACGAGTACCCAGAAGCTCGTTGGATCGTCCTCTGGCGCGTGCGGAACCCCGGCGTCGGTGCTCGGCTGCCAGTCGCCCGCCGTCTTCGCCTTGACCGTGATCTCGATCCGCCGTGTCCGGGGCGCGTTCGCCGCCGTCAGATCGGCGTCAATGCGCCGCGTCGCGATGACCACATCCTCGGCGCCGCGACGATGCAGCTCGGCGGCGACGAAGTGACGGCCAGCCCGGTTGACCTGATGGTTGTTCGGACGACGCCCGGTATGTGGAGTCGATGGGGCAGGGTCTGCGGTCACGCTGGCAGCCTAACCTCGTCCGGCTGCCTTTCCCTCTATCGCGGCTTGAACGCCTAGCAGGTGGATCGATATCGTCGTGCCCGTGCCTGACTGAGTCGCAAATGAGCTGAACGTCAGCGGCGATGCGGACGCCGTGCAACGCAGATGTCATTACGCAATTCGCCGCGGTCGAAGAACTCTCATCCCGCTCCCGAGTCCACGTTTGCCAGCTGCTGCTCGACCAGCGTCCAGAGTTCTTCGATCGCGCGTGGCTCACGGAATCGGCAGCGCGTCTCGTGGCGCTTATTCCAGAACCGTCCGGTTAGTCCGTTCACTTCGGGGCTGGCTGCGAGCCAGATGGCCGTGTCAGCTCCTTCTCGTGGCGTGACCGCTGTGAACCTCGTCGCGAGGACTAGAGCCTTCATCAGGCCACCGACGTTCGTCGTCAGCTCAGTGAGGACGTAGGCTGGATTGAGTGCATTCGCTGTCACCCGCGTCGCGTCGAGCCTGTCCGCGAGCGCGGCATTGAGCATTCGGGTTGCCTGTTTCGAAGCGCGGTAGGCGCCCAGGCCGCTGTAGCGGCGTCGCTGGTATTGCGTGTCCGAGAGATCGAGGCCGCCTGCCGCGACCGTCGAAACGGTGACGATCCGGCCGTGACCACTCGCTTCGAGCGCAGGAAGCAAGAGCTGGGTCAGGAGCTGCGGCCCGAGAACGTTGGTCGCCCAGTGCGTCTCGAATCCGTCAGCTGTGACTTCGCGCGTGCGCAGTGACACAGCAGCGTTGTTCACGAGCACGTCGAGCGTCGGGAAGCGGTGGTTGAACGCCGAAGCGAAGCCGCGAACCGACGCGAGCGAGGAGAGATCCAGCTCCATCGCCAGTGCGTTTCCGCGCGCCGTCTTGTTGATGTCTTGAGCTGCGACTTCGCCTCGCTCCTTACTACGACAGGCGAGGAGGACGGTGCAGCCCATGCCAGCGAGTTCGCGAGCTGTTTCTTGACCCATGCCGCGATTCGCTCCGGTGACGATCGCGACCCGTCCGGAAAGGTCCGCCTCGATGTTCTTCGTCTGCATGCTCATCAGCGACCACCTACCCGCACGCGCGTGACAACCTGTGTGATGGTGCGAGTGGTCGCCTGAGCGAACTTCGCGTCTTCGAGCAGCGCCGCATGTGTTGCACCAGCGAGTCTCGAATGGACGCTGTCGGTCGAGAGCTGCGCGAGCTTGTTCTGAGCGGCGGCCCAGCCCCGCATCTCACCGACGGTGGCACTCAGGACGGCGAGCGGCTTTCCGTTGAGAGTGCGCAGAGCTTTCGCCTGGTTGAAGATCGCCGGCAACTGCAGGAACTCGATCCGGCTTGCGGTCAGCTGGCGCGGCGAAGAGTTGAACGCCCGTGCGGCGTCGCGAGCACGCGGCGGAAGTGAACCGAATCCAGTTCGCAATGCCATCCGGCCCATAGCCGTGCGCGCGGCGGAAGGAAGGAGCGCCGATGCGCGCTTCCACATCGAATAGAACGCCGGGTAGTCGGGGAGGTTGAACTGATACGGCGTCGCCGAATCGATCAGCGCGACGCCTGCAACGTCGGCCGGATACTGAATCGCATAAACGAGCGCGTAGGTACCGCCGACGGAGTGCCCGGCGAGGACATACGGCCCCGGGATATGTGCGGCGCGCAGGAGCGCGTGGAGGTCAGATGACAGCTGCTGACCGTCTTCGCGAACAGCCCGACCGCGGCTCCAGCCTTCCCCAGCGCGGTCGAACGTGCAGACACGCGTTGTCCGCGAGACCTTCGTCTGCACCCAGGCCCAGTTCGGCGTCCATTCGCCAAGGCCGTTGAAGAGAACGACCGTTGGCGCTCCAGAGCCGACGCAGTTCAGGTAGAGCCGATGGCCGTTCGCGAGATAGCCGCGACCGCTCGTCGGAGCGGGGTTCGAGGAGGTTGCGGCTTGGACGGTTCCGACGGCCCCGCCGACGGCCACGAGGAACAACACGAAGAGCACGGGATAGATGAGTGCGCGGCGTGACCAGTTATCGAGCGAGCGCCGCGCTCCGTGGAACGACCACACGACCAGCGTCTCAACCAACACCGGCCAAACCCAGCTCGAGAGTTCGAGGAGGTGCTCGCTCGGCGCGAGGGCGAGAAAGCCAATCCCGGCGAACCCCGTAGCGACCCCCGGGATGAGAGCCCACTGCTGGGGCTGACTCGTTCGACGCGTCGATGCGAAGGCCAGTAGGCCCAACCCGCCGCCGAGACCGATGAGCCCGCTACCGATGATCTGCGACTCACTGCCGCCGGCGAAGACGCCAAGGACGAAGACGACGCCGAGGACGACCCCCACAACGATCGATGCGAGGACGACGAGGCCGACATGGCCCCGATCGGCCCTGGTCGCGGAAGAGCTGATGCTGGTTGAGGCGGCTGCTGTGGTCATGAATCTCACTTCCTCTCTTGACATTGGACACCATTGTCTGATTTATTAGATCGGACAGTATCGTCTAACTTAGAGGGAGTCAAGCCATGCATCACAAGCCGAAGCACACGCAGCACGACACCCCGACTCACCGCCACGCGGGCGAGTCGGACACCGACGGAACGGCGGCTGCGCGTTGGCTTCTCCCGGTGCTGCTCGTCGCGCAGTTGATGGTCATCCTCGACATCACGGCCGTGAATATCGCGCTACCGCACATCGCCTCCGATCTGAACCTGAGCGGCTCGGCGATCAGCTGGGCGATCACGAGCTACACGCTGATCTTCGGGAGCCTCCTGCTCTTCGGCGGCCGCGCCGCCGACCTCCTCGGGCGCCGTCGCATGTTCTTGACCGGACTCGGCGTCTTCACCGCCTTCTCCTTCGCCTCCGCGATGGCTGGAAGCGCAGAGATGTTGTTTGCATCCCGCGCCGGTCAGGGACTCGGTGCCGCGATGCTCTCGCCGGCGGCGCTCTCGATCGTCACCTCGACCTTCCACGGCCCCGCTCGCGGGAAAGCGTTTGCAGCCTGGGGCGCGGTCGGTGGAGCTGGCGCGGCGATCGGCGTCCTCATCGGCGGTGTGCTCACTCAGTTCACGGACTGGCGGACGATCTTCTACGTCAATCTTCCCGTCGCAGCAGTCCTGCTCGTGGCATCCGTGAGAGTCATCCCGGCCGACACCCAGACGCCTCGCTGGCGCGGTCTTGATCTCACGGGTGCGGTCCTTGCGACGACCAGCCTTGCCACGATCGTCTATGGGATCACCCAGGCGAACTCCGCTGGCTGGACTTCGATCCAGACGCACGTATGCGGCATCGGCGGACTCGTCGGGCTGGCAGCGTTCGCGACCTACGAGATGCACATCGAAGCGCCGCTCCTTCGCGTCGATCGCATCGCCGAGCGTGCGATCGGAGGCGGCCTCATCCTCATGCTTGCGACCGCGGGTTCGATCTTCGGACTGTTCCTGCTCTGCTCGCTCTATCTGCAGAACGTCCTCGGCATGGCGCCGCTTGCCACGGGCCTCGCATTCATCCCGCTCGCCCTCTCAGCAGGGATCGGTGCGCACGGTGCAGGTCACGTGATCGCCAAGCACGGTGTCCGCGGCCCGCTCGCCGGATCGTTCGCAGTCGCTGCCGTCGGGATGCTCCTCCTCTCCCGCGTTGGCGAGCACAGCAGCTACCTGACCGGTGTCCTGCCGGGCATGCTGATCGCCGGCGTGGCCCTCGGCGTCGCGACCGTATCGGTCTCGACGGCAATCCTCACGGGCACACGCCAGGAAGAGAGCGGAATGATCTCCGGCCTCAACTCAACGGGCCATGAGATCGGCGGCACGCTCGGGATCGCGATCTTCTCGACGATCGCAGCCGGAGCGACCGGGGCGATTGTCGGTCCGCAGGCAGCAGGCGGTATCGGGCACGCTTTCCTGATCGCCGCCGTCCTCGCTACGCTCGCGAGCTTGGTGGCACTCGCGATCCTTCCTCGGGCAGAGCACTTCCTTGCGAGGCTGCAGCTGAACCCGCAAGCGATGCCCGCCCACTGATCGATGAGCAAGACGAACACAAAGACCGACGCGTCCGCCCCGAGGCGCCGCCGGGCGGACGCCGAGCGCAGCATCGCCTCGATCACGAACGCAGCGCTCGAAGCGTTGGCGAGCGATCCCGATGTCAGCATGGCCGAGATCGCTCGCCGCGCTGGGGTGGTGCGCGCGACCATCTACATGCACTTCCCCACGCGCGAGTCGCTGCTCGATGCCGTGATGGAACACGCGACCTCGTTGGTTGCCGACGCCATTCGCAACGCCCAGCCTGACCGCGGTGAACCGGAAGAGGCGCTGGAAAGAGTGCTGCTCGCGACGTGGCGGCAACTGGGCCAGTTCCATGCCGTCCTTCAGATCAACATCAAGCGCCTCTCGGCGAAGGAACTGCGCCGCCGCCACCTTCCGATGACCACGCAAGTCATCCCGCTCCTTGAGCGGGGTCAAGCGGCGGGCGTCTTCCGCGACGATGTGTCCGCTGAATGGCTGATCGCCGTCGTTCGCGCGATCGTTCACGTCGCGAGCACCGAACTGCAAGGCGGACGACTCTCGGAAGCCGACGTGGAGCAGACGATGCTGACGACCGCGCTCGCTGCTGTTCGGTGACGCGCGCCCCAGAAACCCGCGATCGAACGCGCCCGACACAACGTCTCGACGATGTGTGCCCTTTAACCCGCAGCGCGGACTCGGCTGCGAAGGATCGGAGTTGCTCGCGCTGGCTGAGGAACTACTGCCGCGGCGTCGTGCACGGCACCGGGCGAACAATGCAGCTAACGAAAAGGCCCCGGAAACGGGGCCTTTTCGTCAGCTGCTGACACTTCACGGCACTTTCAGTGCCATTTCATCGACATCAGCCGCAGCCGGTGCTCGTGCCGCAGTCGCGGCACGTGTAGCAGGTGCCCGCTCGCACCATGCGGCCGCCGCAGCGGTTGCACTCGATTGCGTCTTCATGCGGATTGAAGAGCGCGGTCTGGCCCGGTGTCGGCGCCTCGCCGTGCGCGGGCTCGCCGTTCGCGATGCGGTCGGCCATCTGCGCGCGAACCTCCATCGAGAGGATGCCCGCCTCCTCCTGCTGGTCGACGTCGAGGAACTTCTTGCCGAACCAGCGGAAGATGTAGTCGACGATCGACTTCGCCTGGCGGATGTCCGCGTCGTTCGTGAGCCCCGACGGTTCGAAGCGGAGGTGCGAGAGCTTCGAGACGTACACCTCGGGCGGCACGCCGTACTGCAGGCCCATCGAGACCGCGATCATCAGCGAGTTCATCAGGCCCTGGAGCGTCGTCCCGTCCTTGGCGATGTCGACGAACATGTCGCCGGGGCTGCCGTCGTCGTAGAGCCCGACGTGGATGTAGCCCT
>JBJMKB010000036.1:0-4683 GCA_045806045.1 Gaiellaceae bacterium | reverse complement strand
CCGCGCGAGTTCGCAAGCGCGACGCGCTGCTGCCCGTCGGCGTACATCGTCTCCTCGACCTGCGAGATGCCGTCGCGCGAGCGCGCGGCCTTCTCGATCGCCAGCGCCAGTTCGATCTTGCGGGCCGTGTCCCAGTCCGCGAGCGCGGGCGAGGCGAGCGAGCCGACATCGGCCGAGCCGAACTGGTCGGGGAGACCGGCGTTCTCGTCGGGATCGGCGACCGCGGCGGCGCCTGCAGCGGCCTCGGCCAGCGAGCGCAGCCCGCCGTCGGACAGGTCAGTGCCGTAGGCGTAGCCCCAGCGCCCGCCGTCGAAGCTGCGGATGCCGATGCCGTGGCTGGCAGCGTCGGTGAGGGACTCGACCGCGCCCTCGTAGACGCGGATCTCGCGCTCGACGCCCTCTTCCGCCCAGGCTTCCGCGTCGGAGGCGCCGGCGGCGAGTGCGGCCTCGACCGCGCGTGCTGCTGCCTGCTCGAGGTCGCTCATCCGGCGGTGCCTCCGACCGTGATCGCGCGTATTCGGACGTGCGGCTGACCTACGCCGGCCGGGACGCGTTGGCCGCCCTTGCCGCAGAAGCCGGTGGCGATCTCGAGGTCGCCCGCGATCCCGTCGACCGCGGCGAGCGCGTCGATTCCGTTGCCGATGATCGTCGCGCCACGCACGGGCTTCGTGACCTCACCGTTCTCGATCAGATAGGCCTCCGAGCAGCCGAAGACGAAGTCGCCGGTCGCCGGCTCGACCTGGCCACCGCCGAACGAGACGGCGTAGAGCCCGCGCTCGACCCCTGCGATCAGCTCTTCTTTGGTCTGCTGGCCCGGCGCGAAGTACGTGTTGGTCATGCGCGGGATCGGCAGGTGGCGGAATGACTCGCGGCGACCGTTGCCGGTCGAGTCCACGTTGTCCTTGCGCGCGCGCAGCAGGTCGTACAAGTAGGAAACCAACTTGCCATCTTCGATGATCGTGGTGCGCTGCGTCGGCGTGCCTTCGTCGTCGGTCCCGTCGGACCCCCACTCCCCCGTCATGCGTCCGTCGTCGTAGGCGGTCACGAACGGCTCGGCCACCATCTGCCCGAGCTTTCCCGCCCACACGCTCGAGCGCTTCTGGATGTGGTCGGCCTCGAGCCCGTGGCCGACGGCCTCATGCAGCAGCACGCCACCGAACGCGTTGCCCACGACCACCGGCATCTTTCCGCTGGGGGCGTCGACGGCGTCGAGCGCGATCACGGCCTTGCGCGCCGCGAGCTCCGCAACCTCGGCGGGATCACCCTCGAGGATCTCGAAGCCCACGTGGCCTCCGAGCGTCTCGTGTCCGGTCTCGACCCTTCCTTCGCGACGGGCGACCACCTGGGCGCCGAGGCGCACCCGCGTGCGGTCGTCGGCCGCGGCGACGCCGTTGGAGTTGAAGATCTCGACGATGCGGCGGTTCTCGGCGTAGCTGGCCATGACCTGCGCGACGGCTGGGTCGTGGGCACGCGCGCGCTCGTCGCACTCGCGCAGAAGCTCTGCCTTGCGACCGGCATCGACCGACTCGGGCCGCTCGCGAATCGGGTGCACCTCGCTGCCGGATGCCGCCTGTAGCGCCGCGACCGCGCGCGGGTCGCCGCCGCGCACCGCCTGCGCGACCGACTCGGCCACGCGCAGCAGGTCGTCCTCACCCAGGCCGTCGACGTGGCCGAAGTAGGTCGCGTCGCCCTGCACAACACGGACGCAGGCGCCGCGCTCGCTACCGGTCTGTGGACGCTCGATCTTCGAGTCGTCGATTCCGAGGCCGAAGCCGTAGCGGTCCTCGGCGTAGACCTCGCCGAAGTCGCCGCCGTGCGTCAGCGCGCGCTCGAGCACGCGCTCGGCGAGCTCGTTGCCGATCAGTGTCATTCGTCCTCCGGTACGTCGACGGTGGTGGGCTCGTCGGGGCCTGCGAGCTCGACGAGTTCGCGCGCTGTCTCGACCAGCGGACGCGCTGCATCCGAGCTCGGGTTGAGCGTGCGCGGGCGGCCATCCTCGTCGTAGAGGAGTGCCTTGGGCGAACGCGCGGCCTGGCGCCGCTTGACGCCCGCGACGACCGACTCGGCAAGCTCGCTGGCCCGCCCGAGGGCTCCGCGGCGCTCCCTCACTCGGGCCTGCCCTCGAGGTCGCGCAGCACCGAGCGCAGGTCGTAGAACATCAGCGACGAGAGCGCGAAGCGACCGGTCACGACGCCGATGATCCAGCGCTCGTCGCGCACCGCGTAGACGCTGCCTACGCCGGTCGACACCTCGACCTGGCTCACGGGCTGCCGGTCGGCGGCATCCGCATGGACGAACAGCTGCCGGGTCAGTTCCCGAAGGCGGTCACCGGGCTCCCCGGGCTTGCTCGCGGCGGCCGTGCGGCCGTCCGTCGAGAGGACGACGGTGGCCTTGACGTCGGTCGACAACTGCCCGAGATAGTCAAGTGCTAGCTCGGGAGTTAGTGCAGGCGCCGACACCGTCGCCACAATAGCCGTCGATGGGTGCCGCGAAACTCGCTTGGCTGACCACGGTGACGCTCTGCCTACTGGCGGCGGTCCTGCTGCTCGTGAACGGCTACGTCGGCTACTTCGGCGTGGTGCTGGCCGTGGGTGCGGCCGCCGCCGTCAACCTCTCGTAGCGCGCTCGCCGGCTCGAGGTGGATCAGCACATCGGCGTCGCGCAGCCGCGCGCGGATGTCGCCCTGGAGCTCGTGCGCGAGCTCGTGTGCGCGCTCGAGCGTCGTGCCCTCGCGGAACTGCACGTGCATGTCCACATAGCGGCGGCTGCCGGCGCGGCGGGCGCGCAGCGCGTGGAAGCCGAGCACCTCGCCGCCTTCGTGCTCGAACATGATCTCGCGGATTGAGTCGAGCTCGTCGGCGGGCAGCGCTTCGTCGACCAGCACGCGTGACGAGCTCGTGACCAGCCGCACGCCGGACGCGACGATGGCGGTGGCCACGACCAGGGCCGTTATCGAGTCGAGCGCGTCGATGCCAGTGATCGCGACAAGCGACAGGCCGACGAGCACGCCGACGGACGTCCATGCGTCGGTGCGCAGATGCGCCGCGTCGCCCTCGAGCGCCGGCGACTCGGTCGCGCGCGCCTGCTTGTAGAGGTAGCTCGAGACCGCGAAGTTGGTCAGCGCCGAGATGCCGACCACGGCGATGCCGAAGCCGAGTGAGTCGATCTGCGAGCCGACGACCAGCCGGTGGATCGACTCGTAGACGATCACCGCGGCGCCGACGAGGATCAGCATTCCCTCGATCGCGGCCGCGAGGTTCTCCAGCTTCGCGTGGCCGTAGGGGTGCGAGTCGTCCGCCGGCTCGGCCGCCTTGCGCAGTGAGAAGAACGCGATCAGCGATGCCAGTAGGTCGATCGACGAGTGCGCCGCCTCGGTGAGGATCGCCACCGAGCCCGTGACGATCCCCGCCACGATCTTCAACGCGATCAGCAGCGAGTTCGACGCGATCGACAGCGCGGCGGCACGCGTCTTCTTGCGGTCGCGGGTCACGCCCGGCGGGCCTCGAGCCAGTCGTGGAAAGCCTTCGCGGCCTTGCCGCGGTGGCTGATCGCGTGCTTCTCCTCAGGCGTCAGCTCGGCCATCGTGCGGCCGTCGTCGTAGTCGTCGGGGATGAACGCGGGGTCGTAGCCAAACCCTCCCGCGCCGCGCGGCGCGGTCGCGAGAAGGCCGGTGCAACTGTGCTCGAAGAGCCACTCCTCGCCGCTCGGGTCGACGTGCACGAGCGCGCAGACGTAGGCCACGCTGCGGTCGCCACCGGCGGCGCCGACCTCGTCGAGCAGCTTCTGGAGGTTCTCCTCGTCGCTCGCGTTCTCACCCGCGTAGCGCGCACTGCGAACGCCGGGCCGGCCGTCGAGCGCGGTTGCCTCGATGCCCGAGTCGTCGGCAATCGCCGGCACGCCGGTGGCCTCGTACGCGGCTCTGGCCTTCCCGAGCGCGTTCTCGGCGAATGTCTCGCCGGTCTCCGGCGGAAGCTCCACGTCGTCGGGCAGCGGCAGGATCTCGTAGCCCGGCAGCGCCTCGCGGAACTCCCGCAGTTTGTGGTCGTTGCGCGTCGCGAGTACTAGCTTCACGGCCCGGCGGCGGCGATCGCCTCGGCTTGGACTTCCTGGAGTGCCTCGATACCTGTGGCGGCTAGGCCGAGCAGATCGTCGAGGTGTGCGCGCGAGAGCGGGGTGCGCTCGGCGGTGGCCTGTACTTCCACAAGGCCGCCGTCGCCTGTCATGACGACGTTCGCGTCGACCTCGGCGGACGAGTCCTCGATGTAGTTCAGGTCGAGACGCGCTTCACCGTCCACCATGCCGCAGGAGATCGCGGCGACCGACTGGGTCAGCGGCGACGCCTTCAGGTCGCCGGTCTCGAGCAGGGTGTTGACGGCGCGCGCGAGCGCCACGTATCCGCCGGTGATCGACGCACAGCGGGTCCCGGCATCGGCCTGCAAGACGTCGCAGTCGATCCACACCGTTCGCTCGCCGAGCGCTTCGAAGTCGATGATGCCCCGCAGCGAGCGGCCGATCAGCCGCTGGATCTCGACCGTCCGCCCGTCCGGGCGGCCCTTCGTCACGTCGCGCTGCTTGCGGTCGCCTGTCGACGCCGGGAGCATCCCGTACTCGGCCGTGACCCAGCCGCGGCCCTGTCCCGCCATCCAGCGCGGCACGTTGTCGACCACGGACGCGGTGCAGATG
>JBJMKB010000035.1:0-31237 GCA_045806045.1 Gaiellaceae bacterium | reverse complement strand
GGATACCAGGTCGATGGAGACATGACGCCGTGCATCGACAACTCCTACCACACACGCGGATCAGCCACCATCCCCCGTCCGGCTAGGGTGCGAGGTCGTACGGGTAGTTCGTGAGGATCTCGGCGCCGTTCTCGGTCACGAGCACGATGTCCTCGAGCCGGACGCCCCCGTAGCCGACGCGGTAGAGCCCGGGCTCGACGGTGACGACGTCGCCGGCCTTCAACGGCGCCGACGCCGTGCGTCCGAGGTCCGGCTGCTCATGCACCTCGAGCCCGACGCCGTGGCCGAGGCCGTGGAAGAAGCCGTCGGCCAGCGTCTCGCCGGCCGCCTTGGTGCGCTGGGTGGGATGGCCCGCCGCCTCGTAGATCTCGCAGGTGCCGTCGAAGATCACGCGGCCGTCCGCCCCGTCCTTGATCTCGGAGATCGCGCGGTCGAGCGCCTCCTTCGTCAGCCGGTGCCACTCGCGGATGTCGTCGGGAACGTCCCCGACGACGAACGTTCGCGTCATGTCGCAGTAGATGAACGACTCGTTGTCGCGCGGCCAGATGTCGATCACGATCGGGACGCCGGGGCGGATCGGGCCGGAGCCCATGTCGTGGCCCACGGCTCCCTGCGCACCAGGCGCGACGATGAAGTCGTCGGCAGTCGTGCCGTGCTCGACGAAGACCGCGTTCATCGCGGCCTTCACCTCCTCGACCGTCAGCCCGCCGTTCTGCACGCGGGTACGCAGGAGCTCCCGGGCGGCGTCCATCGCAGCCTCTGCCGCGCGCTGCGCGCGGCGCATGCCGACAAGCTCCGCGTCGGTCTTGATACGCCGGCGCTCGTCGAAGAAGTCGCGATCGACGGCCAGCTCGATGCCCTCGGCACGCAGCCGGTCGGCGAGCGAGAGCGGGAACGACGGCGGCACGACCGCGCTCGCGATCCCAAACGCCTTGACGGCACGGACGGCGATCTCCTCGACGATCTCCGCGAGCGAGGAGCCCGAGTCGACGAGCTCGTCGACACCGTATCGCTCCGGCGGATGGAGCTCGAAGAGCCCGAGCTCGGCGAGCCGGGGGATCTCCATCGACCCGATCGCAATGTGCTTGACGCCGTCCTTCTCCGCGTAGAGAAACGCGTCGGCAATCCCGAGCGGGACTTCGTGGCGGAGCTCAGGGGAGCGGTAGGTGTCGCCGTGCATGAGGACGTCGGGCATGCGCGGACTCTAACTAGGATCCAGCGAATGGATGCTCGCGACAGGGCGCAGGAGCTGCTGACGCGGTGCGACAACGAGCTCCGCGGTCTTATCCCCGACGGCGCCGACATCTTCGACGCCCACCTGCACCTCGGGACCGACATCGACGGCATGGTCGGCGACTACGAGCAGCTCGAGGAGCTGATGGCGCAGTACGGCGTCTCGCGCGCGTTCATGTTCTGCCTCGACGAGCCCGATCGGCATCCGTCGTTCAGCGCGGCGAACGACCGTACGCTCGCCTTCGCGGAACGGAGCGGCGGCCGGCTGATCCCGTTCGTGCGGCTCGACCTGAACGAGTCGCCGCTCGACGAGGCGCGCCGCTGCCTCGACGCAGGCGCACGGGGGATCAAGCTGCACCCGCGCGCGCAGAAGTTCACCGCCACGGACGAGCGGCTGTCGCCGATCTTCGAGATCGCGGCCGAGCGTCGCGTGCCGATCCTCATCCACGGCGGGCGCGGACTGCCGCCGATCGCTTCCGGGCTGCGCACGCTCGTCGACCGCTTTCCGGAGGCGACGCTGATCATCGCGCACGCCGGAATCGCCGACCTCGCCGCGCTCGCGAGCTGCATGGCTGGCCGTAAGGGCGTCCTCTTCGACACCTCCACGTGGAGCCCGATCGACTTGCTCGACTTCTACCGGTTGATCCCGCCCGAGCAGGTCGTGTACGCGAGCGACTACCCATACGGGCAGCAGCCGAACTCGCTGACCAGCGCGCTCAAGACAACGCGCTTCGCCGGCTACTCCGACGACCAGCTGCGCGCGATGCTCGGCGGCACCGCGAGCGCGCTCGCCGACGGACGCGAGCTGCCCGAGCCGACCGCGCCGGTCGGAACCGACACGCTTTCCCAGTCGATGCAGCTCGCGCGCATCCACCAGTATCTGTCGATGGTGCTGCCGCTCCTCTGGATACGACAGGCCGACACGATCGGCGTGCTCGGCCTCGCGATCAACACATGCGCCGAGCGCAACGGCCAGGTGGATTCGGTCGAGAGGATCGAGCAGCTGCTGATCGCGGCGCGCGACCTCTGGGAAGAGGTGCCGTCGATCGAGGACGAGGTCGAGCAGCGGCTCATCGGCCGGATGACGCACCGCCTGATCCACCTCGCGGACATCGAGGCGGTAACGGCGTGATCAACGTCAACGGGCACGACTACGAGGTGCGCGGCGACATCGGGACGACGCTCGCCGAAACGTTGCGCGACGAGCTGTCGCTCACCGGGACGAAGATCGCGTGCGGCGAGGGCCATTGCGGCGCGTGCACCGTCCTCGTCGACGGTATCCCGACGCTGTCGTGCATCACGCTCGCGCACGCCCTCGACGGCGCGAAGGTGACGACGATCGAAGGGATGCGCGACCACCCCATGGTGCACTCCTTCGTGCGCGCCGACGCGCTCCAGTGCGGCTTCTGCACGCCGGGCCAGATCGTGAGCGCCGTTGCACTCGTCGACGCGAAGCCCGCGCCGTCGGCAGACGAGATTCGGCACGCCATGGCCGGGAACCTGTGCCGCTGCGGCGCGTACCCACAGATCGAGGAGGCGATTCGCACGTGGCGAGACTGATTCGCACCGAGAAGGAGGTCGAGGGCCGGTACGAGGAGGTCTGGCTCGTCGTCGAGGAGGACGCGCTCGAGCAGTGGCCTGCAGGCCCGCTCGACGTCGTCGGCCGTCCCGCGACGCGCGTCGACGGTCTGGAGCGCGCCCGCGGCGAGGCCGTCTACACCGCCGACCTCCAGCTCCCGGGAATGCTGCACACGGCCGTCCTGCGCTCGCCGCATCCGCACGCGCGTGCGGTCCACATCGACCTCGAGCCCGCGCTCGCGCTGTCCGGCGTGCACGCGGCGATCGGCCCGGACGACATCCCGCAGCTCGAGCGCGACTGCGGGTACCAGGGCGCAACCGTCGCCGCCGTCTGCGCCGAAACGTTCGCGCAGGCGCGCAACGCGGTCGCGGCGATCGATGTCGAGTGGGAGGTGCTCGAGCCGGTGATCGACCCCGACGACGCCGTCCGCCGCAAGCAGCTCGTCGACGAGCCACGGGTGCGCTCGCGCGGCGACTACGAGCGCGGCCTCGCGGAGGCCGATGTCGTCGTCGAAGGCGAGTACCGGACGCAGGTCGTGCTGCACAGCTCCATGGAGACGCACCAGTCGGTCGTCCAGTGGCTCGGCGACACGCTCGAGGTCTACATCTCGACGCAGTACATCTGGGGCGTGCGCGACGAGATCGCACGCACGCTCGGGATGCCGGCCGACAAGGTGCGCGTCGTCTGCAACTACATGGGCGGCGGCTTCGGGTCGAAGAACGACGCGGACGAGCACACGTTCGTCGCGATCGAGCTCGCAAGGCGTACGCACCGACCGGTGCGGTGCGCGCTGACGCGGCGCGAGGAGAACATCGCCTCCGGCAACCGCAACGCGACGATCCAGCGGCTGACGATCGGCGCGAAGGCCGACGGGACGCTGACGGCGCTCCGCGGCGAGTACGTCAACGCGACGGGCTGGGGCGGCTGGTCATCTCCGGTCGAAGGGCCGATGAACCTTCTCTACGCGTGCGCCAATGTGAAGACGACGACATATGCGGCGAAGATCAACCACCCGCCGATGAAGGCGTTCCGCGCGCCGGGGTTCGTCGAGGGCACGTTCGGCCTCGAGACGCTGCTCGACGTCCTGGCCGAGAAGCTTGACGTCGATCCGCTCGAGCTGCGGCGCAAGAACTACGCGGGCCACGATCCGTCCGACGAGCGCCCGTTCAGCGCGAAGAACCTGATGGAGTGCTACCGCCGCGCCGAGCCGCACTGGGAACGGCGGCACGACGTGCGCGCGCGCTCGACGGAGACCGTGAAGCGCGGCGTCGGGATGGCGTCGCAGATCTGGTACGGCGGCGGCGGCCCGCCCAGCTACGCGTGGATCCGCGTCGGCTCCGACGGGCGCGCGAACGTCGTGACGGCGATGCAGGACATCGGCACCGGCACGCGCACGGCGATGGCGCAGATCGCGGCGGAGGAGCTCGGCGTCTCGGTCGACCGTGTGCGCGTTGAGCTCGGCGACTCCGCACGCGGCCCGTTCGCGTCGATCTCCGCCGGCTCGTCGACGACGCCGTCGATGGGGCCCGCCGTGCGCGCGGCGGCGGCCGACGCGAAGCGTCAGATCATCGAGATCGCGGCGCAACGCCACGAACTCGAAGAGCGCGTGCTCGAGATCAGGAGCGGCCACGTCGTCTCCGCCGACGGGAACCTCAGCACGCCCGTTGGCGAGGTCCTCGGTCTGCTCGAGAACGCGCAGATCCTCGGCAAGGGCGCGCGCGGTCCGAATCCGACGGGCATGCAGGTGCTCACGTTCGGCGTCCAGGTCGCCGAGGTGGCGGTCGACGTCGAGACCGGCGAGGTGTGGGTCGACCGCGTCGCCGCGGTGCACGACGTCGGGCGTGTGATCAACCCCCTCGGCGCGCGCAGCCAGATCGAAGGCGGGATCATCCAGGGGATCGGTCACACGCTGTCGGAGCAGCGGCTCCACGACCCGCGCACGGGCGAGATCCTCACCACCAGCCTCGACGCGTACAAGCTGCCGACGATCTACGACGTGCCCGAGATCGTGAGCGAGCTCGTCGACGAACCCGACGCGCACCTCACGAACCTGGGCTCGAAGGGGCTCGGGGAGCCGCCGATCGTCCCGACCGCCGCGGCGATCGCGAACGCGATCCGCGACGCGACCGGGGCCGAGGTGCACGAGCTGCCGATCAGCCGCGAGGAGATGCTGCGCGCCCTCCGCGATGCAAAGGAGCGTCATGCAACTCCAGCGGGCGTCTAGCGCGGAGATCGATGGTGCGCTGCCGATCCACGGCGGCACCGAGGTCGTGCCGCTCCTCCGCTCGGGGCTGCTCGACGCCGAAACGCTCGTCGACATCCGCCGCGTCGTCCCGCGCGGGATCGACGGGACGCGCATCGGCGCGGGGGCGACGCTCGCAGAGCTCGAGTGTGACCCGCAGATCCCGGAAGCGCTGCGCGAGGCGTGCCGCCTCGCCGCGAGCCCGCAGCTCCGCAACATGGGCTCGATCGGGGGCAACCTCCTGCAGGCGACACGTTGCTGGTACTGGCGTCTCAACTGGCCGTGCCGTCTGCACGGCGGAAACGAGTGCTTCGCACGGGAGGGCGAGCACCGCGAGCACGCGATCTTCGCGAACGACTTCTGCGCGTCCGCGCATCCATCGGATGTCGCCGCGGCGCTGCTGGCGCTCGGCGCCACGCTGCACACGAACCGGCGAGAGCTGCCGGTGGCGGACCTCTACCGCGTGCCGACGGAGGACGACCGGCGGACGACGACGCTGGACCCGGGAGAGCTGATCCTCGAGCTCGAGGTCCCTCGCCCGGAACGGTCGGTCTACCTGAAGGCGATGGACCGCAAGCGCTGGTCGTTCCCGATCGTCGGCGTCGCCGCCGCACGCGCCGGCGGCACGACGCGCATCGCGCTCGCAGGCGTCGCACCGATTCCCTGGCTCCTCGAGGGCGGCCTTGACGAAGCGACGCCGCTGCCGCGAAACGCCTACAAGCTCGACGTCGCGAACGCGCTCGTGGACCGCGCGGTTCAGGCGCTCGCGGCGTAGAGCCGCCGCGGACCGACGCCCTTCAGCTCGAGCTCCCCGCGGTCCTGGAAGACCAGGCCGGACCCGGCGACGAGGTCGCGCGTCGTCGCCGTGGTCAGCACCTCCCCCGGGCCCGCAGCCGACGCGACGCGCGCGCCGACATGGACGGCAATGCCGCGCGGCGAGCCGCCTTGCCGCTGCTCGACCTCGCCGGTGTGCACACCCGCACGGATGTCGAGACCGAGCCGTCCCATGCGGTCGCGTACGCTCAGGGCACAGCGGATCGCGCGCGCCGGACCGTCGAAGAGCGCGAGGAAGCCGTCTCCGGCGGTGTCGACCTCCTGACCCGCGTGACGCACGAGCTCGTGACGGACAATCTCGTGATGGCGTTCGAGGAGCTCTGCCCAGCCACGGTCGCCGAGCTCGCGGACATGGCGCGTCGACTCGACGATGTCGGTGAAGAGAACGGTTGCGAGGACTCGGTCGTCGACCTGCGTCGGGCGCACGCCCGTGAGGAACTCCTCGACCTCGTCGAGGATCTGGTCGGGGTCGACGAACGGAAGGTGGTCCTCGCCGTCGAGCTCGACGAAGCGCGCGTCTGGGATGTGCTCGGCGAGATAGCGACCCTCTGCGACGTTCGCGTCACGATCGCCGGTCCGGTGGAGCACGAGCGTCGGCGCCTGCACGAGAGGAAGGGCAGATCGCACGTCGGCCATCGAGTTCATCAGGATGAGGTTCCCGGCGGCGGTCGGCGAGAGCGCACCGCGCCCCCTCAGGGCGGCCCACTTCGTCAGCGACTCGTCGGCATTCGGCGCCATCGCGGCGAGGTCGAAGTCGACGCCCCAGTTGTCGTGGATCTCAGTCGCCGTCTGCCGCCGCTCTTCCAACGTCGGCGCCCACGGGTAGTCCTCCGATCGGAGACGCTTCGCGTAGCTGCCGTACAGCACGAGCGCACGCGTGCGCTCGGGATAGGTCGCCGCGAAGAGGACTGAGAGCGGCCCGCCTTCCGAGTAGCCGAACAGGGCGGCGCGTTCGCTGCCGACGGCATCCATCACCGCGCGCACGTCGTCCATCCGCGCGTCGAAGTCGGGCATGCCGACCTCGCGGTCAGAGAGGCCGGTCCCGCGCTTGTCGAAGCGGATCAGGCGGGCGAACGAGCCGAGACGCTCGAAGAAGTGGCGCGGAGACGGGTGCTCCCAGTCCAGCTCGAGGTGCGAGAAGAAGCCGTGGACGAGGACGAGGTCGAACTGCCCCTCACCCGTCACCTGGTACGCGACGCTCACGTCGCCGCTCTTCGCATAGCGGATCGGCTCGTCCACGGTTCGATTCTGGCCCACCGAAGGGAGCGCCGCTAGCATGCCGCTCCCATGCGCAAGGAGACTCACCGCCGTCTCGCCGCACTGGCGATCGTGGGGGCCGTCGCGGGCGGATCCACGGCTGCGCTGAAGACCGCGAGCGTGACCGCCATGGCAAGCGCCGCTGCGACGCCGCCGGCACGCACGAAGGCGACACGCACGAAGGCGATGACACGCACGAAGCCGTGCCCGTTCCCGCACGAGCTCCGCGGCGCGTTCGAGAGGGCCTCCGCCGATGCGCAGATTCCACCGGCGATGCTCTACGCGGTTGCCAAGGTCGAATCGAACCTCTATCCCGACGCCGAGTCCGAGGCGGGCGCCCGCGGGCTGCTCCAGCTGATGCCGGCGACCGCGGAGTCGCTCGCCCTGAACGTGGACGAGCCGAGGTCGAACGTGCTCGGGGGCGCGCGCTACCTTCGGCAGCTGCTCGACCGCTTCTCTTCGACCGACCTGGCGCTCGCCGCGTACAACGCCGGCCCGACCGCGGTGCAGAAGGCGGGCGCGGCGCCGTCGGCCTCCGTCCAGACCTACGTCGCGAACGTGAACGAGATTTGGCAGTCGGTCGCCGGCTGCTCCTAGCGACGTTCGTGCTCGCGCTCGCCGGCTGCGGCGGCGGCTCGAAGCACGCGGCGTCCTCGGCGACGACGACCGACGCGAACGGCTGCGTTGCGGTCACGGCGCCGGCGGCGCACGCGCGCACGGAGGCGAAGCCGAAGGAGCTCCTGAGCCCTTCGAAGGCATATTCCGTCGTCCTGCACACGAACTGCGGTGACTTCACGATCAAGCTCGCGACGAAGATCTCGCCGAAGACCACCGCGTCGTTCGCGAGCCTCGTGCGCAAGGGCTACTTCGATCACACCGTGTTCCACCGGATCGTTCCGGGGTTCGTGATCCAGGGCGGGGACCCGACGGGCGCGGGAAGCGGCGGGCCGGGCTACTCGACGCTCGACAAGCCGCCGGCGGGGACGATCTACGCACACGGGCTGGTCGCGATGGCGAAGACGGGTCCGGAGCCCGCCGGCACGTCCGGGAGCCAGTTCTTCGTCGTCACCGCGCAGGATGCACAGCTCCCGCCCGACTACGCCGTGCTCGGGACAGTGACGAAGGGCCTCGACGTCGTCGACAAGATCGGCCAGCTCGGCGACCCGACGAGCGGCGGGCAGGGAACGCCGACGGAGGTCGTCGAGATCGAGAAGGCGACGCTCCACGCCGGCTGAGGCCTCCGCTGCCGCGGTCGTGCTCGCGGCCGGCGCGTCGTCGCGGTACGGCGGCGTCAAGCAGCAGGAGCTCCTGCCGGCGATCCTCGAAGCGCTGCGCCGGACGACCCTCTCGCAGGTCGTCGTGGTCGAAGGGGCGCACCCGCTTCATGTCGACTCGGCACAAGCTCGTGTCGTGCGCTGCGAGGACTGGGAGCGCGGCCCCGGCGCTTCGCTCCGCTGCGGCCTCTCCGCGCTCGCGCCGCACATCGAGCGCGCCGTCGTCGCGCTCGCGGACGGGCCGGGCCTCGACCCGCGAGCCGTCGAGCGCCTGCTCGAATCGGACGCGCCCTACGCGGCGGCCTCCTACGACGGGTCGCGCTCGCACCCTGTTCTCCTCGCCCGCTCCGGCTGGAACGGCATCCCGGACGAAGGGCTGCGCCACCGCCAGCCGGTCCTCGTCGACTGCTCCGACCTTCGCCCTCCAGGAGACGTGGACTTCCGCCGATAGCAGGGAGGAAGCGACGGGGGGCGAAGGAGGACCGCCGCAATGCTGGAGCTCGCACATCCACTCGACGCGATCCCGGAGCCCTCGCCGCTCGCAGAGGCCCGGAAGCACCACGACCTGAGCATCAAGCAGGTCGCCTACAGGAGCGGCCTCAGCGAGGAAGAGATCGAGTGGCTCGAGGAGGGGCGCATCTACCGTTTCCCGTCGCAGAACGAGGCGATCCTCGCGGCCATCCTCTACGGAAACGCGGTCGGCATCGACCGGTACGAGGCACGGCGCCTCGCGGGCCTGCCGCTCGTGGGCATCTCGCGCGTGAACGCACGCGCGCGACTGATCGTCGTGGGCGCGGCCGCGGCGCTTCTCTCGGCGCTCGCCGTGATGGTGCTCGCACCGAACCTCCGCTTGACGCAGACGCGGACGGTGGAGGCGATTCCGAACGCGAACCTTCCGCCTCCGTGGAAGCTGAAGGTGACGGTCGAGAACGGGAACGGCGACATCAGCTGGACGCGAACCGTCGCGAGCCGCATCGGCGCGATGGGCTACACGATCTCGAAGGTCGGCCGCGCCGACCGCTTCGACTATCCGGCGTCCACGGTCTACTACGGCCCGGGCGGCAGCGGCGCCGGCACGCGGCTCGCGCGCCAGCTGTCGGTCGAGGGCCAGCAGGCGCCGGGGCTCCTGCAGGGGGAGCTCCTCGTCGTCGTCGGGCCGAAGACCGTCCCGCAGCAGGGCTGAGCTGAAGCAGGGCTGAGCTGAACCCGCGCTACGCGTCGAGCGGCGTGCGGAGCGCGGCGAGCTTCGCCTTCAGGTCGGCCGACATCGGCTCGCTCACCGCGACGCGCACGTAGTGCCGCAGGCGCTCCTCGAAGCGATACCGCTTCGCGCACCAGCTGCAGAGCTCGAGATGATGCTGCGCATGCGCCACCTCGTCCTCCGACAGCGAACCGTCCAGGAACGGCTGCATCAGCTCCTCGCACTTGTCGCACCAGTCGATCACGGTTAGGCCGCAACTCCGTCGGCGAGATTCTTCTTCAGGATACGCCTGCCCCGGTGCAGGTGCGACATCACGGTCCCGATCGGGACGTCGAGGATCTGCGCAGCGTCGGCGTAGGAGAACTCGCCGATGTCGACCAGCACGATCACGTCGCGGAAATCGTGCGGGACCTCGGCGAGCGCGTCGACGACCGAGTCCTGGCTCAGCTTCTCGAGCACGCGCTCTTCGTCGGGGTTCTCGTCCGGGACCTGCGACTCGAGCTTGTTGTAGAGGAAGTAGTCGCCGGCTTCGTTGTCGAGCGACGTCGTCTGCGGTGTCCGCTGCTGCCGGCGGCCGCGGTCGATGTTCAGGTTCGTGAGGATCCGCAGCAGCCACGCGCGGAGGTTCGTGCCCGGCGTGTACTGCCGCCAGGACCGGAACGCGCGCTCATACGTCTGCTGGACCAGGTCCTCGGCCTCCTCGCGCGAGCCGGCAAGCCGGCGGGCGACGCGGTACACCTGATCGCTCAAGCCAAGAGCCTCTTCTTCGAAGCGGACACGGGCACGCGCCTCCTCGGCGAGCCTGCGGGTATCGGCGGCCGTCGGTGCGCTTTCGCTCATTCCGGCGGCCACCCTAGCGACTTTCAATCGTTTGAACGAAGACGGTTCCGGCGAGATTCCCGGGGACAGCCACCGAAGGGGGTCACATGGAAGGCCAGACCATCCTGACGAGCGACGACCACAAGCTGGGAACTGTCATCGGCGAACGAGACGACTGCGTGATCATCGAAACAGGCCACGTGTTCAAGACGAAGCACGCGCTCCCGCGCGAGTTCGTCCACGAGGTCGACGGGGAGCTGCGCGCGACCGTCCCGAAGTCCGCGGTCGACGACTCGCCGAAGATCGACGTCGACGACTGGGACTGCTCGGCGATCAAGGAGCACTACGGCCTCGAAGGCGGTTTCGTGCCCGACCCCGATCCGGACGACTCGGCCGAGCTCGACGCGCTGCGGCTCGGCGTCAAGCCGGCGCCGATCGAGCGACTCGACACGCTCGAGAACGAGTCCCGCCGGCGCTAGATGGTCTAGACGAAAAGCTGCTCGCGGAACCCGCCGCGGGCCATCTTCTCGACGAGCGCATCCCTGGTGGTGCGCTCGTCGTCGTAGGAGAGCATCACCTGTCCCATCAGCGTCGCGTTCGCGAGCTCGAGACCCTCGGTGCCTTGGAGGGTCTTCGCGAGCCGCATCACGCACCGCTCGCAGCGGATGCCGCTGACCTGGATCGTCTCGGTGACCGTCGCCACGCGCTCAGACTACCGAGCGGGCGACGATGTCCGCAGTCGCCGCTTCGGGGCTCTCGTGCCTTCCCTGCAGGTCTGCCTCGCAGCCGTTCGGATCGATCCGGGCGAGGAGCGCTTCCCCGCCGAGCTCGCGTGCCGCCGGTCGCACCGCCTCGAGGAGCTCGGCGCCGAGCTCGGAGGCGGGCAGGTAGCGCTCGCCGAGCACGAGGTTGGCGCGGGGGCCGAAGCGCGCGGCCGACCAGCGGTTCTGCGCGTAGTCCGCGCGGCCGCCGTCGCCGAGCACGGGAGTGCCCGCATCGAGCGCGCCGGCCAGCACGGAGGCGCACAGCGCCTGCACCAGCGCCGCGAAGGCCGCCGCCAGATGCACGTCCGTCGGCTGGTCGGGCACGCGGATCTCGAGCGTCCCGAGCTTCGGGTGCGGTCGCACGTCCCACCAGATGCGCGTGTAGTCCTCGGCGACGCCGAGGCGCACGAGCCGCTCGACCCACGACTCCCACTCGGCGTACGACGCGAAGGCCGGCGGAGCACCGGCGCGGGGAAGCTCGGCGAGGACCGGCGCGCGGTTCGAGGCCATCCCCGTCAGCTCGCCCGCGTACCACGGCGAGTTCGCCGACAATGCAAGTACGACGGGAAGCCACGGGAGGATCCCCTCCAGGCACCGCCAGCAGTCCTCCGCCGTCTGCATGCCGACGTGCACGTGCAGCCCCTGAACCCCTTGGCGGCGGACCGAGATGCCGCCGTAGCCGACGAACGTGACGTAGCGCTCCTCCTTGACGATCGCCTGGGCCTCGGGCCGCGCGAACGGGTGCGTCGCGGCGGCGGCGATCGCAAGCCCCTCGGCCGCCGCCGCGTCCGCCGCGGCCTGCCGGAGCACCGGAAGGGCAGCGTCGACCTCGACGGCGTCGGTGCAGATGCCCGTGTTCGTCTCGAAGACCGAGGCGAAGAGCTCCGTCTTCAGGCGTCCCGGCAGCTCGCGCCCTTCGACGCCCTTCAGGATGCGGTCGACCGCAGCCACCTGCGCATGTGTCTGCGCGTCGACGATCATCAGCTCCTCCTCGACGCCGAGCGAGAACGGCGGGGACTTGCCGAAGTGCTCCTCGATCACCGGCTTACTGCGCCGAGGCGGCCTTGACCCCGTGCACGGGGCGGCCGGCGGCGATCCATGCGTAGTACGACGCGCTCGGGCCGAACTCGGAGCGGTAGCCGGTGACGCGCGGGTTGCGGCCCACGTCGCGCGCGCGAGCGGCGTGGTGCAGCAGGTTGGGATCGTCGAGCGTCTGCCAGACGAGGATCAGGTGCGCCGCCGTCATGAAGTCGGCGACGAACACGCAGCCCGCCGCCGGGCACGGAAACGGGTCCGTGCGCACGCAGAACCAGCCGTCGTGGTCGGCGTCGTCTTCCTGCCAGAGCTCCTCTTCGTCCATGACGAACGAGTGCTCGAGGACGATCTGCCCCTGCTCCATCCGGGAACAAGGTAGCGATCCGAAGAAGATGTAAGGCCGGCCGCGACCCGGGCAGGCAGTCGGGCGCGACCGGCCTTCTCGTTCGGCTCTACGTCGAGAGCCGAGGCTGCGTCACCGCGTTCCTCCCGGCGCCTGCGAGAGCGTGACGGTGACGGACTTCTTGCTGCCCTGGCGGAAGAGCTCGATCTTGAGCTTGTCACCAGGCTTCTTGCGCGCGATCGCGTCGCGCAGCTGCTCGAACCGGGAGACGGGCGCGCGGTCGACTGCGACGATCACGTCGCCGCCGAGCACGTAGCTCTCGCCCTCGACGATCACCTTCGTCGACCCCTGCTTGATCCCCGCCTTCGCCGCGCCGCTCCCCTGATCGACCGTCAGGACGAGCAGGCCGCTCGCCGGCAGGTGGAAGAGCTTCGAGAGTGCGGGCGTGACGGGACTGGTCACGACCCCGAGATATGCATGTGCGGCTTTGCCCGTCGAGATGATCTGTCCCGCGACGTTGCGGACGAGGTTGACGGGAATCGCGAAGCCGATGCCGATGTTCCCGGACTGGCTGTTGTCGGAATAGATCTGCGAGGTGACGCCGATGACACGGCCCTGCGCGTCGAGGAGCGGGCCGCCGGAGTTCCCGTGGTTGATCGCCGTATCGGTCTGGATCACGTTGTCGATCGGGAGCGTGTTCGGCGCCGTGATCCGGCGTTGCACCGCGGAGACGATCCCGCTCGTCAGTGTGCGCGTGTAGCCGAAGGGGTTGCCGATCGCGAAGACGGTGTCGCCGACGCGCACCCGATCGGAGTCGCCGAGCTCGAGCGGGGTGAGCGCACTTCCGTGCTGCGCGATCGCGAGGACCGCGGTGTCCGTCGAGGGATCCGTGCCGACGATGTGCGCCGGAAGCTGGTCCTTGCCGGAGAACGAGACGAACACCTTCTGGGATCCGTGGACGACGTGGTAGTTCGTCACGATGTGGCCGGCCTTGTCGAGGACGAAGCCGGAGCCGAGCGACTCGGACGTCTGCGGCACCGCCGGGATCGGGTTCCCGAACGGATCGAGCTGCCCCTGCGGCGTGGACGTGGTCGTCGCCGTGATCTGCACGACGCCCGGCGCGTCCTGCTTGTAGATCTCTTCGGCGCTCAATCCCTTTGCCGCGGTGGGAATCGTCGCGTTGGTAACGGTACCGCCCGTCGGCGGTGGGAGCTGCTGGATCGTCGTATGGTTCCCGAGGTCCCCGAGCAGCGCGGCGCCGCCGAGCGCCAACCCGCCGCCGGCCAGCGCGACGAGCAGGAGCTCGCCCGCGCGCAAGGAGATGAAGCGGATTCGACCCACGCAGTCGTTATAACGGCGCGGGGTTCAACACGAGTTAAGAGCTGTGAAGGAACTGTGTCGGTCGACCGGCGCTCAGCGGATCGTGAGCGCGAAGAGGCCGCCGATCACGGCGCTTCCGAACGTGATCCAGGCGACGTAGTCGCCGATGTGCCCGCTGTGCAGCGCGCGCAGCGGCTCGAAGCCCCGCGTCATCGCCTCCTTGACGGGCCGCGGCAGCCGCGAGCGGTAGAGCGACAGCCAGCCGACCGTCACGGAACCGAACAGCGTCACGAGCGACCAGAGGATGCTCGACGCCGTCGTGCGCCACTCGCCGGGCGGCACGGGAAGCGGTGCACGGCGGTCGAGCACGACGCGCGCGTAGTCGCGGTGGTCGACGAAGTGACGGGCGGCCTCTTGAACGTGAGCTGCAAGCGACGGCACCGCGCCGACCGCGAGGCCGATCAGCGCGAGCGCGAGCGTGACGAGCTGCATCAGCCGGATGCTCGGACGCTCTCCCGGACTCTCTCCTTCGGGTGGCTCACGCGAGAGCAACGGGTCGCGCCGACTGCCGATCCCGACGAACACGCGCAGACCGGCACGGATGATCGCCGCCGTCGAGCCGATCGTCGCGAACGCCACCACCACCGGCACCCACCACAGATGATCGGCCACAGCCGCGTCGTCGATCAGGGCGTGTCCCGTGAACGTGCCGAGGAACGGGGGACTCGCGAGCGCGAGCGCCGCGACGAACCACGCGGTCGTCGCGAACGGCAAGCCGCGTCCCTTGCCGTACAGACGCAGCTCGTCGATGTCGTTGCGGGCGACGAGCAGGATGCCGCCGGCGAGGAAGAGCGCGCCCTTTGCGAACGCGTGCGACAGCACGTACAGCGCCGAGCCGGCCAGCCCGTCCGGCGTGAGCAGGGCAACGCCGATCAGGAAGCAGCCGGAGTGTGCGACCGTCGAGTACGCGAGCAGCCGCTTCAGGTGGCGCTGCAGGCCGCACATCAGGGCGCCCACGATCGCCGCCAACGCGCCGACCCCCAGCAGGACGTCTCGGATCGGATGCTCGAAGGAGGCGAGCGCTCCGGCGAACACGCTCCAGTAGATCCGCGCGACGGCATACACGCCGAGCTCGACCATCACGCCGGAGAAGAGGATGCAGACCGGCGCCGGTGCCGTGGCGTGGGCGTCCGCAAGCCAGAAGTGGAACGGGACCATTGCCGCCTTGACCAGGAAGCCGCACGTGACGAGCGCGAAGGCGACGACGACGAGTCCGTCGTGCCGGCCGTCGTGCGTGAGGCGCACGCCGACCTCGGCCATGTTGAGCGAGCCCGAGCGCCCGTAGAGAAGGGCGATCCCGAACAGAACGAGGAACGCACCGATCGTGTTCGAGACGGCGAAGTTGAAGGCGCCGAGGAGCGGGCTCGCCTCCTCGACCCGGTAGGCGGTGAGCGCGAACGCCGCCACGCTCATCAGCTCGAAGAACACGAACATGTTGAAGAGGTCGCCCGTGAGGACGAAGCCGACCATCGCGCCCCCGAACAGGAGCATCAGCACGACGTAGAGGTAGTGGTCATCCTCGAGGTAACGCCACGAGTAGGCGAGCGCCGCCACGAGCAGCGTGAGAATGAGCACCGCAAAGCCCGCGGCAAGGCGGTCGATGGTGAACGCGATCCCGAGGGGGAAGCCGCCGGGCCGCGGGCGCCAGCCCCCGAACCAGTACACGAGCATGTGCTGAGCGGTGCGCGCGACGAGCGCTGCCGCAAGTCCGAGGGGGACGACCGCGGCCGTGATCCCGACCGCGTCCATGAGCCGGTTCGGGATCCACCGGCCCACGAGCGTCAGCAGGGTCGCACCGACGAGCGGCACCGCCACGAGGAGCGGGATCAGCTGGGTCATCCCTTCAGCTCGGCGATCTCGGTCGGGTCGAGCGACCCGTGGTGGTCGTGCACCTTCAGCGCAAGCGACAGCAGGAGCGCGGCGACCGCGACCGCAACGACGATGTCGGTCAGCACGAGCGCCTGCACGACCGGATCGACGACGCGCCGGCTGGTCGGAATGTCGGAGAAGATCGGAGCGGTGCCGGATTTGCGGTAGCCGATCGCCAGCAGCAGCACGTACGTCGACGACTGACACACGCCGACACAGACGGTGACGTGCACGAGGTTTCGACTCGACACGACGCCGTAGAGGCCGAAGAGGAAGATCCAGGCCGCGAGCAGGTACGGCAGGAGGCTCAAGGCTCGCTCCGCTGCGAGCGCGCGGCTTCGTTCTCCTGAAGGACCTCGCCGAAGACGACGAGGAACCCGCCCCACACGGCGAGCGCCGAGCACCAGTTGACGAGGATCGCGCTGCCGCCTCCCGTCAGCCGCCCCGGCACGCCGAGCCCCATGAAGTTCTGCAGGAACGCGAGCCCGATCGCGACGGAGACCAGGCCGACGGTGACGTAGCCTCCGGCGCCGAGCGACTCGAGCGACTCCGAGAACGTCGGACTCGCGTCGCGGGCGAACGCGCGGTACTCGATCGTCAGGAAGAGGAACAGGAAAGACGACGAGAGCACGACGCCGCCCTGGAACCCGCCGCCGGGCGAGATGAATCCGTGCGCGACGACGTTCAGGCCGATCACGAACGTGACCACGGCGGCGAGTGCGCCGAGGCCGCGCACGGCATCGCTCGTGACGGCATCGACCGCGTTCCGGAGGTCGTGCTGCCTCGTCTCGCGAAGGAGGAGCGCCGTCGCCGACGCGGCGGCGAAGAGCAGCAGCTCCTCCCCCATCGTGTCGAAGCCGCGGTAGTCGAAGTTGACCGCGGTGACGGTGTTCACGATGTGGCGCTGCGGCACCGACAGCCTGGCGATTAAGTCGCCGTACGGCCCGGGATAGTCGCCGAAGGGCGGGAGGTCGTCGAGGCCGACGACGAGAAGGACGCCGAGGCCCGCCGCGCCGGCGAAGAACACACCGAGGCGAAGCCGGCGGCTCACCGGTTTCCGCGACGTCTGCGTTGCGCCGCGACGCGTGCGATCGCACTGACGAGCACGAGCGGGTACCCGACCCCACCGACCACCATCGCCGACAGCGCGACATCGGGGGCCTGGTACACCAGGAAGAGCACCGCGAGACCGAAGCCGTAGATCGAGAGGACGATCGCCTGTCGCACGATGTCCCGGCTGAGCACGACGGCGCTCGCACCGGCCGCGACGAAGAGGATCGCAACGAGCTGAAGCGGAACCATCAGAGCTCGTGCTGCTTTGCGACGTTCGCGATCGCCTGCGTGAGCACGTTGTTGAGCGCGAAGAGCGCCACCGCGACGAAGAGCGCGTTCCACACCGGCGCCGTGTAGGGATGCGGCTGGCGAATCGCGACCGCCGCGAGCACGAAGAACGGCGCGAGCGAAGTGGTCGCTCCCGCATAGTGCAACCGGGCAAAGATCGTCGCGGACGTGAACACTCCGACGACGCAGATCAGCTCGCTGAGAACCGTGAGCGCGAGGAGGGTGTCGACGACGACCGTCCTCACGGCGCGAGCTCCCGTGCGAAGAACCGGACGAACACCATGCCGCCAGCGAACGTCAGGACAGCGGCGACGACCGCGAGGAACGCGTACGTGGGACGCTCGAAACCCTGCGCGAGCGTGACGAGCGCAAGCGTCCAGACGGAGCCTGCGGCCTGCAGCGCTACAAGTCCGTCGATTCGGCGCGCAAAGAATGCGTACCCGAGCAAGGGCAGCTCGAGCGCGAGGAGAGCCGTCGAGGCCCAGAGGAAGACGTTCACAAGACCGTCCTCGCGGTGAAGATCGTCGAGTCGAGCGCGTGCATGAGCGCCTCGTCGTCGCGCAGATCGACAACGATCGCATTCGCCGCGCCGTTCGACGTCGCGACCGCGAACGCGCGCTCCCACCTCCCCGCGGAGCCCGGTGCCGTGCGGAACGGCACCGTCACCCAGCGACCCCGGATCCGCCGCCGGTGCACAAGCGCGCGCACGAGCACCCAGGTCGCCACCCCGAAGTCGAACGGCACGAGCCACGGGAGCTTCCACGCCTTCGCGAGCAGCGGCCAGTCGACCGAATAGCCCATCAGCCCTTGCGAGCGCAGCAGCTCCGCGAAGCCGGCGCCCAGCGCGGACGCCCCGAGCCCTGCGACCAGCTCGGTGCTCTGACGCGTCCCGACGAGAACGGCCCAGAGCAGCTCGAGCGCGACGAACCACGCGAAAAACCGGAGGGCGCGACGCATCCGATACTTGATTCCGGCGGCGAAGGGTGAAAAAACCCTGGCGTGGCGGGTAACCGGTATGCGAAGGCCGCAGAGTTCCGCGCCGCGTTGCGGCGCTTCCTCCGTACGAGCGAGAATGCCGCGCGCGCGGCGGGCATCACGCCCGGCCAGCATCTACTGCTCCTCCAGATCGCCGGCTGCGGCGACGGCACGACGACCGTCTCAGCACTCGTCGACCGCCTCGCCCTCACGCAGAGCGCGGTCACCGAGCTCGTCCAGCGGGCCGAGCAGGCTGGGCTCGTCCGGCGCACGCCCTCCGCTGCGGACGGGCGGGTGGCGCACCTCTCGCTGACGCCGGCGGGCGAGGCGAAGCTCGCGCGCGTCCACGACGCCCTCGGCCCCGAGCGCAGCGAGCTGCGCCGCGTCGTCGACGCCCTCGAGGAGTAGATCGCGTCCCGATGCGTTTTACCGCGTCCCCGCCTGGATAGAGCGGCCACGTGGGTTTCACGAAGCTCCTCGAGTCGTGGCCGGTCGTGCGCCAGCTCCGCGAGGGCGATCCACTCGGCCTCGGGAGGGCCGTGCAGTCACAGCGTTCGCGAACGCTCCGGCCACGCACGGAGGCAGCCGACCACGTCGCGCATTCCGTCTGCCCCTACTGCGCCGTCGGGTGCGCGCAGCTCGTGTACGTCAAGGACGGCTCGGTCACGCAGATCGAGGGCGACCCCGCGAGCCCGATCTCGCGCGGTCGGCTGTGCCCGAAGGGCTCGGCGTCGAAGAGCTTCCACACGAGCCCGCTACGCGAGTACAAGGTCAAGTACCGGCGGCCCCACGGGACGCGCTGGGAGGAGCTGCCGCTCGACGAGGCGATGGACATGATCGTGGACCGCGTGATCGCGAGCCGCGAGCGCACGTGGCAGGAGACGACACCGGAAGGGCAGCCTGCGAAGCGCACGATGGGGATCGCAAACCTCGGCGGCGCGACGCTCGACAACGAAGAGAACTACCTGATCAAGAAGCTCTGCACGGCGCTCGGTGTCGTCCAGGTCGAGAACCAGGCCCGCATATGACACAGCTCGACGGTGCCCGGTCTGGGCACCTCGTTCGGACGAGGCGGCGCGACCGACTACCAGCAGGACCTCATGAATTCGGACTGCATCGTGATCATGGGGTCGAACATGGCGGAGAACCATCCCGTCGGCTTCCAGTGGGTGATGGAGGCACGGGAGCGCGGCGCCAAGGTGTTCCATGTCGACCCGCGGTTCACGCGCACGAGCGCGATGGCAACCAAGCACGTCGGCATCCGCGCCGGCAGCGACATCGCGTTCCTCGGCGGGATCGTCAACTACATCTTCGAGCACGAGCGCTGGTTCGACGAGTACGTCAAGCGCTACACCAACGCGGTCGTGATCGTCGATCCCGAGTTCCGGGACACCGAGGACCTCGACGGGCTCTTCTCGGGCTGGGACCCGGAGAAGAAGCAGTACGACCCGACGAGCTGGAGGTACGAAGGCACGACGATCAAGGCCGGTAAGCCGCCGAAAGGCGAGCAGGCGGGCCACGGCGGCGGGAGCTCGATGCTGCACGGCGGCGAGCCGCCCCGCGAGGACACGACGCTGCAGGATCCGCGCTGCATCTTCCAGATCGTGAAGCGGCACTTCGCGCGCTACACGCCGGAGTTCGTCGCCGACGCGTGCGGCTGCTCCGTCGACGAGTTCCTCGAGGTCGCGGAGGCGCTGTGCGAAAACTCGGGCCGCGAGCGCACCGGCTCGTTCGCCTACGCCGTCGGCTGGACGCAGCATACGGTCGGGGTGCAGATCATCCGCACCGCGGCGATCATCCAGCTGCTCCTCGGCAACGTCGGCCGGCCGGGCGGCGGCATCGTCGCGCTACGCGGGCATGCGTCCATCCAGGGCTCGACGGACATCCCGACGCTCTACAACACGCTGCCGGGCTACATCGACATGCCGCACGTCGAGGACGTCCAGGAGCTCGGCAAGTGGACCGAGTTCCACCGCGCCGAGGGCGGCTGGTGGCACAAGCTCGACACGTACCTGATCTCGCTTCTGAAGGCGTGGTGGGGCGAGGCGGCGACGGCCGAGAACGAGTTCTGCTTCTCGTACCTGCCGCGCATCGACGACGACAACTCCAACTACTGGACGATCCAGCAGATGCTGGAGGGCAAGGTCGAGGGCTACATGCTCGCCGGCCAGAACCCGGCGGTCGGCTCGGCCAACGGGCGTGCGCAGCGCCTCGCGCTCGCGAAGCTCGACTGGCTCGTCGTGCGCGACATCGTCGAGATCGAATCGGCGGCGTTCTGGTACGACAGCCCGGAGATCGAGTCCGGCGAGCTCGTGACCGAGCAGATCCCGACGGAGGTGTTCTTCCTCCCGGCGTCGACGCACGTCGAGAAGGACGGCTCCTTCACGAACACGCAGCGGTTGCTCCAGTGGCACTTCAAGGCGGTCGAGCCGAAGGAGGACTGCCGTTCGGATCTCTGGTTCTACTTCCACCTCGGCAAGAAGATCAGGGAGCGGCTGAAGGACTCGCAGGACCCGCGCGACCGCCCGATCCAGGACCTGACGTGGTCGTACCCGACGTCGGGAGAGCACGAGGAGCCGAGCGCGGAGGCGGTGCTCGCGGAGATCAACGGGTGGAACGCCGAGGGCCGGGCGCTCAGCGCGTACAAGGAGCTGAAGGCCGACGGGACGACCGCGTGCGGCTGCTGGATCTACTGCGGCGTCTTCGCCGGCGAGCACAACATGGCGGCACGGAGGAAGCCCTACTGGGAGCAGAGCTTCGGCGGGCCCGAATGGGGCTGGGCGTGGCCCGCGAACCGCCGGCTGCTCTACAACCGCGCGTCGGCCGACCCCGACGGGAAGCCGTGGTCGGAGCGGAAGAAGCTCATCTGGTGGGACCCCGAGCAGAAGAAGTGGACAGGCAACGACACCCCGGACTTCGACGAGGAGAAGCCGCCCGACTACCGGCCGGCGCAGGATGCGACCGGCCCGGAGGCGATCGCCGGCGACCACCCGTTCATCATGCAGGCCGACGGCCGCGGCTGGCTGTTCGTGCCGCAGGGGCTCGAGGACGGCCCACTGCCGGCGCACTACGAGCCGCACGAGACGCCGTTCCGCAACCCGCTCTACGGGCAGCGCTCGAATCCCGCGCGGCAGATGCAGAAGCACGAAGACCCCTACCACCCGCCGGGCAGCGAGGAGTTCCCGTACGTCGCGACGACGTACAGGTTGACGGAGCACCACACCGCCGGCGGCATGTCGCGTACGGTGCCGTACCTCTCCGAGCTGCAGCCGCAGATGTTCGTCGAGGTGCACCCAGATCTCGCGCGCGAGCGCGGACTCGCGCACGGCGGCTGGGCGACGGTGATCACCGCGCGCGCGGCGATCGAGGCGCGGGTGCTCGTCACCGAGCGCGTCCGCCCCGTCCGCGTGGAGGGGCGCGTGTGCCATCAGGTCGGCCTGCCGTATCACTGGGGCCAGCGCGGGCTGACGACGGGCGGCGCCGCGAACGACCTCGCGCACATGGCACTGGACCCGAACGTGCACATCCAGGAGGTCAAGGGCTTCACGTGCGACATCAGGCCCGGTCGCCGTCCGCGCGGCCCGAGACTCGCGCGATTCGTATCGGGCGTGAGGGAGCGTGCGACGAGATGAGCGCTCAGGCGGACGGCATCGAGACGTACGAGTCGGACGCGAAGCCGCGCATGGGCTTCTTCACCGACACGTCGGTGTGCATCGGCTGCAAGGCGTGCGAGGTCGCGTGCAAGGAATGGAACCTCGTGCCCGAGGACGGGCTCGAGTGGACCGGGCAGAGCTACGACAACACCGGCGAGCTGAACGCGAACACGTGGCGTCACGTCGCGTTCGTCGAGCAGAACGAGCCGCAGAAGCTCGACGACGGCAGCCCCGAGCCGCTGCGCTGGTTGATGGAGAGCGACGTGTGCAAGCACTGCACGCACGCAGGCTGTCTCGACGTCTGCCCGACCGGCTCGCTCTTCCGCACCGAGTTCGGCACCGTCGTCGTGCAGGAGGACATCTGCAACGGCTGCGGCTACTGCGTCCCCGCGTGCCCATTCGGCGTGCTGGACAAGCGGCACCTACCGCGCAGGCCGGAGGACGCGCCGCTCGCGCTGCCGCTGCTCGGCAAGAGGGAAGACGGCCGCGTGTGGAAGTGCACGCTCTGCTACGACCGCCTCAAGGGCGGCCACGAACCGGCGTGTGCGAAGGCATGCCCGACGGACTCGATCCAGTTCGGCGAGCTGGACGAGCTGCGCTCCCGAGCCGAGCAGCGCCTCGCGAAGCTCGAGGCCGAGCGGTGGAACGGCGCGCGGCTCTACGGCAACGACCCGGAGGACGGTGTCGGGGGCTTCGGCGCGTTCTTCCTCCTGCTCGACGAGCCCGAGGTCTACGGCCTCCCGCCCGACCCCGTCGTGCCGACGAAGCACCTGCCGACGCTCTGGAAGTCGACCGCGCTCGCCGCGACGGCGCTGGTCGTCGGCCTCGCAGCCGCATTCGTCGGAGGAGGCCCCGAGTGACGGCCGACTCCTACTACGGCCGCCCGATCGTCAAGGAGCCCACGTGGCAGCCGGAGATCCCGTTCTACCTCTTCACCGGGGGCCTCGCGGGGGCGTCGGGCGTGCTGCACGGGCTCGCGCGCGTGGCGGGAAACGAGCGCCTGGCGAAGTCGGCGCTTTACATCGGGGCCGCCGCCGAGCTTGTGTCCCCGCCGCTCCTGATCTCCGACCTGGGCCGGCCGGAGCGCTTCCTGAACATGCTGCGCGTGTTCAAGGTCACCTCGCCGATGAGCGTCGGAAGCTGGATCCTCGCCGTCTCCGGCGGCGCCACGAACACGGCCGCCGCGCTCGAGCTGCTCGGCATCCTGCGACCGCTGCGGGCGGTTGCCGAGCTCGTCTCGGTCGTAAGCGGGCCGCCGCTCGCAACCTACACGGGAGCCCTGCTTGCGAACACGGCGATCCCGGTCTGGAGCGAGGCGCGCGACGAGCTGCCGTGGCTCTTCGGTGCGAGCGCCGCTGCGAGCGCCGGTGCGGCGGCCGCGATCTGCACCCCGACCGGCGCAGCAGGCCCCGCGCGGCGAGCTGCGGTCGCGGGCGTGGCGACCGAGCTCGGGCTCTTCCAGGCGATGGAGAGACGGCTCGGCTTCGTCGGCGAGGTCTACCACCAGGGCGAAGCCGGCACGTTCGCGAAGGCGTCGAAGATCTGCGCCGCGGCGGGAGCGGGTCTCCTGGCGTGGCGGGGCAAACGCAGCCGCGCGGCGGCCGTGGCGGGCGGCACGCTCGTCCTGGCCGGCGAGGTCGCGCTTCGCTGGTCGGTGTTCAAGGCGGGCTTCCAGTCCGCCCGCGACCCGAGGTACACGGTGCTGCCGCAGCGCGAGCGCCTGCGCGCGAAGCAGGCGGCCGCGTCGACCTAAGCCTCACTACGGACGCGGCCGCTCTCGGGGAACGGGCGGACATAGTCCTCGCGTCCCGGCGGCTCTCCGCTCTCGGGTCGCGGCAGCCGCTCCTCCTCACGATGAAGCGGCTCGGTCGGGTAGAGCGCCTCGCCCACTTCGTCGATCGAGTCGTACTCGCGATCCGGGATGCGCGCGAGCTCGGCCGACGCCTCGGCGTCGTGGAGCGCGGCGTAGCGCACGAGCTGGTCCCGCGTCGCCGGGAGCTTGACGCCCTCCAGCACGACCTGGATCTCCGCCGAACGCTGGCTGTTCACAGCTCTCTCGCCTCCAGCCTTTCTTCGCCTTCACGGGTGACGCGATACGCGCTCGCGCCGGGACGGCACGCGACGATCTCGGCGATCTCCGTTCCCTCGTAGTGGATCCCCACACCGTCGTCGGCCGCAACACCTTCAGGAAATCCAGCGTCGACCAGCTCGCGGTACCGCGGACGGCGGAGCTCCTCGCCGTCGTAGTGCGGGCACGCGCTCCCCGGGAGGAAGCCGAGGCAGTCCATCGCCTCGAGCTGCGGGCCGAACGAATCCGTCACACCGGCCTCGAACCAGCAGATCATCCCCGCGCTCGCGCCGCAGAGGACGACGCCGTTCTCCCATGCGTCGCGCAGCGCCGCGTCGATGCCGTGCACCTTCCAGATCGCGAGCATGTTGGCCGTGTTGCCGCCGCTGACGTCGATCACGTCCTGCGACAGGATCAGCTCGCGCACGTTCTTCGGCGGCCACGGGAACGTGCTCAGATGAGAGGGCTGCGCGCGGGCCGCGAATCGCTCGTAGAACCAGAGCGTCGACGCCGGATCCTCCGCCGCGGCCGTCGGGACGTACAGCACGCGTGGACGGCTCTTTCCGGTCAGCCCGAGGATGTAGTCGTAGAGCCGGTCGGTCTGCTCACGCGTATCGCCACCGCCGCCGAGACCGACGATGTGCCGCTCGCTCGCCACGCCGCGAGTTTACGGTCGCAGGGCGCAGGTACGTCGCACGAATGGAGATCGGCTACTGGCTGTCGTCGGAGGAGCACGGACCGGTCGCACTCGTGGAGAACGCCAGGCTCGCCGAGGAAGCGGGCTTCGAGCACGCGCTGATCTCGGACCACATCCATCCGTGGGTCGACGCGCAGGGACACAGCCCGTTCGTGTGGGGCGTGATCGGGGCGATCGCCGCGTCGACCTCGCGGATCCGGCTCGGGACCGCGGTCACGTGCCCGTTGATCCGGATCCACCCGGCGATCGTCGCGCACGCCGCCGCGACGTCGCAGGCGCTCGCGCAGGGGCGGTTCTTCCTCGGTGTCGGTACCGGGGAGAACCTGAACGAGCACGTGCTCGGAGACAAGTGGCCGCGTGCCGACGTGCGCCTGCAGATGCTCGAGGAGGCGATCGACGTCCTTCGCGCGCTCCTCGGAGGCGACTGGGAGACCTACCGCGGCAAGTACTACACGGTCGAGCAGGCGAAGCTGTACGACGCGCCGGGCGAGCCGCCGCCGATCGTCGTCGCCGCGAAGGCGGCGAACGCGGCGAAGCTCGCAGCCGCGAAGGGCGACGGTCACATGAACACGTCGCCCGACGCGGAGATCGTGAAGATCTACAAGGACGCGGGCGGGACGGGGCCGATCTACGGCAAGGTCGCCGGCGTCTTCGTCTCGGACCGAAGCGAGGCGCGCAGGATCGCGAAGGAGCGGCAGCCGAACACCGCGATGGGAGGCGACCTCTCGACCGAGCTCGCGCTTCCGCGGGACTTCGAAGCGGTCGCCGAGCTCGTGCGCGAGGAGGATCTGGAGGGGTCGCTCGTCCTGGGCGACGACCCCGATGCTTGGCGGCAGAAGATCGACGAGTTCGCGCGCGCGGGCTTCACGCACGTCGCGCTGCACAACGTCGCCGAGGACCAGCGCGGCTTCATCGAGTTCGCCGCGCAGTTCGCCTGATGGGCGTTCCGCAGCCCGAGCAGATCTACGAGCTGACGAAGGAGGAGGGAAGCAGGCGCCTCCAGCGGCCGTTCCTCGAGATGGCGGCGACCGCGATCGCGGCGGGCTTCGACGTCGTCGTGGGCGTCACCGTGCTCGTGCTGATCGAATCGCAGCTCGAGCACGACCTCGGGCGCCACGCCGCACACGTCTTCGGGGCGCTCGGCTTCGGCGTCGGCTTCGTCTTCCTCGTCGTCGGTCGCGGCGAGCTGTTTACGGAGAACTTCCTCGTCCCGCTTGCAGGCATCGAGGGGAAGCAGCGAAACGCCTGGCTGAAGCTCGCCGAGCTCTGGACGATCTCGCCGATCTTCAACATCGCCGCCGGCGCGCTGATGGTCGTGCTCGTGAGCGTGCACAGCGTCCTGCCGTACGGCTCCGGCACCACGGCGATCCGGACGGCGGAGGTGATCCACTCGAACGGCTGGCTCCCGCTCTTCGTCAGCGCGATCGTCGCCGGCGCTCTGATCACCGCGATGACGTGGTTCGTGGAAGGGCAGCGCTCGATCGGCGTGCGCGTCGTCGTCGCCTGGATCGCGGCCGCGATCCTCGCGCTCGGCACGTTCAACCATGCGATCGTCGTCACGATCGAGCAGATCTACGGCATCCGCTACGGCGCGAAGATCCCGTGGACGTTCGTGCTCGAGAACTTCGGCGTCGCCGCGGCCGGGAACATGATCGGCGGCATCGGCCTCGTGACGGTGACCCGCTTCACGCAGGCGCGCAGCGCCGGCAAAGCCGCGTCTGGTTGAATCGAGGGCGATGCCCTCGCCCGCCAAGCTCACCGTCGGAGACCGCTCGTACGAGATCTTCCGGCTGGACGAGCTGCAGGCCTCGTACGACGTCGCCCGTCTGCCGTACACGCTGCGCGTCCTGCTCGAGAACGTCCTTCGGAACGCGGGCGAAGCCGACGTCGAGGCGGTCGCCCGCTGGGACGCCAAGGCGGAGCCCTCGAACGAGATCTCGTTCACGCCGTCGCGCGTCCTCCTCCAGGACCTGACGGGCGTTCCGGCGGTCGTGGACCTGGCGGCGATGAGGAACGCGATGGCTGACCTGGGCGGCGATCCGTCGAAGATCAACCCGCACATTCCCGCCGAGCTCGTGATCGACCACTCGGTTCAGGTCGACGCGTTCGCCTCGCGCATGGCGTTTGCGCGCAACGTCGAGCTCGAGATGCAGCGAAACCGCGAGCGGTACCTCTTCCTGCGCTGGGGCCAGAACGCGTTCGCGAACTTCCAGGTCGTCCCGCCCGGCACCGGCATCTGCCACCAGGTGAACCTCGAGTACCTCGCGCGCGTCGTCGACGACCGCGACGGTGTCGCGTTCCCCGACACGCTCGTCGGCACCGACTCGCACACGACGATGGTCAACGGCCTCGGCGTGCTCGGCTGGGGCGCCGGCGGGATCGAGGCCGAGGCCGCCATGCTCGGCCAGGCGCTGTCGATGCTCGTCCCGCAAGTCGTCGGCTTCAAGCTGTCGGGCGCGCTTCCGGAAGGCGCGACGGCGACCGACCTCGTGCTGACGGTGACCGAGATCCTGCGCAAGGCCGGCGTCGTCGGAAAGTTCGTCGAATACTTCGGAGAGGGCGTGACGGCACTTCCGCTCGCCGACCGTGCGACGCTCGGGAACATGTCGCCGGAGTACGGCGCGACGTGCGGCTTCTTCCCCGTCGATCAGGTCACGGTCGACTACTTGCGCCTGACCGGCCGGCCGCCCGAGCGCATCGCGCTCGTCGAGGCGTACTGCAAGGAGAACCTGCTCTGGCACGACCCGAGCGAGTATGCGACGTACTCGCAGATCGTCGAGCTCGATCTCGGCGACGTCGAGCCGTCGCTCGCGGGCCCGCGGCGCCCGCAGGACCGCGTCCCGCTCGCACGCGCGAAGGACTCGTTCATCGAAGCGCTCGGGACGTTCGGCGTCGACTACCCGAACGGCACCCACGACGAGGCCCTCGCAGAGACGTTCCCGGCCTCCGACCCGACGACGGAGCAGCAGCCGGCGGGCGAGGAGCTGCCCGACGTCGTGCCGGTCGCCGTTGCGAACCCGCCCGGCCACCAGCGCACGCGCGTCCGCGGAACGGACTACGAGCTCGACCACGGGTCGGTCGTGATCGCGGCGATCACCTCGTGCACGAACACGTCGAACCCGCAGGTGATGGTCGCGGCCGGGCTCCTCGCGCGCAACGCGCTCGCAAAGGGCTTGCAGCGCAAGCCGTGGGTCAAGTCCTCGCTCGCGCCGGGCTCGAAGGTCGTGACGCGCTACTACGAGCAGGCCGGACTGCAGGAGCCGCTCGACGAGCTCGGCTTCAACACGGTCGGCTACGGCTGCACGACGTGCATCGGCAACTCGGGCCCTCTGGCGGACGAGATCTCCGAAGCCGTGAACGAGGGCGACCTCGTGGTCTGCTCGGTGCTCTCCGGCAACCGGAACTTCGAAGCGCGCATCCATCCCGAGGTCAAGGCGAACTACCTCGCCTCACCGCCCCTCGTCGTCGCGTACTCGCTCGCCGGGCGGATGGACATCGACTGGGAGAACGAGCCGATCGGCCCCGACAATGACGGCGGCGACGTGTATCTCCGCGACATCTGGCCGAGCGGTGCGGAGATCGGCGAGACGATCGCGCGCTCGGTGCGCGCCGAACAGTTCGCCGACACGTACGCGGATGTCTTCAGCGGCGACGAGGCCTGGCGGGCGCTTCCGGTTCCGGAGGGCGAGCTGTTCGCCTGGGAGCCCGAGTCGACCTACGTCCGGCAGCCGCCGTACTTCGAAGGGATGTCGCATGAGCCGGCGACCGTCTCCGACATCGACGGGGCCAACGTGCTCGTGTGGCTCGGCGATTCGGTCACGACCGACCACATCTCGCCCGCCGGCTCGATCAAGCCCGACTCGCCGGCGGGCACGTACCTCGTCGAGCACGGTGTCGAGCGCAAGGACTTCAACTCGTACGGCGCACGTCGCGGGAATCACGAGGTGATGCTGCGGGGAACCTTCGCCAACGTCCGCCTGCGCAACAAGCTCGTGCCGGGATCGGAGGGAACGTGGACGGCGCACGTTCCGAGCGGCGAGGAGATGACGATCTACGACGCGTCGCAGCGCTACCTCGCGGACGGCACGCCGACGGTCGTGCTCGCCGGGAAGGAGTACGGCTCCGGCTCGTCGCGCGACTGGGCCGCCAAGGGCCCGAACCTGCTCGGGGTTCGGGCGGTGATCGCCGAGTCGTACGAGCGAATCCACCGCTCGAACCTGCTCATGATGGGCGTGCTGCCGCTGCAGTTCACGGACGGCGACTCGCCCGAGTCACTGGGCTTGACGGGCCGCGAGTCGTTTTCGATCCTCGGCGTCGAGAACGGCGAGGCGCGCGAGGTGACGGTGCGTGCGGACGACAAGGAGTTCCGCGCGCGCGTCCGTCTCGACACCCCACGCGAGCGCGAGTACCTGCGCCACGGAGGCATCCTCCCGTACGTGCTCAGGCGACTCCTCGGCTCGTAGTCGTCACGGGGCCGCCGGGCGCCGGCAAGACGACGATCGCCGCCGCGCTACGCGAGCGCCTTCACCTGCCGCTGATCGCGGCTGATCCTCGAAGGGAACTTCCTGACCGCAGAGTGGTTCGAGGCGCTGCCGGCCGCGGAGATCGTCCAGGTGCACGTCTCCGCCGCGCCCGAGACGCTCCGACAGAGGCTGCTCGTCCGCGACACGCACGATCATCCCGTGCATTACGACCGGGAGGCCGCGGACGAGATCGCGGCGCGCGCCGCCTCGGGCGAGTGGGACGCGCTTCCGATCGGCGGCGCGATCGTCCGCATCGACACGACGATGTGGCCCGACCTCAACGAGGTGTTGGCGACGATCTGACGGGTACCCCGACCGCGGGAGATGACGCCACGGTCGCGCCTTCGGTTCCCCCTGCTCGGGCTCGTGCTCGCGCTCACCGGCTGCGGGGGGAACCAGAACGTCGTCCACCCGGAGTCCCATCAGGAGCACGAGATCGCGAAGCTCTTCTGGGCGCTGCTCGTCGCCTCGTCGCTCGGGTTCGCGCTCGTGGTCTGCCTGCTCTTCCTCGGCTGGCTGCGGCGGACGAAGGCGGAGCTGCCGGGCGGGATCGGCGAGGGCGGCGCGACGAAGCTCGTGATCGGCCTCGGCGTCGCGCTGCCGATCGCGCTCCTGTCGATCCTCTTCGTCTGGTCGGACTTCTTCGTCATGCGCTCCACCGCCGCGCCCGCGACGGGCTCGAGCGCGATGACGATCCACGTCACGGGACACGATTGGTGGTGGGAGGTTCGCTACGACGGCACGCCGGTCGTGACCGCGAACGAGATCCACATCCCGGCGCGGACACGTGTCACGGTCGTCGGCGCGACGGCCGACGTCATCCACAGCTTCTGGGTCCCGGAGCTGAACAGGAAGATCGACCTCGTCCCCGGCTACACGAACCGCGTGCTGCTCGAGGCGAACCGGCCGGGGCGCTACCGGGGTCAGTGCGCGGAGTTCTGCGGACTGCAGCACGCGCACATGGCCGTGCTCGTCGTCGCGGAGCCGATGGCCGCGTTCCGGCGCTGGCTTGCGGCGAACGCGCGTCCCGCAGCGGCGAAGGCACCGGCGGTCTTTGCGCGCGGCGGATGCGCCGACTGCCACCAGATCCGCGGCACCGACGCCCACGGCGACGTCGGGCCCGACCTCACCCACGTCGCGTCGCGTCTCACCCTCGCGGCGAACACGATCCCGAACACGCCGCAGTACCTCGCGGGGTGGATCCGCGACCCGCAGCACTTCAAGCCGGGGAACAGGATGCCGAACCTCCACCTGAGCGATGCCGACTGGCGCGCGCTCGCCTCCTACCTCCGGACGCTGCGCTGATGGCCGTGACCGCCCCCGTACGCGATCGTGTCCAGCGCCTGGAGCAGGTGTGGGTCGAGCGCCCGGGCGCCCTCGGCTGGCTGACGACCGTCGACCACAAGCGGATCGGCCTCCTCTACTTCTGGACGACGCTCCTCTTCTTCGCAGCCGGCGGCGTCGAGGCGCTGCTGATGCGCACGCAGCTCACCCGTGCGAACGAGCACCTGGTCGGCCCGGAGACCTACGACCAGCTCATGACGATGCACGGCGTCACGATGATCTTCTTCTTCATCATCCCGATCACGATCGGCGCGTTCGGCAACTATCTGCTGCCGCTGATGATCGGCGCGCGCGACATGGCGTTCCCGCGCCTGAACGCGCTGAGCTACTGGCTGTTCCTCGGCTCCGGCATCTTCATGTACTCGAGCTTCCTGGTGCATGCGGCGCCGAACGCCGGCTGGTTCGACTACGTGCCGCTCGCGCTCCGGCGCTACGACGGCGGCGTCAACATCGACTTCTACGCGCTCGGGCTGATCTTCAACGGCGTCGCGTCGACCCTGGGCGCGCTGAACATCATCGTCACGACGTTCAAGCTGCGCGCGCCCGGCATGTCGTGGAACCGCATGCCGCTCTTCTGCTTTGCGATCCTCGCCGCGGCGCTGTCGCTGATCTTCGCGCTCCCCGCGCTGACGGCCGACTGCATCTTCCTCGAGCTGCAGCGGAAGCTCGGTTTCCACTTCTTCGACGTCGCGCACGGCGGCGACCCGCTGCTCTGGCAGCACCTGTTCTGGATCTTCGGCCACCCCGAGGTCTACATCATCGTCCTGCCCGCGTTCGGCATCGCAACATCGATCATCCCCACGTTC
>JBJMKB010000034.1:0-84719 GCA_045806045.1 Gaiellaceae bacterium | reverse complement strand
TGCCGGCCGCGAAGTTGCGCCCCGTCCGGCCGAGCACGACGACGATGCCGCCCGTCATGTACTCGCACCCGTGGTCGCCGACGCCCTCGACCACCGCGCGCGCTCCGGAGTTGCGGACGGCGAAGCGCTCGCCGGCGAGCCCGCGGAAGAACGCGCGCCCGGCGGTCGCGCCGTAGAGCACCGTGTTGCCGATCAGCACGTTCTCCTCGGCGGCGAACAGCGCGTTCTCCGGCGGCATCACCGCGAGCACTCCGCCCGACAGCCCCTTGCCGGTGTAGTCGTTGGCGTCGCCGATCAGCGTGAGCTCGACGCCCGGAGCCAGCCACGCGCCGAACGACTGGCCGGCCGAGCCGCGCAGCGTGAAGCGGATCGTCTCGGGCGGCAGGCCGTGCGCCCCGTGGACCTCCGTGACCGCGCTCGAGAGCAGGCCGCCGACCGTCCGGTTGACGTTGCGGACGTCGAACTGGCCCGAGACCGGCCGCTTGTGGTCGATCGCGTCCTTCGCGGCCTCGATCAGGCGCCAGTCGAGCGCGGCGGGCAGCGGCGAGTCCTGCGGCCGGCAGCGACGCAGCGGCGTGCCGTCGGGCACCGCGGGCGCGCGCAGCACGTGGGTCAGGTCGACGCCGCGCGCCTTCCAGCGGTCGATCGCCTCGTTGGCCTCGAGCAGGTCGACGCGGCCCACCAGGTCCTCGAAGCGACGGATGCCGAGCCGGCGCATGATCTCCCGCGCCTCCTCGGCGACGAAGAAGAAGAAGTTGACGACGTGCTCGGGCTGGCCCTTGAAGCGCTTGCGCAGCTCGGGGTCCTGCGTGGCGATGCCCACCGGGCACGTGTTCAGGTGGCAGGCGCGCATCATGATGCAGCCGGTGGCGATCAGCGGCGCGGTGGAGAAGCCCATCTCGTCCGCGCCCAGCAGCGCAGCCACCACGACGTCGCGGCCGGTCTTGATCTGCCCGTCGGTCTGCACCCAGATGCGCGAGCGCAGGTCGTTCAGCACCAGCGTCTGCTGGGTCTCGGCCAGGCCGATCTCCCACGGCACGCCGGCCGACTGGATCGAGGACAGCGGCGAGGCGCCGGTGCCGCCGTCGTGGCCGGAGATCAGCACGTGGTCGGAGTTGGCCTTGGCCACGCCCGCCGCCACCGTGCCGACGCCGATCTCGGACACGAGCTTGACCGAGATCCGCGCGCGCGGGTTGCCGCAGCGCAGGTCGTAGATCAGCTGCTTGAGGTCCTCGATCGAGTAGATGTCGTGGTGCGGCGGCGGCGAGATCAGGCCGACGCCCGGCGTCGTGAAGCGCACGCTCGCGATGTACTCGTCCACCTTGTGCCCCGGCAGCTGCCCGCCCTCGCCGGGCTTCGCGCCCTGCGCCATCTTGATCTGCAGCTCGTCGGCGTTCGTCAGGTAGTCGATGTTCACGCCGAAGCGGCCGGACGCGACCTGCTTGATCTTCGAGCGGCGCTCGTCGAGGTAGCGGTCGGGGTCCTCCCCGCCCTCGCCGGTGTTGGAGCGGCCGCCGATGCGGTTCATCGCGATCGCGAGGTTCTCGTGCGCCTCGCGGGAGAGCGAGCCGAGCGACATCGCGCCGGTCGAGAAGCGCTTCACGATCTCGCTCGCCGGCTCGACCTCGTCCAGCGGAATCGGTTCGCGCTCCCGGAAGCGCAGAAGCCCGCGCAGCGTTGATCGGCGCGCCGAATCGTCGTTGACGACGGATGCGAACTCCTCGTACGTCTTCGCGCCGCCGCCGCGGACGGCGTGCTGGAGGAGCGCGATCGTCTCGGGGTTCCATTGGTGGTGCTCGCCGTCGCGGCGCCACGCGTAGAGGCCGACGATCGGCAGGAGCTCGCCGGCCGTGCCTGGATAGGCGCGCGCGTGGCGCGCGAGCGATCCCTCGGCGAGCTCGCCGGCGCCGATGCCGCCAATGCGTGAGGGCGTGCCCGTGAAGTGCCGCTCCACGAGCTCGGGCGCGAGCCCGACGGCCTCGAAGATCTGCGCGCCGCAGTACGACGAGATCGTCGAGATCCCCATCTTCGAGATCGCCTTGAGAAGGCCCTTGCCGATCGCCTTCACCGCACGCGTCTCGGCCTCCTCGCGCGAGAGCTCGAGCCGGCCCTCGTCGACGAGCTGCCCGATCGTCGCGAGCATCAGGTACGGGTTGACCGCCGCCGCGCCGTAGCCGATCAGCACGGCGACGCTCTGCACGCTGCGCGGCTCGCCCGACTCGACCACGAGCCCGGCCTGCAGGCGCGTGCCGGCGCGGACGAGATGGTGGTGCACGGCCCCGACCGCGAGGAGAGAGGGGAGAGCAACGCGGTCGGGGCCGACCTCCCGGTCGGAGAGGATCAGGATGTTCGCGCCGCCCGCGAGCGCCTCGTCGGCCTCGGCGCAGACGCGGTCCACCGCCGCCTCCATGCCGTCGGGACCCTCTTCGACGGGCCACGTGCAGTCGAGCGTGTGCGCCTTGAAGATGTTCGAGTCGACCTGCCGGAGCGCCTCCAGCTCGCGGTCGCGGAGGATCGGGTTGTCGATCACGAGCTGGCGGGCGTGCACGGGTGTCTCGTCGAGCAGATTGCGCTCGGATCCGACGAGCGTCTGCACGCTCATCACGACCGCTTCGCGAATCGAGTCGATGGGCGGGTTCGTCACCTGGGCGAACAGCTGCTTGAAGTAGGAGTAGAGGAGCGGCCGGCGCGCGGAGAGCACGGCGAGCGGCGTGTCGTTGCCCATGGAGCCGACCGCCTCCTCCGCGTTCGCAGCGAGCGGCGCGAGCATCACCTTCATGTCCTCTTCCGAATAGCCGAAGGCGAGCTGCAGCCTGCGTAGCGGCTCCGCGTCCGTGCGTTGCGGCTCGCGCTGCGGGAGATCCGCGAGCCGCACATGCTCGCGCTCGAACCATGCGCCGTAGGGACGCCGCGTCGCGACCTCGTGCTTCAGCTCGTCGTCAGGGACGATGCGTCCCCGCTCGAGGTCGACCAGGAAGAGCTTCCCCGGCTGCAGCCGGCCCTTGCGGAGGACGTTCTCGGCCGGAACCTCGAGCGCGCCGGCTTCCGAGGCGAGCACGACCCAGCCGTCGCGTGTCTCGAGCCAGCGCCCGGGACGAAGGCCGTTGCGGTCGAGCGTTGCGCCGATCACACGCCCGTCGGTGAAGGCGATCGCGGCGGGACCGTCCCAGGCCTCGGTCAGGCACTCGTGGAATCGGTAGAAGCCGCGCAGCTCGTCGGAGACGTCGGCCCGCCCCGCGTAGGCCTCGGGAACCATCATCATCAGCGCGTGCGGCAGGGAGCGGCCGGACAGGACGAGCAGCTCGAGCACGTTGTCGAGCGTCGCCGTGTCCGAGCCGCCCGGCCGGACCACGGGGAGAACCTTGCGGATGTCGTCGCCGAACAGCTCGGACGCGAGCTGCGACTCGCGCGCGCGCATCCAGTTCACGTTGCCGCGCAGCGTGTTGATCTCGCCGTTGTGCGCGATCATGCGGTACGGGTGAGCGAGCTCCCAGCTCGGGAACGTGTTGGTCGAGAAGCGCGAGTGGACGAGCGCGAGCGCGCTTGTGAGCCGCTCGTCGCCGAGATCGGGGAAGTAGCGCGCGAGCTGCGGCGCAGTCAGCATCCCCTTGTAGACGAGCGTGCGCGCGGAGAAGCTCGGGATGACGAGGTCGGCTCCGGCCGCGCGCTCGGCCGTGCGGCGGATCACGTACAGCTTGCGCTCGAAGGCGTCGGCGTCGAGCTCGGGCGAGGCGCCGACGAAGAGCTGGCGGATGACCGGCGCGAAGAGCCGCGCCTGCGAGCCGACGTGCTCGCTGTCGGTGGGGACGTCGCGCCAGCCCAGCACGGTCTGGCCCTCGGCGAGCACCGTCGCCTCCAGCAGCTCCTCGAGCTCGACGCGCCGGGACGCACGCTGGGGCAGGAAGCAGACGGCGACGCCGTAGCGCTCGGGGAGCTCGAACCCCGCGACCGCCCGCAGGAACGAGTCCGGGAGCTGGACGAGGATGCCCGCACCGTCGCCGGTGTCGGCGTCCGCCCCGGCCGCGCCGCGGTGCTCGAGGTTCGAGAGCGCGACAAGCGCGCGGCGAACCGCTTCGTGCGTGGGAGCGCCGTCGAGCCGCGCGACGAACGCGACGCCGCATGCGTCGTGCTCGAAGGACGGGTCGTAAAGGCCTGTCGCCCTCATCCCTCGCCTCGTCTCTGGCTAGTCCGGCGGGGCGAGGGAGGAACGGTGCCGGCTAGCGCTGTCGCGGGCGCGCGAACTTGGCAACGATCTTCGCGATGAGGTTGAGGCGCGCCGACATCGCTTCAAAGAGTAAAGCAATGGGCGGACGGCTGCAACTAGACTGCGGCTAGCCTTTAAATCAGCTGTCTCTCAGGAGGTTCGCATGGCACTTCAGCTTGGTGACGAAGCACCCGATTTCACCGCGGAGTCGACGGAAGGCGAGCTGCACTTCTACGACTATCTCGGCGATTCGTGGGGTGTGCTCTTCTCGCATCCGGCGGACTTCACCCCCGTCTGCACGACGGAGCTCGGCCGCGTGGCGGCGCTCAAGGGCGAATTCGAGAAGCGGAACACGCGCGTCGTCGGGCTCAGCGTCGACGGCCTGAGCGACCACGAGAAGTGGAGCCAGGACATCGAGGACGTGACCGGCAGCAAGCTCAACTTCCCCCTCGTCGCCGACAAGAACCGTGAGGTCGCCGAGAAGTACGGGATGATCCACCCGAACGCGGCCGACACGACGACGGTTCGCTCCGTCTTCGTGATCGGCCCGGACAGGAAGGTCAAGCTGACGCTCACCTACCCCGCCGCGACCGGCCGCGACTTCGGCGAGATCCTGCGCGTCATCGACTCGCTGCAGCTGACCGCGAAGCACAAGGTGGCGACGCCGGTCGACTGGCGCCAGGGCGAGGACGTGATCATCACGACGGCCGTCTCGGACGACGAGGCCAAGGAGCGCTTCCCCGGCTACGAGACCATCAAGCCGTACCTGCGGAAGACCAAGCAGCCGGCCTGAATCTGATTCGGCGCAGCCGAACCAGATTCACGAGTTTCTTCGGTAGCCCCGCCGTAGTGGAACTCAGGAATCTGGTTCGCTGCGCGAATCAGGTTCCAACGCGCGTCCCGCCAACGCACCCTCGACGTCGGCGACGTCGAGGCCGCGCGCCGCGAGCAGCACGTAGAGGTGGTAGACGAGGTCGGCTGCCTCCTCGATCACGCGCTCGTCGCTCTCGTCGAGGGCGGCGACCGTCAGCTCGACGGCTTCCTCTCCTACCTTGCGTGCGACCGCGCCGATGCCCGCATTCAGGAGCTCAGTCGTGTACGAGCCCTCGGGCCGCTCGAGCGCGCGGTCGCTGATCGTCCGCCAGAGCGCCGGCGCGAAGCACGAGAGCGAACCGGTGTGACAGGCGGGGCCCGCAGGCGCGACGCGCACGAGCAGCGCATCCCCGTCGCAGTCGTCCCGCAGCTCCTCGACCGCGAGCGTATTGCCCGAGGTCGCGCCCTTGCGCCAGAGCTCCTCGCGCGAGCGGCTCCAGAACCAGGCCTCCCCGGTCTCGCGCGTCAGGCGCTCCGCCTCCTCGTTCATCCACGCGAGCATCAGCACGCGGTTCGTGCGCGCGTCCTGCACGATCGCGGCCCTCAGCGTCATCTGACGTTCACTCCGAGCTCGCGCACCTCGGCGCGCAGGGTCGCGAGCCGTTGCGGGTCCTCGTGCAGGATCGACGCGAGCAGGGCGGCCTGCGCGACGCCGAGGGCATCTGCCACGTGGCGCGCGTTGCCGGCGCCGCCCGAAGCGATCACTGGTAGGCGCACGGCGTCGGCGACGGCGGCGGTCAGCTCGAGGTCGTAGCCCGCGCGCGTGCCGTCGGCGTCGATCGACGTGAGAAGGATCTCCCCCGCGCCACGCTCCTCCGCCTCGCGCGCCCAGTCGGCGGCGCGCCTGTTCGCCACGCGCGTTCCGGCGTGCGAGCGGACCTCGCCGCCCTCCGCGTCGATCGCCACGACGACGGCCTGCGAGCCGAGCCGCTCCGCGAGCTCGGCGATCAGCTCGGGCCGAGCGAGCGCCGCCGAGTTCACCGCGACCTTGTCGGCTCCCGCCTCCAGCAGCTGCTCTGCGTCGGCCGCGGCGCGCACGCCGCCGCCCACCGTGAACGGAATCGCCAGCCGCTCGGCGACGCGGCGCACCATCTCGACCAGCGTCGGACGCTCGTCGAGCGTGGCCGCGATGTCGAGGAAGACGAGCTCGTCCGCGCCTGCGTCGGAGTAGGCCGCGCCCAGCTCGATCGGGTCGCCGACGTCGCGCAGCCCCTTGAAGCGCACACCCTTCACGACGCGGCCCCCCGCGACGTCGAGGCACGGAATCAGACGCGGGAGAGGCACAGCTCCTCGAGGTAGCGCGCGCCGAGCGCACCGCTCTTCTCCGGGTGGAACTGGCAGCCGACGAACGAGCCGTGCCGCGCCTCGGCGACGATTCCCTCAGACCACGCGGTCGCCGCGGGCGTCACCGCGGCGTACGAATGCGCGAAATAGAAGGCACCGCCGTCGTCGACGCCGGCCCACCCCATGCGCGGCACGCGGCCGCTCTCCAGGCGGACGGCCTCGCCGGGAAGGAGCGCGAGCCCCTCCACCCCGCCGTCCTCCTCCGTGCGCTCGAGTGCGAGCTGCAGGCCCAGGCAGATGCCGAGGATCGGACGGCCGGAGTCGAATCGCTCGCGCAGCGTCACGTCGTGGCCGCGAGCGCGAAGGCCGTCCATCGCGGCTCGCGCGGACCCGACGCCGGGCAGCACCGCGAGGTTCGCCCCCGCGACGTCGCCCGTGATGTCGGCGCCGAGCCGGCGGAACGCGATCTCGACGGAGCGGACGTTCCCCGCGCCGTAGCCGCAGATCGCGACGTTCACAGCACGCCCTTCGTCGAGGGCAGTCCGGCGTTCTCGCGGCGCACGGCGTCGCGCAGCGCGCGGCCGACGGCCTTGAAGGCCGCTTCGGCGACGTGGTGCGGGTCACGTCCGGTCGCCTCGACGTTGATCGCCGCGCGGGCCGACTGCGCGAGGCTCGCGAGCATGTGCTCGGCCATCCCCGGATCGTGCTCGATCCTGAGCTCGGCGTAGGGGCGGCCGCCCAGGTCTACGGCCGCGCGCGCGAGCGCGTCGTCCATCGGAACGACTGCGTTGCCGTAGCGCGCGATGTCGGTGCGCGCGCCGAGCGCGGCGTCGAGCGCCGCACCAAGCGCGAGCGCAGCGTCCTCGGCGGTGTGGTGGTCGCCGGTCTCGCCGTCGCCGGCGCCCTCGAGCACCAGGTCGAACCCGGCGTGGAACGCGAGCTGCTCGAGGAAATGGTCGTAGAGGCCCGCGCCGGTACCAACGCGGATGCGGCGCTCGCCGTCGAGCGCGAGCCGCGTCGTGAACCGGGTCTCGGCGGTGGCGCGCAGCGTCCGCGCGCGCCGCGACGGCGCGGCCGGCGCGCCGCCGAGCGCCTCGAGCAGCACGTCGTCGTCCTCACGGTCGAGCACCGACACTCGGATCGCGTCCGGCCATGCGCGCACGACGATGCCTTGCCGAAGCAGAGAGTCGCCGAGCGCGAGGCCGTCGTCGACCGGCACGTAGACGAAGTTCGCATGCGACTCGAGCGGCGCGTAACCGAGATCGCGCAGCGCGCCCGCCAGACGCTCGCGCTCTTCGAGCACCGGTTCGATGTCGGGCGGATCGGCGAGCGCGGCGACCGCGAGCGCCGCCGAGAGCGTCGACACGGGCGCAGGCGCCTGCCGCGCGTTCAGCTCGGCGGCGACCTCGGTCGAGGCGAGGGCGTAGCCGACGCGTGCGCCCGCGAGCCCGAACAGCTTGGAGAACGTGCGCAGCACGATCACCCCCTCGTCGATCAGCGGCAACGCGGTCTCGCCGCTGTACTCGAAGTAGGCCTCGTCGACGACGAGCGGCCGCGCGTCCGGAATCGCCCCGAGCGCTCCGGTGGGGTTCCCCGGCCGGCAGGCGAATGTCAGCACCGGGTCGTCGTCGCCGATCTCCGCTCCGGCGAGTTGCGCGGCGATGCGGAAGAGCGGGTAGGTGGGCGCCTCGGGAATCGCGATCGTGTCGCCGGCGCCCGCGTACGCGCGCGCACACAGGAGGATCAGGTCGTCAGCGCCCGCGCCGAGGACCACGTTCTCGGGCTCGGCGCCCGCATAGTCGGCGATCGCCCGGCGCAAGGCTCGGTAGCCGCCGGCCGGATAGCTGTTCACGCGCGCCAGCGCGCCGGCGATCGTGCCGGGCCGTGTCGTGCGCGCCGGGAGCGGCGGCGTGTTCTGGTCGAAGCGCAGCACCTGCGACGCGTCGATGCCGGCGAGCGCGGCGACCTCGTCCGACGGCGGCGACCACGTGTACGGGCGGAACTCCGGCGCGAGCGCCTTCACGCGGCCATCCGCTCGACCGGGACGATCAGGATCGACGACGCGCCCGCAGCCTCGAGCTCCGGCAGCAGCCGCCAGACGTCGGCGGCGGGAACGAGCACGTGTACCGCGACCATTCCGGCCTCGGCGAGCGGCAGCACGCTCGGGAGCCGCGGCCGCACGAGCTCGCCGATCGCTCCGAGCGCGGTCTCCGGCGCGTTCAGCATCAGGTAACGGTGGCGACGAGCCTCGACGACGGCCCGCAACATCCCGGCGAACGGCTTTGCCCGCTCCTCGTCGCGTGCGACGAGCACCGCTTCGGACTCGAGCAGCACGCCCAGCGAGCGCAGCCCGTTCGTGCGCAGCGTGTTCCCGGACGAGACGAGGTCGACGATCGCGTCGGCGAGGCCGAGACGTGGTGCGATCTCGACGGAGCCGCTCACATCGACGAGCGACACGTCCACCGGCAGCAGGCGCCGCGCGAGACGCGGGTAAACGGTCGCGACAGCCACGTCCTGCAGCTCCTCCAGCGAAGCGATCGGTGACTCCTCCGGCACCGCCGCCTCGAGGCGGCACGAGCCGAAGCCCAGCTTCAGCAGCTCGCTGACGTCTGCGTCCCGCTCCCGCACCAGGTCGATGCCGGTGATGCCGCAGTCGACGACGCCGTCCTGCACGTACTCCGGCACGTCCGCGGCGCGCACGAGCAGGACCTCGACCGGCGCGTTGCGGCACGGGAACGCGAGCGCGCGGTCCCCCGGCTGCTCGGGCCCGAGGCCCGCATCCTCCAGCAGGTGGAACGACGGCTCGCGCAGCCGGCCCTTGGCCGGCACGGCGACCCTCAGGAGCTCGAGCGATCGAGCGCGAGCCGGTAGCCGCCCTCGCCGTGGCGCAGCCAGTGCGCCACGCGCGTCACGGTCGTCGTCGACGCGCCCGTCCGTTCCGCGATCTCCAGGTACGGCAGCCCCTTCTCCAGCAGGCGCGCCACCTCCCAGCGGTGCGCCATCGCCTCCAGCTCCGAGAGCGTGCAGAGGTCCCGGAAGAACGCTTCCACTTCCTCCCTGCTCTCGAGCGACCGGATCGCGCCGAAGAGCTCTCGCATCTCCTTCGTCTGCCATGGATGTCGGCTCCTGGTTGCCATCTTCCTTCATGTTAGCACGTTAACATGCCACCATGTGGTTCCGAGGCCCCATCGAGGTGATCCCGGCCGTGGACGTGCTCGGCCAAGAGGCCGTCCGCCTCGAGCGCGGCGACTACGAGTCCATCGTCGAACGGGCGAGCGACCCGGCGCAGCTCGCCCGGCGCTGGGCTGCAGCGGGCGCGACGCGCATCCACCTCGTCGACCTGGACGGCGCCCGCAGCGGGCGCATCCGGCCCGAGCTCGTCGCCGCCGTGCGCGCGGCGGCAGGCGTCCCCGTCCAGGCCTCGGGTGGGATCCGCAGCCTCGCCGACGCCCGCGCGCTGCTCGCCGCCGGAGCCGACCGCGTCGTCGTCGGCACCGCGGCATGGCCGGATCCGGCCGCGTGGCTCGAGCTGGGCGACGCTCTCGTGCTCGCGCTCGACGTTCGCGACGGCGAGGTTCGGTCGAGCGGGTGGACCGAGGGCACCGGCGTCCCCTTCGAAGACGCGCTCGCGCGGTCGGCGGGTGCGCGCCTCCTCGTCACGGCGATCGATCGCGACGGCACGCTCTCAGGGCCTGACCTGGAGCTCGTGCGCCGCGCTGCCGGGGAGGGCCGACGCGTGCTCGCCGCCGGCGGCATCCGCGGCCTCGAAGACGTCGAGGCGTTGGCTGCCGCCGGCGCCGAAGCGGCGATCGTCGGCCGCGCGCTGCTCAGATGCTAGGCGCGACCACAGCCGGAAAACCGACGGTGCGATCGGGGCGGCGGGCGAGGGTGATGCCTGTCGCCAGGAACCAGATCAGCGCGAACAAGAAGGTTGGCGGTGCGTCGTTCCCGAGCGGGAGCACGACGAGGAGGAGCGGCGCGGTCGCGACGGCCCACCAGCCGAGCCACCGCGGCAGGCAACGGGTCGTGAGGATGAGGCTCCCGGCGGCGGCGAGTACGATCGCGTCGAGCGCCCACGTGAGGAGGAACGCGGCGCCGTTCATGTCCACGAGCGCGGTGGCGAGCCCATCGGACATGTCGCGGGCGCGCCAGGCCAGCGCGAACATCGGGGCGGCCGATCCGAGCTTGATGCCCGCCGAGAGGAGGCCGAATCCGAAGACGGCGGAGGGAAGCCACGTCCCACGCGTTCCCTCGGCACGGCCGAGGACCCACGCCAGAGAGCAGATGAAGACCGGGAACAGGAGCAGCGCCGAGAGCTCGAAGCCGATCCCGACCCAGTCGCCGACCGTCGGCGGATGCGACCGCCACCAGGTGCCGATGGCGTGCGGGCCGGCCGTCGAATCGGGCGATTTGCTGCCGACGACGTCGTTCGCGACGACGGCGACGAGGACGTACGCGGCGCCGCAGAGACCGCCGATGCGGGTGAGAAGTGTGTTTGTCATGGCTCGATGCTCGCGCTCGAGGTTGGCCGGGACGACGGCCGCGAAGGGGAATCCGTCTCCGTCTCCGGAGGGAACTTCGCCGGCGAGCGCTTCCGCCTCGAGGCGGATGGTGCCGCGCCGCCGGACGGTTTAGCGTGCGGAGCATGTGGCGCCGACTCGGGAGGATCGCCTCGGATGCGCGCGTGCAGCGGGCGAGTGACGGCGCGATCGCCGTCCTCCTGCTCGTGGCCTCGCTCGCGGAGATCGCCGGAGGCGCGCGCGAATGGTCCGCATCCGCCCCTCTCGAGGTCGCGCTGGCCGTCCTCGTCACGCTCCCGCTCGCGTTCCGTCGCACGCACCCCATACCCGTAGCCGCGGTGGTCACGGCGGCGGGGATCGCGAGCGCAGCGGCGGTCGCACCGTCGCAGGGGCCGTTCGAGGCGTTCGTCGCACTGGTCTTCGCGGTCTATTCGATCGGCGCGCATGTTGCGGGCCGTCGCAGCGCATGGGCAACCGCCGCGATCGCAGTGTCGGTCGCCGTCTCGGGCCTCGTTGCCGTTCTCGTGGCCGACGGCTCCTCGGGCGGCGATTGGTATCCGATCGTTTTCTGGTGCGTCGTCGCGTGGGCGCTGGGTCGCGTCGTTCGCTCACGCGACCTGCGCACGTCCGAGCTCGAACGGCTCGCGCGCGAGCTCGCCGCCGAGCGCGACCTGCGCGCACGCGAAGCCGTGACCGTGGAACGCGCGCGCATCGCGCGAGAGCTGCACGACGTGATCGCCCACAACGTGAGCGTGATGTCGGTGCAGGCCGCGGCAGCGGGCCGCGTTCTCGGAATCGACCCGCCGGCTGCACGTGACGCGCTGGATGCGATCGAGCGGACCGGGAGACAGACGATCGACGAGATGCGCCGGATGCTCGGCGTACTGCGCAGCGCGGACGACGAGCTCGGCCTCGCGCCGCAGCCCGGGCTCGCCGACGTCGAGTCGCTCGTCGCGGAGATGCGCGCGTCTGGTCTCGCGATCGATCTGGAGATCGAGGGCCGCCGCGAGCAGCTGCCGGCCGGCCTCGAGCTCTCCGCCTACCGCATCGTCCAAGAGGCGCTGACGAATGCGCTCAAGCATGCGGGCGACGCGCGTGCCCGCGTCATCGTGCGGTACACGAGCGACGCCGTCGAGCTCGAGGTGGTCGACGACGGCTCGCCGACGCTCCCCGGCGACGGGACCGGTCACGGGCTGACCGGCATGCGCGAGCGCGTGGCCCTCTTCGGCGGTGAGCTGGAAGCGGGGCGCGGCGCCGACGGAGGCTGGTCGCTGCGCGCGCGCCTGCCGCTCGGTGCGACGTGATCCGGGTCGCGCTCGTCGACGACCAGGAGCTCGTACGCACAGGCTTCCGCCTCATCCTCGACGCCGAGCCCGACATGGAGGTGGTCGGCGAGGCATCGGACGGTCGTGAGGGGATCGAGCTCGTGGCGCGGACGCATCCCGACGTCGCGCTGATGGACATCCGCATGCCGGAGGTCGACGGAATCGAGGCCACCAGGCGGATCGATCCCGCGACACGCGTGCTGGTGCTGACGACCTTCGACCTCGACGAATACGTCTTCGATGCAATCCGGGCGGGAGCCGCGGGCTTCCTGCTCAAGACCTCGCCTGCGGAGGAGCTCGTGCGCGCAGTGCGCGTCGTCGCCGCCGGCGATGCACTGCTCGCCCCGGCGATCACCCGCCGGCTGATTGCGGAGTTCGCCCGCGGGTCGGCTCCCTCACCGGTCGAGGGATTCACGGACCTGACGCCTCGCGAGCTCGACGTGCTCCGGCTGGTCGCTCGGGGGCTGTCCAATGCGGAGATCGCCGCCGAGCTCGTGCTCGAACCGTCGACGATCAAGTCGCACGTGGCGAGCATCCTCTCGAAGCTCGGTATTCGGGACCGGGTACAGGCCGTCGTCGCAGCGTACGAATCCGGGCTCGTCGTCGCCGGACTCAGCTGAGGAGGCCGACGACCTCGTCGTGAAGCAGGCCGTTCGTGGCGACGAAGCTCCCGCCGACCACGGGCTCGCCGCCCGCGTATGTCGTGCAGCATCCGCCGGCCTCCTCGACCAGCAGCTGCACCGGCGCGTAGTCCCACAGGTTCATCACCGAGTCGCACGCAACCTCGAGCGAGCCTTCGGCGACGAGGCAGTGCTGCCAGAAGTCCCCCAGCCCGCGGTTCGACCACGCACGCCGCACGATCTCGCTCCAGCCCGGCGGCATGCGCCGTGCCGAGGTCGTCGAGACGGCAGAGTCCTCGATCGCTCCGATTGCCGAGACGCGGCAGCGCGTGCCGGCGGCGAAGGCGCCGCCGCCGCGGATCGCCCACCAGCGGCGGCCGAGGGCTGGCGCCGAGACGAGCGAGACCACCACCTCCCCCTCCCGCTGAAGAGCGAGCAGCGTCGCCCACACCGGAACGCCGCGGACGTAGTTCGTCGTGCCGTCGATCGGATCCACGATCCACTTGACGTCGCCGCCGTCGTCGCCGAACTCCTCGCCCAGGACGCCTTCGCCCCGCCCCGAGCCTGCGATCTGGGCGCGGATCGCCTCTTCAGCCGCACGGTCTGCCTCCGAGACCGGCGACAGATCGGGCTTCGCGTCGACCCGCAGGTCGAGCGCCCGGAAGCGGGCAGTCGTGATCGCGTCCGCGGTGTCCGCGAGCCCATGCGCGAAGGCCAGATAGGTGTCCACGATCGCGACCCTAACGAGATTTCAGGCGTTTCTTAAGCAATGCCTGCTATCACGTACGCGATGCTTCGGCTGCTCGCATCGCTCCTCGCCGCCTCCGCCGTCGCGGCGGCCGCCACGACCGGCGGCACGGCTTCGACCACGCACTTTGCCGCCAACGCCGGCTCCGAGAGCCTCAGCTCGAACTGGTCGGGGTATGCGATCGGCGACACCGCCGGCACCGGCCTGCAGTTCACGAGCGTCACCGGAACGTGGCGCCAGCCGAAGGCGAAATGCGTCGGCGGCTCGGCTGGCTCGGCCGCGTTCTGGGTCGGCCTGGGCGGCGAGTCCGACGCCTCGACCGGCCTCGAGCAGACGGGCACGAGCGTCGACTGCAACGCGAACGGCACCGCGCGGTACTACGCCTGGTACGAGTTGCTCCCCGCCGCCGCCGTCGAGGTGCCCCTCAAGGTTCGCGCCGGCGATCTGATCACCACGTCGGTCAACGTCAACGGCAACACGGTTCTCGTCCAGATCAAGAACCGGACGCGCAGGACGAGCTTCACGAAGGCGATCACGACCGACGTGCCGGATCTGACGTCGGCCGAGTGGATTGCCGAGGCTCCCTCCCTGTGCAACGCCGCCGATCGCTGCACGGTCGTGCCGCTCGCGAACTTCGGAACCATGACGTTCACGCGCGCAGCGGCGATCGCGAGCACGCACCCGGGGACGATCAGCGATTCGACATGGTCGAACTCGTCGATCAGGCTCGTGCCCGATTCGGCCGGTCAGTTCTCGCGGCTCGATACGTCCACCGCCGGTGCGACTCCGGGCGCGCTCAGCGCGGACGGGCGCTCCTTCCCGGTCACCTGGCTCTCGGACTCGTCCGCCTGATTTTAGAATCGCGCAGGTGAACGTCCTCGCGGTCGACGTCGGCGGCTCGCACGTCAAGCTGCTGCGCTCGGGCGAGACGGAGCCGCGCAGGTTCGACTCCGGCTCGAAGCTCACCGCGCAGGAGATGGTCGACGGCGTCAAGCAGGCGGCCGACGGGTGGGACTACGACGCCGTGACGGTCGGGATCCCGGCGCCGATCCACGGCGGGCGGCTCGCCGCCGATCCGGTGAACCTCGGGAAGGACTGGGTCGGGTTCGATTTCCAGGGCGCGTTCGGGAAGCCGACGAAGATCGTGAACGACGCCGCGATGCAGGCGGTCGGGAGCTACGACGGCGGCAGGATGCTCTTCCTCGGGCTCGGCACCGGGCTCGGATCGGCCGTGATCGACGAGGGCGTCGTCGAGCCGATGGAGCTCGGCCACCTCCCCTTTCGCAAGAAGACGTTCGAGGACTACGTCGGCGCCGCGGCCCTGAAGCGCGGAAAGAAGCGGTGGCGCAAGGCGGTCCTCGAGACGCTCGACCACTTCTACCGCGCGCTGGAGCCCGACTACGTCGTGCTCGGCGGGGGCAACGTCGACGACCTCCAGGAGCTCCCGCCCTACGCGCGGCGCGGCGCCAACACGAACGCGTTCACCGGCGGCTTTCGGCTCTGGCAGGCGCCTCACGACGCGCCCGTGAAGCACGGCCCCACGATCGCCTCCTGAACCTGTTTGACCGCACCGGGACCGGGGATGCGAGACCGGATGACCGGAACGGCGATCGAGGTCGGGCCCCTGCGCGAGCCGGAGGTCGCGCCGCTCTTCGCGCTTGCAAAGAGCGCATTCGCCGGTGCACCCGGATGGCACGACCGGCACGTGCTCGGCGTCCTCCGCGACGATGTCGTGTTCGTCGCGCGCGAGGGCGGGGTCGCGGCCGGCTACGTCGCGCTCAGGCCGAACCCCGACGACAGCGTGCTGATCGAGCAGCTCCTCGTCGCCCCCGGGCACGAGCGGCGCGGCGTCGGCCGCCGGCTGCTCGCCCACGCCGAGGGATACGCGATCTCGCAGCGCGCGCCGACGCTGCTGATCGTCGTCGAGCCCGACAATCGCACGGCCGCCGGGCTCTATCGGCGCTTGGGCTACGCACCGCTCGGTAGCGAGCTCTTCCAACTGGTGCTCCCGAGGCTCGCGTGACGGGCTGCGGAACGCACGTCTCACGAGGAGGTCACGCATGAACACGTTCTGGTTCGATCCACGCGAGCTCGCCGCATCGGCGGCGCGCTACTGGTGGCTGTTCATCATCAGCGGCGTTCTCTGGCTTGGCGTGTCGCTGATCATCTTCCGCTTCGACTGGGCGACCGTGCTCGCGATCGCCGTGCTCTTCGGAACGATCGCGATCATCGCGGGCATGCTCGAGATCGCCGCCGCCGCCGCCTCCACCGACGGCTGGCGCATCCTGCGCGGCGCCCTCGGCGGGCTGTTCATCGTAATCGGCATCGTCTCGTTCTTCCAGCCCGGCGGTACGTTCGTCGCGCTCGCGGCGCTCGTCAGCTTCTTCTTCGCGATCGCGGGCGCCTTCGACATCGTCAACGCGATCGCCACACGCGCGGCGAACCCGGTCTGGTGGTTCCAGCTGCTCGCCGGCGCACTCGAGGTCGGACTCGGCTTCTGGGCGGCCGGCTACTGGAGCCGCAGCGTGATCCTGCTGGTGACGTTCGTCGGCGCCCTCGCCGTCTTCCGCGGCGTCTCGATGATCGTCCTCGGCTTCAAGCTGCTCTCGCTGCAGCGCGAAGGCCAGACCACGACCGCGGCGCGACCGGCAACGCGAACGCCGCAGCCCGCATGAGCGCGCTCGAGGCCGGCGCGACCGCGCCGGACTTCGAGCTGCACAGCACCCCCGACCAGACGGTGCGGCTGTCGGATTTCCGCGGACGGCCCGCGGTCCTCGCCTTCTACCCCGCCGACTGGAGCCCCGTGTGCACGGACCAGATGGCGCTCTACAACGAGATCCTGCCGGAGTTCCAGCGGTACGACGCGGTCCTGTTCGGGATCTCAGTCGACCACGCGTGGTGCCATCTCGCGTTCGCGCAGAGCCGCAACCTCCACTTCACGCTGCTCGCGGACTTCCACCCGAAAGCGAAGGTGGCGCAGTCCTACGGCGTCTACGACGAGAGCATCGGGATGGACGAACGCGCGCTCTTCGTGATCGACGGCAACGGCACGATCGCGTGGAGCTACGTCTCGCCGATCGGCGTGAATCCCGGCGCCGACGGGATCTTGAGCGCGCTCGAGTCGCTCGCGCCTGCGCGCGCCGGAGCGGCGGCATGAGCACGGTCTTCGACCGCCCGCGCCTCACCGTTCCGCTCGGTCCCGAGGATCACGTTCTCGGCCGCGAGAACGCCGCCGTCACGCTGCTCGAGTACGGGGATTACGAGTGCCCGTACTGCGGCGCCGCGCACCCGGTGGTGAAGGAGCTCCTCCGGATGGTCGGGGACGACATGCGCTTCGCCTATCGCCACTTCCCGCTCACGCAGGTGCACCCACACGCGTTCCAGGCCGCGCTCGCGGCAGAGGCGGCGGCGGCGCAGGACAAGTTCTGGCAGATGCACGATCTGCTCTTCGAGCACCAGGACATGCTCGACGGGCGCGGCCTGCTCGCACTCGCGGAGTCACTCGGCCTCGACGTCGAACGGTTCGCCCACGACGTTCAGGAGCGGACCTACGAGGAGAAGGTGCGCCGGGACTTCATCAGCGGCGTTCGGAGCGGCGTCAACGGAACCCCCACCTTCTTCGTCAACGACGTACGGCACAACGGGACCTGGGACATCGAATCGCTGCTCGAGGCGATCGAATCCGCTGCATGAGGTCGTTCAGAGCAACGTCAGAGCCGGTTCGGTACACATTCGGGCGTGACGCGCCGCAGCCGCCGTAGGCGCCGGATCTCACCTCTGCTCGCGGTCGCGCTCGTGGCGCTCGCGGCAGCCGCCGGCCTCGTCCTCGAGTTGACCGGCCGGTCGACCCACACGGCCGACCCGGGGACGACGACCGCCGCGTCCCGCTCGCGCCCGCGTCCGGCTGCGCGTCGTGTCCTGACAAACCTGGTCGAACGGAGGACGGGTTCGCTCCCGGCTCCGGTTCAGGACCCGTCGTTCGCGACGACAGGGCGGCGCGTCGAGCTCCTCGGCGGGCTCACTGCGTCCGACGTGTCGACGGATGCGGTCAGCGCCGCCGGATTCCACGGTGCGCGATCCATCGGCCATCTTCCGTCGGCGCGCCACGACACCGCCGCGGCGACCCTCGGGCACGACGTCTACGTGTTCGGCGGAGGGAACGGGCCGTCGCAGCTCTCGGACATCGTGCGCGTCGACGGCGCGACGGGCGCCTCGCAGCTCGTCGGACATCTGCCGGCGGCGAGCTCCGACTCGACAGCGGCGGCGATCGGCGGCACCGCGTACGTCGTCGGCGGCTACACCGGCACGCGCTGGCTCGACACGATCGTCGCCTACAGCGCGGGCGGCACGGCCCGTGTCGTGGCCCACCTGCCGCGCGCCGTGCGGTACGCCGCGGTGACCGCCGTCGGAGGCCGGCTCGTGATCGCCGGCGGTTCGCTCGAAGACGGAACCGCAAGCGACCGCGTCCTCGGCTACGCGCCGGGAGGGAGGGTGACGGCGATCGGCCGGCTTCCCGCGCCGACGACGCACGCAGCCGCGGCCTCGCTCGGCGGGACCGCGTACGTGATCGGGGGCCGCGGTGCGGCATCGGGCACGCCGACGAGCGCGATCGTCGCGGTCGACCCCGCGCGCAAGCGCGTGCGCGCGGCGGGGCAGCTGCAGGAACCGCGCTCCGACCTCGCCGCGGCGTCGATCGGCTCGCGGATCCTGCTCGCCGGCGGTCGCGGTCCGGGCGGCACGGTGGCGACGATCTCCCAGCTCGTCCCGGTCCGTGCGACCGCATCGGCACGTGCGTCTCACACGATCGACTTTGCGAACGTGTACGCGCACGACCGCGCGAATCGCATCGCCGCGCCGGCGCAGAGCGCACGGCCGCTCGTCTACGTCCCGAACAGCAAGAGCGACACCGTCGACGTGATCGACCCGCGGACGTTCAAGATCGTCGAGCATTTCGCCGTCGGCGGCCTGCCGCAGCACGTCGTTCCGGCCTGGGACCTGAAGACCCTCTACGTCACGAACGACACCGGCAACAGCCTCACGGCGATCGACCCGCGAACGGGCAGGGCGGGAGCGACCATTCCCGTCGACGATCCGTACAACATGTACTTCACGCCCGACGGGCAGTACGCGATCGTCGTCGCAGAGCGCCTGCGCCGGCTGGACTTTCGCGACGCGCACACCTTCGCGCTGCACAAGTCGGTCCCCGTGCCGTGCGCCGGAGTCGACCACATCGACTTCTCCGCCGACGAGCGGTTCCTCATCGCGAGCTGCGAGTTCTCGGGCCAGATGATCAAGGTCGACCTCGCGACTGAGCGCGTCGCCGGCACTCTCGACCTGCCCGACGGACGCATGGGGATGCCGCAGGACGTGAAGCTGTCGCCCGACGGCAAGCTCTTCTACGTCGCGGACATGCACGCGAACGGGCTCTGGGAGATCGACGCCCGCCGCTTCCGCGTCGTCCGCTTCCTGCGCACGGGCGCCGGCGTGCACGGGCTCTATCCGAGTCGCGACTCGAAGTACCTCTACGCGACGAACCGCGGTGAGGGTTCGATCAGCGTGATCAGCTTCCGCACGCGCAGGGTCGTCGCCAAGTGGCGGATTCCCGGGGGCGGGAGCCCCGACATGGGCGGCGTCTCGGTCGACGGAAAGGTGCTGTGGGTCTCCGGGCGCTACAACGGCGTCGTCTACGCGATCTCGACGAAGAACGGACGGCTACTCGCGAAGATCCCGGTGGGCAGCGGCCCGCACGGCCTGTGCGTGTGGCCGCAGCCCGGGCGCTACTCGCTCGGTCACACGGGGATCCTGCGCTAGTAGATGGTTGATCGGTGATTCGAGTGCTCGCGGGGATGGCCTGGATCAAGCAGCTCGGCCGGGTCGGGCGCAGGGCATAGCGGTACCTACGTTCAAGCCCGACCGGGCCGAGATGCGCCGCATCCAGGCCACCAGCCGCGGGTGCGCCAATTGCCGATCAACCAGCTACTAAGAAGAGACGCGTTCGGAGAGCTCGCGCGAGCGCTCCGTGGCGGCGGTGATCGCGTTCAGGAACGCGGCGCGGACGCCCGAGCGCTCGAGCTCGCGGATCGCGCGCGTCGTCGTGCCGCCCGGAGACGTGACGTTCTCGCGCAGCTCGACAGGATGAATGCCCTCGTCGCGCAGGAGCAACGCGCTCCCGAACATCGTCTGCACGACGAGGCGCGTCGAGATCTCGCGGCTGAGGCCGAGCAGGAGACCCGCCTCGATCATCGCCTCGGCGAGCAGCGCGAAGTAGGCCGGCCCGGAGCCGGACAGGGCAGTGACGGCATCCATGTCGATCTCGTCGACGCGAACGACGGCGCCGAGATGCCCGAGCGCGTCCTCGGCGAGCGCGAGGTCCTGCTCGCCCGCGTGATGTCCTGCGCAGATGCCCGCAATGCCCTCGTGGACGAGCGCCGGGGCATTCGGCATCGCACGTACGACGCGTGCGCCGGCGGGCAGGTGCGCCTCGATCGACGCCGTCGTCACGCCGGCGGCGACGGAAAGCACGGTCTGATCCGGGGAGAGTGTGGACGCGATCTCCTCGAGCACCGCTTCCATGTCCTGCGGCTTCACGGCGACGATCACGAGCGCAGCGCCCTGCACGGCGTCCGCGTTCGACGCGGTCGCGTCGAGACCGTACTTCTCCCGCAGCTCCGCGAGATGCTCTTCCCCGCGCGCCGTCACCGCGAGCTCGTCGGCCGTGCGCCAGCCCGAGCTGAGGAAGCCGCGCACGAGCGAACCGCCGAGACGGCCTGCGCCGAGGATCGCGATGCGACTGCTCATGCGCCCACTGTAGTTCGAAGCTCGACGAGATCGCCACTCGCCGCGAACGACCGTGGACGTTCGAGCGGCGGAACCGGCGCGGCTGTTCCCCCAGTCACGGTAGAACGTCCCGTATGAGAGACGTCCTGCTCGTCCTCTCGACCTTCCTCGCGAGCGCCGTCGAGGGAGTGGAGGCGCTGACGATCGTGCTCGCCGCCGGGATCACGCGCGGCTGGCGATCGGCGCTGACCGGCGTCGCCGCCGGGGCAGTTGCGCTCGCGATCGTGGTTGCGGCGCTCGGGCCGGCGCTCACGCTCGTACCCATCGACACCCTGCGCCTCATCGTGGGCGCGCTCCTCCTCGCGTTCGGCCTGCAGTGGCTGCGCAAGGCGATCCTGCGGGCGAGCGGCTTCAAGGCGCTGCACGACGAAGAGGAGATCTTCGCGCGCGAAGTGCGCGAGGCCGAGAGCGCGCCGCGCGAAGAGCGCGCCGGCCTCGATTGGTACGGGTTCACGCTCTCGTTCAAGGGCGTGTTCCTCGAGGGGCTCGAGGTCGCGTTCATCGTCGTGACGTTCGGGAGCGCACAGAAGAACATCCCCGTGGCGGCGCTCGGCGCCGTTGCCGCCGTCGTGCTCGTCGCCACCGTTGGGGTGCTCGCACGGGCGCCGCTCGCGCGCGTGCCGGAGAACACGACGAAGTTCGCGGTCGGCGTGCTGCTGACGACGTTCGGCATCTTCTGGGGCGCGGAAGGCGCCGGCGCGACGTGGCCGGGCGGGGATGCCGCGATCCTCGGCGTCCTCGCGTTCGTGATCGCGTGGTCGGCGCTGCTCGTCGCCGTCCTGAAGCGCCGCCGACTGCAGCTGGTGACGGCGTGAGCCGCATCGCCGCGTTCGGACGCTTCTGGTGGAACTTCATCGTCGGCGATGACTGGCTCGCGGCGGCCGGAGTGGCTGTGGCACTCGCGCTGACCGCAGCGCTCGCGGCCTGGTGGGTGCTCCCGCTCGCGGTCGCGATCGTCCTCACCGTCTCGGTCGTGCGGGCGTCGCAGACCTAGGATTCTTCGGCTACGCACAAGCGGCTCTTAGGTTCGGCGGCCAGAGTCGGGGGATGACCCACTCCAGGAACAAGCTGGCGTTCGCCGCCATCGCCGTCGTCGCCTGCGTGGCGGCCGGCGCGGCGTTCGCCGCCACCAAGCTGAACGGCGCCGGCGCGACGACGGCGCCGGCGCTCGCCGCCGGCAAGCTGATCGCCTCGTCGAACGGCGGCCACCGGTTCGACGGCAGCCGCCCCGGCCACGGTCGCGGGGGCGACGAGCTCGCAGCCGCGGGGACGTATCTCGGCATCACCCCAGCCGATCTCCTCACGCAGCTCCAGTCCGGCAAGACGCTCGCACAGATCGCAAACGCCACCAGCGGCAAGTCGGCGGCCGGCCTGATCGACGCTCTCGTGGCGGCCGAGAAGACCGAGCTCGACGCGGCCGTCACAGCGAACCAAATCACGAAGGCACAGGAAGACCAGATCGTCCCGACCTTGAAGGCGCGGTTCACGGATCTCGTCAACAACACGCGCCCTGACCACGGGCCTGGACCGGGCGGCTTCGGCCACGGTCACGGCGGCGACGACCTCGCCGCGGCGGCGACGTACCTCGGGGTCGCCCCGGACGCGCTCGTGACCCAGCTGCAGGCCGGTAAGACGCTCGCGCAGGTCGCGGACGCAACGAACGGCAAGTCCACCGCCGGTCTGGTCGACGCCCTCGTCGCGCACGAGACGACCGAGGTCGACGGCGCGCTCAGCGCCGGCCGCATCACGAAGGCGCAGCGCGACCAGATCGTCGCGGGCCTCAAGGAGCGCTTCACCGCGTTCGTCAACGGCACCCGCGCGAGCGGCGCCGGCGTGCCGCCGTTCGGTCACGGATCGCACGACTCCGCACCGCACAACGACCGTCGCATTTAGAAGTCGAGCAGGAGGCCCGCCGCGCTAACGTCGGCGCGTGCGGGCCTTCTTCGCCCTCCTCCTCGTCGCGGCGGTCGCACCGGCGAAGCCCGCGATCGTCTCCAAGCCGATCCCGTTCGGCGCGCAACGCCGCGCGGAGATGGCGCAGTACGCCGCCCGCCATTACGGACTGCCCACGTGGCGGCTCTCCCATCCGCGCGTGATCGTGGAGCACTACACGGCGAATGACTCGTTCTCCGCGACGTGGAACACGTTCGCGAGCGATGCCCCCGACCCGGAGCTGCACGAGCGGCCGGGCACGTGCGCGCACTTCGTGATCGATAGCGACGGCACGATCTACCAGCTCGTTCCGCTGACGACGATGTGCCGGCACACGGTCGGGCTCAACTGGACGGCGGTCGGCATCGAGCACGTCGGCACGAGCGATCGCGCGATCCTGGAGAACGCGAAGCAGATCGCCGCATCTCTCCGGCTGACCCTGTGGCTGATGCACCGCTACGGCATCTCGCTCCCCAACGTGATCGGGCACAACGAGAGCCTGACGAGCCGCTACCACCGCGAGCGGTACGCACCGTGGCGGTGCCAGACGCATGGCGACTGGACGCACGCCGACATGGCGACCTACCGCGCACGGCTCGCTGCGCTCGCGCGGGGCGAGCACGTCGCCATCTCGCGGGCCGGCGGGCCTGTCCGCTCTCGCTGCTGAGCGCTTGGCCATCTGCAATACTGAACTCGATGGTTCATCATCCTACGACGGTCGATCGCGCGTTCGCGGCTCTCGCCGACCCGAACCGGCGCGCCGTGCTCGAACGGCTCGGCGCCGGCAGCGCAACGATCAGCGAGCTCGCCGAGCCCTTTGGCATGTCGCTGACCGGGATGAAGAAGCACGTCCGGCTGCTCGAGGAGGCGAACCTCGTCACCACGGAGAAGATCGGCCGAGTCCGGAGATGCACGCTCGTGCCCTACTCCTTCGAGGGCATCAGCACGTGGCTGCAGCGGCTCGACCGTTTCGCACAGGTTGTCGAACGCACGAAAGGAGCACGATGAGCACCACTGTCACCACCCCGAACGAGCTCGAGATTCGCGTCGAGCGGATCTTCGACGCACCGCGAACGCACGTCTACTCCGTCTGGACGGATCCCGCGCTGATCCCCGAATGGTGGGGCGACGGCACCGTCGTCGAGGAGATGGACGTCCGCGCCGGCGGGACGTACCGGTTCCGCACCGCGTACGGCGTCGTCGAGGGCGAGTTCCGCGAGGTCGAGCCGCCCGAGCGCCTCGTGCAGACATTCCAGAACCACCTGCAGACGCTCGAGTTCGAGGATCTCGGCGAGCAGACGAAGCTGACCCAGACGATGCGCTTCGAATCGACCGAGCAGCGAGACACGACGATGCAGTACGGCGTCGAGGAGGGCGCGAAGGCCGGCTTCGAACGGGTCGACGCGCTGCTGGAGAAGATCGCGGCGTGAAGTTGCGCGCGCGACGAGAGGGGGACGCCCATCTCGTCGCGCGCTCGCATTCGTCGGCGTGCTCAGTCCGCTTTCTCAGTCGTGAGCGGGTGTCCTGTTTCCAGGAGCGTCTTCAGGCCGCTCAGGACCATCATCCAGCCAGGCCCGTAGACGCTTGCGGCCGTCTTCGGCGCGCCCTCGAGCTGGTCGTGCACGACGGTCAGCATCGTGATGCCGCCGTCCCGGGACTCGATCTCCCACGTCACACGGCTCGGCTCCTCGGCGTTCAGCTCGTCGTTCCACTTCGAGTGCCACCCGTGCACCAGCCGGCGCGGCGGATCGAACTCGAACACCGGGTCCTCCCCGGTCTCCTCGCCCCACTGCGTGACCCGCCGCTCGGCGGTCGACTCGACGCCGACGCCGTGGAAGTACTTCCGCGTGAACTCCGGCTTCGTGATCGCCTCCCAGATCGCCTCCGGCGTCGCCTTGATGAACACCTGGTAGACCTGGACGGTCGTCTGCGTGATCGTGTTCGCGCTCATGCCGTGAGCGGCTCGCCGGTCTCGAGCAAGGTCTTCAGCCCGCTGAGGACCATCATCCAGCCCGGGCCGTAGACGCTGGCTGCGGTCTTCGGTGCACCCTCGAGCTGGTCGTGCACGACGGTCAGCATCGAGTACCCGCCGTCCTGCGGCTCGATCTCCCAGGTCACGCGGCTCGCGTCTTCCTCTGCGAGCTCGGGGCTGTAGGTCGAGCGCCACTCGTGCACGAGCTTGCGCGGCGCGTCGAACTCGTACATCTGGCCGCTGCCCCAGTCGTCGCCGTCCGGGCCGTGCGCGGCGTGCAAGTCCACGGTGTTCTCGATCTGCGCGCCGTAGAAGTACTTCGCCGTGAACTCCGGCTTCGTGATCGCCTCCCAGATCGCCTCCGGCGTCGCCTTGATGAACACCTGGTAGACCTGAACGGTCGTCTGCGTCTGCTCGATCGTGCTCATGCCGTTTCCTCCAACTCGGTCTTGAGGTCGAGGAGCGCAGAGACCTGGCGCTCCGTGTACTTGTCGATCCAGCGGTCGTGGATCTGCCGGATCGGCACCGGATTCAGGAAGTGCAGCTTCTCGCGCCCCTGCTTCCGGGTGACGACGAGGCCTGCGTCCTCGAGCACGCGCAGGTGCTTCATCACACCGAAGCGCGTCATCGCAAGCTCTGCGTCCAGCTCGGTCAGCGTGCGGCCGTCACGCTCGAAGAGCCGGTCGAGGAGCAGGCGGCGGCTCGGATCCCCGAGCGCCTTGAAGACCAGGTCGTCGTCCACACCGTCACTATATGTGACCATTCGGTCACATGTCAAGCTGCCTCTAGCGATCCAGCGCGGCGGCGTGCTTCGGCATCCCCTCGGCGTCCGCGAGCGCCTCGACCGTCGGGCGGATGCGCCGCATGCCCTCCTCGGTCAGTCGCTGCACGGTGACCGGCTTGAGGAACGTCTCGAGCCCGAGCCCGCCGACGGAGCGGGCCCAGCCGTTCGTCGGCAGCACGTGATTGCCGCCCGTCGCGTAGTCGCCCGCGGGGACCGGCGACCAGCGCCCGACGAAGACCGACCCCGCGTTCTTCACCTGGTCGGCGTACCGCTCGGCGTCGCCGAGCAGGACGAGGTGCTCGGGCGCGATCGCCTCTGCTTCCTCCAGCGTCTCGACCGTCGTGCACACGGCCTCGTGTCCGTGCTCGCGCTGCGCCTCGAGCTCGAGCTCGACGAGCCGCTTGTCCTCGGCGGTCCCGCCGACGACGACGACCTCGGACGGCCCGCCCGGCAGGTCGATCGGAACGTCGCGCGAGACCTCCAGCTTCGCGTCGTTCACGTAGGCGTTCCCGGGGCCGACGATCTTGTCGACGCGCTCGACGTAGGCGAGCCAGCCGATCGCCTGCGCGCCCCCGAGCGCCCATACCTCGTCGACGCCGAGCAGCCGCGCCGCCGCGGCGATGCGCCCCGCGCCTTCGGGCGGCGTGCAGACGACGATGCGTCGCACGCCGGCAGTCTGCGCCGGCACGACGCACATGACCAGCGTGGAGATCAGCTTGCGCGGCACGTAGACGCCGACGGTGTCGAGCGGCACCCAGCGACGCTGCAACGTCACGCCGGGCTCGACCTCGAGCTCGATGTCGGCGGGCCGCTGCGCCTCGTGCCACCTGCGCACGCGATCCGCAAGCTGGAGCAACGCCTGGCGCGGCAGCCCCGCATCATCGGGCACCGCGCGAACCGGCTCAGCCCCGTCGAACTGCAGCGCGTACTCCCGCACCGCCTCGACCCCGCGCGCCTTGATCTCCGAAACGACGCTCATCCCACGAGCGTAACTGTCCCCCGGAACCGACCTGTGGATTACTCGTCACAGTTCTTTAACCTTGCTCCGAGCAAGAGCCTAGGCCCGCGGGGACATGTCGCACGAGCGTAATTGTCGCCTGGGATCGGGACTGTGGACTGTCCGTGGCAATTCGTTCACCCTGCTCGGAGCAAGGGTCTCGGCCACCGGGGACGTGTCGCTATTCGCCGGCGACGTCGCGCCGCACGAAGACCAGGTAGCCGGCGAAGAGCGGGATGGTCACGTAGAGCGCGCAGACCCACAGGGCACGCACGATCGGCGTCCAGTCGGCCGGCGTCCGAAGGAAGCCGTGCCACGCCTGGAACTGCTCACCGAGGAGATAGGGGCGGATCGACTCGGTGCCGGGCAGCACGCCGAGCAACTGCATGAAGAGCGCCCACATCAGCGTCCCCACGACCGCGGCCGCGCTATTGCGCGTGACCGTCGAGAGAAAGAGCCCGAACGCCGCGATGCCCGCCATCGGCCACGCGTAGATCGCGAGGCTCGCGGCGAGCAGGCCGAGCCCGTGCCACGCGGTGACCGTCGTTCCCGAGAGCGACGTCAGTGGATTGAAGCCCCACTCGATGCTCGCGGCGACCACTCCGACGACGCCCATCGCGAGGATGACGAGCACCGTGTACGTCAGCGCGGCCAGCACCTTCCCCCCGTAGATCTGCCCGCGATTTCGCGAACGCGTGAGGATCGTCTTGAGCGTTCCGTTGTGACTCTCGGCGGCGACAATGTCGCCGGCGACGAGCGCGGTGATCAGCGGGAACGCCCAGATCGACATGAAGAACAGGACGACGAACGGCAGCGCGAGCCCGGTCTCGCGGATGTTGCGACCGAGCGGGATGTCGTTCGGGCCACCGGTCTTCAGGATCAGCACCGCGGTGAAGATCAGCGGCACCAACATCGCGACGCCGAGCCCGAGGTACGTCCGCTTCTGCGCCAGCAGCTTCAGCACCTCCCACTTGTAGACCCTCGTCATCTACGCGGCCGCCTCTTCGGTCATGCCGAGGAACAACTCCTCGAGTGTCGCCGTCTGCGGGACGAGCGCCGAGATCCCGATGCCGGCCCGGCCGAGCGCGACGGTCATGCTCTCGACAACCGCCGGATCGGCCTGGAATCGAACCGCACCGTCCACGATGTGCGCACCCTCGACGCCGTGTGCGAGCAATACGGTGAGCGCGCGTGCCGGATCGGTCGTGCGCAGGACGTAGCCCCCGGCCGCGGTCTCGAGCAGGTCGGCGAGCAGCCCCTCGTAGATGATCCGCCCGCTGCGGATGATCGCCACGCGGTTGCACAGCTCCTCGACCTCCGCCAGCACATGACTCGAGAGGAGGATCGTGATCCCCTCGCCCGCAAGCCTCTTCACGAGCTCGCGCATGTCGCGCATGCCCGCCGGGTCAAGACCCGTCGTCGGCTCGTCGAGCAGCAGCAGCTGCGGCTCGCGCAGGAGCGACGCGGCGATGCCGAGCCGCTGCCGCATGCCGTGGGAGTATCCACCGACGCGATCCTTGCCGCGATCGCGCAGCTCGACCACGTCGAGCACCTCCTCGATGCGCGCGGCAGGCACGCCGCCGTCGAGGTCGCCGAGCAGCCGCAGGTTCTTGCGGCCGGAGAGATACGGATAGAAGCGCGGCCCCTCGACGAACCCGGCCACGCCGTCGAGCGCGCGGGCGCCGACCTCGAGCGGGTCGCGGCCGAAGAGCTGCGCGCTCCCCTCCGTCGGACGGATCAGCCCGAGCAGCATGCGCAGCGACGTCGTCTTCCCGGCGCCGTTCGGCCCGAGGTACCCGAAGACGTCGCCGCGCTCCACGGTCAGGTCGACGCCGTCCACCGCCGTGATCTCGCCGTACCGCTTGACGAGCCCGCGAGCCGCGACAGGCGGCGCGCCGCTCACTTGAGCGAGCGCGCCGCTGCCTCGGCGGCAGCCGGCGGGAGCGAGCCGGCGAGAACGTATGAGACACCGCCGCGGTCCCAGGTCAGGACGGTGCCGAGCTGGGTTGCGAGCTCGTGCCCGGTCGCGCCGTCCACCGTCACCTCTGGCAGCTGGTCGAGCACTCCCGGCTTCGCGCTTGCATCCTTCGCCCGTTCGACGAGGACGATCGCGCCCAGTCCCTGGCCGTAGATCGCGACCGCAGTCTTGCCGCCGACGAGGCGCACGTCCTGGCGCGGCAGGCCGACGAGCGAGTCGGGTGCGACGACCGCGAACGGCGCCGCGCTCGTCACCGCGTCGAGACCCGTCACGGTCGCACTCTTGTCGGTCGTGCTGCCCTGCGCCTGCGAGGAGAGGTCGACGACCTTCGCGCCCGCGGGCGGGGCGACCTGCACGTCGGAATTCGGCACCGCGCCGAACGAGACGTTCGTCGCCTCGAGCGCGAGCACCGGCGACGACGCGCCTTGCGCGTAGACCGCGATCTTCAGCGGCACGCCGCTCACGGCGTCGAACGCGAGCTCGGCCGAGCCGAGCAGGCCGCCGTCGTGGCTCGGCGAGATCTTCACCGTGTAGGTCTCCTGCCCGCCGGTGTTCGACGGATTCGCGTCGGAGACGGTCCAGTTCTTGCCCAGCTCGGTGAGGAACGTCGTAATCTGGTCGACCGTCGGCACAGCGGCCGTGCCCGTGTCGGTGGACGTCGACGTGTCCTGCGGAAGGTCGAAGGTGTACGCCGTGTTCGAGGTGGCGTCGTAGACGCTCACCTTCGTCTTGCTCCACACGATCTGCGCGTCGCCGGCGTCGGACTGCAGCTCGAGGCGTCCGCCGGTGTCGTTGACCCACAGGCGACCGGTCGCGCTCGACATCAGCGCCGACCCTGCCTGGCCGGTGATCGAGCCGGACGGGAAGAGTGTGTTCGTAAAGCCGATGTCGGCGGTGATGCCGGCCGGCTTCTGGCCCGCGAGCGCATCGTGGATCGCGGTCGCGAGCGGCTTCGGCGCCGGCGTCGGGCCACTCCCGCCGATCGCGGACACCGCTGCGACACCGCCGACGATTGCGGCGACGGCAAGAACGGCAAGTACGACCAGCGTGCGGGTGGGGAGCGTACGAAAGATCTTCACGGCAATCCTTTCTCGGGTTCCTCGCCCGAAGAGTGCCCGCTGGACTCTGACGGTTTCCTGACGGGGAGCTCGATCGTGAAACGGGCTCCCTCCACGGTCGCCGTACCGCCGTGGCGCTCGGCCGTGGCGCGCACGATCGCGAGCCCGAGCCCGGTGCCGTCCCCCTCGAAACGCTCGAACACGCGCTCGCGGTCGAGCAGGTGCACGCCCTGGCCTTCGTCCTCGACCGACACCCGCGCTCGATCGCCGACGACGCTGACGCCGACAGACACCCGACCGCGGCCGTGACGGCGCGCGTTCTCGACGAGATTCGCCAGCGCACGCTCGAGGGCCGCCCGGTCTCCCGTCACGTTCACCGCCGCGGCGGAGACGCTGTCGGCGCCGCTTGCGCGCGCGAGCTGGTCGAGCGCGACGACTTCCTCCGGCGCGGGCCCAGCCTCCTCGCGCGACAGTGCGAGCAGGTCGTCCGCCAACCGAGCCAGGCGCTCGGCATCTGCCTCCAGATCTGCGACGAGCTCGGGCGTGGCGCCGTGTCGCGCGAGGTGGTGGACGTTTCCGCGCAGCGCGGTCAGCGGCGTGCGCAGCTCGTGCGATGCGTCGGCGAGGAAGCGTCGCTCCGCCTCGCGCGTCCGCTCGAGACTGTCGAGCATCGCGTTCAGCGTCGTCGCGAGGCGTCCTACCTCGTCCGCGCGATGCGGGTCCGGAAGGCGCCGGCTCGAGTCGCCGCTGCGCCCGATCTCCTCCGCGCTTCGGTCGAGCCGCGCGAGCGGCTGCAGCGCGCCGCGAACGAGGAACGCCGCCGCGGCTGCGCCGGCCGCGGCGGCGAGAACAGCGGCGAGCAGCGTCAAGGCGTGCAGCGTGTCGATCGTGTCGTTCAGATCCTTCGTCGACGACGCGACCAGGACGGCGCCGCCGCCCGCGACCTCCGCCAGCGGCGCCGCGTAAACGCGCAGGCGGCCACCGTCGAACTCGATCGTGCGGTAATGCGACCGGCCGCTCGCGACGGTTTCCTGTGCGAGGGCGCGCGGCAGAACGCGACCGCCGAGCGAGAGCGAACGCGCGACGATCCGGTCGCGCCGGTCGACGACCTCCACGAGCGCCCCACTCTGCGCGTCGAGCGACCCAGGCGCCGTGACGAGGGCCGGCGCAGACACCGCGAGCTGTGCGACGTCGACGGCGCGCGTGCGCAACGTCCGGTCGAGCTCGCGCCGGAGATGCCGCGCGACGAGAACGTCGACCGCCGCGCCGAGCACGACGACCGCGATCAGCGTCGCGACCGCCGCCGCGACGATCGTCCGCAGGCGCAGCGTCATCGGCCGATGATGAAGCCCACGCCGCGCACGGTCTCGATCAGCTGGGGCCCGCCGAGCTTGCGGCGCAGGTTCGAGACGTAGCGATCGACGACATTTGCGTTGGCCTCGCCCTGCCAGATCTCGGCGATCGCCTGCTCGCGCGGGACCACGCGCCGCGTGTTGCGGAGGAGCAGCGCGAGCAGATCCGCCTCGCGCTCGCTCAACCGGATCGCATCGCCCCCGCGCTGCACGACGCGCGTCACCGGATCGAGCATGACATCGGCGAACGTGAGCAGCTCTTCGGGCGCCTTCCCCCGGCGCAGGAGAGCGCGCACGCGCGCCAGGAGCTCCTCGGTCGCGAACGGCTTCACCAGGTAGTCGTCGGCGCCGGCGTCGAGCCCGGCGACGCGGTCCGCGACGGCGTCGCGCGCGGTCAGCAGCAGCACCGGGACTGCGAGCCCCTTCGCCCGCAGCCTCTTCGAGACGGCGAGGCCGTCGACACCGGGAAGACCGACGTCGAGGACGATCAGGTCGGGCGTCGAGCGCTCGACGGCGACCAGAGCTTCGCCGCCGTCGGCGGCGCTCTCGACGGCGTAACCCTCGGCGGAGAGCGTGCGGTCGAGCATGCGTCTGATCGGAGCGTCGTCGTCGACGACAAGGATGCTCGCACGCGCGGCGGCGTCGGCCACGCCTCCATCATGCCGTCACGAGCGCGAGGTCGGCTTTCAGCGCGGCGAGGTCGAAGCCGTTCGGCGCTCTGCCCTCGTCGAGGAAGTCCTCGGAGAGGATGCAGTACGCCTCGTCGCAATAGCGGTCCCAGAAGCTCCAGGTCATCCGCTTCAGCCGTCCCCACGTCACGACCGTCAGCCCCTCTGGGTCGTAGCCCACGACGTCGACCGCGTGACCGCCCCACGAACCGGGCCGGGCGTCGCCGGCGAGAGAGCCCGCCCAGTCCCACACGTCCTCCCCCTGCGCGGTGAGCGGCAACTGGAGCCCGATGTACAGCCCGCCGAAGAGCCATGCGCCGGTCCTCGCGAGTGGTGTCGAATTGACCGAGACGCGCGCGTAGGCGCCGATCGTGTGCTCGCCGATCCCGTACTTGCGCCAGTAGCGGAGCACGTCGAGCTCGATCGCGCCCTCCTCGCCCGTCATCGGGTCGACGAGCTTGACACGATCGAACGCGTCGAGGACGGCTTGCTCGGTGATGACGACGGCCTGCCCGCGCGCGGCGGCAGTCCAGGCCTCGATCATGTGCGCCGCTGCGGCGGTCGTGCAGTCGCCGACACGGTCGTTCGCGTACATCGGCCAATCGGTCACCTTCGCGGTCTCGGCGAAGATCGCGGGCGGCGCGGGCAGCGCCTGCAGGTCGAGGTACCGGGCGAGCGAGAGCGTGCGCACGTCGGTTCGGACCGGCAGCTTGCCGAGCCTCAGCTTCCCGAGCCTCTGCGCGGCCATCGTGGTGGTTGCCATTGCAGCCTCCTTTCAACGGACGCCGCAGTGACGGGACGAACCTACCACCTGCGGTACGGTGCCGTGCCTTGTCGAGCGTCTCCAACCAGCAGTTCCTGTTCGCGTTCCTGCTGGCGGCTGCGGCCGGCACCGGGGTCTTCTTCCACGCCGAGCGCCACCGGATCAAGCACCCCTCCGCGTGGGCGAGCTTCGTCTTCCTGTTGCTGATCGTCGGCCTGCCGGCCTACGCCCTGCACGTGCGTCGCGTGCGGCGGGCTCGCGGCCGCAGCTAGCGCTGGTTGTCGCGCGCCCGGGCCCCGAGCAGGCCGCGGTAGTGCTCGACGAAGTGCTCCTGCTCGTGCGACGGAAAGGTCGAACGGACGGTCTGGACCAGCACCTCGTCGAACTCGGGTGAGGTGAACCAGTCGTGCGCAACCTCGTCGAGGTGCGCGAGGTGCGTCCGGCAGAAATCCTGGTAGGCGTCGACCTGGAAGTAGTCGTCGGCGAGCTCGCGGTACTTCGCAAGCTTCTCCTCGTAGGAGAGATCGTCGCGGTCTCCCCACTCGAAGTAGTCGCGCGAGTTCTGGTTGACGAGCATCTCGCGCCGCGTGATCGCACAGAACGCGCTCCAGCGGACGAGCGCCATGATCGCCCACGGGAAGTAGTAGTGCAACGACGTGAGGGCGACGTCGGGCGAGGCGTTCGCGTAATCGATCGGGTACGCGATGCCGTCCTTCACGATCGTCTCGCACGAGTTGAACTCCCAGCGGAAGAAGGCGTTGACGAGCCTGCTGATCGAGACGATCTCGTCGCCCAGCGACGGCGTGAGGAAGTCGTGGCGCACCTCGTACCGGGCGTGCATCGGCTGCGACGGGTCGAACCACATCGACATCGTCTCGGCGCCGATCGAGAGCGAGCGCACGAACACGTCGAAGTCCTCGAGCGCCGTCTGCAGGTGCATCATCCGCGCGCCCGACTCGTCGTAGCGTGCACGCAGCTCGTCCGCCGAGCCGACGCGCGAGACGCCGACCCACTGGCCGCCGTCGAACGGCTTCATGAAGAGCGGGTAACCCACCTGGTCGGCGATCGCTTCCAGATCGAACGGTTCGTTGTAGCGCTCGGCCGTCGGCTCGAAGCGCTCGTTCGACGGCGGGACCTTGTGCGGGATCAGCCACGTGTCCGGGACGCGAATACCGAGGCGCATCAGCGCGCAGTACGCCGAGTGCTTCTCCATCGCCTGGAACGTGAACGGGTTGTTCAGCAGGTACACGTCGTCCATCAGCGACACCTTCTTCAGCCACGCGCGCGGAAGGTCGTACCACCACGCCAACCGGTCGATGACGAGCGCGTACTTCGGCTTCGCGCGAAGGTCGAACGGTGCATTCAGGATCCGCTCCGTGCGCAATTCGTGGCCGTCGACCGCCCCGAGGCGCGAGACGAGCGCCTCGAACGCGGCGGGCCAATCCTCCTCGGTGCCGAGGAGGAGGCCGATCGTGTGCTCAGGCAAAGCGAGGCAGATGATGCGCGATCTGCCGCCGCCACGAGGGCCAGTCGTGCGGGACGTCGTGTCCCCAGAGATCCACCTCGTGCCGGATGCCCTTCGCGGCGAGAAGCGAACCGAACCGTCTCGTCGAGGCGAGCGCGCCGGTCGTGTCCTCCCATTGTCCCTGCCCGCAGACGAGGACAAGCGTCGCCTGCGAGCGCAGCCAGTCGAGGTGATCGCCGCCGAGGTTCGCGACGTAGTCCATCGGGTTGTTGAAGTAGACGGCGTCGCCGCGCGCGCCGCCGGCCTGCACGGTCACGTCGTAGACGCCGCTCATGCAGATCGCGACCGGGAAGAGGTCGGCGCGCTTGAGGCAGAAGTTCGCCGCGTGATAGGCGCCGAACGAGGTGCCGGTGACGATCGCCTCGCGCGTGTGCGAATCGGCCTGCACGAACGGCGCGAGGCGCGTCAGCACCCACCATTCGTAGTGGCCGTGACGCTGAGCGCGCTCCTCCAGCTGGAGATCGCCACGCGTCCAGCTCTCGCGGTCGTACGACGGGACGCAGTAGAGCTTCACCTTGCCGCCGTCGAGCAGCCCGCCGACCGCGTCGACCATCCCCTGCGCCTCCCAGTCGTGCGCCTCGCCGTTCTCCGACGGGAACACGATCACCGGCCGCCCGTAGTGCCCGTACGCGAGAACAGTGCCGCCGTCGATCTCGATCGCACGCCTCATCATGTGACGGCCTCGATCAGTGCCGGGAGGTGGGGATAGAACGAATCGCGCCAGCACGTCCACGTGTGCCCGTCGCGCACCTCGGCGAGCCACGTCGGATACCCCTGCGCAGCCAACGCGTCCGCGACTGCCTCGTTGTTGGCACGGTTCTCCTCGCCGGTGCCGCACGTGATCGCCACGGGAATCGTGCGCTCGACGTCGATACCGCGCAGCACGGTTCCCACAAAGCGCGTGATGCGCCGGTAGCGTGGGAACCCAGCCTCGTACTTGTCCGAGCGCTGCCGGAAGAAGCTCCCGGACTGGAGCAGCAAGCCGTCGAAGGTCTTCGGATGGCGGAGGTGCGCGTGGAGCATGGCCAGTGCGCCGAGGCTCGCGCCCATCCCGATCCGCTGACCGTGCGGCGCGCGCTTCGCGATCTGCGGGAGCAGCTCGCGCACGAGCGCGCCGGCGTACAGCGCCGACGCGGAGTACGTCTCGTCGCGGTCGACCGGCTGGACGAGCGCCGCGCGCAACGGCGGGATGCGTTCTTCCCAGCTCATCGCGTCGAGGAAGCGGGTGAGCCCGGCGTACTCCGCGTACTCGGGGCCGTCGTGCGCGACGATCAGCGGCGCGTCGACGGCCGGCGGCTCGGGCGTCGAGTAGATCAGCACGCGCACGCGCGCGACGAGGCGGCGACAGCGGAGCTCGATTTCCTCGACCGGGCCCGCGTCGGCGATCGTCCCGAGCCAGGGCGGCGGCGTGTACTCGGGCCACTCGACGACGGACTTGTCGCCGAACGGGCCGCGCGCGCGCAACGGGTTCGTCGGGTCGGGAGCGAACTGGCCGTCGACGCCGAGCAGGTACTCGAGGCGATCGACCTCCGGCCGCTCGAACGTCAGCCGCCAGGCGCCGTCACGCCACTCGAACGGCGGGCCGGGGCGCGGCCGTACGACTTCCTGGCCGAGCACGACCTCGCGCAGCCGGCGCTCGGGATCCGGCAGCACGAAGTCGACCGCGTCCTCGCGGACCCGGGGCGGGCTCAGCGTTTCTTCTTCGGCCTGTTCGCGCGTGCGCGGATCTTGTATTCCCGCACGCGTTCCTGTCGCAGTAGGTGGTTGCGCCGCGCCTCGACCGCCTCGAGCTCGCGCTGCAGCTTGAGGTAGCTCTGCCAGCGCTCGGCGGAGAGCGTTCCGTCCTGCAGCGCCTCGCGCACGGCGCAACCGGGCTCCTGGTCGTGGTTGCAGTCGGAGAAGCGGCAGCGGCGCGCGATCTCCTCGATGTCGCCGAAGGTCTGCTCCAGGTCGGCGTCCCACAGCTGCAGCTCGCGGATGCCGGGCGTGTCGAGCACGACGCCGCCGGTCGGAACGAGGATCAGCTCGCGCCGCGTCGTCGTGTGCCGTCCCATCTGGTCGTCGGCCCGCACCTCCTGCGTCGGGAGCAGCTCCTCGCCGACGAGCGCGTTGACGATCGTCGACTTGCCGACGCCCGACGATCCGAGGAGGACAGCGGTCCTGTTCGGCTCGAGCCATGTGCGGAACTCGTCGAGCCCTGCGCCGCTCTTCGCGGAGACGGCGAGCACCGGCACCGAGCCGAACGTCACCGCCTCGACCTGGTCGAGGAACGGCGCGACGTCGTCCACGAGGTCGATCTTCGTCAGCAGGACCACCGGCTGCGCGCCGCTCTCCCACGCCATCGCGAGATAGCGCTCGAGCCGGCGCGGGTTGAAGTCGAGCGGGAGCGCCTGCGTGAGGAACGCGACGTCGACGTTCGCGGCGAGGATCTGCTCGCGGGTAGCCGTCAACGTTTCCTTGCGCGAGATCGACGTGCGCCGCGGCAGCAGCGCCTCGATCAGGTTCGAGTCGATGTCCATGCCGACCCAGTCGCCGACCGCCGGCAGCCCCTCCTCGCGGACGAGTCGGTTCGCCGCGCTCGCGCGCAGCTCACCCTGCTCGGACAGCAGGTCGTAGGCGCCCCTGTGTTGGACGGCAATGCGGGCGGGCACGAGCCCGGCGGCGCGGTGCTCGGCGAAGGCGGCTTCCCAGCCGTCGTCCCAGCCAAGCTTGTGAAGCAGCGATTCCGTAACTGGAAGAGTCAACCAAAGCTCCTTTGAGCGCGGGAACGGTGAACGGGCGCGCGGCCCGTCACGCGAGCGCTAAGAAGCGGTGCGACGGGCGGGGGCGCCGGCAATGCGTGCTGTGTTCTCGAGTGCTTTCATCTCTGCGCCACCTCCTCGTCGTCGGGTTCTTGGGCATTGTGGGCCTCGTGGCGCTCAGGCGCAAGTCCGTCGTCCTGCTCGTTCTTCTCGTCGCCGGCTGCGGGGGCAGCGCGCGAAAGGAGCCGACCGCGCTCGCCCTCGGGAATTGTCTGAACGACGAGGGGTTCCTCGTCGAGGGAGCGCATCGGTCGGTCGAAGGCACCTCGCCGAGCGGCTCGGCTTCACCGTCACGCTCCGTCCGGGCAAGCCGGCCGTCGTCGATTCCAGCGGCAATCCGTCGTCGGCGAAGCTCTCGCGCGCAGAGCTGGCCGCCATCAGGAAGTGCGTCGACAAGGCGGTACACTGACGGCGCCCGCGGCGCGGTGAGATTCCGAACCGGGTCAGATCCGGGAGGAAGCAGCCCTAAGGATCCCTCACCGGTGCCGCGGACTTCGTTGTTCCCGGGCGCATAGCTCAGCGGGAGAGCGCTCGCTTCACACGCGAGAGGTCCCTGGTTCGATCCCAGGTGCGCCCATAACCGGCACTTGCGCAAACCCTGGGGCCATCTGCGACCGGACATCGTGCACGCCCGAGCCGCATGTGACGTGCGCTACGTCGTCGGAGCAGGTCCGAGGGCGGGTGATGACGCCGGACATAATCACTGAAGAGTGGTGCGGTGAAGTCGATGAGGCCCCTCTGCGGGCTATAGAGCAGGCCTTTCACATCGATTAGGTTCTGGCGCTGGACCGCCGTTTGCTGCTTATGATTCTGCGCGCTGCCAGAGGGCCACCAGTGACTTGGCGAGGTTCTCGGGCTCGACGCGGTGGGGCGGGTCGAAGTGGTGGCGCTCGGGGAATGTCTCGATGGTGAAGTCGGGGAAGATGGTCGCCAGTCGGTCCGCCATCCGACCGTAGTAATCGGGATTGCTGCGGCCACCGAGGGCGAAGTAAACCGGCTGGTTGAACGCTCGTAGCGCTTCAACGTCGAGGTCGCCCTTCTCGAACGCGTCGATGAATGCGCGCAAACCCGCAGGTCGCTTGGCCATCCACGGTGGCGGTGGACCGTCGGGAGGTTGAGGCAGCGCGGCGCCGGGCGCCAGCTGCAGCTCAACGAACCCTGCCATGAACTGGTCGTCGGGTAGCGGTTCGAGCGCCCGGAAGCGCCGCATCAGCGCCTCCTCGATCGGCGTCCGGTCGTTCCCGGCCCACGCCGGCTCCAGGAGTGCCAGGCTCAGAAGCCGCTCGCCGTGCACGGCGGCGAAGGCCAGCGAGGAAGCGCCTCCACCGGAGTAGCCGACGAGATGGAACCGGTCGAAGCCGTGACCATCAGCCTCCCGCAGAATCCCCACGACCTCCATGTCGAGGCTGTACTCCGGCGGCGGCCGGTCACCCGCGTACACCTCGAGATCCTTCGCGACAGCATGGACCTGATCGGCGAGCACGTGAAGCAACGACGCATACGCCGGCTCGGCCGGCAGTACCCCGCCTGGCAACAGTACGGCGAGATGGCGAGTCGCCATGGGCGCGATCCTACTCGTCGGCACCAGCCCGCCCCGCCGGCGACGAGATGGGTTGCGCAATCTTTGGTTCCGCCAGTCTCTACTTGAAGGTCTGCACGAGGTAGAGATGAACCTCTTGCAGCAGCGCCGGGACGGCGTCGAGGGTTGCCCGTGCTTGCTCGTGGATGTCCCGTGCGAACGTGTTCGCGTAATCGTGCTGGAGTGAGCTGCGCTGTTCGTAGGCGTCCTTCACTGCTGGTGGATCTTCGCGTTCGCGATGATCCCGTTGTCGCGCAGTGCTTTCAGCGCCTCGACCGACCTTGGCTCCGTGTTGGCTCGTGTCCAGCCCGCGAGCTCGGCAAGCTCCTGTGCGGTGCGTAGCGCACCATTGATCGAGTTTTCGTAGGCCGCTTGGACGGCGAGCGCCGATAGCTTCAGCTCCCGTTCGCTGCTGCTCCACGCCGATACGAACGCTGCCTCGTCAAAGTCGTCGCCGAACTTGGTGCAGGCGAAACGCAGCGTCTCCACTTGCTCGTGCGTGTCGAGGAGGCGCTTCTTCAGCGCCGCGGTAAGGGTCGCTCGGCGATCGCTCACGCGGCGGAGTCGAACGCGGCGGCGAACTCGCTGTCGATGCGGCGGCGCTCGCGAGCGGCTCGCCGCACGATTGTCGCCTCCGCCCCGCGCAGACGATCCCACGTCTCGTCGCGATCGACAAGGACACGCCCGTCGCGAACCACCTCGGCGAGCAGCAGAGGCGTCTTCCTCGCGTCCTCGAGCGCGATCAGCTGGATCGCGCGGCCGAGGCGCGCGGAGAGGCGGCGGGCCACCGCACGCAGTTCGGGGCCTGGCTGCCGATCCACGACGATGTCGATGTCGCTTGCTTCGTGCTGTTCGCCTCGCGCGTATGAGCCGAACAGAATCGCGGCACGGACGGAAGGCTCGGTGCGCAGCGCTGCTCTCAGCTCTCGCAATAGCGGCCAGTTCTCACGCAAATACGTCCGCTCCGAAATCGGCATCTCGAATTTCCGCGGAGACACGCGGTGCCCGCGCACGAGGCCCTCCTCGACGGCGCGACGAAGCGTCCGGTCTGTCGTGCCGAGCTCCTTTGCCAGTTCGGGAAGGGCAGTCACCATGTCGGGAGCGTATCGGTCGTATGTCCGTTACCAAGATATTGTATGTCCGTTATCGATTAGGTGTATGTCCGATAACCGTACGCGGCAGCAGTGGGCCGCCTCGACGTGGACGGATAAGCACGGACCCCGTTGCGACCACATCGACGGCTCAAAGACGAGAAGATGCACCAATGACGCGCACTGCGACACAGCACGAGATCGACGACGAGCTCACATCGCTCGCGTTCTTCTCGAACCCGTACCCAACGTACGAGCGGCTGCGCGAGGAGGCCCCTGTCCACTGGTGCGAGTCGTGGGGACAGTGGGTGGTCACCCGCTTCGAGGACGTCCTCGCCGTGAACCGCGATCCCGCGCGCTTCTCGAGCGCCGGCTGGGAGCGCAAGTTCATCTCGTCGCTGCCGCCGGAGCTCCAGGAGCTGCCGCACATGCAGCGGCACTACGGCACGAAGGTCCTCTCGATGACGGACCCGCCCGAGCACACGCGGCTTCGCCGCCTCGTCGTTCGCAGCTTCACGCCGCGCGTCCTGGAGGCGCTGCGTCCGGGGATCGAGTCGCTCGTCCACGAGCTCCTGGACGACATGCGCGGAAAGACGACGGTGGACGCGATCGCGGACTTCGCATATCCGCTCCCGGCGATCGTGATCGGGCGGCTGCTCGGCGCGCCCGACGATGCACGCGACCAGTTCATGCGCTGGTCGAAGGACATCGTCGACTTCGTCGGCACGGGTCACGCCGACGCCGAACGCGCGCTGCGAAACGAGGAGACGCTGCGCGAGTTCCGCGCGTTCCTCGAGCCGATCATCCGCGATCGGCGAGCAAACCCGCGCGACGATCTGATGAGCATCCTCGCCTCACCGGCCGAGGACGGCGAGCGCCTGAGCGACGATGAGCTCATCTCCACGTGCATCGTGTTCCTGTTCGCAGGCCACGAGACGACGGCGAACCTGATCGGCAATGGGCTCCTCGCGCTCCTGAAGCACCCCGACCAGCTCGCCGCCCTCCGCCGGCAACCGGAACTGACGGCGACCGCTGTCGAGGAGCTCCTGCGCTACGACAGCCCTGTGCAGCGCAACCGGCGCATCGCAACAGCCGACGTCGAGCTTGGCGGTGGACAGATCGGGCAGGGCGACTCCGTGCTGGTGTTCATGGGATCCGCGAACCGCGACCCCGCAAAGTTCCCCGACCCGAACGCGCTCGACATCACGCGCTCGCCGAACCAGCACATGGCATTCGGCCATGGGATCCATTTCTGCGTCGGCGCCGCCCTCTCGCGCATCGAAGCACCGATCGCGATCCGTGCGCTCCTCGAGCGGTTCCCCGACGTGCGCCTCGCCGACGGGTACCGGGAGAACTGGCGGCACAACATCACCTTCCGCGGCCTCGACTCGCTCGAGCTCGACCTAAGCTGACGGCGACGCTTCCTGCCAGAGCCGGCGGAACGGCGGGAACATGACCGCCTCCGCCAGCTGCATCGAAATGCCGCCGTCGACGAGCAGGTCGATCCCGGTGATCCATGCGGACTCGTCGGAGGCGAGGAAGAGAACGGCGCTCGCTATGTCTTCGGGCGTGCCGAAGCGGCGCAGCGGATAGCACTGCCGCCGCAGATCGAGCTCCTCCGGCGTCGCGTACTCGGCGTAGTCGTTGATCGCCTTCTCGGTCATGGTCAGGCCGGGAAGGACGGCGTTCACCCGCACACCCGCCGGCCCGTACTCGAGCGCGAGCTCGCGCGTCATCGCGCAGATCCCGCCCTTCGCAGCCTGCACTCCAACGCGGCCGGGGATCGCGCGGTACGCCTGCATCGACGACATGTTCACGATCGACCCGCCTCCACCCGCGATCAGATGCGGCAGCGCGTACTTCGCCATCAGGAAGTGTGCGCGCAGATACGTCGCGAGCATCCGGTCGAAGTCGTCCTCGTCGGCGCGGATCGCGATGTCGACCTTCACCCAGCCGGCGTTGTTGACCACAACCTCGAGGCCGCCGAGGTCGTCGACCGCACGCGTCACGGCTGCTTCGATATCCGTCGCGCTCGTCACGTCCGTCCGCTGAAAGACGACGCCGAGCTCTGCCGCCAGCGCCTCTCCCGCGGTCTCCTGCACGTCGGCGATCACGACGCGTGCGCCCTCGGCGACGAACCGCCTGACGATCGCCTCGCCGATACCCGAGGCTCCTCCGGTCACGACCGCACGCTTGTCCTCCAGCCTCATCTCGCACGCAGCTCGTCGAAGAGCGGTGGCTCAGGGATGCGGCCGGCGTCGGAGCTCGAGGCCACCGTGCGCAGCGATCCGCGGATGCTGAACGGAAGATCCGCGATCAGGTACACGACGCTCCCCGCACGTAGCGGGACGCGATGCCCGAGCAGCTCCAGCTCGCCCTCGCCTTCGAGCACGAGGACGATCTGCTCGGTCCCGTCGTGGACGTCGGACTGGTCGAAGCAGCCGTCGATCCGGCGCTCGCCGACGAATCGAATCGCCGGGTTCGCGAACCCGGCGAACAGCGGCGACTCGTCCCCGTAGCGCGTCGGAAGCGGGACGAGGTTCGCGAGCTCGGCGAAGCAGGAACCCGGATCGCGCGAAGACCCGGTGTCGGCGAACAGCGCGAAGTCGAGGAAGTCGAACCCGGTCGCGCCTGCGACGAAGCCGTGCACGGCGTTCACCGGCTGCAGCATCGCGGTGCCGGGAGTCGCGGCGTGCTCGACGTCGTCCAGCACGAACAACCCTTCGCCTCGCAAGCAGTAGAAGACCGCCTCGCGGTCGTCATGCCAGTGCGAGAGCACCTTCGTGCCCGGCGGCATCGTGAGGAGCGTCGCGTGCGCGTATCCGCTCGCGCCGATCGGGTAGAGGACGAGCCGCTTCGCGACGTAGCTGCCGTCACCCGTGTACGGGACGATCTGGTCGAGATGAGACGTGAAGTGGTGGATGCTCACGGCTCGGGAATCTCGACCGCCACCTCGCGACCGGCGGCAGCGGACTCGTAGAGCGCGTCGACGAGAGCTTGCACGACGACCCCGTCGCGCGCCGTCGCGACGTCGGTCGAGGCGCGGGACTCCAGCGACCGCACGAACGTCTCCACCTCGCGCGCGACCGAGCCGGGGAAGTCGTTGCTCACGTCCGCCGGCGCCTGCAGTCGCGCCGGCGCGCCTTCCGCCTCCCCCCACAGCTCGAGCGGCTCGTACCTCGCCTGCGCCCGGTCCCCGACCAGGTCGAAGCCGTAGTTCCAGCCGGGCTGGTCCCAGACCCACGCGCCTTCGATGCTCATCCAGAAGCCGTCGTCGAAGCGGACGTGGCCGAAGAAGAGGTCCTCGACCGAGTAGGCGGCGCGTGCCTCGTCGGAGGGCGCGCCGCCGCCGCGCTTCCCGGGAAAAAGCGTGGTCATCGACGCCGTCGCGGTCACGGGCAGCGGGTTCCCGACGAGCCACCGGACGAGGTCGAGCATGTGGACGGCGGTCGCGGCGAGCGCGCCGCCGCCCGAGACGGCGTGGTCATAGTGGCGCCCCCACCAGGGTACGTCGTCGGCCAGCATGTGGCCGCGCGCGCAGATCGGTCGCCCGAGCTCGCCGGAGTCGAGGAACCCGCGGATCGCCTTCGCCGACTCGTTGAAGCGCATGTTGAACCCGACCCCGAGCTCGACACCGTTCCGCTTCGCCTCCGAAGCCATCTCGGCGGCCTCGGTCGCGTTCATCGCCATTGGCTTCTCACACAGCACGTGGCACGAACGACCGAGGGCTGCGATGGTGATCTCGCGATGCGTGTTCGGCATCGTGCACACGGTGACGACGTCGAGCTCGTGGTTGTCCAGCAGCTCGCGGTAGTCGGTGTAGCGATGCGCGATCGAGAACTCGGCGGCGACCGCGGCGGCGCGCTCCGGCGAGGCATCGCACACTGCAATGACTTCGACCCCTTCGAGCGCCGTAAGCGTCGAGAGGTGCAGGCGACCCTGGAAGCCGCAGCCGATCACCGCTGCGCGCATCAGGTGTACTCCACCGGGGTCGCCATGGCGGCGAGCAGACCTCCGTCGACGGCGAGCGAGGCGCCGGTGACGAACGACGCGGCATCCGAGAGAAGAAAGAGGACGGCCGCCGCGATCTCGCCCGGGCTCGCGATGCGTCCGAGCGGCGCGGTCCGCGCGAACCGCGCCCGTGCCGCCGCCGGGTCGGGGCTCGCCGCGACGAAGTCCTCGACCATCCGCGTCTCCGTCGGCCCCGGCAGGACCGCGTTCACGCGCGTGCCGTGCGCCGCGGCCTCGAGCGCGAGCGTCCTCGTCAGCCCGAGCAGGGCGGCCTTGGAGCTCGCATACGCCGCGGTCGCCTGCGTGGTCGCGAGTGCGTGCGGCGATGACGTGAAGACGATCGACCCACTGCGACCGTCGCGCTCGAAGACGCGGAGCGCCGCTCGCGCGAGCAGGAACGGCCCGGTCAGGTTGACGCTCAAGACGCGAGTCCACTCCTCGAGGGAGAGATCGACGGTGCGCTTGTCGACGCCGATACCCGCGTTCGCGTGGACGAGGTCGAGCCGTCCGAATCGTGCGGCCGCTTCGTCGATCGCACCATCGATCGCATCGGGATCGCTTGCGTCCGCTGCGATCGCGATCGCGGCCACGCCGAGCTCGGCCGCGGCGCTCTTCACCAACTCCTCGTCGAGGTCGACCAGCACGACGCTCGCGCCGTCGTCGACGAGGCCCCGCGCGACCGCGAGTCCGATTCCTCCGGCCGCCCCGGTGACGATGGCCGCCCGGCCGTCGAAGCGCTTCACCGGAGCAGCTCGTGCGTCGGATGCGCCAGCGGCAAGCCGGGCACCTCGACCGGAAGCACGGTGACGTGCCAGCGCCCGATGTTCGCGACGAACAGCCGCAGGTCGTCTCCAGCGGCGAACGCGAGGTTCGTCGGCGACGCGAGGATGTTGCCCTCCGGGTCGTTCGCGTAGAGCTCCGCCTGCCGGGTCCCCGCCGGTACGACCCACACCGTGTCGGGACGGTAGGTGACGACGAAGAGGTTCCCGTCGCGATCGAATGCGAGCCCGTCCGGCAGCGTCCCTTCGAGCAATACGAAGTCCTCGACGCGCCCCGCCGAGCCGTCCTCGTTGATCTCGATCCGCAGGATCCGTCCCGGCGCAAGCGTCATCGCCACGTACAGATGCTCCTCGCCGGGACCCATGCACACCCCGTTCGGAAGCGTGCGAGCGTCGCTGCACCAGACCTCGCCCTCGCCTCCCGGCGCGAAGCGGTAGATGCACCCGTCGTGCTCCTTCCATCGTCCGCTGTCGGAGACGTAGAGATTGCCGCGACTGTCGAAGCACAAGTGGTTCGGAGCGCGGATGCCGGGTGCGCCGCGGCCGTAGACGGTGCACGTACCGTCGGTCGTGAAGCGTTGGACACACTTGTTGACGGGATCGGTCGCGTAGACGTTGCCGAACCCGTCGACGGCCAGACCGAGCGTGAAGCCGCCCGAGCTGCCGACCAGGGTGGCCTTCGGCGGGTCGCCGTCGATGCGATAGACCTGACCTGCCTCGCCGCCGGCCCAGACGGCGCCGTCAGGCCCGACAGTGACGCCCTCGGGATGGTCGAGCCCGTCGACCAGCACCACCGCGCGGTCGAGCACCCCGGTCATCCGCGCCGCGCCGCGAGTCGGACCGGTGCGACGTTCTGCGCGCGCAGCTCGATCGACTCGATCCCGCCCTCGCGACCGGAGGCCTCGAAACGAAGCTCCGTCTCCTCCCCGGGCAGGAGGTCGACGAAGCCGTCGCGGAACCGCGAGTCGGACGTCGTCGCGATGACCGTGCCACGAACGAGGCGAGCGACGACCGAGCCGCTGTTGCGAACCTTCACGCGGCCGTTCGTCTGTCCGGTGCGCTCGTCCCAGTCGAGCTGCTCCACGGTCGCGTCGAGAGCGGTCTCGTCCAGCTCCGCAAGCTGTTCGAACAGCGGGCGCTGCAGATCGTCGGCGAGCTGCGCGGGATCCTTTCGGAACGCCGTGGCGGCGACGCTCTGGATGAGCCCGAGTGCGAGCTGCTGCGTCCCGCGCCAGTACGGACCGTACGCCTTGATGTCGTCGCGCGCCCAGTGAGGGTCGACGTCGAGCGGGTCTTCCCAGTCGAGGCCCTCGCCGATCCTGAACATGCGCAGCGGTTTCGTGAGCGATGCGGTGAAGACGACGGTCTTGCCGGCGCCGTGAGTGCCGGTGACGAGTAGCGGGTAGCCCCCTATCGTCGACTGGACGGTGCTGCCCGGCCGCGCCTCCGTCCGGCTGAAGCCGCGGAACGGAAAGCCGTCGAGCGAGACGCCGAGCTCGGCAGCGGCACCGGGGTCGATGGCGGGTACGCGGTCCCAGATACCGTCGTGCGGTCGGAGCGCGACCGGCAGGACACCGTCGAGCGGTGTCGAGTCGATCAGCGCGCCGCGCCCGTCACCACCGTGGAAGCTCGCCTGCCCGCCGGTGTGGATGAAGCCCACGCCCGACCCGACGGCATCCGCGATGTTCGTCCATTCGCCGTCCCGGAACAGATGGGCGCCGTAGTCCCAGCCCGCGTACCAGACGACGTCGAACCGCTCGGGCAGGTCCTCGCTCCACGTCGAGTCCTGCGGATCGCGGTTCGTCTCGTCGACGCAGACGAGCGAGATACCGGCGACGTCCTCGAGTGCCTCCCGGATCGGCGCGTTGTACCGGTCCTGACCGAGGAGCAAGACGCGGATCTCCTCCTCGCCCACGGAGGGCTGGACCTGCAGCCAGCGCTCGGCGAGGCTGCGGCGCTCGCCTCCCTCGTGCGCGGTCATCCGGAGCAGGTAGGCGCCGGGCTCCTGCGGCAGGGGCAGCTCGAGGGGCCGGATCTCCGCGCTGTCCGCCTGAACGTCCACCTGCAGCGTCCGCTGTTCCAACCGCCGGCCGCTCGTGTCGTACAGGTCAACAGTTACCTGCAGATCCAGGGCGCGCCCGAGGTCGTTCACGACCCAGAGATCGCGCCGGAAGGTGGCGCCCGCCGCGAACGGCTTCATCGGCCTCGGCTCGTCCAGGGACAGGAGCACCGGCTGGTACCCGGCCTTCAGCCCGAAGTAGCCCATCTTCGGACGCTGGTGGTGGTCGACGACCGTGAACTTGATGCCCGGGATGTTCTCGCGGTACGACCAGGTGCGGCAGCCGGTGATGTCGGCGAAGCGCTTCCGCCGGTAGACCTCGGCGCAGTACTGGAGCCCGAATGCCTGGTACCACTGGACCGCGTCGAGGAAGCGCTCGAGCGTCGGCGGGTTGCGATCGGCCCAGCGGTACATGCGCGCGACCGAGGTCGTCAGGCCCGCGTAGTCGAACGCCCAGCGGTACGAGTACTCCTCGACGTCGATCGGCAGAGCGACGCGTCCGTCGCGCGACGACTCGATACCCCAGGCGGTCCCCTCCGGCATGAACTCGACGACCGTCTCCGCGACGGGAGGCGCGATGGCACCGAACTCCGAGATGAAGTGGTGGTTCCGGTCGTAGTGGTCCCAGTACTCGCCGAACGGAAAGCCGCCGTTCCAGATGTGCTCTTCCTTGAAGTCGCAGAAGCTCGGGTGGTAGATCGCGTCGGGGTCGAGCCGGTTCACGCGCTCGCCGATCGCCTCGCTGTAGTCGGTGTAGTCGCCCCACACCCACTGCTCGTTCTTCCGCGTCTCCGCGAACGCGCCCCAGACGACGAGCGACGTGTGGCCGCGCAGGCGGCGCACCGTGTTCTCGACCTCGCCGAGCGACCAGTCCCAGTACTCGCGGAACCTCGGGTAGGAGGGGTCGACGACCTTCATCGGTCCGAGCTGGTGGTACGGAAGCTCCTGGAAGACGAGCATCCCGAGCCTGTCGCACGCGTCGTAGAGCGCCGGCTTCTCGATGAACGTGAACGACACGAGGTGGTTCGAGTTGCCGTCGCGCAGCATCTCGACGTCGCGCCAGTGCTCCTGCGGCGTCGGCGCGGCGCCGAAGATGTTCGCGAACGGATACCAGACGCCGCGCAGGAACAAGCGCTGTCCGTTCAGCGAGTACGCGAGCGTCTCGGGATCGCGATGCAGCTCGCGAATCCCGAAGACAGCGTCCGCCGAGCCGCCTTCGTGGGTGACGTTTGCCCGGTAGAGATTCTGCTCGCCGAGGTCCCACGTCCACCAGAGCTCGGGGTCGGCGATCGAGATCGTGGCCGACGTCTCGCCGTGACCGGCGCCGACGTGCGCGATCACCTCGTGGCGCACCGACTCGCCGTCGAACGTCTCAGGCGAGACGTCGATCGACACCGTCACGTTCGCCGGCGTCTCGCTCCACCACTCGAGGTGCACGTCGACGACGGCAGCATCCGCAGCCAGCGAGCGGTTGGAGACGGCGACGCGACGAAGGACGACGCCGGCGCGCGACTCGAGCCACACGTCGCGCCACGGCCCGAACGGAAAGACCGCGTTGCCCGAGAGCGGAAGCCCGTCCCAGTAGTGCAGGAGGTTGCCCTTCATGTACTCGCTGTTCTTCATGATCACGCTGAAGACGGTGGACGGGTTGAGATAGAACTGCCGGTCGTCGACGCGCCAGGGGCACGACACCGCGAGCGTCACCGCGTTGGTCTCCCCGGCAGGAGAAAGGAGGTCGGTCACGTCGAGCTCCCAGTCGGAGAACGCGCCCTCGTGGTGGCCGGCCCACGTGCCGTTCACCCACACGTCGCAGAAGTAGTCGACACCGTCGAAGACGAGGAAGTGCCGGCCCGGCGTATCCGGCGTCTCGAACGAGCGCCCGTATACCCACTCCGAATGGTTCAGGTTGGTCAGCTCGGGCGTGTCGAGCCAGAGGTCCTCGAAGCCGAGCTGCATCTGGAGGTTCCCCGGCAGCTCGACGCGCTCGGGAATTCCGTCCCGCACCGTCTCCGGCACCGCGCTGCCGGCCGTGCGCGGCGCCTCCGGCAGCGGCGCGCGCCCAAGCTCCCACTCGCCGCTCAGCAGCATCCTGTTCGCCGGCAACGTCCCCTCCCTCGTCGTCATTGCTTGATGGCACCCGCGGAGAGGCCCTGGACGTAGTAGCGGCGCGCGAGCAGGAACACGAGCAGGATCGGGACGATCGCGAGCACCGCCGCGGCCGACATCAGCTCCAGGCTGAGGTTCCCGAACTGGCCGTTCAGCGGCTGCAGGCCGACCGTGACGGTGGCATCCGTCGAGTTCGCGAGCAGCACGAGCGGGATCAGGAAGCCGTTCCAGGTCGAGATCGTCGTGAAGAGCGCCGCCGTCGCGAGAGCGGGCCGCAGCATCGGCAAGACGACGTACCAGAACGCCTTCCAATCGCTTGCGCCGTCGACGAGCGCGGCGTCCGTCAACTCGACCGGCACGTTGTCCATGTAGCCGCGAAGCACGAGCACGCCGAACGGAAGCGCGAAGGCGCTCTCGCCGATGATCACCGCGAAGAGGCTGTTGTAGAGGTGAAGCTGCCTCATCGTCAGGAAGAACGGAAGGATGATCGCGGCCGGTGGAATCATCAGTCCCGTGAGCATCAGGACGAAGAGGCCCTCGCTGAGGCGGTTGCGATAGCGGGAGAACCCATATGCCGCGGAGACGGAGAGCGCGACGGAGAGGAGCACCGTTCCGAGCGTGATCAGGAAGCTGTGCTCGAAGAGGATGGCGAGGTGGAACTCGTTCCATGCGTCGAGGAAGTTGTGCGGACGGAACGTGTGCGGCAGCACCTTGTTCGAGAAGACGTCCTGGTTCGTCCTGATCGAGAGCGACAGCGTCCAAGCGATCGGAAGGATCGCGAGGATCGCGACCGCGTACGACGCGACCGAGAACGCCGTGCGGGCGTAGACCGGTATCCGGCGCACCGCCTCGGCACGTTCGAGCCGCCGCTGGCGAAAGGATTGGAGGTAGCTCGCGACCATCGGCGACGGAGCGTCAGCTCACCTCTCCCGCGATACGTCCCCGGACGAGCGCCGAGATCGTCGCGAGCACCACGATCACGACGGCGATGCTCGAGGCGTAGCCCATCAGGTTGAACGTGAAGGCCTGCTGGTAGAGGTAGGTCGACAACACCTCGGTCGCGTGGCTCGGGCCTCCGCCCGTGAGCACGAACACGAGGTCGAACACCTTCCACCCGCCGATCAGGTTGAGGACGATCACGATCGCGATCACCGGCCGCAGGTACGGGATGACGATGTAGCGCAGGCGAGACCACGCGCCGGCACCGTCGATCGAGGCGGCCTCCATCCGCTCCTTGGGGAGCCCCTGCAACCCGGCGTAGTAGAGGAGCATGTCGTAGCCGGCGTACTGCCAGACGGCCGCGGCGATCACCGTCCACATCACGAGGTTCGGGTCGCCGAGGAAGCCGATCGGCTGCGTCCGCCAGTGCAGCGTGTTGACGAGCAACTCGTTGACGAAGCCGTACGGCCCGAGCACCTGCTGCCACAGGAGCGCCGTCAGCACGGGCGACAGTCCGAGCGGCAGGACGATCGCGATCTGCAGGAAGCGATGACCCTGCACGCGCGTGTGGATCAGCATCGCGAGCCCGAGCCCGGCGACGTTCAGCAGCACTGTGCTGCCGACGACGAAGACGAGGGTATGGACGAGCGACTGCCGGAAGACGGCGTCGTGGAAGAGCTGCGAGAAGTTGCGCGTACCGGCCCAGTGGATCTGGTGGACGTTGAAGCCCGTCCATTGGGCGAACGCCAGCCCGATCACGGCGATCACCGGGAAGAGCAGGAAGATGCCGAAGAAGGCGGTGGCCGGGGCGATGAACATCGCCCCGGCCGTGGCCTTGGTCCGTGCCGCCAACGGAGGGCCCGTCAGTGCGGCGTCGAGTTGTATGCCTTCTGGAGGCCTTGCGTGAGCCGCGACGGGCTGGTCTTACCGTTCAACAGGGCGGAGATCCCGTTCAGCAGCGTGTTGTAAACGTTCGGGATGAAGATGGCCCGCGTCTGCGCCGTCGACTGGAACGACACCATGCGGTGATAGATCGCCGCCTTGTTCGCTGAGATGTCCGTGGGATACGCAGGGATGTAGTTCTTCTGAACGAGCGCAGACGATCCCTGCTTGTCCATCATCAGCTTGAGGAGCGCGATCGCTCCTTGCGGATTCTTCGCCTTCTTCGGGATCGACCAGATGATCGCCGGCCCGCCGGTCGCGAGCGACTTGTGCCCCGCCTGCAGCGGAGGGATCGGGAACAGGTCGTACTTGATCTTCCCGTGCGAAGCCTGGTCGATCAGCCCCGTGTCGAAGTTCCCGACCGGATAGGTCATTGCGCTCTGCCCGCGAGCGAAGACGCCGATCGCGGCGGTGAAGTCGAGCGAGTTCGACCCGTCGGCCAGGAGGCCCGAGGTCTTGAGCTTCTGCACGTTCGCTGCCGCCTGGACGAAGCGACGATCCGTCCACTTGATCTTGCCCTGCTCCGCCTGGCGGATGGCGTTGCCGGTCTTGTCGGCGTAGGCGACCTGCGCGAACCACAAGTCCCCTCCGGGCCATGCGTCCTTCTCGTTCACCGAAAGCGGCTGGTAGCCACCTTTCCGGATCGGCTTTGCGAGCGCGAGGAGCTGCGCGAAGGTCTTCGGGACCTTGAGGTGCAGCTTCTGGAAGATCTCCTTGTTGTACCCGATCGTCAACGTGTTGACGTCCAGCGGGATGCCATAGATGTGGCCCTTGTAGCGAAGGCTGTTCAGGACCGGGGCGAAGAACTTCGGGAAGCTCGACATGTACGCGTCGAGCGGCATCAGGTCGCCCGCGTTGACGACGTCGTGGTAGTCGCCCGTCCACGACATCTCGAGCACGTCGGGGACGTCGCCGCCTGCGGACGCCGTCTTGAACTTCGTGAAGTAGCTGTTGAAGTCGAGGCTGTTGATCGTCGTGTTGCCCCCGCCCTGCGCCTTGAAGCGGTCGCCGGCGGCTTGGAAGATGTTCACGTAGTCGCTGTTCGGCGGTTGCCACGTCCAGACCGTGACGTCACCGCTCGCAGCTCGAACCTGAGAAGCGGCGGTGGCGTGTGAGGCCGCAGCCGCGATCACCGCAATGGAGCATGCAACAGCGGCCGCCAGGATCACCAGGAGGTGCCGGCGCGGAAAGCGTTTCGTCATTCTCCCACCCCTCTCTTCGGAGCTTTTGCGTTCGGCAGAGCCAGAACGGGACGAATCTACTACTCAGGGCGTAAGACGTCAAACGGCTCTACTACACTGGGTGTAGAGGCCTGTGCGGAGGGCCGCGCCGCGCCACTGGGAATCGTCTCTCCGAGCGCCTGCTCCGAGTCCAGGTCGAAGAAGTGCAGAGCCGTGACGTCGACGGCCAGCGCGACCTCGTCGCCGGGCTGCAGGTTCGCGCGAGGCCCGAAACGGGCGAGAATGGTCGTCTTTCGCGACGTCTCGCCGCGAGTCAGGTCGGTCAGCGCCGCGAGATCGACATCGGCCGCGACCTCGCGCACCTCGGTCGTCGTGACGGGCTCGGCGTCGAGCTCCGCGTGGACGAGCACCTCGGAGCCGAGCTGCTCCGTCTGCGTCACCCGCACGCGCAGGAGCTGCGAGCCGGGAGCGGTGACCTCGCCGAGGCTCTCAGGCCGGACGCCGAGCGCCACACGCCGCCCGCTGTAGCCCTTCAGCCGCGCGTGGAGATCGGGCGTGAGCAGTGGCAGCGCGAGGGTCTGCGAGCCGACCGTGCAGGCAAGCGTGTCTCCATCCACCGTCACGGTCACCTCGAACAGGTTCATCGGCGGGCTGCCGATGAAGCTCGCGACGAACAGGTTGCGCGGCGAGTCGTAGATCTCCCGCGGCGACCCGAACTGCTGGAGGAGGCCCTTGCGCATCACCGCGACCGCGGTGCCCATCGTCATCGCCTCGATCTGGTCGTGCGTGACGTAGACGGTCGTCGTTCCGACCTCGCGCTGGATGCGAGCGATCTCGGCCCTCATCTGGACGCGCAACTTGGCGTCGAGGTTCGAGAGCGGCTCGTCGAGCAGGAACACCTCGGGATCGCGGACGATCGCGCGACCCATCGCGACCCGTTGCCGCTGGCCGCCGGACAGCGCCCCGGGCTTCTTCGCGAGATAGTCGGTGAGGCCGAGGATCTCGGCGATCGACGCGACCTTCCGATCGCGCTCGGTGCGCGAGACCTTCCGCATCTTCAGTCCGAACGCGATGTTGTCGGCGACCGTCATGTTCGGATAGAGCGCGTAGTTCTGGAAGACCATCGCGACATCACGCCGGCGGGGCTCGAGGCCGTTGACGACGCGGTCGCCGATGAAGATCTCGCCGTCGCTGATCTCCTCGAGCCCCGCGACCATGCGGAGCGCGGTCGTCTTGCCACAACCGGACGGGCCGACGAGCACGACGAAGTCGCCGTCGTCGATCGTGAGATCGAGACCGTCGACCGCCAGGGTCCCGTCGGGATAGCGCTTGGTGACGTCGACGAACCTCACCGCTGACATAGACCCTCCCTCTCGCTCAAATCGTCTTGACTGCCAGGAAGCCGCCGTCGACGACGAGGCAGGTTCCCGTCACGTACGTCGCCTTGTCGGACGCGAGGAAGACGGCCGTGTCCGCGATCTCCTCCGGCCTCCCGATCCGCCCGAGCGCGTTCGCCGCGTTGACGCGATTCACGAAGTCTTCCCGCTCTTCGGGATTCATCGGAGCGAGATCGCGCCGGAGCATCGGCGTGTCGATCGTGCCCGGCGCGATCGCGTTGACGCGAATGCCGTCGCCGCCCAACTCGACCGCGAGCGTTCGCGCCGCTGCGATCAGGCCCGCCTTCGCGGCGGCGTAGGGGACGCAGCCGGGGAGCCCCTGGAACGCTTGCACGGACGACACGAAGATGATGCTGCCCCCGCCGCGCTCGCGGAGCGGCGCCACGGCTTCCCGCGCGCAGAGCAGCGGCCCCTTGAGGTTCGTGTCGATGATCGCGTCGAACGTTTCCTGCGGCATCTCGTCGAGCGGCGCATAGACGCTGATTGCCGCGTTCGCGTGCATCACGTCGAGTCCGCCGAACGTGGCGACCGCCGCCGCCACGATCTCGCGCACGCATTCGAGCGACGACACGTCTCCAGCTGCGACGACCGCGCGACCGCCTTCGTCCTCGATCAGCCGCCGCGTCTCGTCGGCGCCGGCCTCGTCGACGTCGTTGCAGACCACCGCAGCTCCGGCGCGCGCAAATCCGAGCGCGGCCGCACGGCCGAGCCCGGCGCCCGAGCCCGTGACGGCCGCGACCTTGCCCTCCAGCATCAGGCGGCTCCGCCAGGTTCTGCCGGGACCGTCCACGGCAGCTCGGTTACCGGGAAGAGACCGTCGAGCTCGGGCGCATCGCGCTTGAAGACCATGAAGCTCCGCGTGAACTCGATCACGACCTCACGCCGCTGGTTCACGCCGCGCGTGCGAATCGAGACGATGCCGCACGAGGGACGGCTCGACGACTCGCGCTTCGTCAGCACCTCGCTCTCGGCCCACAGGGTGTCACCGGCGTAGACCGGCTTCGGCAGGGCGATGTCTCCCCACCCGAGGTTCGCCGCGGCGTTCTCCGACGTGTCGCGCACCGAGAGACCGAGGACGATCGCAAGGGTGAGCGTCGAGACGACGAGCGGCCGGCCGAACTCCGTGCGCGCGGCGTACTCGGAGTTGAAGTGCACCTGGTTCGTGTTCATCGTCAAGCACGAAAACCAGATGTTGTCGGTCTCGGTGAGCGTGCGGCCGAGATGCGACCGGTACACGTCGCCCGCGTCGAAGTCCTCGTAGAACCTGCCGCGAAACTCGCTCGTCATCAAGCCTCCTGCCCGTTGGTCGAGTGAACGATGCCTCGCCCGAGCAGCGACTCGATGCGCGCGTCATCGTAACCGCACACCTCGCGCAGCACGTCGGCGGTGTCCTCGCCCAGATACGGCGAGCGCCGCAGCGGGGGCGCGTCGATCTGCGAGAGGCGGAGCGGCGAGCGCGCCGTCTTGACCACGCCGAACGCGGGATGCTCGTACTCCGCAACCGCGCCGCGATCGACGGCCTGCATGTCCGAGAACGCTTCCTCGACGTCGTTGACGGCACCGCACGGAACGCCGGCCGGCTCGAGTCGCGCGAGCCACTCCTTCGTCGTGCGCGTTGCGAGCGCCTCGGTCAGCAGCGCGACGAGCTCGGTCCGGTTGCGGTTCCGCGCGTCGAAGTCCGAGAAGCGCCCGTCCTCGGCGAGGTCCGCTCGCTCGAGCACATCGCAGAGGCGGCGCCAAAGGCTTTCCTTCGGGCAGGCGATGACGATCCGCCCGTCGCGCGTCGGGAAGGTCTGGAACGGGACCATCGAGAGATGCGCGCTCCCGTCGAGGCGCGGCGGCCGGAACTCACGCGAGGCCACCCACGTCCCGACATACGTCAACTGCGCGAGCGCCGTCTCGAACAGCGAGAGATCGGCGTCGCAGCCGACGCCGTCGCGTCGCGCCTGCCAGACGCCGGCGAGCAGCGCGATCGCCGTGACGTAGCCCGCGCAGTAGTCGACGAGCGAGAGCCCGCTCTTGGTGGGCGGCTGCTCAGGCCCGCCGGTGAGGCTCATCCAGCCGGCGATCCCCTGGACCGTGAAGTCGTAGCCTCCCTGCGGCGCCCGCCGTCCGGTGTTGCCGAACGCCGACAGCGACACGCACACAAGCTGCGGGTTCACCTCGCGAAGATCGTCGTACCGCAGCCGCAGCCGCTCGACCTGGTCGCCCCGCAGGTTGGACGTCAGCGCGTCGGCGTTCGCGACGAGATCCTCGAGCACCTCGCGCGCATCGGGCGCTCGCAGGTCGAGCGCAAGCGAGCGCTTGTTGCGGTTGAAGCTCTCGAAGAAGAGCGACGTTCCCTCCGCCGCGTACGGCGGCACCTGACGCGCGACGTCGCCGCCGACAGATGGATCCTCGATCTTGACGACGTCGGCGCCGAGGTCCGCGAGCTGCATCGATGCGAACGGCCCTGCGCCGTACTGCTCGATCGCGATCACCCGAAGGTCGTCGAGCGGAAGCCTCATAAACCTGCGGCGCGTCCGCGCGCGACGACTTGCTCGGCCATCTTCCTCGACGCCTCGTCGATCATCTCGCCTTCGAACACCACCGCCCCGAGCCGGCTGCCGTCCGTCGCCTCCGCGTAGGCGGAGAGGATGCGCGACGCGCGCTCGAACTGCTCGGACGAGGGCGAGAAGATCTCGTTGCACAGCTCGATCTGGTCGGGATGGATCGCCCACTTCCCGTCGAACCCGAGCGTCCGGGACCGCCCGGCCACCTCGCGGAAGCCGTCGGGGTCGCCGATCTGCGCGTACGGGCCGTCGATCGCCTGCAGCTGGAACGCACGCGCGGCGAGGAGGATCCGCCAGAGCACGTAGTGCCACTGGTCGCCGGCGTAATCGCCGTCGACCGCCCCGACCGTCAGCTGCGGCATGCCGGCGCTCGCCGCGAAGTCGCCGGGCCCGAAGATGAGCGTCTCGACGCGGGGGGACGACCCCGCGATCGCCTCGACGTTGACGAGGCCGAGCGGGCTCTCGATCTGCACCTCGAGCCCGATCTGCCGCGCCAAGCCGAGCTCGGCTTCGAGTTGCGCGAGCAGCCGGTCGGCGAAGTGCACGTCTGCCGGCGTCTCGACCTTGGGCAGCATGATGCAGTCCAGCGCGTCGCGGGCTCCCTCGACGACGTAGGCGATGTCGCGAAAGCACCACGGCGTGCTGACGGCGTTGACGCGAACGACCTTCGTCGCAGCCCGCCAGCCGTCGCCACGCAGCGCCTCGACGACCTTCTGCCGCGTCGCGTCGTTCTTCTCGAGCGGAGCGACCGCGTCCTCGAGGTCGAGGAAGACCTCGTCCGCAGGGAGCGTCACGGCTTTCGCGAGCATCTTCTCGCTCGACCCCGGGACCGCGAGACAGGACCGCCGAAGCCGGAGCTCGCTCATCCGTCTCCCTCCGGCATCACCTCGAGCAGCTCGACGCGGAACCCGTCCGGGTCGATCATGTAGACAGCGAGCCGCCCCTGGTTCGGGCCGCTCGTAACGAGCACGGGCTCGCCGACGGCACCGACGCCTACGCCCACGAGCTCGTCGTAGAACCCGCGCAGGTTGCGCACGAGCAGGCAAATGTGCGCCGTGCCCGGATTCGGCGGGCTCGTGTCGACGGGTTGCCGTTCGACGCCCCGATAGTCGATCAGCTCGAGGCAGTGCTCACTCCCCGGAAAACGCAGCAGCGCCTGGTGGAGCTCCGCCTCCGGGTATCCGACGATACGGCGAACGTACTCCTCGCGGTTGACGCGCTCCCAGAGGAGCTCGAATCCGAACAGGTCGCGGTAGAACGCGAGCGACCGCTGCAGGTCGGCGACCTGGAACGCGGTGTGGTGCGAGCCGACGACGCTCACGACGACGACGCTCGCTGCGGCACGAGAAAGCTGCGCCGGAACTCGCATACCAGCGTCCGCTCCTGGTTGTACCCGCGTGTCTCGATCGTGACGATGCCGGCCGTCGGGCGCGAACGCGAAGGACGCGCCTCGACGACGGTGCTCTCGCCGTACAGCGTGTCGCCATGGTGCAGCGGCGCGACATGCCTCAGCTGCTCGGTGCCGAGAGCGGCGAGCGCCTTGCCCGACGTATCGGGGACGCTCATTCCGAGCAACGCCGCATAGACGAACGTGCCAATGACGAGGTTGCGACCGCCGTCCATCTCTGTCGCCGCGTAATGAGCATCCATGTGGATCGGGCTCGCGGCCATCGTCAGCATGCAGAAGAGGTGGTCCTCTGCGTCGGTGATCGTGCGGCCCGGCCAGTGCTTGTAGACGTCGCCGACGGTGAACTCGTCGTACCAGCGGCCGAAACCGTCGTCGCGCGCGTCGTGAACCGTCACCAGGCTCCGTCCTTGCGGCCCGCGGCGATCTCGTCCGTGTCGTAGCCGAGCTCCTCGAGCACGAGGTCGGTGTCCTCGCCGAGCGGCGGTCCGACGTGCGCGACACGCCCAGGCGTCACGCTCATGCGCGGCACGGGCGCGGCGATCGTCACCCGCCCGAGCTCGCGGTCCTCGACCTCGACGAGCGTCTCGCGCGCCGCGTAATGAGGGTCGGCGAACACGTCCGCCATGCTCAGGACCCGGATCCCGGCGGCACCGGCCTCGGCGAACGTGCGATCGACCTCCTCGACGTCACGCTCGCCGATCCACGCGGCGACAGCGTCGTCGAGCTCCTCGGCGTGTCGTGCCCGCGCTTCGTGCGTCGAGAAGCGCGGGTCGGCAAGGAGGTCGTCGCCGCCGACGAGCTTGATCACCGTCTCCGCCGCCGATGCCGCGGTTCCCGACACCGCGAAGTAGTGACCGTCGCGCGTGCGGTACACGTTGCGCGGCGACGAGAACGGCAGCCGCGAGCCGTTGCGCTTCTGGAGCACGCCGTTCGCCTTGTAGAGCGTTGGCAGCGGACCGAGGATGTTGAACACCGACTCGTAGAGTGAGACGTCGATGATCTGTCCCTCGCCGTCCTGCGTGTCGCGGTGATAGAGCGCGGCGAGGAGCGACCACGTCGCGAAGAGTCCTGCGACCTCATCCGCCAGCGCGAACGGTGCGAGCAGCGGCGCCTGCCCCTCGTACCCGCTGATGTCGGCGAGGCCGGAGAACGCCTCGGCGAGCGTGCCGAAGCCCGGCCGGTGGCTGTACGGACCGCTCTGGCCGAACGCCGAGACGCGCACTACGACGAGCTTCGGGTTCGTGGCCTGCAGCGTCTCCGGGGCGAGGTCGAGCCGCTCGAGCACGCCCGGCCGGAAGCTCTCGACGAGCGCGTCGGCCGACTCGACGAGCCGGAGCAGCACGCCCCGCCCGCTCGGATGCTTCAGATCGAGCGTCACGGAGCGCTTGTTCCGGCCGATGCCGAGCCACCACGCCGACCGGCTGCCGACAAGGTCGCCCATTGCGCGCGCGGTGTCGCCGTCGCCGGGCCGTTCGATCTTGATCACCTCGGCGCCGAAATCGGAGAGATGCTTCCCGACGCTCGGGCCCGCGACGACGTTCGCAAGCTCGATGACACGGAGGCCGGAGAGCGGCAGGACGGGCGGCTGCATCGGCCGCGAGTCTACTACCCTAGGAGTGGAATGGTCAACAGACACGGCGCCCTCGCGCCGCGCGCAGGCCGGCCCTAGGCCGGCGCCTCGGCCTCCGGCCGGATCGAGCTCAGATGGCCGGTCCGCCCGAGCGTCAGCGCGCGCACCTCGTCGTCGGAGCGCAGCCACTTGTCCCACTCCTCGTAGCCCGTCATCGTCTTCGCCTTCTGGAGCGTGAGGTCGTGGATCAGGTACTCCTCCGCGACGAGCGTCAGCACCGGGCTGCGCGTGCGCACCGCCGACGCGTCGCCGCGCTCCGGCATGTGCGCGATCAGCGCCTCTCCGCCGTCGGCGACCATCGTCAGCATCCGGCCGCCGATCCGGGAGGCGACGGTCTCGCGGTAGCTGTGCAGCTGCCACCAGCCGACTGACGGCGCCTCGGTTCCGTACAGCATCCCCGCGATCCGCACGCCGCGCGCGTCGGCCTCGTCGAGATCGTCGAGCAGCGGCTCGACGTTCTCCGACCAGACGGACAGGTAGATCTCGTGCCGAGCCGCGCGGATGATCGCGCGCGCGTGGTCGACGATCGCGTCGTTGCCCTGGATCTGGAGGATGTCCGGCTCAGGGTCCTTGCTGCCGATCGTCGGGAGCGTCGCCTCGAGATGCTCGAGCGGCTTCGTGTACCGCTCGCGCAGCTTGTGCAGGAGCTCGTGCGGTGGCACGCAGACGTACTGCACCGTGGTGCCGCGCTGCGAGCGCGTGACGACGCCGTCGCCGGCGAGACGCTCGAGCATCGCGTAGACCTTCGACGACGGAACGCCGGACGTGCGGCTGAGCTCGTTTCCGTTCTGCGGACCTCCGGTCAGCAGCCCGAGGTAGAGCCTCGCTTCGTACAGGGAGAGACCGAGCTCTTGAAGACTCTCGACGATCCCCTCGTCGACCGACGTTGACATGGCGCTTATCCTACCCACGGGGTATAACCCCGCGAACGTCGCACCCACGAGCCGCAATGGAATTCCTCGTCCAGATCGAAGTCGCCTTTCCACCGGAGATGCCGGCCGAGCAACTCGCCGACGTGATGGAGCGCGAGGTGGCGCGAGGTCGCGAGTTGCAGGCGGCGGGGACGATCGTCCGCATCTGGCGGATTCCCGGCCGGCGGGCGAACGTCGGCATCTGGGCGGCGGAGACTCCGGACGCCCTCCACGACGCGATCACCTCGCTTCCGGCGTTCCCGTGGATCGACGCGCACGTCACGCCGCTCGCGACGCACCACCTCGAAGCCGGCGTCTGAGCCGGCTTCGAGAGGGCGCGCCGCACACGGTTCAGCCGCAGACGGACCGAACGGCGACCGCAACCGCGTCCGGCGTCGGAATGATCTCGTCCTCGAGCGGAGGGCTGTACGGAATGAGCAGGTCGTCGGGGAGGCCGACGACGCGCGGCGGCGCGTCGAGCTTCACGCCGTCGATCGTCAGGCGCGATACGACCGTCGCGCCCCAACCGCCGGCGTGCACCTGCTCCTCGACGATCACCAGCTTCCCCGTCTTCTCCACGCTCTCGCGCACGAGCGGCAGGTCGAGCGGGCGGAGCCAGCGCGGGTCGACGACCTCCGCGTCGATCCCTTCCGCCGCGAGCGCATCCGCGGCGGCGAGCGCACGATCGAGCATGAGCAGGGTCGCGACGATCGTGACGTCGCCTCCCTCGCGCACGACCGCACCCTTCCCGATCTCGGCGATCGCCGCGTCTCCGCGCTCGACGGTTCCCTTGCGCGTGTAGAGACCCTTGTGCTCGAAGAACAGGACGGGGTCCGGATGGCGGATTGCCGCTCGCAGGACCGAATACGCGCCGCCCGGAGTCCCGGCGGTCGCGACGAGCAGGCCGGGGAACGCCATGAACCACGACTCCCCGGTCGCGGAGTGTTGCGTCCCGAACCGGCCGGTGCCGCCCCCGATCGAACGGACGGTTACCGGCAGCTCGCACTGGCCGCCTGTCATGAAGCGGAACTTCGGGAGCTCCTCGATGATCGCGTCGCCCGCCGTCGGCAGGAAGTCGCTGAACATGATCTCGACGACCGGTCGCAGGCCCGTCACCGACATGCCGATGGCGAGGCCGATGAACGTGTTCTCGCAGATCGGCGTGTTCTTGACGCGGCCCGGGAACTGCTCGGGCAGGCCGGCGTTCGTCTTGAAGACGCCGCCGTCGTTGGCGACGTCCTCCCCGAGCAGGTAGATGCGCGGGTCCGACGACATCTCGTCGACGAGCGCGGCGTTGACCGCCTCGCGGTAGGTCATCTCGGCGGTCTGCGCGGTCTCGGACCGCGACTGTTCAAGCTGCGTAGACATAGCTCCGGATCTCCTCGATCGTCGGGAACGGCGCCTGCTTCGCCCGGTCTGCGGTCGCGTCCACGAGCTCCTGGACCTCGTCCCGCAACGCGCCCTGCGCCTCCGCCGAGAGCCCGCCGCCGGCAGCGATCCTCTCGCCGAGGAGCGCGATCGGATCTCGCTCCTGCCAGCGCGAGAGCTCCCCGTCGGGCCGGTACTTCGCGGGATCGGTGCGCGAGTGCCCGCGGTAGCGATACGTCTTCATCTCGAGCAGCGACGGGCCGTCACCGGCACGCGCGCGCGCAACCGCCTCCACGACGGCGTCGTGCACCGCGTCGACGTCCTGTCCGTCGACCACGACACCCGGCATCGCGTGCGCCTTCGCGCGATCGGCGAGATCGTCGAGCGGTGTCGTCTCGCGCAGAGGCGTGTACTCGCCGTAGAGGTTGTTCTCGACGATGAAGACGATTCCGACCTTCCACGCGGACGCGATGTTGAGCGCCTCGTGGAACGTCCCGATGTTCGTCGCCCCGTCGCCGAAGAACGTCAGCGCGACACGGTCGAGCCCCTGGAGCTGTGCCGAGTACGCGGCACCGAGTGCAACCGGCAGCCCTGCGCCGACGATCGCGAATGCTCCCAGGAGGCCCCTGTCGACGTCGGTGAAGTGCATCGACCCGCCAACTCCCTTGCAGCAGCCGGTCGTGCGGCCCATCAGCTCGGCGAAGCACGCCTCCATCGGCACGCCGCGCATCAGCGCGTGGCCGTGGCCGCGATAGGTGATCGTGAGGTAGTCGTCGTCGCGCAGCGCGGAGATCGCCCCGACCGGAACGGCCTCCTGCCCCTGGCAGAGATGCGTCGTCCCCTGGATGAGGCCCTCCATGAACAGCTCCTGCACCTTTTCCTCGAACAACCGGATCTCGAGCATCCGGCGATACCAAGCGACGCGATCGCGGGCATCCGATGTCACGTCACCACCTCCCCTCTCGTCGTCAGCTCCGCGAGCAGGCCGTCCTCGTCCTCGACGGCCTGCTGCGCGATCCACGGCGCGTTGTAGATCGGTCCGAAACCCAGCTCCTCCGGCAGCGGCTCCATCCTCCCGTCGCGCACGACGGGCTGCGCGAGCGAGTCGGCGAACTGGTCGACGCCGCTCCCGGGAACGCCCCACTCGATCGGCACCTCGTAGCCGAGCGCGCCGAAAACCTGCGAGTGAACGTGCGCGAACATGTGCGGCGCGAACGGTGTCGCGTGCGCCTCGAACTGCGCGATCGTGTCGCGAAGACGCGTGATGCCGCCGTACGTCGTGACGTCGACGCGCGCGACGTCCACAGCGTCCTGCGCGAGGATCGACTCCGGGTGGTACGAGCCGCCCTGCTCGTCGCCCATCGCGATGGGCACCGGCGCGCCGCGGCGGATCTCGGCGACCAGGCGCGCGTTCCCGGGCGGCACGACGTCCTCCAACCAGCCGAGCCCCACGTCCACGATCGTCTTCGCGAACTCGATCGCGTCGGCGGAGGTCTTGAAGACCCAGTTGCAGTCCATACCGAGCCAGCAGTCGGGCCCCATCGCCGCCCGCGCCGCCCGCAGCCTGGCGCGCGTCTCCTCCGGCGTCGCGGCGATCGGCTGCTTGAAGCGGCGCCAGCCCGCCTCGAGGAGCTCCTCGACCTGGGCTGTCACCTGCTCCGCGGTCAGCGTCGGCGGGTAGCCGATGATCGCGGTGACCGGCATCGCGCGCCGCTCTCCGCCGAGGTATGCAGCGATCGACTTCCCCGCCGCGCGCGCCGCGAGGTCCCACGCGGCGAGGTCGACGAGCGAGAGCGCGCGCAGCCCAATCCCCGAGGGGAGGATGGCGTTGTTGCTCCACGCGGCCTGCCAGTGCAGCGCGGCGGGATCGTCGTAGGCCTGGCCGGCGTAGAGAGGTGCGATGTTGCGTCGCACGACCGCCGCAAGCGGCGCGTCGCGCGTGTAGACGAACGCGAAGCCCTCGCGTCCCTCATCCGTGCGCAGACGGCAGAGCGCGAACTCGCGGTGCTCCATCACCCACGGGCCGAAGCGGATCGTCTGCGGCAGCGGCGCCCTCACGGTGACGACGGAGACGCTCTCGATGCGGTCAGCCATCGAGCCGCTCCGGCGCCTCGAGCAGCGACTTGAAGGTCTCGAGGAAGACGGCCACGTCCGCCCCGTCGACCGCGCGGTGATCGGCGCTGACGGTCACCGCCATCACCGGACGCGCGACGATCTCGCCGTCGAGCACGACGGCACGCTCGATCGTCTTGCCCGTCGCCAGGATCGCCACCTGCGGCGGTACGACGATCGCGGTGAACGCCGACACGTCGAACATCCCGAGGTTGCTGAGCGTGAACGTTCCCTCCGAGAGCTCCGGCGCGCGCAGTCGCTTCGCGCGGGCGCGCGCCACGAGGTCCTTCAGCGCGTCGCCTGTCTCCGCGAGGCTCAATGCATCTGCACCGAGCAGCGCCGGTGCGATCAGGCCGTCCTCGAGGGCCACGGCGACGCCGAGGTTCACCGCGTCCAATCGCTCGAGGCCCCGCTCGCTCCAAACCGCATTGAGTCGCGGGTGAGCTCCGAGCGCAACCGCGCACGCACGCGCGAGCAGCGCGGTGACGGTGACGGGCGCCGGCGCGACGGATCGCAGGCGAGCGACGAAGTCCAGGGCGGCGGCCATGGAGACCTCGCTCTGCACGTAAAAGTGCGGCGCCTCCCGCTTGCTGTCGACCATCCTGCGCGCAATCGCTGCGCGCATCGGCGAGAGCTCGACGAGCGAGCGTCCCGCCGGAGCGGGCGCGGAGTCCACCTCACTCAAGGTAGGCGACCACCTCGCCGACGGCGACGTCACTGCCCGGCTTCGCCACGATCTCGACGAGCGTGCCCGCCGCAAGCGACTCCATCTCGATCGTCGTCTTGTCGGTCTCGATCTCGGCGATCGCCTCGCCGCGTGCGACCTCGTCTCCGACCTGTTTGAGCCACGCCGCGAGCTTCCCCGACTCCATGCCGTAACCGAGGCTCGGCATCCGTACTTCAGTGCGCATCGCGGCCGATCTTACTACCTGAGTAGTTCATGTGAGGTCGAGTGGGTAGTCGGTCGTCGCGAGCACGACCGCGCCGCCGGCCGTGACGACGGCATCGTCCTCGTGCCGGACGCCGCCGTTCAACTCCGGCCCGTAGATCCCGGGCTCGGTGATGATGACATTGCCGGCGCTGAGCACGTCGGTCCCGCCCTGGACGAGCTGGGGCCGCGACTCGTGGTAGCGGAAGCCCGTGCCGTGGCCGGTGTGGTGCGGGAACTGCGTGAACCCCGCCGCCGCGCACGTGGCGCGAGAGACACGATCGACCTCGCCGCCGGTGACGCCGGGCATCGCCGCGGCGAAGCCGGCGCGGGCCGCGTCGCGCATCGCCTCGTACGCCTCGCGCACCTGCGGAGAGGCCGTCCCCGCGACGACGGTGCGCGTGTGGTCGCTCCAGTAACCGTCGGCGACGGTGCCGAGCTCGAGCATCACGACGTCATCCTGCTCGATCGGTCTCGTGCGCGCACGCCAGTACTTCCAGCCCTCCGCGAGGTCCGGGCCGGAGTAGATGGTGCAGAACCCGCGCACCCACCGTGCCCCCTTGTAGCCGTGGCCGCGCGCCGAGATCGCGTGCTCGACGGCCGCCATGACCTCGACCTCCGTCTTGCCGGGAACCGAGTGCTCCTTGAACGCCTCGAGCCCGAAGACGGCGATCTCGTTCGTCCGGCGGATCAGCTCGATCTCCTCGTCGGTCTTGATCGCACGCAGGGCCTCGAGCGGCTCGGTGAAGTCATGCAGCCGCCCGACCGAGAATGCTCGCTCGAGCAGCGCGCGGGTCGGGAGGCCGACGGCGTTCGGCTCGCCGTGAATCGACCCGGGGGCCACGCTCTCGAAGCTCCCTTCGAAGCCGACGACGCCGCCGGCGGCGCCGTACTCGGCCGCCAGGTCGCGCAGGTGACGCTCGATCTCCGCGCCCGGTGCCGGGCCGTCGTTCCGGATCGCAGGGAAGGTCCGGATGTCGCCGGCCCACGTCTCCGCGGCCTCAGCCGCCTCGTACTCGGGGACGAGCAGCGTCGCACCGCCGGAGCGGCCGATCGCGACCAGCGCGAGCCCGGGGATCTGCACGTACCAGCGCGTGGCGAGGACGATGTTCTCGGCCAGCCGAAGGACGACGGCGTCGACGCCCAACATCTCCATCTGGCTCTGGATCTGCTCGATGCGACCAGCTGTGTCGGCCATCGCCACTCCTCCCTCTTCCTGCGCCGTGGACCCTCGGACGCGGGCAACCTTACTACTCTGGTAGACGCGCGGTCAACGGCGGTGTAGCGTTCTCGCGTTCTCGCCCCTCGTCGGAAGGAGATCCCGGTGGCCGTGCCTGCCGTTCCGCTCGAATCGCTCGAGACCTTTGCCCACGGACTCGACCACCCCGAGGGCATCTGCACGACGCCGGACGGCCAGCTCTACGTCGGCGGCGAGGCCGGTCAGGTCTACCGCGTCTCGGACGACGGCTCGTTCACCGAGATCCTCTCGACCGGCGGCTTCATGCTCGGGCTGGCGGCGGACGCCGACGGGCGCATCTATGCGATCGACAACGTCGCGAAGTGCGTCTGGCGCATCGACCCTACGGCGGGTACGAAGGAGGAGTGGGCGAGCGGACCGCCCGGCCGGCCGTTCGCCACGCCCAACTGGGGCGCCTTCGACGCCGACGGCAACTACTACCTGTCCGATTCCGGCGGCTGGGGCGAGGCGGACGGCTGCCTCTGGCGCATCCCGGCCGGCGGCGCCCCCGAGGTGTGGAGCGAGGAGTCGGCGAACTTCCCGAACGGCCTCGCGGTGACCGCGGACGGCTCCGGGCTGTACGTGCTCGAGAGCATTCCCGGCGCGCTCGTCGAGGTGCCGATCGAAGCCGACGGATCGGCGGGCGCCCGACGCGTTCTCTGCAACCTCGACCCCGCTGTGCCGGACGGCGTCGCGTTCTCGGAGGACGGGGCGGCCTATATCGCGTGCTACCGCCCCGACGTCGTGTACCGCTGGCACGCGTCCGAGGGCTTGTCGGTGGTCGCAGAGGATCCGCGTGGGACGGTGCTCGCCGCGCCGACGAACGTCGTCTTCACCGGCGATGCCCGCGACACGATCGTCGTCCCGAACATCGGCCGGTGGCACGTCACGCGCATCCGGGTCGGCGTTTCCGGGATCGCGCTCAACTATCCAACCCGCAGCCAGCTCGGCAGTTAAAGGGAGGCCGATCGCGATGCACGAACCGAACGTCCCGGACAACTTCCTCGACGGCCTCTTCCGCGTCGACGGTCTCGTCGCCGTCGTCACCGGAGGCGCGAGCGGCCTCGGCGAGGCGATGGCGCACGGGCTCGCGCAAGCGGGCGCGACCGTTGCGATCGCGGATATGAACGGTGACGCAGCGAAGGACGTGGCCGCCAGCGTCGAGCAGCGGCCCTACACACTCCATCCCTACGGCGTCGACATCACGAGGAAGACGGACGTCGAAGAGCTGGTCGCAGCGGTGACGCGCGACCACGGCTCCGTCGACATCCTCGTGAACAGCGCCGGCACCGCGGGCCGCCATCCAGCCGAGGACTTCCCGGAAGAGGAATGGGACCGCATCATCCGCGTCAACCTGAAGGGCTCGTTCCTCGCGTGCCAGGCGGCGGGCCGGCAGATGATCGCGCAGGGACGCGGCGGCTCGATCATCAACGTCGCATCGATCGGCGCCAGCATCGTGTATCCGCACGCGACGGCGTACAACCAGTCGAAGGGAGGCGTCGTCCAGCTGACACGGTCGCTCGCGCTCGAGTGGATCGGGCACGGAATCCGCGTCAACGCCGTCGCGCCGACGCTCTTCAACACGCCGCTCGTGAAGGCGGCCGACGCCACCCGGACGCTGACGAGCGACTTCATCATGGCGCGGCAGCTGATCGACCGGCGCGGCGAGCCGCACGAGATGGTCGGCCCCTGCGTCTTCCTGGCGTCGGAGGCATCCTCGATGGTCACCGGCCACGTCCTCCAGGTCGACGCGGGCTATGTCATCGCCTGAGACGATCGCCGAGCTGCACGTCGCGACCGTGCGCGCGCAGCTCCCCGAGCCGATCCACTTCGGCGACTGGGTGATGAAGCACCGCGAGTTCGCGCTCGTGCGCGTGCGCGCGCGCAGCGGCGCCGAGGGCTTCGGCTTCACGCTCTCTCGCGAAGGGCCGGTCGCGGCGACGATCGGCCAGGCGATCGCCCACCACTACGTCGGCTCGTCGTTCGCGGGCCGCGACGACGCGGAACGGACTTTCTATCGCTGCCAGGGATCGAACCTCGCGGCGCTGAGCGGCGGCATCGGGCTGCGGGCGCTCTCGATCGTCGACCTCGCGGTCCACGACCTGCTCGCACGGAGCGCCGGCATCTCCATCGCACGCTACCTCGGCGGCGAGCCCCGGAAGCTGCCGGCGACGGCGATCATCGGCTATCCGCCGGCGGCCATGCCGCCGGACGCGGTCCGCGAGCAGGTGAGCGAGCTCTCGGCGGCGGGCTGGCGGCGCTTCAAGATCCCGATCGCGCTGCCCCTCGACTACGGCCGCGACCGGCTGCTCGCCGCGCGCGAGGCGGCGGGCGACGAGGCCTGGCTCGGGATGGACGCGGCGTGGGTCTTCCGTTCCGTCGACGACGCCGTCGCGTTCCTCGACGATGTACGCGATGCGCGGCTCGGCTGGTTCGAAGACGTCTTCCCTCCGGGCGACGCGAAGATCGTCGCCGACCTCCGCGCGCGCGCCGGCGGCACGGCGATCGCGATGGGAGACGAGCAAGGCGGCAGCTACTACCCGGAGGCGCTCCTGCTCCGGAGCGCCGTCGACGTCGTTCGCATCGACCTCACGTGCATGGGCGGGATCACGAGGGCGCAGCCGATGATCGACGCTTGCGAACAAGCTGCAACGGCCTTCTCGCCGCACATGTTCGCGCATGTCCACTCGCAGGTGTTCGGCGGGCTCGGCCACGACGTGCCCGTCGAGTGGGGCGTGCCCGGGACGGGCGTCGACCAGTTCGCCGACTCCCTCGCGCGACCGGCGGTCGTCGACGGGTTGATGGAACCGTTTCCCGAGGAGCCGGGCTTCGGGACGCTCGTCAATCCGGAGTGGCTGGCCGAGCAGGACGTCGACGATCCCGACGGGCTCGTACGCGATCTGCAACGAACCGGCTGAGGGCGTCGATCAGGGCGCGTCGGCGTTCACGGTGATCGCACCGTCGACGCAGATCACCTCGCCCGTCACGTAGCTCGCCGCGGGCGAGCTGAGGAAGAGCACGACCGAAGCGATCTCCTCGGGCTGCGCGTACCGCCCGAGCGGGATCCGGTTCGTGCGCGCATCGACGATCTCCTGCGTGACGCTCCCGATCGCGATCGAATGGTCGAGCATCGGCGTGCGCACGTGTCCCGGCGCGATCGCGTTCACGCGCACACCGCGCTTCGCCCATTCGACGGCGAGCGCACGCGTGAGGCCCTCGATCCCCGCCTTCGCCGCGCAGTACGACGCGCGAAACGAGAAGCCCGTCCGGCCCGCGATCGACGAGACGCTGACGATCGACCCGGCGCCGGATGCGGAGAGGGCGGGGAACGCTGCGCGCGAACAGCGAAACGTCCCTCCGAGATGGATGCTGATCAGCCGGTCCCAGGAGTCGTCGGACAGTTCCTCCGACGGGCCGGGCCCCACGACGCCGGCGATGTTCGCGAGCGCGTCGAGCCTGCCGAAGTGATCGACTGCGTCGTCAACCGCTCGGTTCACCGACTCGCTGGACGACACGTCGCACGGAAACCCGGCCACGCGGCCGTCGCCGCCCGCGATCTCGCCGGCGGCAGCCGCCGACGCCTCGCCGTCGAGGTCGGTGAGCGCGACGCGATACCCCGCCTCGTAGAACGCCTCGCACGTCGCCCGGCCGATGCCGCCCGCCCCGCCCGTCACGAACGCAACGCGCCCGTCCTCCATGCTCCCGCTCCTCTCCGTCAGGCCGGGTTGTCCGGCCGGCTCGTCAGGTCACGCGCGTCCGGCTCGGCTCGCCCGCGCACGGGCTGGAGCCAGCCGCTGAACGGGCCTAACCTCGCGCCGAGTGCACCGAGTCGGGCGCCGCCTCCCGAGACGGCGACCTGGTTCACGAATGCCATCGCGAGGATGATCGCGCCGTACAGGATGTCCTGGCCCGCCTGGTCGACGTTCACGGTGACGAGGGCACTCTCGATCACGGTGATCAGAAGCGCGCCCGCGACGGTCTGCACGTACGACCCCTTCCCGCCGAAGATCGACGTGCCGCCGATCACGACGACCGCAATCGCAGGCAGCAGGTACTCGTCGCCCATGCCGAGGTACGCCTGCCCCGAATAGCCGACAAGCAGGAGTCCGCCGACCGTCGCCGCGAGCGCGCTCAGGACGTAAGCGACGACAATCGTCCTCCGCACCGGCAGCCCCGAGAGCTCCGAGGCCCGACGGTTCGAGCCGATCGCATACAAGCTGCGACCGAAGGTCGTGAACACGAGAACGAGCGTCACGATCACCGTGAGCGCGAACCACATGATGTCGACGTACGGGATCTGGTGCCACCAGCCGGTCGACACGGTCGTGACGAAGGCTGGAGCCTGCCCGATCGGGCTTCCGTGCGTATAGAGCAGTGACGCGCCCTGCAGGACGCTGTTCATCCCGAGCGTCATCACGAGCGGGGAGATGCCGAGAAAGGCGACGCCGACGCCGTTCGCGAGACCGACGCCAGCACCGACGAGGAGCACGTAGACGATGTCCTTCGTCGGGGACATCCCGTGGAACTGAAAGCCCGCGAGGAGGACGGCGGCGAAGTTGATCATGTACGGCACCGACAGGTCGATGCCGCCGAGCAGGAGCACGAGCGTCTGCCCGATCGCGATGATCCCGACGTACGCGGCCGTCTGGCCCATCGAGCTCAGGTGTTGCGTCGAGAGGAAGCCCTGCGCGGCGAAGGAGCCGCCGACGAGCGCGATGACGACGAGCGCATAGGGGACGATCACCTCCGCCGGGCGGACGTAGCTGCGCTGCAGCCTCGCCACCGTCAGACGCTCGTGCCTTCGCTCGCCGGAAGCTCCCGCGCCGCGGCCCGCAGCCCGAGCTTCGCCTGGAAGGAGTGCGCGAGCAGCGCGCCGATCACGATCAGTCCCGTGACGATGTACTGGTAGTCCGTCGAGAGGCCGCTGACGAGCAGCACCGCGGACACGAGCGCGAGCGCGAGCGCTCCGAGCAGCGACCCCGCGATTGTGCCCACCCCGCCGGCGAGGCTGGTGCCACCCACGACGACCGCCGCGATCCCGTTCAGCAGGTACACGGTCCCGATCGTCGGGTCGCCGCTCTGGGTGAGGCCTGCGAGAACCACGCCCGCGAGCGCGCAGCAGAATCCGGACCCCGTGTAGGCAAGCAGCCGCACGCGGGTCACGCCGATTCCGGCGGACCAGCTCGCGGACTCGCTGCCCCCGAGCGCCCGCAGGTTGATCCCGAAGCGCGACCGGTGCAGGACGACCCAGCCGAGGAACATCGCGACGACGAGCCAGATCGCGGCGACCGGAACGCTTCCGGCGCTTCCGGCGGTCCACGTCGACAGCCAGGCGGGGACGCTTCCGCCCGGGTTCGGGAGGACGATCAGCGCGATGCCGAGGTAGATCGAGCTCGTCGCGAGGGTCGCGATCAGCGGTGCGATCCGCGCGAACGACACGACGAGCCCGTTCGCGAGGCCCGCGGCGGCTCCGACCGCGAGCGCGACCGCGATCCCGAGCCCGCCGTGACCGTGGCCCGCGATCACGGCACACGTGACGTTCGTGAGGGTGATCACGCTGCCGATCGAGAGGTCGATCCCGTTCGTCAGGATGACGAGCGTCTCCCCCGCCGCCGCCAGGCCGAGCGGCAGTGCGACATTGGTGATGCCCAGGGCCTCGATGCTGCCGAAGCTGTGGGTCTTCAGCAGGTAGACGGCGAACAGCAGCAACACGAGCGCCGCGGCGGTGTACGAGCCCTGCCACGCGACGCGCGGCAACGACGGCCGCCGGCGGGCGGCGGGATGGGCGCTCATCAGGCGCCCCTCGCGACGGCGAAGGATGCTGAGACGACGGCGTCCTGTGTCACGTTCTCGCCTTCGAGCATGATCGCGGGCACTCCGTCGTGGAACACGGCGACCCGGTCGCAGAGCCCCACGAGCTCCTCGGTGTCCGAGGAATAGACCACGCAGGCCGCACCGCCGTCGGCGAGACGGCGCAGCATCTCGTACAGCTCGAACTTCGTCTGCACGTCGATGCCGCGCGTCGAGTCGACGAACAGGAGCACGTCGGGCTTTGCCTCCATGAACTTGCCGATCACGACCTTCTGCTGCGTGCCGCCGCTGAGCGACGACACCGCCTGGAACGGCGAGCCGATCTTGATCGACATCTGCCCGACCGCTCGCGCCGCGAGCTCCTTCTCGGCCCGTGGCCGCATCACGCCGAGCCAGGCGCGCCGGCGGAGCGTTGCCATCGCGATGTTCCACCGCACGGGCAGGTTCAGGTGCAGCCCTTCGGCGGCACGATCCTCGGGGATCAGGACGATGCCGTGGCGCAAGGCGTCGCCCGGGCGGCGGATCCGGAGCTGGCGCCCGTCGCGCTCGACGGTCCCCTGGCCCGACTGCGCACCGTAGAGCCAGTGGAGGAAGCGGCGCTGACCCTGTCCCTGGAGACCGCCGACGCCCAGGATCTCACCGCGGTAGAGCGAGAGCTGCCACGGCTTCTGACCGCGGCGGAGCCGCACGTCGCGGAGCTCGAGCGCGGCCGCCTTCTGACCCGCGGCGCCCTTGGCGGGAAAGGCCGCCCTGATGTCGCGGCCCGCCATCAGCGTGACCGCCTGCCGCTGGTCGATGTCGCCGACGCGATGCCTGCCGACGGTGCGTCCGTCGCGGAGGATCGTCATGCTGTCGGCGAGCGCCCAGACCTCGTGCATGCGGTGCGTGATGACGACGACCGTCGTGCCCTGGTCGCGCAGCGCGCGGACGAGCTCGAACAGCCGGTTCACCTCCGCGCCGCCGAGCGAGGACGTGGCTTCGTCGAGGATCAGGATGCGCGGGCCTGCCATCGTCGCCTTGGCGATCTCGACCATCTGCTGCTGATCGAGCGGCAGGTGCGAGACCGGCGAGCGTGGATCGATGTCGACAAGCCCGAGCTTGGCAAGCGCCTCCTCGGCGATCGCTTTCGCGCGGCGCGGCGAAAACAGGCCACCGCGAAGAGGCAGGTCGCTGAGCACGAGGTTGTGCGTCACCGACAGCTGCGGGATCAGCGAGAGCTCCTGGTAGACGACCGCGACGCCGGCCGCGCGCGCATCGTGCGGCGAGCCGAGGTTGAGCGGCTTCCCCTGCACCGAAACCTCGCCCGCGTCGGGCCGGACCACGCCGGCGACGACCTTGACGAGGGTGCTCTTACCCGCACCGTTCTCGCCGAGGATCGCGTGCACCTCGGCCTCGGCGATCGCGATGTCGACGCCGTCGAGCGCGTGTACGCCGCCGTACTGCTTGCGGACGCCGCGCGCGGAGAGCGCCGGCGTCGGATCGATTGCATCGGCGTTCGCTATCTCGGACCCCTTGCGTTCAGACGGGACACAGGAACGGGGGCGGCGCGCCGAAACACGCCGCCCCACACATCCTGACTAGTGCATGTACTTCAGGACCTGCTGCGGCGTCAAGTTGACGCCGTAGAACGGTGCGGAGACCTGGAGGAACAGGCTCGGCGAGAGACTCGACTGACACTGCTTGATCGACTGCGCGGTGTTCCAGACGACAAAGCTGCCCGGGATGAAGTGCGGAACCTTCTTCCCCTGCAGGATCGCGAGCGCCTGCTTGAGGGCCACTGCGTCCGCCCACATCGCGGTACTCACCTGTACGCCTTCGAGCCCCTTCGAGTTGTACTGCTTGAGCTGGCAGGCGAAGCCGTTCTCGTCGGTCCCAGAGACGGGGACGAAGTCGCGATGCGCCGCGACGTAGGCGCGCACGACACCCTGCTCCATCCCGCCCTCGGTGAAGACGCCGTCGATGTTCTGGTAGCGCGACAGCAGATCGGCCATCACCTTCTGCGCCTGCCCGTCGTCCCATTGCCCGTACGTCTCCTTGAGCACGTGGATGTTCGGGTTCTTCTTCAGGGCGCTGTGGAAGCCGGCGGCCTCGGCCGCGTCGACCGCGTTACCGGGAAGGCCGCGGAGGATCACGATGTTGCCCTTGCCGTGAAGCAGCTTCGCGAAGGCGGTCATCATCGTCGCACCGAACTTCGTCCCGACCGTCTCGACCTGGTACGCGAGGGGCGACGAGACCTTGTCGTTCGAGGCAACGACCGGGATGCCCTTCTTGTGCGCCGCGGCGATCGCGGGGTTCAAGCCTGTGAGCGAGTTGGAGTCGAGGATGATCGCGTCGACGTGCTGCGCGATCATCTGGTCGACGGCGGAAATCTGTGCCGCGACACTCGTGCCGGCGTTGTTGATCACGAGCTTCTTGATCATGCCCTTGTACGGCGACTGCGCCGCGAGGGCCTTGACCTCTGCCTCCAGCTGGACGCGAGCGCCGTTGCCGTAGTACCCGTTGCTGAGGCCGATCACCCACGGCCCCTTGCTCGCCGTCTTGTCGCTCGATGCACCGGCGACCGCGCTCAGCACCAGCACCGCAGCCGCCGCGACGGCAATCGCTGCGACGGTGACTTTCCGTCTACTCAGATTCACGCTATGCCCCTCCTTGATCTCGAGTGCCCGGCCGACGCGACCCACCCTGCTCGACCCGCTGCCGGGCGACGCTACTACCTGGGACGTAGCCTGTCAATCGAGCGACTTGACTGAGTCACTACTTCGGTAGTAAGGTCGCTCGCTGGCGGGTCCCACCCCGGTCTCCGCCTGGCGCAAGCATGAGCGAGCCGTCCGAGATCGCCGCTGTCAAGGTCGCGACGCTGCGAGCGCCGCTGCCCGTTCCCGTCGTCTTCGGGAACTGGGTCATGCGGCACCGCGAGTTCGCGATCTGCGGCGTCGTCGCGGGGGACGGCACGGTCGGCGTGTCGTACTGCTACACCCGTGACGGGCCGATCCGCGAGATCGTGCAGCGTCTACTGGCGCCGATCTACGTCGGCGCCGACTCTGGGGATCCCATCGACCGCTTCGACGCCGCACGCTGGAGCAACAACGCGATCCTCGCCTCGGGCGTCGGTCATCGCGCCCTCTCGCTCGTGGACGTGGCGCTCTGGGATCTCGCCGCCAAGCGGCGCGGGATGGGGATCGAGGAGCTCCTCGGGGGCAGACCGAGCCGCCAGCTCGCCACCGCAATCGTCGGATACCCGCCGAGCATGCCGCGGGCGGAGCTCGAGAAGCAGGTGCTCACGCTGCTCGCGGAGGGCTGGCGGCGGTTCAAGCTCCCGATCGCGCCCACCTGGAAGGCGACGCTGGATCGCCTCGCGACAGTGCGAGGCTTCGGCGACGACCTCTGGCTCGGGCTCGACGCCAACTGGGTGTTCAAACGCGTCGACGACGCCGTCGACCACATCCGCACCCTCGAGCCGTTCCGGCTCGGGTGGGTCGAGGACATCATGCCGCCGGGCCACGCCCGGCAGGTCGCGGCGCTGCGGGCCGCTGTCGATGTGCCGGTCGCGATGGGCGACGAGCAGGGCGGCGCCTACCACCCCGAGGCGCTGCTCACGGCGGACGCCGTCGACGTCGTGCGGATCGACGCCTCCACGAACGGCGGCGTGACGGGCCTGCGCCGCGTGCTCGACGAGCTCGGCCCGCGACCGTTCGCGTCGCACATGTTCCCCCACGTCCATTCGCGGCTCTTCGCCGGGCTCGGGATCGAAGGCGTCCCGATCGAGTGGGGCATCCCGGGCAACGGCGTCGACCAGGTGACGGATACCTTCACGCGCCCGGTCCTGAACGAAGGCTGGATGGAACCGCTGCCGCCCGACCCGGGTTTCGGCATGACGATCGACCCGGCCTGGCTGAAGACGCACGACACAGACGATCCCGACGCTCTGATCGGAGACCTATGACCACCACGCGATCGCCGTTCCTCGACGGTGTCAGCCACTTCGGGATCCAGGTCGCCGACCTGGACAGATCAGTCGAGTTCTACGGCAACATCCTGGGTCTCGAGCTCGTGACTCGGTGGGTCCGCGACCAGGAGTACATCCGGGAGCTCGTCGGCTATCCGGGGGTCGAGCTCCACGTCGCCGTGTTCCGTCTGCCGTACTCCGAGACGTTCCTCGAGATCCTCGAGTACCGAAACGTCGAACGGCATCCGGTCGACGCCGCGACGGCGAACCCTGGGACGGCGCACCTCTGCCTGTACGTCCGCGACATCGAGGGCCTCTACGAGCGGCTGCTCGCGGCCGGCACGCGCTTTGTCTCGGGAATCAAGAGCCCCGACGTTGGCCCGAACAGCGGCGGCAAGGTCGTCTACATGATCGATCCCGACGGGATCCGCGTCGAGCTCCTCGAGACGGCGAAGACGCTCGACGGCCAACCCCGCCCGCAGCACATCCACGACAAGGAGGCCGAGAGTGCCTGAGCCGAGCAGAGTCGCCTTCGTCACCGGCGCCGCCCGCGGCATCGGCATGGCGATCGCGGAGACGTTTGCCAAGGAAGGATGCAGCGTCGTCGTCGCCGATCTCGACCATGCCGAGGCGCAGACCGTCGCACAGCGCCTCGACCCGACGGGGGAACGCGCGCTCGCGACCGGCCTCGACGTGACGGACACGTCTTCCGTCGGTGCCGCGGTCGACGCGACCCTCCAGAAGTTCGGGCGGCTCGATGCGCTCATCAACGTCGCCGGCACGATCAACCCGCAGCCGTCCCAGGACGTGTCCGACAAGGATTGGTCCGACCTGCTCGGCGTGCACCTGGACGGCACCTTCCGCTGCTGCCGCGCGGCCTACCCGGCGCTGGCGAAATCCGACAATGCGGCGATCGTCAGCATCTCGTCCGTCGCAGCGAAGCTGGGGATCCCGATGCGCCTCTCCTACAGCGCGGCCAAGGCGGGCATCGAGGGCCTGACTCGTGTCCTCGCCGTCGAATGGGCCGACGCGGGCATCCGCGTGAACGCCGTCGCTCCGGGGTACACGATGACGAAGCGCATGGAAGGAACGATCGCATCGGGGCTCCTCGACGAGACACAGGTGACGCGTTTGATCCCGATGCGCCGCTTCGCCGCACCGGAGGAGATTGCGAATGCGGTCTACTTCCTCGCCTCGCCGCGCGCGAGCTACGTCACGGGGCAGACGCTCTACGCCGACGGCGGAGCGGTCGTGAACAGCCACTGGTAGACGTCAACTGCTCGTCGCGATCGGCAACTCCTCGATCGCGTGGAACATGAAGTTCTGCCGCCACCGGATCTCGTCCGGCGCGCACGCGAGGCGAGCGCCTGGAAACCGTCGAAGCATCGCCTCGATCGCGATCGGGATCTCGATCCTCGCGAGCGGCGCCCCGAGGCACAGGTGGATGCCATAGCCGAACGCGAGGTGAGGGTTCGGGCTCCGCCGGATGTCGAAGGCGTCGGGATCGGCGAAGACCCGCTCATCGTGGTTCGCCGAACCCAAGAGGAGCTTCACCGTGTCGTCCGCCTCCAGCGCAAAGCCACTCAAGGTTGTCGGCCGGGCGACCCTCCGCTCGATGAACTGCAACGGGCTCTCGAAGCGGAGCATCTCCTCGACCGCTGTCGAGCGCGCAGTCCGCTCTTGCACGAAGAGACGCTGTTCGTCGGGACGGAGAAGCAGTTGAAGCAGGCCGCTCGCGATCGTGCTCGTCGTTGTCTCATGCCCTGCGAGCAAAAACTGCACGATGTTCACGACCTGCATTCGCAGCTCTCGGTCGGACAAGGTTTCGATCGGCGGCAGGGCCGCGGTGAGGTCGCTCAGCATGTCGTCGCGCGGCTCGCGCTGCCGCTCCTCGAGAAATGACCGAAGCCACGCTGCGCATTCCTCGATCGCGACCGCGATCTCCTCGCCCCCGCCGATGAGAACCGCCGACACCTCACGAAACATGTCGCGGTCCGCGCGCGGGACGCCCAGCAGATCGAAGACGACCGTGGCGGGAAGCGGAAAGGCGAGTGCGGCCACGACGTCGACGACCGACCCCGTCTCCACGTCGTCGAGCAGCTCGTCGACGACACCTTGGACGAGCGCCGGGATTCCCTTGAGTCGCGGCTTGAAGGCACGCGACCATGCCTCTCGATCGAGCGTGTATGCCGGCGGATCGCTCCAGAAGAATCCGGTGAACCCCGCGAACGCTTCCCACACCGCGTCGGAGGTCTCCGACCGCTTCACCCTGGCGGCGCTCGAGAAGCGTTCCTTGTCCTCCAGCACCGCCTTGACGTCGTCGTAGCGGCTGACGAGCCACGCGTTCTGGCTGTCGCTCCACAGGACCGGCGCCTCCTCGCGAAGCTGGCGGTAGACATCGTACGGCGCGGACGAGAGCTCCCGGAGATCGAGAAGCTTCTCGTACGCCGCGGCCGAGCCCGTCATCAGGACGCGATACTACCTCGGTAGTCTCCGGCGGGCCAAGGTCAGCCCAGGCCGACCGCGATTCAAGCGGAGAAGCGTGGGCACGCCGAAGTCCGCCTCGAGCCTTCGACGAACACGGCGTGCCGCTCGTAACGGTGGGGCGAAGCGAGGACAAGATGGAGGTCAACGCCCGCGTCGCCTGGTCGGCGCGGCCCGGCGCGCCGCCGACTCGATCGTCTCGGCGGCAAACGCGGCTTCCCGGGGCACCGGCCGACTGGAGTGCGAGGCTCGGATCGAGCAGCTGCTTCGCCAGCGGGCGCAGGCGATTGCCGCCTTGCAAGGATGACGGCGTGACCGCATCCGCAGCGCCGTCGTTCACCGGGCGGACCGCCTGGCGCCGGAACCTCGAGACGCCGCTGCGCGAGTTCCTGCGCACGGAGACCGGCAGCGCGGCGTTGATGCTCGCCGCCACGATCGCCGCGCTCGTGTGGGCGAACGTCGACGCCGGCTCGTACGAGTCGACCTGGCACACGCAGCTCTCGATCCGCGTCGGCGGGTCGGGCATCACGCAGGATCTCCTGCACTGGGTCAACGGCGGGCTGATGACGTTCTTCTTCTTCGTCGTCGGTCTCGAGGCACGCCGCGAGTACGACCTCGGCGAGCTTCGCGAACGGCGCCGCGGGACGCTGCCGGTGCTCGCCGGGATCGGCGGCATGGCTGTGCCGGTCCTCATCTACCTCGCGTTCAATGCCGGTCGCCCGTCGGCGCACGGCTGGGGAACGGTCATGTCGACGGACACCGCGTTCGCGCTGGGCATGCTCGCGCTCGTCGGGCCGCGGTTCCCCGACCGGCTGCGGGCGTTCATGTTGACGGTCGTCGTCGTCGACGACATCGTCGCGCTCGTCGTGATCGCGACCGTGTACACGGGGCAGATCGACGGCCGGCCGCTGTTGATCGCCTTCGCGCTGTTCGCGCTCGTGCTCACGGTCCGCCGGCGCGGGATCCGCATCGGCGGTGTCTACGCGGCCCTCGGCGTGGCGATCTGGGTCGCGCTGTTCGAGGCAGGAATCGACCCGGTTGTCGTCGGTCTGGCCATGGGGCTGCTCACCTTCGCGCACCCTGCAGCGCGGCCCGATCTGGAGCGCGCCACCGACCTCTTCCGCCTCTTTCGCGAACAGCCGACCCCCGAGCTCGCCCGCGACGTAGGCGTCGGGCTGAGGTCGACGATCTCGCCGAACGAGCGGTTGCAACAGCTCTACCATCCGTGGACGAGCTACGTGATCGTGCCGCTGTTCGCGCTCGCGAACGCCGGGATCACGATCGACGGTCATCTCCTCGCCCGCGCGTTCACGTCGCCGATCACGCTCGGCATCCTCGTCGGCTACGTCGTGGGAAAGCCCGTCGGAATCGTCTCGGTCTCCTGGCTCACGACCCGAATCACCCACGGCCGGTTGCGGCCTCCGGTCGGCTGGGCCGCGGTCGCCGGCGCGGGCACGATCGCGGGCATCGGCTTCACCGTCTCGTTGCTGATCGCGTCGCTGGCGTTCCACGGTGAGCAGCTCGAAGAGGCGAAGGTCGGCGTGCTCAGCGCGGCGCTCGGCGCGTCCGTCGTCACCTGGCTCCTGTTCCGTGCGACAGCTCTTCTGCCGCGGCGTCTGCGCATCCTCTTGCTGCTCGGCACGAGCGACCCGATCGTCGATCTCGCGGTCGCCGTCGACCCGGAGCGAGACCACCTCCGCGGCCCGCTCGATGCGCCTGTGACACTCGTCGAGTACGGCGACTTCGAGTGCCCGTACTGCGGCCTCGCCGAGCCGGCCATTCGGCAGCTGCTCGCCGAGCACGGGGACGTCCGCTACGTCTGGCGGCACCTGCCGCTGAACGACGTGCATCCGCACACGCAGCTGGCCGCGGAAGCCGCCGAGGCCGCCGCGGCGCAGGGAGCATTCTGGCCGATGCACGACGCGCTGCTCGCCCACCAGGACGCGCTCGAGGGAGACGACCTGATCGGATACGCGCGCGACCTGGGGCTCGACGTCGACCGGTTCGGCAGCGACCTCCGCGACGAGCGCAATGCGGCGCGGATCGCCGAGGACGTCGACAGCGCGGATCTCAGCGGGGTGTCGGGCACGCCGACGTTCTTCGTCAACGGGCGAAGGCACAACGGCGCGTACGACGTGTCGAGCCTCGCCAATGCGGTGCGCGCGGCGGGAGCGCGCGCCGAGCTGATCTAGAGGCTATTCCGACAGCTTGTCGTACCGCTCCTCCGCGACCTCGCCGGCAACACCGACCTTCTCCACGGTGAGATAGCGGCCGTCGCCGCCGCCCACGACGACAGCAGCTCCGGCACGAACCGCGATCTCGTGGTGGCCCGGGGCGCAGAAGAACAGTCTCGGACTGACCCTGATGGCTTCGTACTCGGCGATCGTCAGGCGCACGATCTCGGTGCAGCCCTCACGCGGGCATTCGCACACGAACGGAATCACGCCGATCAACTGCATGCGGTCGGCCGCCGCCTCGATCTGCTCGTTCGCCTCGCGGAATCGCGATTGGTTCTCCGCGATCCGTGTCGGGGTCATCCCCTCGGTCACCGGCAGTGCGTTGCCTTCGCCGTCCAAGGCTAATCCTCGACGAGTGCGTTCTTCCGCACGATCAAGTAACCGTCGGCTTGGTCGACGACAGTTTCGACTTCCGGGATCTCGTGCCCTTTGATTACCACGAACGTGTCCGGCGTCGACTGAAGACTCCGCATCGACTCGAGCGTGAGTTCGACCTTCGCCATGCAGCCCGGCACGCCGCACTCGCAGAGAAATGTCGCGCCATCGAGCGCCGCAATCTCCTGGTTCACGGCGCGGAAGAACAGCTCGGTCTGCACGACGCGCTTTTCGCGTGGGACGCGCGCCAGCGTCGCGGAATGACGCGCGACCGCGCGCACGACCTCCTCGGGTGTCTCGTCTCGCTCCACAACCGCAACCGCGAGGTCCTGCAACTTCATCCGCGCGCCGCGCGCCGCATAGCGCAAGAGCGCGAAGGCCGCGTCCATCTCGAGGCCGAGTCGCTCGCCGAGAATGCCCTTCGCCTGTTCGATCGCGATCCGTGACGTCAATGCGTGCTGCAGTTGCTCTGCACGCTCACGCCAATAGGTTGCGTCGTCCGACCCGTCCATTTCGCGCCTTCCCCTGGGATGCACTCACCGACCGAGGAGGAGCAAGCGGACGGGGTCAAGGGTCGCCGGCGCGGGCTCGGTTCATCCACCCTAGCCCGAAACGGACGGCGCGGCGAGAAAGCTAGGGTCACGCGGTGGACGAGCTGACGCTGCTCGACTGGAAGCGCCGCATCTTCGAGCTGTATTCGGCTGTGCGAGCCGATCCCGAGCCGCAGCGTGCGTGGCGGCACTGGCGGGAGGTTCGCGACCGACTCTTCGCCTCTCACCCTCAGACGCCGTCGAAGACGGCACGGCTCGAGTACTTCGACTACGACCCGGCGCTCCGGTTCCTCGCGACCGTGGAGCCCGCCGAGCGCGAGACGCGACAGATTGCGACGTCGGGCGAGCATCCGTATTCGTTCGCGCGCTTCGCACGAGCACACTTCGGCGAGCAGTCGCTCGACCTGTACTGGCTCGAGGGATACGGCGGCGGCATCTTCCTCTCGTTCGCCGACGCCACGAGCGGCACCGAGACGTACGGCGCATGCCGCTACCTGCTGGACACCGTGAAGGGCGCGGATCTCGGCGAGCGCGACGGCAAGCTCATCCTCGACTTCAACTTCTCGTACAACCCTTCCTGCGCCTACGACCCACGGTGGGTCTGTCCGCTCGCACCGCCCGGAAACCGGCTCAACGGGGCGATCCGTGCGGGTGAGCGCTACGCGTCTGCTTGAATCGTCTCGATGGCCGCGCTCTACCGCAAGTACCGCCCGCAGACCTTCGAGGAGGTGGTCGGGCAGGAGGCGGTCGTACGGACGCTCACGAACGCGATCGAGCAGGACAAGGTGCGCCAGGCGTACCTCTTCGCCGGCCCGCGCGGCACGGGCAAGACATCGCTCGCACGGATTCTCGCGAAGGCCGTCAACTGCGAGCACGGCCCGACTGCCACGCCGGACGGCACCTGCCACGCCTGCGTCTCGATCGCGGCCGGCACCTCACTCGACGTGATCGAGATGGACGCCGCATCCCAGCGCGGGATCGACGACATCCGCGAGATCCGCGACCGCGTCATCCTGCAGCCGGTCGAGGGCCAGTACAAGGTCTACATCCTCGACGAGGCGCACCAGCTGACCGACGCCGCGTGGAATGCGCTGCTGAAGCTGATCGAGGAGCCGCCGCCTCACCTGCTCTTCGTCTTCTGCACCACCGAGCTCCAGAAGGTGCTCCCGACGGTGCGCTCACGCTGCCAGACGTTCGTCTTCCAGCGGCCGCGGCTCGCCGACCTGGTGAAGGTGTTGCGCTGGATCGCCGACGGTGAGGCGATCGACGTCCCCGACGCGGCGCTCGCCCTGATCGCGCGCGCGGCCCGCGGCGCCTTTCGCGACGCCGTTTCGACGCTCGACCAGCTCGCTGCCGCGACCGGCGGGACGATCACGGTGCAGGACGTGCTGCAGCTCCTCGGCGCCGTCGAGGACGAGGTGCTCTTCCGCCTCTGCGACATGGTCGTCGGCAACGAGACCGCGGACGCGCTGCTCTTCCTCGAGGAGCTCTCCGAGCAGGGCCAGGATCTCGGCCGCCTCGTCACCGACCTGCTCGAGCACCTGCGCCACCTGCTCCTCGTGCAGCACATGAACGAGGTGCCGGACTCGCTTCCCGTCACAGAGGAGGCGCGCGAGCGGCTGCGCGAGCAGGCGAACCAGCTTCCCGCCGCGTCCGTGATCCGCCTGATCGACCTGCTCGCGGTGGCCGTCGACGACATGCGCCAGGGCGGCGACCCGCGCCTCCCGTTGGAGCTCGCGCTCGTGAAGGTGACGCGGCCGGCGTCCGATCTGTCCCGCGAATCGCTGGCTTTTCGGCTCGAACGGCTCGAGGCGGGCCATACTGCGCCGGCCGAAAAGCCTAGTGGCGCTCCTCCTAGCGCAGAGGAACGGGCGGCCGTGCCCGAGGAGCCTCCGTCGGAGCCTCTGCGCATCGAGCTGGAGCAGCTGCAGGAAGCGTGGCGCCGGTCGATTCTGCCCGCGGTCGAGCAGCGGTCGATCCCGATCGGGAAGACGCTCGCCGAAGCGCACCCGTCCTCGCTCGCGGGGAACACGCTCACGCTCGAGTTCCCGCAGACGGCGGCGTTCCACCTCAAGCTCGCGGAGGACCCGAAGAACGCGGCGATGCTGCGCGAGGCTCTCTACGAGGTGACGGGCCGCAAGCTCGCAGTCGAGTTCGAACTCGGGGAAACGGGGCATGAACGCGCGGAGGAGGAAGGGCCGACGAGCGAGGAAGACGTCCTCGAGCTGATGAAGAGCACGTTCGACGCGAGGGAGCTGGACGAGTGAGCTTGCTCACGGTTCTGGGCCGTCGCAGGCGGTGCACGGCCGGAGGGCACAGTGCTCTGCACGGGCCCGGAGAGCCGGGCGCCGTATGCGGCGGCAGCCTTTCGCGGAGCCCGGCTCCGCCGGGCGGGAGCGAAAGGAGACCAGGAACGTGAGCTTCGATCTGAACAAGCTGATGCAGCAGGCGCAGGAGATGCAGGCGCAGATGCAAGAGATGCAAGAAGAGGCGTCGAAGGAGACTGCCGAGGCGTCTGCGGGCGGCGGCATGGTGACCGTCGTCGCGAGCGCCGGCGGAGAGATCAAGGAGCTGCGGATCGACCCGAAGGCGATCGACCCGGACGATCCCGAGCTGCTCGCCGACCTCGTGATGGCCGCTGCGAATGAGGCTCTGCGCGCCGCGCACGCCAAGGTCGAGGCGAAGATGAAGAGCATGCTGCCGCCGGATCTCGGCGGACTGCTGCCCGGCCTGTAGCCGACGTTTATCCACGTCCCGGCCGGGGACGCGAGTCCCCGATGCGCCGGACGCTCCCCTTCCTCGCGGCCTCGGTGCTCCTGGCCGGCTGCGGCGGCGCAAAGCAGTCGACGCCGACAATCACGGTGCAACAGGCGTCGTCCGGCGCCGAGTCGCTCCAGGCCACCTACGAGCGCGTGGTGCGCACAGTCTCACCTCAGGTCGTCCTGATCCAGCAGCCCGCGGGGCTCGGCTCCGGGATCGTGTTCGACGGGAACGGCGACATCGTCACGAACGCGCATGTCGTCGGGACCGCGAAGAAGGTGACGGTCACGGTTTCCGGAGGGAAGACGTACCCCGGCAAGGTCGTAGGCACGTTCGTCCCGGACGACCTGGCAGTCGTCCGCATCTCGGGATCGAAAACTCCTGCCGCCTCGTTCGCGGACTCGAACAAGCTCGCCGTTGGCGAGATCGTGCTCGCGATCGGCAATCCCCTCGGCCTGACCTCCAGCGTCACCGACGGGATCATCAGCGCGCTCGACCGCACGCAGACCGAGGACACCGGCGCCACGCTCGCCCACACGATCCAGACGAGCGCCCCGATCAATCCGGGCAACTCGGGCGGCGCGCTCGTCGACCTGAACAACCGCGTCGTCGGGATGAACACGCTCGCGGCCGGGAGCCCATTCGGCGGCGCCGCGCCCGGGATCGGCTTCGCGATCCCGAGCAACACGATCAAGGATATCGCCGGCCAGATCGTCGAGCACGGCAAGGTCGTCAACTCGCACAAGCCGTTCCTCGGCATCACCGCCGCCACGCTTCCCACCGGCGCCGGCGTCCTCGTGACGAAGGTCCTCCCGGGCGGCGGCGCCGCGAAGGCGGGGATCCGCCCCGGCGACGTCATCACGGCGATCGACGGAAAGCCCACGCCCTCGCTCGACGACCTCGCGCAGGTGCTCGCGTCGCACAAGCCGGGCGACACGGTGAAGGTGACGGTGACGGGCCGCCGCAAGGCGACGCTGACCGTCAAGCTCGGCGAGCTACCCGCCGGGTAGGCGTACGCCTACTGCTACTCGGAGAGGCGCGCGCGGATCGCGGCGCGGATCCGGTCGGCGACGGCCGGCATCTCGCGCTCCATCGACTTGAACTCGCGCTGCGCCATCACGATCACGCGCATCGGGGTCGTCGCCACCACGCTCGCCGTACGGCGCTCGGTCTCGAGCAGCCCGATCTCCCCGAAGAACTCGCCCGGCCCCAGCTCCGCGATGCGCTCGCCGTTCTGGCGCACCTCGGCGACGCCGTCCTCGATCACGAAGAACTCGTGTGCGAACCGACCCTCGGTCGCAAGCTCCTGGCCCTCCGGCACGGAGATGTCGTCGGTCCAGCGGGCGAGCTGCTCGAGCTCCTTCTTCCCGAGGGTCGAGAACAGGCCGACCCCCTCCAACCGTTTCGCGTCCATCCGACGCGATCTTGTCAAACGAGCGGGCTCGCTGCTAGTAGCCGCCGCCACCGCCGCCGCAGGCGACGAGGAGGAGCGGCAGCACCACGAGTAGCGCGAGCAAGAACGTGATGCGGAAACCGGGCATGCAGGTAATACGGCGAAACGGCCTCGTCGGATTCGGCGGGCACAATGGAGCTGTGTTCAGCCCTTCGGTCGAGAACCTCGTCGCGCAGCTGACGCGCCTGCCGGGCATCGGCTCCAGGACGGCGCAGCGGCTCGCCTTCCACATCCTGCAGCGGCCGAAGGAGGAAGCGCTCGCGCTCGCCTCGGCGCTCGAAGAGGTGAAGGAGCGCGTGCGCTTCTGCCGCGAATGCGGGAACCTCACCGAGGAGGAGGTCTGCGCGATCTGCACCGATGCTCGCCGCGACCACGCGCTGATCTGCGTCGTCGAGCAGCCGGTCGACGTCGTGTCGCTCGAGCGCACGCACGAGTTTCGCGGCCTCTACCACGTGCTCGGCGGTGCGCTCTCGCCGCTCGACGGCGTCGAGCCACAGCACCTGCGCATCGACGAGCTCTTCCGCAGAGTCGACCGAAACGGCGTCTCCGAGGTCGTGCTCGCTACGAACCCGAACATGACGGGCGAGGCGACCGCGGCCTTCCTCGCCGACCACCTCCGCGGGCGCGTCCG
>JBJMKB010000033.1:0-16257 GCA_045806045.1 Gaiellaceae bacterium | reverse complement strand
GCCTGGGGAGAACGCCGGCGTCATCGACCTCGGCGAGGGCGTCGCGGTCGCGTTCAAGGCCGAGTCGCACAACCACCCGTCTGCCGTCGAGCCGTTCCAGGGAGCCGCGACGGGCGTCGGCGGCATCCTCCGCGACATCATCGCGATGGGCGCCCGGCCGATCGCGCTCCTCGACGGGCTGCGCTTCGGCGAGCCCGACTGGCACTTCAAGCGCGCCGTCGCGGGCATCGGCCACTATGGCAACTGCGTGGGCGTGCCGAACGTCGGCGGCGAGTGTGCGTTCGACGAGGCGTACGCACTCAACCCGCTCGTGAACGCGATGTGCGTAGGCCTCCTCCCCACCGAGCGCGTCCTCTCGGCGAAGGCGCAGGGGGCGGGCAACGCGCTCGTGCTCTACGGCGCGTTCACCGGCCGCGACGGGATCGGCGGCGCCTCGGTGCTCGCGTCGCAGGACCTCGAGGGATCCGACGAGAAGCGCCCCTCGGTCCAGATCGGCGACCCGTTCCGCGGCAAGGCGCTGATCGAGGTCTCGCTCGAGCTCGTCGAACGGGAGCTCGTGCTCTCACTCCAGGACTGCGGCGCCGCGGGGCTCGCTTCTTCGCTCTCGGAGATGGCGCGGGACGTGGGCGTCGACGTCCACCTCGACCGCGTGCCGCTGCGCGAGCCCGACCTCGAGCCGTGGGAGATCATGATCTCGGAGTCGCAAGAGCGGATGGTCGCCGTCGTCTCGCCGGAGCGGCTCGATGAAGTGTGCGCCGTGTGCGACCGCTGGGAGCTGCCGTGCACGGTGATCGGCGAGGTCACAGACCACGGCGAGCTGCGCGCGTTCTTCGACGACGAGGTGGTCGGCGCGATTCCCGCCGCGCTGCTGACGGACGAATGCCCGCGTTACACGCTCGACACCGTCCCGAGTCACGCCGCCGACGCGACGGTGGCGCCGGTCAACGACGAGGCAAAGACGTGGGTGTTCGAGCAGTACGACCACCTCGTCGACTCGCGCACCGTCCGGCGTCCTGGCCTCGACGCGGCGGTCCTGCGCGTCGACGGGACGCGGGGAATCGCGGTCACGCTCGACGGGCCGCGCCTCGGCGAGCGCGGCCCGTTCGCCGCCGGCTACGGGGCCGTCATGGAAGCGGCGCTGAACGTCGCGTGCGCCGGCGGCGAGCCGCTCGCGCTCACGGACTGCCTCAACTTCGGGAATCCCGAGAAGCCGGAGATCGCGTGGGAGCTCTCGCGTGCGATCGACGGGATAGCGCAGGCGGCGAACGAGCTCCGCATCCCGGTCGTCTCCGGCAACGTCTCGCTCTACAACGAGACGGGCGGCCGCCCGATCCCCCCGACACCCGTCGTGGGCTGCGTCGGCCTCGTGCGCGACGTGACGCGCATCCCGTCGCGCTGGCGCACCGGTGACACCGTGTACCTGCTGCGCGGAAGCGGCGCCGAGCTCGTGCGCCATGTCTGGGAGAACGCGCACCGCTTCTCGCTCGCGCACGACGTCTCGGACGGGGGGCTCGCGCTCGCGCTCCGTGAGGCCGCATCGTGGTCCGGAACCGCGCGCGTGTCGACTCCACACGAAGTGGGTGAAGGCGTCGTGGTCGCCTGCACGGACAGACCCGCGTGGGGCGACGTCGTCGAGCTCGGGACGGTCGCCTGATGTGCGGCGTCTTCGGCGTCCGCGCGCCGGGCCGCGACGTCGCACGGCTCTCGTACTTCGGGCTCTACGCGCTCCAGCACCGCGGGCAGGAGTCGGCGGGGATCGCCGTCAGCGAGCACGGGCGCCTGACGGCGCTGCGCGACCTTGGCCTCGTGCCGCAGGTCTTCGATGAACGGAGCCTCTCCGGCCTGCACGGGGAGCTGGCGATCGGCCACACGCGCTACTCGACAACGGGCGGCAACGCGTGGGAGAACGCGCAGCCGCTGCTCCACCACGGCAAGGTGCGCACCGTCGCGCTCGGACACAACGGGAATCTCGTGAACGCCGAGGCGCTGCGCGACACGGTCGCAAAGCCGCTCGCGTCGTCGTCGGACTCCGAGGTGATCGCCGCCCTGATCGCCGACGACGAGCGCCCGCTCGAGGATGCCGTCGTCGCGACGATGGCACAGCTCGAAGGCGCCGCGACGGTCGTCGGACTCGCCGACGGCCGCCTGTTCGCGTTCCGGGACGCGCACGGCTTCCGCCCGCTCGTGCTCGGGCGCCTCGGCGACGATCCTGTCGTCGCGTCGGAGACATGTGCGCTCGACCTCGTCGGGGCGAAGTTCGAGCGCGAGGTGCGACCGGGTGAGCTCGTTCTCCTCGGTGACGACGGCGTCGAGGCGATTCAGGCGATCGAGCCGGCCGCGAACGGCGCGCTCTGCATCTTCGAGTTCTTCTACCTTGCGCGCCCCGACACACGGCTCTCGGGCGTGGAGGTGCACGGGGCACGCGTGCGCATGGGCGAGCGGCTCGCGGAGGAGTCGCCGGTCGAGGCCGACCTCGTGCTGCCGATCCCCGACTCCGGGACGCCCGCCGCCATCGGTTTCGCTCGCGCGACGGGGATCCCGTTCAGCGAGGGATTGATCAAGAACCGCTACGTGGGACGCACGTTCATCCAACCGGAGCAAGGCATGCGAGAGCAGGGAATCCGGATGAAGTTCAACCCGTTGGCGGAGGTTGCCGGTAAGCGGCTCGTCGTCGTCGACGACTCGATCGTGCGGGGCTCGACGACGCGGCAGATCGTGCAGATGCTCTTCGACGCCGGGGCGGCCGAGGTGCACGTGCGCGTCTCGTCGCCGCCGATCGTGTCGCCGTGCTTCTACGGGATCGACCTCGCGTCGGAGGACGAGATGATCGCCTCGCATTCGACCGTCGAAGAGGTGCGTGCTGCGATTGGCGCCACGAGCCTCGCGTACCTCTCGCTCGATGGACTGCAGGCGGCGACGCGGCGGCCCGCGAGCGCGCTCTGCCGCGCCTGCCTGACGCGCGAGTACCCGACGCGCGTGCCGGCAGACGCGGCGAAGCTCAGGTTCGAGCGCGTGTAGACGGTTCGCGCTTACTGCTCGAGCACGCGCGACGCCTTCGCGATTCCGCGCGAGAGCAGGTAGGCGGCGGTCGTCCACTTCATGAACTCGATCCAGAACCCGACGTTGACGCTGTCGGCGATCGCGACCACGATCGCGACGACCAGCGACGAGACGACCCACCAGAGCCATTCGGCGTTGCCCGGGATCGGCAGCCGCGCGCCGGCGGGCCAGTCGGAACGAGGCGTTGTCATCGTGCGTCCTCCTTGACGATTGGCCCGTGGTTCAGCGCGGGGCGCCCAGATCCTCTGCGCGGCCGTATCGGACGGCGCGCTGCACCTGCCGTGGATCGAGGCCCTCCTCTAGCAGGCGCTGCCGTGTCTCGCCCTCCGCGGCCATGCGCAGGAAGAGCCACGCGAGGGCGGCGAGGGTGACGACGGAGCCCTCGGCCATCATCACGATGCCGCCGAGGTTCAGGTCGTGCACCGGCGTGATCCCCCACTCCGGCGGATGCTTGTAGACGGAGTAGAACGCGCTGTTCGACCAGATGAAGATGTTGCCGAGGATCGTCTCGATCAGGCGGACGACGAAGATGTAGCCGATCTTCCAGCCGGTGCCGAACCACGCAGGTGCGGGCAGTGTCTCGACGACCGGCGCCCACATCAGGCAGCCGAACGTGAAGAAGCAGAAGTGCTCGAACGCGTGCAACGCGGTGTGGTGGAGCGCCGCGTCGTAGAGGTACGGGATGTGCCAGACGTAGAGGTCGACCGCCCACAGGGGCAGCGCGACGAGCGGGTGCGTGAGTACGCGTAACGCCTCGACCCATCTCCACGCGAGGATCGGCCGCAGCACCTGGCCCGTGAGCCCGGCGACGAAGCAGAGCGGTGCGAGGTCGCCGAGCAGAACGTGCTGCGTCATGTGCACGAAGAAGAAATGCTCCTCGCCTATGGCATCGATCGGCGAGTTGAGTGCGAGGAAGACGAGGAAGATGCCGGTCCAGAAGGTGACTTGCCGCCAGGCCGGGACCGGCCGCCCCTGCTCCGCCAGCGTTCGCGTGCGGCGCAGGTAGAGGACCGCGGCGATCACGGTCGGGACGACCTGGAGCGGATCCAGGCTCCATGGGGTGAACAGCGACGGTGAGCCCACGGCTGTTGGAAGGATAGGCGCGTGCAGCTCTTCCACTACCACCTCGTCACGTCGCAGCTTCGCGAGGTCGAGGCGCGTTACCTGGCGAAGCTCGGCTTCGACCTCGTTGCGCGCTACGGCCGCGTCGGCGACGACCACGTCGCCGTCGAGTCGGGCGTCTCGTGGGAGAAGCTCGATCACGACGGCTTCAAGCTGCGCCTCTCAGAGCTGGAGCGCGGCGCGGTCAACGTCGTCGTGCAGCCGGGGCACTGGCGCGTGCCACGCGTCGACCACATCGGCGTCGCGCTCGACGAAGACGAGTTCCAAGCGGTGCTCGAGCGTGCGACACAGTGGAACCTCCGCGTTCAGGAGCACGGCGGGCGACGAACGTTCGTGGCGACGAACGCGGGCTACCGGCTCGAGATCCACCCGCCACGGGAATGGATCGAGGAGCTGCTCGAGGAGCAGTCCGGCTTCCGGCTCGCCGAGCTGCAGCTGCGGGCAGACGAGCCGCAGACCAAGGCCGGGGCGCTCGCCGACCTGCTGGGGCTGACGATGGAGGAGAACGCGGTCGAGGTCGGGGAGACGATGGTGACGTTCCTCGCGGGAGGCCCCGAGGGCCGGCCCGAGCTGTACGGCGAGCGTTTCGCCTAAAGCCGCGGAGCTCGGGAACGGTGTCTGCCGGGCGTCGTACACTGGGTGCCTGAGCACGGAGCACAGCTACGCCGCAGCGGGTGTCTCGCTTGCGACCGCAGGGTCGATCGTCGAGCGCCTGCGAGCCGCGGTCGAGTCGACCGGCGCGACGAGCTTCGGCGCGTTCGCCGGGCTCCACCCGCTCGACGGCGAACGGCTCCTCGCAGCGTCGACCGACGGTGTAGGCACCAAGCTCGTCCTCGCGCGGTCGCGTGGGCGGCTTGCCGACTGCGGCGCCGATCTCGCGGCGCACTGCATCAACGACGTGCTCACGTGCGGCGCAACGCCGTTGATGCTGCTCGACTACGTCGCTGCGAACGCGATCAGGCTCGAGGAGGTCGCCGAGCTGGTGGACGGCGCCGCGGCCGTCTGCCGCGAGGCCGGGGTCGCCCTCGTCGGCGGCGAGACAGCGGAGCTGCCGGGGATCTACGCGGAGGGCGAGCTCGACTTCGCGGGCACGTGCGTCGGTGTCGTCGCGCGCAACGAGCTGATCGACGGCTCGTCGATCGCCGCGGACGATCTCGTGGTGGGCTTCCCGTCCGCAGGCGTGCACGCGAACGGGTTCACGCTCGTGCGGCGTGTCCTCGAGGACGAGGACTACGACGGCCCGGACTTGCTCGCGCCGACGCGGCTCTACCTCGACGTCGCGCGTGCGCTTCGAGGGCGGGCGAAGGCGTTCGTCCACGTGACAGGCGGAGGCATCGCCGGCAACCTCGAACGTGTGCTCCCGGACGGACGCTCGGCCGAGATCGACTGGGACGCGTGGACGCGGCCGCCGGTCTTCGCATGGCTTGCGCGCCACGTCGACGAGGACGAGCTGCGGCGCGTGTTCAACCTCGGCATCGGCTGGTGCGCCGTGGTCGCCGACGCGGCGCCGGGCGAGACCGTCATCGGTCGCATCGCGTGATCGGCGTGCTCGCAAGCGGCAACGGGACGAACCTGCAGGCACTCCTGGACGCAGGCCTGCCGGTGACGGCGGTCGCGTCGAACCGAAAGGACGCGTACGCACTGATCCGCGCGCGCACCGCGGACATCCCGACCGCGACCTTCAGCGTCGACTGTCACGCCGGTCGTGAGGAGCGCGATCTCGTGATGGCGACCTGGCTCGAGGAGCACGGGGTCGACCTCGTCGTGCTCGCGGGCTACATGCACCTCCTCTCGGCGCCGTTCCTGCGGCGCTTCCCCGATCGTGTCGTCAACGTGCACCCGTCGCTGCTGCCCGAGTACCCGGGTGCGCACGCAATCGAGGACGCGCTGGCCGACGGTTGCGAGACGACCGGCGTCACCGTGCACTACGTCGACGAGGGGCTCGACACCGGGCCGGTGATCGCACAGGAAGAGGTGCTGGTCGAGCCGCGCGACACGCTCGTCGAGCGTATCCACGACGTCGAGCACCGATTGCTGCCGCAGGTGGTGAGAGAGCTCTGCCTCGCCGCGCGCTGATCAGCGTCTACGACAAGGCCGGGGTCGACGCGTTCGCGCGCGCACTGCACGAGCTCGACTGGGAGCTCGTGTCGTCGGGCGGAACGGCCGCGTTCCTCGAGGAGCAGGGACTGCCGGTGACGCGCGTCGAGGACGTGACGGCCGCGCCGGAGATGCTGGGCGGGCGGGTCAAGACCCTGCACCCTCGGATCCACGCCGGCATCCTCGCCCGCCGCGATCTCGCCGAGGACGTCGACACGCTCGCCGAGCACGAGATCGATCCGATCGACCTCGTGTGCGTGAGCCTCTATCCGTTCGCGGCCGCCGCCAACAGGCGCGGCGCGACGGAGGAAGAGGTGGTCGAGATGATCGACGTCGGCGGCCCTTCGATGCTGCGCGCCGCAGCCAAGAACTTCGCCCACGTCGCCGTCGTCTCGTCGCCGGAGCAGTACGACGACGTGCTCGCCGAACTGCGCGCAGACGGTGACGTGAGCGACGACACGCGGCGCCGGCTCGCACGTGAGGCGTTCCAGACGACAGCCGTGTACGAGGCGGCGATCGCGAACTGGTTCGGCGAGACGGAGCAGTTCCCGGAGCAGGTGACGCTCGCGTTCCGCAAGGTGACCGAGCTCTCGTACGGGGAGAACCCACACCAGTCGGCCGCGTACTACCGCGAGATCGGCGCGCGCCGCGACCTGCTCTCGCAGGTCGAGCAGCTCGGGGGCAAGGAGCTCTCGTACAACAACCTGGTCGACCTCGAGGGCGCGAGGCGGGTCTTGCGCGAGTTCACGCTGCCCGCAGCGGTGATCGTGAAGCACGCGAACGCCTGTGGCGTCGCGGTCGCCGCGACGATCGAGGAGGCGTGGGAGCGCGCGCTCGCCGCCGATCCCGTCTCCGCATTCGGCTGCGTTGCCCTGCTGAACCGCGAGGTCGGCGCGAAGCTCGGCGCGCGGATCGCGACGCATTTCGTCGAGGTGCTGATGGCGCCCGGTTTCGACGACGCGGCCCTCCAGGCGCTGACGAAGAAGAAGGCGCTCCGCGTGCTGCGCGACCGCGAGCGCCGGTCGGAGACGCCCGGCGAACGCGACTACAAGCGCGTGCTCGGCGGTCTGCTCGTGCAGGACCGCGATGCGGACGTCGAGGACCGCGAGCAGATGCAGGTCGTGAACGGCGAGCTCTCCGAACAACAGTGGGGCGACCTCCTCTTCGCGTGGCGGATCTGCAAGCACGTCTCGTCGAATGCGATCGTGATCGCGCGCGACCTCCAGACGATCGGCGTGGGCGCCGGGCAGATGAGCCGCGTGGACGCAGTGCGGATCGCGGTCGACAAGGCACGGGAGCACGGCCACGAGCTGGACGGAGCCGTGCTCGCGAGCGACGCCTTCTTCCCGTTCGCGGACGGCCCGCAGATCGCCCTCGACGCGGGGATCGCCGCGCTCGTCCAGCCCGGCGGCTCCAAGCGCGACGACGAGGTCGCCGCGGCCGTCGCTGCCGCGGGCGCCGCGATGGTCTTCACGGGGCGCCGGCACTTCCGCCACTGACGTGCGGGTTCGCGTTTGGCGCCGGCGGCTCACTTTTGAGACGATCCCGCCGTCAATCGTCCCTGGAGGTCTTGGCATGGAGGCGTCTACAGCGCGACGCGACTTCGACCACCTGCGCGAGCACTCGATCGGGCTGCCGGGCGTGCTCTTCCAATCGATCACGCACATGGCCCCGGCGGCCGCCGTGGCGTACTCGCTCTACATCTCCGTCCCGCACGCGGGCGCCGCATTGCCGCTGTCGGTCGGGCTCGCGCTCGCCGCCTGCCTGCTCGCGGCGAATTCGATCGGGCAGCTCGCGAAGGAGCTGCCGTCCGCCGGCGGCCTCTACACGTATGCGGCACGGACGCTCGGGCCGTACGCGGGCTGGATGGTCGCGTGGCTCTTCCTGCTCTTCGAGCCGCTCGTGGCGCCGTTCCTGTTCCTCGAGTGCGGGTGGGCGATGCACGAGGTGATGGCGAACGAGGTCGGCTGGCACTACTCGGGCCAGTGGTGGATCTGGGTCTCGATCACCGCGGCGATCGTGTTTCTCCTCACCTACCGCGACGTGCGCATCTCGACCCGCGCCGGCGTCATCCTCGGCATCTTCGAGATCGGTGTCTTTGCCGCGCTCGCGATCTGGATCCTCATCTCGAACGCGGGCGACCTGACGCTCCAGCCGTTCAACCCGAACCACGCGCCGGAGGGAGCCTTCACGGGAGTCGGCAAGGGGATGGTCTTCGCGATCCTCGCGTTCATCGGATTCGAAGCCTCCGCCCCGCTCGGCGAGGAAGCGAAGCATCCGCGGAAGACGATCCCGCGCGCCGTTCTGTTCTCGTGCCTCGCGATCGGCCTCTTCTACGTGCTGCTCGCCTACGCATGGGTGATCGGCTCCGGCGGGGTCGACAGCTTCGTCAAGACCGCCGGCGCGAGCGGCGATCCATGGCGGGCGCTCGCGAAGGTCTTCTGGGCGGGGGGCTGGGTGCTCGTCTTCGCCGCGATCATCAATTCGATCATCGCGAACTCGAATGCGGGGTTCAACGCCGCGACGCGTGTCTTCTACGCGATGGCACGCAACGGAATCGCGCCCCGCGCCCTTGCACGCACACACGCACAGTTCAAGACGCCGAACGTGGCCATCGTCTTCAACACGATCGTCGCGCTGGTGCTCTCGTTCGCGCTCGGCTGGAAGTGGGGGCCGCTCTACGGGTTCATCATGCTGGCGACGGCGGCGACTGTCGTCGTGATCATCGTCTACATGCTCGTGATGCTCGGCTCGACCGTCTTCTATCTGACGGAGAAGCGCGCGTCGTTCCATCCGGTGCTGCACCTCGTGTTCCCGCTCGCCGGAATCGTCCTCTTCGCCTTCCCGCTCTACTACCAGTACTTCCCGCTGCCTCCGTACCCGATCAGGTACGCGGCGTGGTTCGCGCTCGCCTGGATCGCAGGCGGCCTGATCATCGGGCTGGTGCTGCTCCGGACGCGGCCCGACGCGTTGCGCGCAGGCGAGCGAATCTACGTCGAGGACGAGACCGTTTCGCGCGCAGGGGGCGCGGAGCCGGTGCCGGCGGACTGATGGCGACGACCGGCTCACACAGGATCGGCCGCGACGAGGTGGTCTGGGCGTTCTCGCCGGACATGCAGCCCGTGCTCGAGGTCGAGCCGGGGTCGATCCTCACGCTGGAGACGAACGACTGCTTCACCGGCCAGATCCAGACCGAGAACGACCTCGTCACCGAGATCGACCTAACGCGCATCAACTCCGCCACGGGTCCCGTCGCCGTCCGCGGCGCCGAGCCCGGGGACTCCCTCGTCGTCGAGCTGCTCCAGGTGCGGCCGGCCGAGCGGGGCTTCGCGACGCTGATTCCCGGGATCGGGCAGCTGATCGACCAGGTGCAGGCACCGCTCACGCAGGTCTTCCGCGTCGAGGGAGACACCATCCACATGACGGAGCGCATCTCGTTTCCGCTGCGACCCATGGTCGGCGTGATCGGTGTCGCGACGGAGACCGCGACGATCTCCAACGGCTTCGCCGGCGAGCACGGCGGCAATCTCGACAACCACCTGCACGGCCCGGGCGCCACCGTGTACCTCCCCGTGCGGCAGCCTGGCGGCATGCTCGCGATCGGCGACATGCACGCAGCGATGGGCGACGGCGAGGTCTGCTTCACCGGCGTCGAGATCGCCGGCGAGGTCACGGTGCGCGTCGGACTGCTGAAGGGCAAGCAGGGAACCTGGCCGGTGACGGAGCTCGCCGACAGCTGGGTCGTGCACGGCACTGCCGGACCAGATTTCATGGAGGCTCTCGACCGCGCTGTCGAAGAAGGCGCGCGCTTCCTCGTCGACCAGTGGGGCTTCACGCTCGAGGAGGCGTTCATCTTCCTCTCCGTCGCCTGCGACGCGAACATCTGCCAGGCGTGCCGGCCGCAGGAATTCTCGACGATCGCACGCGTCTCGATCCCGAAGGTCTCCGCCACTCCCCGTCCGTTCTCCTAGGAGGAATCGATGCAGCTCTCCGCGTCGGGGGACTCGGCCATCACGAGCATCTACATCTGGGTCGCGTAGTGGCTCAGCGGTCTCGTTTCCCGAAGAGCGACCCCCAAGCGTTCCTGGACGTCGCTCGTGACCGCCTCAACATGCATTTGTCAACGCTTGACGCGATTGACAGCAAAATCGGGATCCTGTTCTCCACCTCCAGCGCGCTTCTTGGAATTCTCGCCGCCGTGATCGCATTGCGAAGCGGCCGCTTGGGAGTTGTTGAATACGCGGCCGTAGCGATTTCCATCGTGACCTACTTGATCGTCGCGCGACACAGCGAGCGCGCCTACCGCTGTCGCGACTGGAAGGTAGGGCCGAATCTCAAGCATGTGTATCGGCTCTACCGCGATGACCTAGCGGACGAGGTCGCCGTTGGATGGGAAGTCGCCAACCAGTTCCGCCTCGACTACGAGGCGAACAAGGACGAGGAAGTTCGAAAATCAGACGCGCTTGGCGTGATCCTGCTCTGGGTCGTTACTCAGAGTCTCGTTCTCGTCGCCGCTCTTGCTCTTGTGGCGGCTGGGGCCTAGGCGTCTTGTCTTCCTGGCCGTACTTCCGCGACTGGTCGCTCTCTTCGATCTTCTTATTGACGATGTCCGAATCGAGTCGGGAGTCGTCGGGGGGATCATTTTCGTGAGTCACGGACGACAACCCTACAACCTTTTCGGACGAGACTCGATTCATTGATGGCGGTTCAACATCGGTGGTCAGTATGAGTCAGTCGGAAAACTGGTGCAAATTGGCGCCACGTTGACTGGCGCGACAACTGACGGTTACCATCGTCCCCCCTCTAGCACGCGAAGTGGGCCTCCAGCCGACCCGAGGAGGAACATTTCATCCGTGGCATCGAAGCATCACTGGGACGAGAAGATCCTCGACGGCTTCGCGCCGAGCGTGTCCTACGTCATGCGAATCTGCACCTCGCACCTCGCGACCATCGTGGACAGATACGGCAACTCGGTTCCCCCTCCGCCGGGCGGCTTCGCAGCGGATGGCCCAGGGTTCGACGCGATGCTGGAATCCGGGCTGATGCACCTCCGCTCACTCGATGACTTCTTCCGAGGTTCCGGCGGTCGCGGCCCTGCGCCTGACATGCGCGCGAACGACTGGTTCGCGTCCCTCCCGCAGCAGGATCAGTGGAAGCCGAAGTACTGGCTTGACCCACGCGTCCGGAGCCTGATCGACTGGAACGTCGTTCATCTCTCGACGCTGAGAACGATGGCGATGAGCACAGCCTCTCCTCAGTGGCAACTGGCGGATTACGGCGACGCCCTTTGCAGCGAGTGCGAGCGGTTCTTCGACCTGATCGAGCAGCACTGTCCCGCTCGACTTCCTGCGTTCGCGTGGAACCCGAGGGCCGACATTCAGGCGAGGGCTGCGCTGTTCGCCCGGTTCGTCGGAACGTGATCATCTAAATGGCATGCCGTTAGCTCCAGTAGTCGGTGTGAGGCTGCTCGATATGCGGTTGCCCGTTTATGGTTCCTGCCCGCGGCGCGGCCCGAGGCTGTTTGCTCCACTCGCCCGTGTAGCGCTCGGGCCAGACCCGATTTACAGTCAGGGAGATGACTAGATCACCCGGGAAGCTGCGAATTGCGGGCGGTGTTGGCGCGCTGCTCGCCGACTGTGCGCTGAGCGGCTGCGGCGCCTCGACCGTCTCGACCGACTCGGGAAAGAGCATCCTGCAGAGGGCGGGCTTCCACGACCTTGTCGTCTCCGACTCCCAGCCCGACATGAACAAGATCGGCGACTACTCCAGCATCACGACCGAGCCGGGGGTCTACGCGCCGTCCGTGGAACTCCTCCGCTACCGCTCCAGCAGTACAGCGGCGAAGGTCTACATGGGCTTCAGCCGCACCTACTTCAGGAGCCTGATCTCCTACTGGCGCAATCCACCGAAGCTGTGCAAATTCTGTCTGGACGGGACCATGAAGCTACCACCTGGTTTTCAGATGCGGAAACTGATGACCTTCCAAATCTGCAACGTGATCCTCTGGTCGTACAACGCACGGCTCGACCCGCGCCTGACCGCCCGCGTGAACCGGGCAGCCGCGCTCCTACGCGCGAACTGCCACTAGGCGACGCCGCCGCCGCACTTGGCGGGCTCGTATTCCTGTCATCTGCCAGCCGGACTCGGCGCCCGTCATAGCCTTGGATAGCGAAGCCGCGAACCGCGCGCTCGAACTCCCGCAGCGGCCCCAGAGCGTTGCGGCTTTCACGCGACCCGCGACGAGCGTGATGACGATCAGCAGTTCCTCCCCAACGCAAAGGTAAGTTGCCTTGGCGGTCTACACGAAGCGTCACGAGACACGACTGAGCGCATCGGAGGCCGTTCAACTCGCTCAACGCCGCCGACCTACGCACAGTCGAGGTCGTACACGAGGCGGGAAACGAGAAGAACAGACTAAAAAGCCAGGAGTAATTCACTTCCGGCTCTGAGGCCCGGACCAGTAGATTCCCCGAGATGAGCTTCGCCGCTCCCGACCCACGGCGCTGGAGGGCCCTCGCCGTCGTGTGCGCCGCGTTCTTCATGACGGTGCTCGACGTGTCGATCGTCAACGTCGCGCTGCCGTCGATCGGTACGTCGCTGCACTTCATGGAAAAGGATCTTCAGTGGGTGATCACGGCGTACGCGATTGCGTTCGGCGGGTTCCTGCTGCTCGGCGGCCGGGCCGCGGACCTGCTGGGCCGGCGGCGCGTCTTCATGGTCGGCGTCGCCGTCTTCACGTTCGCGTCGTTTCTCTGCGGGCTCGCGTGGTCGGAGAATGTGCTGATCGGCGCGCGCGCCCTTCAGGGGCTCGGCGCGGCGATCATCTCGCCGGCGGCACTCTCAATTGTGACCACGATCTTTCCGGAGGGATCCGAGCGCAACAAGGCGCTCGGCATCTGGGGCGCGCTCGGCGGATCCGGCGCTGCCGTCGGCGTGCTCGCCGGCGGAGTCCTCACGAAGTACCTCGGTTGGGAGTGGATCTTCTTCGTCAACGTCCCGGTCGGAGTGCTCGTGGCGATTCTCGCACCGCGAATCGTCCCCGAGAGCCGCGAGGTTCGCGACCACACACAGGACTACGCCGGTGCCGTCACGATCACAGCGGGGCTTGCGCTGCTCGTCTACGCGGTGTCCGAGGCGCCGTCGCGCCACTGGACATCGACGTGGACGATCGTGAGCCTCGCGATCGCAGTCGCACTCCTGATCGCGTTCGTCGTCGTCGAGTCGCGCGCGAAGGACCCGCTGATGCCGTTCAGCATCTTCCGCATCCGCACCGTTGCGGGCGCGAACGTGGCGGGTCTGCTGCTCGGTGCCGTCGTGTTCGCGAACTTCTTCCTCCTCACGCTGTACGTGCAGCAGGTGCTGCACTGGTCGGCGCTCAAGACGGGGCTGACGTTTGTCGCGACCGCAGGCACGGCGATCCTCTGGGCGGGCCTCGCACAGGCGCTCGTGACCCGCGTCGGAGTCAAGCCGGTGCTCGCGACCGGGTTCGCCGCAATGATCGCCGGAATGCTCTGGTACACCCAGATCCCGGTGCACGCGTCGTACGCGTCGGACCTGCTGCCGGGCTATCTGCTGGTCGGCTTCTCACTGCCATTCACGTTCATCCCGGTTTCGATCGCAGCGCTCGCGGGCGTCGAGCGCCATGAGGCGGGCCTCGCGTCGGGGCTGATCAACACGGCGCAGCAGGTCGGCGGCGCGATCGGCGTCGCCGTCACCTCGTCGGTGCTGATCAGCCATTCGAACCACCTGCTGCACGCGGGTACGCCCTATCCGGCCGCCTTCACGAGCGGCGCCCGGTGGGCGTTCTGGGTGTGCGTGGGCATCGCCGTCGGCGGGCTTCTGTCGTCGGTCGTGCTCGTCCGCCGCGACGAGCTCGCGACGGTGGAGGCTCAGAGCTCGCCGGGCGCCGCGTAGCGGTAGAAGTTCTGCCCGAGGCCGGCCTGCACCGCGGCCATCCACAGTCCGAGATGATCCTCGAGCGCGCGTGCGTACTCGAGCCCGCCGACGTACAGCGGATCGAAGCCGGCGTCGCCGATCAGCTGCGCCGTCACCTCGCGCGCGTCGTCGTCCGCGGCGAAAAAGCTCGACGGACGGACACGCTGTTTCCCGATCTCGTCGTAGAGCGCGGCGAAGTTGAGGTTGAACGACTTCGCCGTCGGACCGCCGACGATCGACTTCACCTCGTGCGCGAGCGACTCGAAGTCGTCGTTGCGGCCGGCGAACGCGTTCGTCGCGTCGAGCGTGGCCTTGCCCTCGAGGCCGCCGACCTTGCCGAGCGCGTCGGCGATCGAACCCGACGGCACCGCGACGAGCACGACGTCCGCATCCGATGCGTCGCCGCCGTCCTTGCCGAGCTCGGTCACGTCGTGGCCGGCGGCGCGCCACAGCTTTCCGAGGCCGCCGCCGATGTTGCCTCTGCCGATCGTCGTGATCTTCATGCCGTCCTCCTTCGTCGTCGAAGGATCCATTGTGGACGCGGAGGCCCGCCCTGCGGCGGGCCTCCGCGCCGGTCTCGTAGCGACTTTGCCTACCGGCTCTCGACGCTGACGACGGCGAACGAGGTGTCGACGTACACCGTCACGGGCGTTCCGTCGGCCTCGAGCATGTGCGCCTCGTAGGTGGCGTGGCCATCGGCATCGGTCTCGATCCGGACGACGGTCGCGTCGCTCCCGAGCTTGGCGAGCGCCGCGGCCTTGACGCTCGCGAGCGCGTCCCCGGTGAGCGGGGTCTCGTCGCTCCGCTGGTTGCCCCACGGGTTTTGCGCGCTTGCGCCCGGCGGGGCGGCCGGTGCACGGGACGTCGTCGTGGTGGTCGTCGCGGCACCCGAGGCCGCCGAGGCGACGCCGTAGCTGCCGGCGGCGAGTCCGGCAACCATCGCCACGAGCGCGACGGGCTTCGTCAGATTGAGCATGTCCGTTCTCCTTTCGGTGGGTTGCTCGCATCCCACCGGCCCAACTTGTGAGCTTCCTCAGGGCTCGCTGTGAATCGGCGCTGAATCACTAGGCTTCCGGCCGTGGCGCGCGAGTACCCCGCGATCATCGACCTCGTCGGCAACACGCCGATCGTGCGGCTCGACCGTGTCTCGCGCGACGTCCCGGGGACGATCCTCGCGAAGCTCGAGTTCATGAACCCGGGCGGCTCGAACAAGGACCGCATCGGGCTCGCGATGATCGAGGCGGCGGAGCGTGACGGGAAGCTGAAGCCGGGCGGGACGATCGTCGAGCCGACATCGGGCAACACCGGCGTCGGACTGGCGATCGCGGCGGCGCAGAAGGGCTACCGCTGCATCTTCGTCATGCCCGACAAGATGAGCCAGGAGAAGATCTCGATGCTGCGCGCCTACGGTGCCGACGTGGTGATCACGCCGACGGCCGTCGACCACGACTCGCCGGAGTCGTACTACTCGGTCTCGTCGCGCCTCGCCGAGGAGATCCCCGGCGGCTTCAAGCCCGACCAGTACTCGAACATGGCGAATCCCGAGGCGCACTACCTGACGACGGGGCCGGAGATCTTCGAGCAGACCGGCGGCGAGATCGACGCGCTCGTCATCTCCGTCGGGACGGGCGGCACGATCAGCGGCGTCGGCCGCTACTTCAAGGAGCACGCGCCGCACGTGAAGATCGTGGGCGTCGATCCCGAAGGCTCCGTCTACACGGCGAAGAACGACAGCGACCTGCATCCCTATCTCGTCGAGGGGATCGGCAAGGACACGTGGCCCGAGACAATGGATCCCGACGTGGTCGACGAGTGGGTGCGCGTCTCCGATCGCGACTCGTTCCTCGCGGCACGGCGCATGGCGCGCGAGGAAGGACTGCTGGTCGGCGGCTCGTCCGGATCGACGATCGCAGGCGCGTTGCGTTATGCGGGTGGGCTCGGTCCGGCGTCGCGCGTACTCACCGTGCTGCCGGACTCGGGACGCTCGTACCTGTCGAAGTTCTACGACGACAACTGGATGCTCGAGCACGGCTTCCTCGAGCG
>JBJMKB010000032.1:0-11566 GCA_045806045.1 Gaiellaceae bacterium | reverse complement strand
GGGCCGCGATCTACGACGCGAAGTACAAGGGCAAGGTCACCGTGCCGGACAACCCGATCCAGATCGCGGACGCGGCGTTGTATTTGATGAAGACCCAGCCGTCGCTCGGGATCAAGGATCCGTACGAGCTGAACAGCGCCCAGTTCAACGCCGCGATCAACCTGCTGAAGAAGCAGAAGCCGTTGATCAAGAAGTACTGGGCGCTGGGATCGGACGAAGTCGACCTCTTCAAGAACGGCGATGCCGTGATCGGAGCAGCCTGGCCCTACCAGCTCAGTCAGCTGAAGCTCGCCAAGGCACCGGCCGCGGACGTGATCCCGAAGGAGGGTGCAACGGGCTGGCTCGACTCCTGGATGGTCTCCGCGAAGTCGAAGAACCTCGACTGCGCCTACAAGTGGCTCGCCTACATCTCGACGCCGAAAGTGCAAGCGCAACAGGCGACGAACTACGGCGAGACGCCGGTCAATGCGAAAGCGTGCCCGATCATGGACAAGCTGTCCAAGGGGTCGTGCGCGCAGTACCACGCGAACGCGCCGCTCAAGTACTTCAAGCAGATCCACTTCTGGAAGACGCCGATCGCCGACTGCGGTAACGGCCAGAAGAACTGCATGGACTACACGAAGTGGCAGCAGGCCTGGACGAAGCTGAAGGGCTAGCTGCGCAGGCTGGGGCGCGCCACCGACTTGGTGGCGCGCTCTGGCGGCGTTCCTGGCTGAAGGCGCTCGCACTCCTCTTGCCGCCGGCGGGCGCATTCCTCGCGGTTTACGTCGCCGCGCTGGTCGCGCTCTTCGTCTCGGCGTTCTGGACGGTCGACTCGTTCACGGGCCTGACGATCCACCACTGGACGCTCGCGAACTTCCGCGAGCTCTGGCACGGCGGCACCTACCACACGGTCGCGCTGCGCACGATCTCGATCGCCGCCGCGGTGACGGTGACCGACGCGATCATCGCGTTCCCGTTTGCGTACTACATGGCGCGCATCGCAACGCCCCGGATGCGGGCGGTGTTGTTCGTGCTCGTGCTGCTACCGCTCTGGGCGTCCTATCTCGCGCGCGTCTACTCCTGGCGGCTCATCCTGAACTCGCACGGGCTGCTCAACTGGTCGCTGCGCGAGGTCGGGCTCCCGGCCGCCGGAATCGCCTATACGAACACGGCGATGTGGATCGTGTTCTCGTACATCTGGCTGCCGTTCATGATCCTCCCGGTCTATGCGGCGCTGGAGCGCATCCCCCACTCCTACATCGAAGCCTCGCGCGACCTCGGCGCGAAGAGCGGCCGCACTCTGCGCTCCGTCATCCTCCCGCTCGCACTCCCGGGCGTGGTTGCGGGCTCGATCTTCACGTTCTCGCTGACCCTGGGCGACTACATCACGCCGGTGCTGATCGGCGGCGCGTCGTCGCAGTTCATCGGCAACGTCGTCTACGACGCCGTCAACCAGTCGTCGAACCTGCCCTTCGCGGCGGCGTTCGCCGTCGTGCCGCTCGCCGTGATGGGCGCCTACCTCCTGATCGCGCGGCGCCTTGGCGCCTTCGAGGCCTTGTGATGGAAACGCGTGGGACTCGCATCGTGCTCGGTATCTGGGTCGCGCTCGTCTTGGCGTTCCTCTACGTCCCGATCGCGATCATCTGCCTGTACGCGTTCAACTCGTCGAATGTGCAGAGCTGGCCGATCGCCGGGCTGACGACGAAGTGGTTTTCGCCGGCGATCCACAACGGCGAGATGCAACAGGCCCTCTGGCTCTCGCTGAAGGCGGCATCGCTTGCAACAGCGATCGCGCTCGTGCTCGGCTCGGCCGCGTCGTTCGGCGTGCATCGCTTCCGGTTCTTCGGGCGCGAGGCGATCTCGTTCCTGCTCGTGCTGCCGATCGCGCTCCCCGGGATCATCACCGGTATGGCCCTCAACTCGTACTTCGCCTTCTGGAAGTTCAACTTTGGGCTCTGGACGATCGTGATCGGACATGCGACGTTCTGCGTTGTGGTCGTCTACAACAACGTGATCGCGCGGCTCCGCCGCGTTCCCGGCTCGCTGACGGAGGCGTCGATGGACCTCGGCGCGGACGGCCTCCAGACCTTCCGCTACGTCACGTTCCCGACCATCTCGACTGCGCTCATCTCCGGCGGCTTGCTCGCCTTTGCGCTGTCGTTCGACGAGGTGATCGTCACGACGTTCACCTCTGGGGCGGAGAACACGCTGCCGATCTGGATCTTCGGGCAGATCCGCCTCGGCCAGCAGCTCCCCCAGGTCAATGTCGTCGTGTTCCTTATCCTCGCTGTGACGATCGTCCCCGTCGCGCTCGCTCAGCGCCTGACCCGCGAGAGCGGGATCCTGCGCACCGAATAGGAGGGCTCCATGGCTGCCATCGACGTGATCAACCCTGCAACCGCCGAGACGATCGACTCGGTGCCGAACATGACCGCGGAGGAGGTCGACGCCGTCGTCGACCGCGCGAAGCGCGCGCTGCCGGAGTGGCTCGACGCGACGCCCAAGGAGCGCTCGGAGCTCCTCTACAAGCTCGCTCAGATCCTCGACGACAACGCCGAGGAGCTCGCGCAGATCGAGTCGCGGAACGTCGGGAAGCCTTTGATGGTCTCCCGCGACGAGATGCCGTTCTCGGCGGACAACCTCCGCTTCTTCGCCGGCGCCGCGCGCAACCTGGAGGGCAAGTCGGCCGGCGAGTACGTCAGGGGCTACACGTCGATGATCCGGCGGGAGCCGATCGGGATCGTCGCCGGCATCTGCCCCTGGAACTACCCGCTGATGATGGCCGTCTGGAAGATGGGCCCCGGCCTCGCCGCCGGAAACGTCCAGATCCTGAAGCCGGCGGAGCAGACGCCGCTCTCGCTCCTCCGGTTCGTCGAGCTTGCGAAGGACGTCATCCCGGAGGGCGTGCTGCAGGTCGTGACCGGCGACGGCGTGCCTGCCGGGCAGCGTCTCGTGGAGCATCCCGACATCGGTCTCGTATCGCTCACGGGTGACGTCGAGACCGGCAAGCTGATCGCGCGCAACGCCGCCGACACCCTGAAGCGGGTGCACCTCGAGCTCGGCGGCAAGGCGCCGATGGTCGTCTTCGACGACGCCGATCCAGCGCAGGTCGCGGAGGGGATCAAGATCGCCGGGTTCTGGAACTCCGGGCAGGATTGCACCGCCGGCTCGCGCATCCTCGCCGGCCCCAAGATCTACGACGCGCTGCTCGAGCAGCTCGTCCCGGCGATCGAGTCGCTCAAGGTGGGCGACCCGGCGGACGGGGACGACGTCGAGATGGGGCCGGTGATCTCCCACGACCAGCAGGACCGCATCCTCGGCTTCCTCGAGCGCGCCCGTGGCGCGACGGTCCTGACCGGAGGCGCCTCGAACGGCAGCAAGGGCTTCTTCGTCGACCCGACGGTGATCACGGATGTCAAGCAGGACGACGAGATCGTGCAGAACGAGGTCTTCGGCCCCGTCGTCACGGTGCAGAAGTTCGCGGACGACGACCAGGCGATCGAGTGGGCGAACGGCGTCCGCTACGGGCTCGCCGCGTCGGTCTGGACGCGCGACGTCGGACGTGCGCTCAACGCGGCGCGCAAGCTGCAGTTCGGCACCGTCTGGGTCAACGACCACCTCGTACCGATCGCGTCCGAGATGCCGCACGGCGGCTACAAGTCGTCCGGCTACGGCAAGGACATGTCGATCTACTCGATGGAGGAGTACACCCAGATCAAGCACGTCGCGATCAAGGTCGATTGATGGCGGACGAGACCGAGCAGCCGCGCGTCCAGCTCTAGAGCAACGCGCGGATCTCGGCCAGCTCGGCCGTCGAAGGTTCCCACTCGCCGGCGGCGGCGTTCGAACGGACCTGCTCGGGCTTCGTGGCGCCCGCGATCACCGAGACGACCGGCGGGGTTGCGAGGAGGGCGCCGAATGCCACGTCGAGCAGCGTGACGCCGTGCGCCTCGGCCCAGGCGCGGAGCCGCTCGACCCGCTCGAGATCGCCGGTGTCGATGTGCCGCCCGTGCAGGCGCGTCCCTTGCGCGGGCGGGTTCTCCGGCGACACCTTCCCCGTCAGCAGACCGCTCGCGAGTGGGAAGTATGGGATGAACCCGAGGCCGAGCTCTTCGCACGCCGGCAGCAGCTCCTTCTCCGCGTCGCGGTGGAGCAGCGAGTACTCGCTCTGCTCCGAGACGTAACCAGGCCCTGCGATCGCCTTCGCACGCCGGAGCGTCGCCGGCTCGTAGTTCGAGGTGCCGTACGCACGGATCCGGCCCTCGGCGACGAGCTCGTCGAGTGCGCCGAACGTCTCCTCGAGCGGCGTACCGGGATCTTCCTCGTGGTGCTGGTAGAGATCGATCACGTCGGTCTGCAGCCGGCGCAGCGACGCGTCGAGCGCGCCGCGGATGTACTCGCGAGAGCCGCGCCGCGTCGCACCGTCCCCCATCTCCTTGCCGAACTTCGTCGCGAGCACCACCTGGTCGCGGCGCCCGTGCAGCGCGCGGCCGATCAGCTCCTCGCTTCGACCCTTGTTGCCGTAGATGTCCGCCGTGTCGAAGAACGTCACGCCACACTCGAGCGCTGCGTCGACGACGGCACGAGTCGCGTCCTCGCCGATGCGACCCCCGAAGTTGTTGCACCCGAGGCCGACGACGGTCACCTCGAGCGGTCCGAGCTTCCGCGTGCGCACCGCCTCACGCTAGCGGTAGGTTCCCGCCCGATGCGCTGGTTCGAGGATTTCCAGGTCGGCGACGTCGCCGAGGTCGGTCCCGTGACGGTCGGGGAGGACGAGATCGTCGCGTTCGCCACGGAGTTCGACCCGCAGCCGTTCCACATCGACCCCGAGGCGGCAAAGGCGAGCCCATTCGGAGGGCTGATCGCGAGCGGCTGGCATACGACCGCGCTTTTCATGGGCATGTTCGTGCGCGGGATCCTACTCGACTCGGCATCGCTCGGCTCGCCGGGCGTCGAAGAGATCCGCTGGACGGCGCCCGTGCGCCCCGGAGACACGCTGACGGGACGGTCGACGATCACCGACGTGCAGCCGTCGAAGACGAATGCCGGTCGCGGCACGGTCTTCACCGCCAACGAGGTCTTCAACCAGAAAGGCGAGCTCGTGCTGACGATGAAGGCACGCGGGTTCTTCGCCCGCCGGCCGACGGCTTAACGCCAGGTCTCGCGCAACACGCGCAGCCAGTTCTCGTGCGTGATCTTCGCGATCGCGCCGTCGTCGTAACCGGCGCCGCGCAACGCAGCGACCAGCTTCGGGAAGCCGGCTAGCCCGCCGAGCTCCTCGGGCACGACTGCACCGTCGAAGTCCGATCCGAAAGCGACGTGGTCGATGCCCATGCGGTCGGCGAGGTAGTCGACGTGCCGCACGATCTCCGTGATCGGCGTCTCGGGCTCGTTCCGCCCATCCTCGCGCAGGAACATGACGGCGAAGTTGACGCCGACGACACCGCCGGATTCCCGGACCGCGTCGAGCTGCGCGTCCGTCAGGTTGCGCGACGCTGGGGAAAGAGCGTGCGCATTCGAGTGCGTCGCGACCAGCGGCGCATCCGAAAGTCGGGCGACGTCCCAGAACCCGGCCTCGTTCAGGTGCGACAGGTCGACGACGATCCCAAGCCGGTTGCACGCCTCCACGAGGCTCCGTCCGGCAGCCGTCAGTCCGAGGCCCGTGTCGGGCGGAGACGGAAAACGGAACGGGACGCCTTCCGCGAACGCGTTCGGCCGCGACCACACGAGTCCGATCGAACGGAGCCCACGTTCGTACCACTGCTCGAGGTTCGACAGATCCGGCGCGATCGGCTCAGCGCCCTCCATGTGCACGATCGCGGTCAGGCGCCCGTCGCGGAAGTCGTCGACCGACGTCGCGCGCTCCACGGGAAGCTCGCACAGGGTTGCAAAGAGCGCCTCTGCGATCGGCGCTGCCTCCTCGAACGAGACCGGCGCCGGCAACGGCTGCGCGTAGGGGATCTCCGTCGGGTCGGGGGCGTGCGGCGACGGGACGTAGAGCGCGAACCATCCTCCCGCGAAGCCGGCCGAACGCGCGGCGTCGAGGTCCATGTGCATCGTCGGCTCCCCGCGCCAGCGATGCAGCACGAGGTCGTTGTGGCCGTCGATGATCACCCGCCGCATCCTATGGGCCGATATGGCAGGCTCCGGCCTTCGTGTCCGAGATGCCGCTACGGATCGTGATTGCAGAAGACGACGACGGCCTCGCGACGCTCGTCCAGGAGATCCTCGACGGCGACGGACGCTTCGTTGTGGTCGGCCGCGCGAAGGACGGCGACGAGGCCGTCCACGTCTGCGAGCGCACTGCGCCCGACATGGTGCTGATGGACATCGCGATGCCCGGTCGCGACGGGATCGACGCCACGCGCGCCATCCACGCGCGCGACGCCGGTCAGCACATCGTGATCTACACCGGCTCCGACGAGTACGGCGATGTCGCACGCGCCGAGGACGCGGGAGCCGCCGGCTACCTGCACAAGGACGCGCTCACCTCGCCGGACCTCGCGGACGCGCTGCACGTCCTGCACACGAACTACGTGAGCAGGATCCCGGATCCGGACTAGAGACTGTTGATCGGCCGTGGCGGCGGCAGCGGGAGCGTGTGCGCCTCGACGTCGTCCTCGTCGTCGTCAGCGCGCTGCTCGAACTCGGCGTCGTCCGGCGTGCGTTCGTCGTCGCTCATGTCCTCATGACGCATCGGCAGCCCCCATTCTTCCACGAACTGATCAGAAGACACCGCCAACCGGGCTCTTCGCCCCGCTGCGCGCGGTTTCACGTCCGGCGCGCGGATCGAGAAGGATGTAGAGCGCGTCCACGATCAGGTTCCCGATCACGACGATCAGCGTGATCAACGTGACGATCGCGAGCATCATCGGGAGGTCCATGCCACCGAACGACACACCCATCGAGAACACCGCCTGCTTCCCGAGCCCGAACATCCCGAAGGCCGTCTCGATGTAGATGCAGACGCCGATCGCCGTCCCGATCTCCATGCCGACCATCGTCAGCACACGGAGGCTCGCGCTCGGTAGGACGTGTGAACGCAGCACGCGCGCCTCGCTGGCGCCCTTCGCGCGCGCGGTGCGCACGAAGTCCTCGTGCAGCGTGTCGGCGACGCTCGCGCGGACCATCCGCGTGTAGAGCGCGATGAAGAGCAACGCGAACGTGATCCAGGGCAGGATCAGGTGGAGCGCCCAGTCGTGCACGCCGTCACACCCGGGTGGCGCGCCCGGCACCGTGCTCTGCGGCAAGCCTCCGAGCGGGCAGTAGCCGCCGCCGGGAAGCCAGTTCAGGTGGTTGAACCCGAAGTACAGCGACAGCAGCGCCCCGAGCACGAGCGGATGCGTGCAGATGCCGACGAGCGTCGCCCAGGACACCGCACGGTCGCCGAAGGACCCGACGCGCGTCCCGGTGAACGTGCCGAGCGGCAGCGCGAGGAGCACCACGAGAAACGCCCCACCGATGATGATCGACAACGTGACACCGAGCTCGTTGAACACGACGGGAGCGACCGCCTGCTGCTGGAGCTCCGTGTTGTTCACGAGCCGCGAACCGTTCCACGCGTGCCCTAGATCTCCATGGAGCAATCGCCACACGTAGTCGCCGTACTGGACGATCTTCGGCCGGTCGAGCCCGAGCAGATGATTCGTGTGCGCGATCTGGTAGTCGGTGAAATGCTGAGACGAGTACAGGAACGACGTCGGCGCCGTCGGCAGCGCCCAATAGACCGCGAAGGTGATCGCGATCAGCGCGAGCACCGTGAAGATTCCGAGGGCGACCCGCCTGGCGAGAAAGATGCCGACCCGTCTCATCGGCGCGACCACGGCTCCAAGGCGCGGCGAATACCCTCGGCGATCTGGTTCAGCGAGACGACCGTGATGAGGATCGCGACGGTCGGGAAGACGGTCTGCCAGATCGTCGGGTCGCCGGCGCGGCCGGAGTAGAGCGTGCCCCACGCCTGGGAGAGCAGCGAGCCCCATGTCGGCGTGAACGGCTGCACGCCGACGCCGATGAAGCTGAGGCTCACCTCGAGCAGGATGTTGGTCGCCACGGCGATGGCGCCCCAGATCAGCATCGTCGGGACGACGTGCGGCAGGAGGTCACGACGCAGGATGCGTGCGTCCGAGGCGCCGACCATCAGTGCGGCATCGACCCACTCCGACTGCCGCAGCGCGAGCAGCTGCTGGCGGATCAGCCGCGTCGGATAGAAGGAGGTGAAGATCCCGATCAGGAGCGCGTCCGAGAACACGCCGACCGGTAAGACGTTTCCGTAGTGGATGCCGCGAAGCGACGGGCTGAGCTTCGCCGTCGCGAACACGAGGAAGAGCAGCATCGGGAACGCCATGATCGTCTCGGTGAAGCGCGAGACCACCGCGTCCACGATGCCTCCGAAGTACCCGGCCGCCGCGCCGATCGGGATCGCGATCAGGAGCGCGAAGAGCACACCGCCGAGCCCGATCTCCAGTGAGGTGCGGCCGCCGTCGAGCAGACGGATCAACTCGTCCCGCCCGAGAAGGCCGTCGCCGCCGAGCACGAAAAGCGTCGTGGGCGTGGCCTTCGGCGGCGGCTTCAGGATCCCGTACTCGTCGACGTTCGAGTCCGGCGTGTCGGGCACGCGCGTCCACGGCCCGACTGTGGCGATCTGGGCACCCGACCCGTGGGTCGCGTAGGGGAACGGCTCTTCGCCGCCGTGCCCGAGGACGTGCGACGCGATCGCCCCGCCGCAGAGCGACGCGGCCAGGATCAGCGCGAGCGCGAGCAGGGCCGCGACGGTCGCGCGGTCGCGCTTCATCCGCAGCCATGTGGAGGCCCAAGGCCCGCGCGGGCGGGCGGTGGCCCCGGCTCCTCCAGCCGACTTCATCCGACTTCGGAGCATATGCAACCGTCAAGACGGCGCGTGATCGCAAACCTCGATCGGTCGCGACTAGCAGGTGGGCGGCCCGGTTTCCCGGACCGCCCACGCACTCCTCAGGGAGAGGACTACTTGCCGAACGTGAACGCCCACACGCCGCGGCCATACGTGGCTGCGACGATGCGATTCGCGTTCGACGGATCGAGCTCGAGGTTCACGACCGGCATCGCCGTCAGGTCGCCAAGGACCGACCACGTGGAGCCGCCGTCCGAGGAGACGAACGCGCCGACGTCGGTACCGGCAACGAGCTTGCCCGCGACCGGGATCACTGCGTCGGCCGGAGCGTCGGGCAGGTCGCCCGAGATGTCGGTGAACGTCTCTCCTGCGTCATGGGAGACGAACACGTGCCCTGTGCCGACGCCGGTCGTGTCCTCCCCCACGGCTCCCGGCGGGATCCAGTGCGACGAGTAACCGCCGAGCGTCACGTAGACCGTCTTGCCGGTCGCGTCGGCGCGATCGATCCAGATCGACGTGATGAACCGCTGCGGCAGCCCCTGCGCGGCCGCGATGTGCCAGCCGTCGGAGCTCCCGAAGTTCGCGGGGGCGGCGCCGCCCGCGTTCGTCGCGAGGCCGCTGTGGAACATCGCCGTCGAGCGTGCCGAGCACGGCCCGCAGAAGCCCGCGTACGACGTGTTGCCGTAGAGGTCGGCGGCCGTCGATGACCGGTTCTTGTTCAGCCACGGGTCTGTCCCGAGGTCGAAGACCGTCGTCCAGTTGTCGTAGAACTGGCACACCGCGTACGGGATCGACGTATCGGGGAAGCAGTGCATCGCGTACGGGTACGGCGTCTGCGCCACCTCGCGGCCCGCCGCCTGCAGATGGTCTGCATTGAGCGGGTCGAGCGTGAGCGGCGTCGCGAACTGCGGCGAGGTGAGCTGCGGGTCGAACACCTGCCAGTTCTTCCCGCCGTCGGTCGAGCCGGCGACGCGGCCGTTCGCGTACTCCTCGACGATCCGCTGGGAGTTGTTCGCGTCGATGCCGGTGTAGAACCCGTCGCCGCCGTACACCATGTCCTCGCGGCCGTTCGGCGAGATCTTCATCTCGCCGTTGTCCTGCAGGCCGGCGACGACGGTGCCGTCCTTCGCCATCTGTGCGTCGTACGGCTGCAGTGTGTTCAGGCCGCTGTTCAGGTCGGACCAGTTGTCGTTCGAGAAGTCCTGGCCGGCCTGCAGGTGCTGCTTGTACGCCCCGCCGTCATTGCCTGCGTACAGCGTGACACCGCCGGCGCCGTCGGGCACGAACGTCCCGGCGTGCTGGTCCGGATGCGTCGTGCTGCCGGGGATGACCTCCGTGTTGGAGCAGTTGACCCCGGAGACGAACTGGACGCATGCGTTCCAGTAGCGGCCGATCACCTTCCACTGCGTCGGCGCCGTCACCGGCGTCGGCAGCGCGTTCTCCCAGATCTCCTCGAGCCCGAAGACGATTCGCGTCGGGAGCTTCGTGAGCGGGTCGGTCGCGGTCGGGTCGACCGCGATCCAGTTGTTGTACCAGGACTGGATTCCGGGGCCGTAGCCGAGGATCCCGATCTCCAGCGCGCTCCCGTTGCCAGGTACGCGCAGCTGGTCGGAGGTCATCACCTTGGTCCACGTCTTGCCGAAGTTGCTCGACTCGTACATGCCGTCGAGGTAGCTCGCCTGCGCCAGCACCTCGCCGCCGGTGCCGGTGCAGATCGGCACGTCGAGGTCGGGGTTCAGGCAGTTGGACAGCTTCGTCGCGTCCTGCACGAGTGCGTAGACGACGTCGTGGTTCTGGCCGCTGCCGTTTGCGATGGCGAGCGTTGTACGTCCGACAACCGGGGTCGGCGCGAAGCCGTTCTTCGTCGGCTGCGAGGCTCCCGGGTCGCTGAACGTGAACGTCCCGGGCTGGCCGGACGGCGAGGTGTAGATGCCGTTCTGCGGCGACATCACGATCCCGGCCTTCGTCTTGGCCTGGCCGTACGCCCACCCGACGACCGCGATCACCGCGCCGGAGCCGGCCTGCACGCCGACGTCGCTGACGGTGTTCGCGAACGTGCATTGAGCGTTGTTGCTCGTGTCACCCGCGCAGGCACCGGTCGGCAAGTTCACGTTGGCGTACGTCGCGCCGTCGTCGGCCGAGCGGAAGAGGCCCTTGCTCGTCGCGACGTAGCTGACCTGCGGGTTCGTCGGATCGATCGCGACCTTGTACGTCGTCAACCCGTCGGGCACACCCGTCGACTTCGTCCACGTGTTGCCGTCGTTGCGACTCGTGTACACCCCGAGACCGCTGGGCGTGAAGATGCCGCCGACGGCGTTGTCGCCCGTACCGACGATGATCGTGCCGCCGTTCGCGGACGAGAAGGCGACGCCGCCCATCGCCTGCGACGGGATCTTGTCACCGATCGAACGCCAGCCCCCGCCGCCGGTCGTCGACTCCCAGATGCCGCCTGTCGCGGGTGCCGCGAAGATGCGGTTGGCGTTGCCCGGGTCGTAGGCGAAGGCGGTCACGCGTCCGGAGAGGCTCTTCCAGCCGAGCATGCTCGGGCCGGAGTTCACGACCGGGTCGGTTCCGGCGTAGTCGGGCGAGTCCGCGTGCAGCGGCGTCTGCCCGATGGGCGACCAGGAGCCGCTGGTCTTCTGCTTCTTCGCGCGTTGTGCCATCGCGTTGGCGTAGGCGCCGGGCGCCACCGTCTGGAACGGCGCTGTCTGCTTCATC
>JBJMKB010000031.1:0-15123 GCA_045806045.1 Gaiellaceae bacterium | reverse complement strand
TCCTCGGCAAGCTGCGCTACCGCACGAGCTACGGCCAGAACGTGCTCAAGCACACGCTCGAGGTCGTGCAGCTCGCCGGCATCATGGCCGCCGAGGTCGAGGCGTCGGTGAAGACCGCGAAGCGCGCCGCGCTCCTGCACGATCTCGGTAAGGCGATGACGCACGAGATCGAGGGCTCGCACGCGCACATCTCCACGCAGCTCGCGCGGCGGTACGGCGAGAGCCCTGCGGTCTGCCACGCGATCGAGGCGCACCACTACGAGGTGCAGCCGCAGACGGTCGAGGCGGTCCTGCTGATCGCGGCGGACGCGATCTCGGCGGCTCGGCCGGGCGCGCGCGGCGAGAGCCTCGATCATTACGTCAAGCGGCTCGAATCGCTCGAGCAGCTCGCGTCGAACCACCCCGGCGTCGAGAAGGTCTACGCGCTTCAGGCGGGACGGGAGATCCGCGTGCTCGTGAAGCCGACGGAGATCGACGACGACGGCGCGGTCCTGCTCTCACACGAGATCGCGCGCGAGATCGAGAGCCACCTCGAGTATCCCGGCCAGATCAAGGTGACGGTCATCCGGGAGAGCCGTGCCGTCGACGTCGCATCGAACAAGCAGGAGCAGCGCCGGAACGGCACCCCTGTCGAGCGGCTCGACGCCGCGTAGCCTGCTAAGCGGTCGCCGGCAGGGCGGTCGGACGCGTCGACGCGCGCTGCGTCTCGTAGATCGCACCGCCCGTCTCGAGATCGAAGAAGTGGAGTAGCCGCGCGTCGACCGCGAGCCGCGCGCGCTCGCCTTCGCGCGCACTGCTGTCGCGGGGCACGCGGGCGATCCACGTGTCGGCGTGTCCGCGCTGCGCGTCGGCCGCCTCGGCCGCCTCGTCGCCCGCGATCTCTTTCAACGCCGCCGTTTCGAGCGCCTGGCCCTCGACGGGGAAGTGGAGGAAGATCTCGGCGCCCATGTCCTCGCGGATCTCGATCTGGACGTCGAGTGCGGCGCCCGCGGAGGGATCGCCGTGACCGATGTCCTCCGGACGGATGCCGAGGATCACGCGGCGTCCCGCGTACCGCCGCAGCTCTGGCCGCACTGCGAGAGCGGCGTCCGGTACCTCGAGCTCGTGCGGCCCGAAGCTGACGGCCAGCGTGCCGCCGCGCTCGACGAGGTCGGCCTCGACGAGGTTCATGGCGGGCGAGCCGATGAAGCCGGCGACGAACAGGTTCGTCGGACGCTCGTAGAGGACCTGCGGCCGGTCGACCTGCTGGAGCACGCCGTCACGGAGCACGCACACGCGATCGCCGAGCGTGACCGCTTCGCTCTGGTCGTGCGTGACGTAGATCGTCGTCACCTGCAAGTCGCGCTGGATACGCGCGATCTCGGCGCGCACCTGCACGCGCAGCTTGGCGTCGAGGTTCGAGAGCGGCTCGTCCATCAGGAAGGCCTGCGGCTCGCGCACGATCGCGCGGCCCATTGCGACCCGCTGGCGCTGGCCGCCGGAGAGGTGGCGCGGACGCTTCCGCAGCACCTCCTCGAGCCCGAGGATGCGCGCCGCCTTCTCCACCCGGCGGCGGACCTCGGCCCGGTCGAGCCCGCGCATCTTCAACCCGAACCCCATGTTGTCGTAGACGCTCATGTGCGGGTAGAGCGCGTAGTTCTGGAAGATCATCGCGATGTCGCGCGCCTTCGGCGGGAGGTCGTTGACGACCTTGCCGCCGACGCGCACCTCGCCGTCCGTGATGTCCTCGAGGCCGGCGACCATACGGAGCGCGCTCGTCTTGCCGCACCCCGAAGGGCCGACGAACACGACCAGCTCGCCGTCCTCGATCTCCAGGTCGAGACGGTCGACGGCCCGCGTGCCGTCGGAGTAGACCTTCGTCAGGTGGTCGAGCTCGATCGCCGCCACGGGCGGGAGACTAACGTTCTCGTTGCGATCGTGACGAACCTGTTACAGTCGCGCCCGCATGCCAGCGCGAGGGGGCCGAGGCCGGTACCTCATGGAGCGACGGAGCTTTCTCGCGGCGCTCCTCATCTCGCCTGCGGTCATCTTCATCGGCGTCCTCGTCGGCGCGCCCCTCGTCCTCGCGATCTACCTCAGCTTCACGGACGCGACGGCCGGGTCGCTGAGCGGGAAGTGGGTCGGGCTCGGCAACTATCGCGCCGCACTCCACGACCAGATCTTCCGCGACGCGATCTGGCACACGGTCACGTTCACGCTGATCTCGCAGGCCGTGGTGATCGTGTGTGCCGGCCTCCTCGCGCACGCCCTCGTCCGGAGCTTTCGAGGCCGCTGGGCGATCCGGTTCTTCATCCTCCTGCCCTGGGCCGCGCCCGTCGCGCTGACGGCGATCGGCTTCCTCTGGTTCTACGACCCGCAGGCCAGCATCTTCACGTGGTTCCTCGTGCACCTCCACCTCGTCGACAAGACGAATCTGCCGAACTGGCTCGGGACGCCGCGGGCGGCGATGTCGTCGATCATCACGGTGCAGGCCTGGCGGATCCTGCCGTTCGCGACCGTCATCTTCCTGGCCGGAATCGCATCGATTCCGAAGGAGGTCGACGATGCGGCTGCGATCGACGGCGCGACCGGGCTGCGCAAGTTCTGGTACGTGTCGCTGCCGCTGCAGCTGCCGATCGCGATCGTGGCGGTGCTGTTCGGGATCGTGTTCACGGCGACCGACATGGTCGTGCCGTACATCCTGACGAACGGAGGCCCGTTCAACTCGACGCAGGTGCTGACGACCTACGCGTTCCAGACTGGGATCAACGCGGGCAACATCGGCGAGGGGGCGGCGATTGCGTTGTTCATGCTGCCGCTGCTTGCGATCGTCGTGATCGGGATGCTGTTCTTCGCGCGGCGTGCGGAGGTCACGTGACCGCGGGCTGGCGTCACAAGGCATTCGCGTACGGAATCGCCGTTCCGTTCGCGATCGTGCTCGCGTTCCCATTCTTCTGGATGGCGGTGACGTCGCTCAAGCCCGAGGCGCAGGTCTACGACCCGACGAAGGTGTGGACGTTTCACCCGACGCTCTCGAGCTACGGGTTCCTCTTCCACCACACCGGCTATCTCCGCTGGCTTCGCAACTCGACGCTTGTCGGCCTGGCCGTGGTGCTGATCACGTTGCTCGTCGCGGTACCCGCCGGATACGCGCTTGCGCGCCTCTCCGGGCGGACGGGGCGAACGCTCGGAGTCACGATCTTCCTCACCTACCTCGTCCCGCCGACACTGCTCTTCCTGCCGCTGTCGCGGGTAATCTCGAAGCTGAATCTCGAGGATCGGCTGTGGGCGCTGATCCTCATCTACCCCTCGTTCACGATCCCGTTCGCGATCTGGCTGTTGATGGGCTTCTTCAAATCGGTGCCGCAGGAGCTCGAGGACGCCGCGCTGATCGACGGCTGCTCGCGCCTCGGCGCCCTCTGGCGGATCGTGCTGCCGGTGTCGCTGCCCGGGATCCTCACGGTCGTCATCTTCACGTTCTCGCTCGTGATCAACGAGTTCGTCTACGCGATCACGTTCATCTCGAGCTCGACCAATCGCACGCTCACGGTCGGCGTACCGACCGACCTGATCCGCGGCGACCTCTTCAACTGGCCCGGGATCATGGCCGCGATCCTGCTCCCGAGCATTCCTCTGGCTCTGGTCTACAACGCGTTCCTGAACCGCTTCATCACCGGGTTCACGGGCGGAGCGTTCCGCTAGTGCCCACGGCAGGAAGAAAGGGGGAAGCAATGTCGGACACCACCGACGAGCCCACCGACGAGCAGTCGACCCTGAGCAGGCGCGACCTGCTGAAGAAGGCCGGCGCGGGCGCTGTTGCCCTGGCGGTCGGAGGGGCTGCGGCACCGTACTCGTTTGCGGGGCCGCTGAAGTACAAGGGGCGCTGGCTCAAGGGCGACCTGTCGATCATCCAGTGGGTTCACTTCGTTCCCGCCTACGACGACTGGTTCGACAACACGTGGGTCAAGCAATGGGGCCAGGCGAACGACGTGCAGGTGAAGGTCGAGCACATCAACAACACGCTGCTCGACACGCGAGCCGCCGCGGAAGTCGCCGCGCAGAGCGGGCACGACCTGTTCATGAACCTCCACCCGATGGCCTCGTACGAGGATCAGGTGATCAACCACGCGTCGATCATCCACGAGATCGAGCGCAAGGTTGGGAAGTACGGGCCGCTCGGAAAGGCTTCGACGTACAACCCGAAGACGAAGAAGTACTTCGCGCTGTCGGACAACTACGTGCCGGATCCGGTCGTGTGGAGGCACGACCTGTGGAACGGCATCGGTGAGTCGCCGGCGACGTGGGACCACGTCATGAAGGCGGCGCCGAAGCTGAAGGCGGCGGGACATCCGATCGGCATCGGGCAGTCGCAGGAGCTCGACTCGAACATGGCGCTGATCGCGTTCCTGATGTGCTTCGGCGGCTTCCTGCAGGACGAGCACAACAGGCCGACCCTGCAGTCGAAGAAGACGGTGGAGGCCGTCAAGTTCATGGCGAGCCTCTACAAGAACGGCATGGACTCGGGGATCTTCGGCTGGAACCCGGCGTCGAACAACAACTATCTCTATTCGGGCACCGGTTCGATGATCCTGAATGCGATCTCGGCGACGCGGACACCGGAGGCGCAGCACCTCCCGTTCTCGGACGACCTCTGGATCTGGCCGATCCCGGCTGGTCCGCACGGGCGGCTCGGGCTCGAGCACGTGATGGGCTGCTACTCGATCTGGAAGTTCGCGCAGAACAAGGAGAACGCGGAGAAGTTCCTTTCCGACCTCTGCATCCACGGCAAGGACGCGACGGTCGCGTCGCAGCTCTACAACTTCCCGAGCTTTCCCGGTGCGTTCCCGTTCAAGGACATCCGGAAGGCCGCGGCCGCCGACACGCACAAGCCGAAGGGGAAGTACACGATCCTGACGACGATCGCCGAGCGCTACACGCACAACATCGGCTACCCAGGCACGACGAACGCCGCGGTGGACGAGGTGTTCTCGAAGTACCTCATCCCGCAGATGTTCGCGCAGGTCTCGCAGGGCAAGCTGAGTGCGCAGGACTCGGTCCGCGACACGATGAGCGTCGTCAAAGGGATCTACGCGAAGTGGAGGAAGCGCGGCAAGATCTGACGACGCGATCGTCAGCCAAGGGTGATGACGACCTTCGCGCCGGCCTGCTGTCGCTCCCAGGCCGGCGCGACGTCGTCGAGCGGGTGTGTCTCGATGGCGATGTCGATCGAGCCTTCGAGCACGTGCGCGAGCAGCTCGAGGTAGGCGCGATTGCGGTCGCCTGCGGAGAGCGCGAAGTTGGAATGGCCGAGGATCTGCAGCTCCTTGCCGCGGACGTCCGCCGAGCGGAGCGGCGCCTCGGGACCTGCGGCCTGACCGACGTGTACCACTCGCGCGCGCGGCGCGGCCGACTGCAGTGCGTGCGCAAGCGGTTCGCCCCAGACCGGATCGATGCAGACGGTGAAGCCGTCGGGGAAGGCCCGGCCGATCTCGTCGAGCCTCACCAGCCCGTCGCCGCCGCGACGCGACGCACCGACGACGTTGGTCGCGCCGAGCAACCGTGCCGCCTGCACCGCGATCCGGCCGACGGTTCCGCTCGCACCGAGCACGAGCACCCGGTCATCAGGTCCGACCTTCGCCTTCCACGCGACCGGTACCCACCCAGCGATACCCGCGATGCCGAGGGCCGCCGCGACCGACGGCTCGACCGTTTCCGGCAACTCGAGCGGGAGGGAGGCCGGTACCGAGACGCGCTCCATCAGAAAGCCGTCCTTCGAGATGCCGCGTCCGTCGCCGAATAGATACACGAGCGTCCCGTCGTCGGCCCGCCCCGCCGCTTCGCACCCGGGCACGTACGGGAGAGGAGGATGACCGCCGTAGAAGCTACCGCTGCCGACCGCGATGTCCACTGCATTGAGCGCGACGGCTACGACGGTCACGGTCGGGTCGGGCGGCTCCGGCAGCTCGACCGGCTGCGGCGGCTTCCCAAGCTCGACGACCTGCGCGGCGCGCACCGGCCTACCTTAGGCGAGGTCCGGCAGCCAGAAGTGGCCGGGGTGCACGAGGGCGATCCACTCCGCGAGCAAGCGCCTGCGCGACGCGTCGAGATGCGGCAGGACGGCCGCGAGGTCGGATTCGTCCTTCGGACGCGCGTGCTTCGCCTTGAACAGCAGCACCACCTCTGGGCGTGCGTATGGGACGCCACCGGGCGTGTGCTCGACCAGTTCGGCGTAGGGGAGCCGAATCCGATCGTCACGGCGCGAGATCCACTCGCCGTTCTCCGACGGTTCGCGGAACACGTCAACCCGCCAGACATTCGGGGTGGGGTCGAGCGCCCAGGTCTGGTGCGAGCCGGCGAGCAGCTCCTGATCGAGCGGTTCCAACTCGCCCCCGCCGACGGGGACGAAGAGTTCGAGATCCGCCAGCGCGGGCGCGACCTCATCGAATCGCACCGCGGGCACGCCGATCTCGAGATCCTCGTGGTCGCGCCGCTGCCGCCCGAGAAACAGGTCGATCGCCCAGCCCGCCGTGACGTACCACGGTACGCCGACGTCCCTCAGGCGTCGCGCCACTTCCTCCGGCCGCCACGGCTCCCATTCGGCGTCATCCCAGCGCACGACCGAAATGTACTCGGGGGTACCCTGTGCCGTGATGCGTCGTTATCACGTGACGACCTTCGGCTGCCAGATGAACGCTCACGACAGCGAGCGGATCAAGGGGATGCTGGAGGAGCTGGGGCTCGGAGAGGCGCAGAGCGCGGACGACGCCGACGTCGTGGTGTTCAACACGTGCACGATCCGCGAGAAGCCGGACACGAAGCTCGCCGCATACCTCGGCGATGCAGCGGCTCGGAAGCGCGAGCACCCCGACCGCGTGATCGCCGTCGGCGGCTGCTATGCCGAGGCGCAGCGGGAGCGCATCTTCGAGCTCTATCCGGCGGTCGACGTCGCGTTCGGGCCTGGCTCGATCGCCCACCTCGGTGAATGGCTCGGCGCCGGCGGCCACGGCGTCGCGCGCGGCCGGTTCGGTCTCGACGACCGCGACTTCGCCGCCCACCTGCCCATGCACAACGAGCGATCGTTCCAGGCGTGGGTGCAGGTGTCGATGGGCTGCAACTCCAAGTGCTCGTACTGCATCGTCCCGGCCGTCCGCGGCCGTGAGGTGAGCCGCCGGCCGGGAGAGATTCTCGGGGAGGTGCACCGCCTCGCCGGCCAGGGAGTCAGGGAGCTGACGCTGCTCGGCCAGAACGTGAACTCGTGGGGGCGCGACCTATTGCCGGACGTGAAGACCGAGTTCGGCGAGCTGCTGCGGGCGTGCGATGCCATCGACGGAATCGAGCGCATCCGCTTCACGAGCCCGCACCCGAAGGACTTCCGCGAGCCGGTGATCGCCGCGATCGCGGAATGCGCGTCCGTTTGCGAGCAGGTGCACCTTCCTCTGCAGTCCGGGTCGTCACGCGTCCTGAAGGCGATGCGGCGCACGTACACGCGCGAGAAGTACCTCGATCTGGCGCAGAAGATGAGGGATGCGATCCCGGATCTCGCGTTCGGCACCGACATCATCGTCGGCTTCCCCGGCGAGACCGACGACGACTTCCGGCAGACGCTGGAGGTCGTGGAGGAGATGCGCTACGACAGCGCGTTCACGTTCGTCTACTCGCCGCGTGCCACGACCGAGGCTGCTGCGATGGTCGACCAGGTCCCACACGAGGTGAAAATCGCGCGTATGGAACAGCTCGTCGACATGGTGCAGCGGATCGCGCGCGAGAAGAACGAGGAGCGCATCGGCCGCGTCGAGCAGGTGCTGGTCGAAGGGCCGTCTCGCACCGATCCCGCGTACCTCCGCGGCCGGACGCGCCGCAATACCACCGTGAACTTCACCGGCGACGCGGCGGCCGGTGAGCTGGTCGACGTCCTGATCGACGGCGCGACGTCGACCACCTTGCGCGGGGCTCAGCACGCGCTCATCGCCGCGTAGTCAGAGCAGCCGCGCGACCGTCCGCCACGCCCAGGCGGACAGCACGGCGCTCGTTGCCGCGTAGATGGCGAACGAGGTCCGCAAGCCCGCCGCCTGCACGAGGATGCCCCCGCCGACCATCGCGAGCGGCGCGGTCAACGTGAGCGACGCCGTAAAAGCCGAGAACACGCGGCCCCGCAGCTCCGCCGGCGTCCGTTCCTGGAGGACGAGCTGGTACAGCGGGACGCCCGTTCCCGGGACGAGGCCGATCAGAAAGAGGACGACTGCCGCCCCGGCCAGCGACGGCAGGAGCACCAGGAACGCGCAGACGATGGGGTAGAGGATCCGAATCGCCGTGAACAGTTGACGTCGCGTGAACGAGCGCACCAGGAGGGCGTAGCCAGCCGCCCCGGCAATCCCGCCAACGCCGTAGGCCGTGACGAGCACGCCGAGCGCCCCGGCGCCGCCGAGGCGCTCCCGGGCATAGACCGGAAGCCAGACCGCGGCGAGCGGCGCGATCAAGAAGTTGCCGAGCGTCCAGACGACGAGGAACGACCGCAACGCCGAGTCGTGCGCGATCAATCGCAGGCCCCCGAGCGGGTCGACGGCGCCGGCCCCCCGCGTCGTCGTACGGGGCACGACGAGGGCGATCGTGAGCGCGGAGACACCGAAGGATGCCGCGTCGACCCACAGAGCGGTCGGCGCACCGAACGATGCGACCAGGACGCCGGCGAGCGGTGCGCCGAGCACGTAGCCCGTGTGCTCGGTCGTCGTCCAGAAGGCGTTTGCTCGTTCGGCGCTGACGGACGCTCGTTCCCGGAGTTCCGGGAGCAGAGCTTGGCGCGCGCCCTGTGCGGGACCGTCCAGCGCACTGCCGGCGACAGCGAGCGCCAGCACGTGCCAGAAGCGCAGGACACCGAGAAGATGCAGCAGCGGGATGGCCGCGAACGCCAGGCCCGCCGCGAGGTCGCAGGCGATGCTGGTGGGACGAGCGCCGAATCGGTCGACGATGGCGCCGCCAAAGAGCGCGCCCACGCCGAGCGGCAGCGTCGTGCAGAACGCGGCAATCCCGGTGCGTGCGGGGCTGCCCGTCGTCGTCAGTACCAGCCACGGGATCGCAACGATCGCGACCACGTTCCCCGTGAGGGAAACCGCGTTCGCGACAATGAGGCCGGCGAGAGAACGCTGCACCGGCGTCCGTTTCCCGCCGTAACCTTGTCTTTACTCCCTTCTGGAAGGGTTTGGCTCCCATGCGCATCCTCGTCACAGGCTCCTCGGGGCAAATCGGCACGAACCTCGCGCTCCGTCTGATCGACGACGGTCACCAGGTGTTCGGGGTCGACAAGCGTCCGAACCCATGGACCGGCGATGCATTCCCGACGCTCCTGCAGGACCTCGCCGGCCACTACGCGCCGTTCGTCGGAGGGATCAACGGGGTCGAGTACCCAGAGGTCGATCTCGTCGTGCACCTCGCCGCGCACGCGAAGGTGCACCAGCTCGTGCGCCAGCCGCACCGGGCGCTCGAGAACACGATCATGACGTTCAACGTGCTCGAGTTCGCGCGCGGCATGAACCTCCCGCTCGTGCATTCGTCGACCCGCGAGGTGTACGGCGACGTGCACCGGTTCGAGGAGTACTCCGAGGAGGCCGCCGATTTCGCGTACACGGAGAGCCCGTACTCCGCGTCGAAGATCGCTAGCGAAGCGTTCATCTATTCGTACGCGCGCTGCTACGGCCTCAACTACCTCGTCTTCCGGTTCTCGAACGTGTACGGCCGGTTCGACTCCGACCTGTGGCGGATGGACCGTGTCCTGCCGTTGTGGATGCATCAGCTCTCGCGCGGCGAGCCGATTGCGATCTTCGGCGGCGACCAGAAGGTGCTCGACTTCACCTACATCGACGACTGTGTCGACGGGATCGCCCGCGGCGTCTACTCGCTTGCGAGCGGCACCGCCGCGAACGAGACGATCAACCTCGCATTCGGGCAGGGCAACACGCTCGTCCGTGCTGCCGAGCTGATCGCGCAGGAGCTCGGCGTCGAGCCGAACGTGACGATCGCCCCTTCGCTGCTCGGTGAGGTGACGCACTACGTGGCCGACGTGCGCAAGGCGCGCGACGTGCTCGGCTGGACACCGCAGACACCGCTCGACGACGGCATCCCGAAGGCGGTCGCCTGGTTCAAGGAGTGGCGCGCGCAGCATCCCGAAGACGACCGGCCGTTCGTGCGCCCGCAGACGGCCGACGAGCTCGAGCATGGGTTCAAGCAGCCGGCCGGCGCCGGCGCCTGAGAAGTCGATTCTCGGGCTGTTCGGCCCGACGGCGTCCGGCAAGACGGCCGTCGCCGCGATCCTGCGCGAGCGTCTCGGCGCCGAGGTGATCTCGGCCGACTCCGCCGCGCTCTACGAGGGACTGCCGATCCTCACGGCGGCGCCGGAGTACCCGGTGCAGCTCGTGGGGATCGTCCCGCTGAGCGAGGAGGTCTCCGTCGGCGACTACCAGCGCCTCGCGCACCTTGCGATCGACGAGGCCGAGCTGCCGCTCGTCGTCGGCGGCACGGGCCTGTACTTCCGCGCAGCGCTCTCGGCGCTCGAGCTGCCGCCGCCTCCGACCGCCGAGCAGCGTGCGCGCTGGCAGGACGAGTACGACCGGCTCGGCCCCGAGGGAGCGCACGCGCTGCTCGCCGAACGCGATCCGGCGGCCGCCGCACGGGTGCACCGAAACGACCGCAAGCGCGTCATCCGGGCGCTCGAGCTGGTGGACGCCGGCGCGTCGCTCGCGCCGGAGCACGACCGCCTGTGGACCGAGGACACGCGGCTTCCCACCACGATCGTCGCGCTGGACGTCGCGATCGATCTGCTCGACGAGCGCATTGAGCGGCGCACGCGCGCGATGGTCGATGCGGGCGCCGTCGAGGAGGCGCAGGCCGCCTGGGCGCGGCCGCTCTCGGGAACGGCGCGGAAGGTGCTCGGCCTGGAGCAGTTCGCCACACTGCCGGAGGAGGAGGCGGTCGCTGCGGTCGCCCAGGCCACGCGGCGTCTCGCGCGCTACCAGCGGAAGTGGCTGCGGCGGATGCCCGGTGTCGTTACGCTCGATGCCAATCGGTCTGCGGCGGAGGTTGCCGATGAGATCATCGCGCTGGGACGCGCACGGGAACGTCTATCTGGTCACTGAGGAGTCCCTGACGCCGGAGCGTGTGCGGGCGGCGGTCGAGGACACCGACGGGATCCTCGAGGTCTTCCGGTCCGGCGAGGACTGGCTCGAGATCGCGATCTGGAACCCCGACGGATCGCGCGCCGAGATGTCGGGCAACGGCACGCGCATCGCGGCGCGGTGGCTCGCCGAGCGCACCGGCGCCGAGGCGGTCACCGTTCGCGTGGGTCCGCGCGAGGTGCGTGCCGTGATGCTCGACGGGCCGCTCGTCGAGCAGGACATGGGCGAGCCCGTGGTGGGTGCGCCCGAGGAGGCGGCGGGGGTTCGCTTCACGCCCGTCGACGTCGGCAACCCGCACGCCGTGGTCGAGGGCGATCCCGCGGATCTGCCGCGCATCGGCCCGCTGCTCGAGGTGCATCCCCGCTTCCCACGGCGCACGAACGTGCAGGTCGCGCAGGCGACCGTGCCGGGCGAGATCGTCGCGCGCGTGTGGGAGCGCGGAGCGGGGGAGACCGCCGCCTCCGGCTCGAGCGCCGTCGCGGTCGCCGCTGCGTTCGGCGGCGAGTCGGTGCGTGTGCGCTTTCCAGGCGGGCCGCTGGACGTGCGCTTCGACGGCGCGCGCGCGTTCCTGACCGGGCCGGCGGTTCGCGCAGACTGAGAGCGAATTAACCCGTGCCGATGCCGTGCTCGCGCAATGCGTCGTTCAGCGAGGTCTTGAGGTCGGTCGACTCGCTGCGCCGGCCGATGATCAGCGCGCACGAGAGGTGGTACGTGCCGGCCGGGAACTCCTTCGGGCGCGTGCCGGGAACGACGACCGAGCGCGGCGGGACGTAGCCTCGGTGCTCGACCGGCTCGTCGCCGGTGACGTCGATGATCGGCACGCTCGCCGTCAGCGTCACGTTCGGCGCGAGCACGGCCTCTCGTCCGATGCGCACACCCTCGACGACGATGGAGCGCGAGCCGATGAATGCGCCGTCCTCGACGATCACGGGCGTCGCGCCCGGCGGCTCGAGCACGCCGCCGATGCCGACGCCGCCCGCGAGGTGCACGTTGGCGCCGATCTGCGCGCCGGAGCCCACCGTCGCCCAGGTGTCGACCATCGTGTTCGGGCCGACCCAGGCGCCGATGTTCACGTACGACGGCATCAGCACGACGCCGCGCGAGAGAAACGCGCCGTAGCGTGCCGTTGCCGGCGGCACGACACGCACGCCGAGTTCCTCGTACCCGCTCTTGAGCGGGATCTTGTCGTGGTACTCGAAGGGGCCGACCTCACGCGGCTCCATCTGCCGCTCGCGGAAGTAGTCGAGGATCGCCGCCTGCACGTCGGCGTTCACGCGCCAGTCGTCCCCGTCCGGCTCCGCGACGCGTAACTCGCCCCGATCGAGTGCGGCAATCGTGTCCGCGGTGCTCACAGCACCTCCCGCAGGATTTCGGCCGCGCGCGCGCATTGCTCTTCGGTCGGGACGAGCGCAAAGCGCGCATAGCCCTCGCCTGCCGGCCCGAAGAACGAGCCGGGCGTCGCGATGATGCCGTGCTCGAGCAGGCGGCGCGAGAACTCCTCCGACGGTCCGCCGACGTCCATCCAGAGGTAGAACGTCGCCGTCGACCCGGCGAGGGGGAGACCGCCGTCCTCGAGCGCCGGCAGCAAGAGATCCCGCTTCCGGCGATAGAGCGCGCGCACGTCGTCGACGTGCGTGTCGTCCGACCAGGCTACGACGGACGCGCGCTGGACGAACTCCTGCGGCGCGGTGCCGACGGTCGGGCGGAACGCACGCAGCGCGTCGCCGATCTCGGGCGGCGCGCACACGAAGCCGGAGCGGTACCCGGTCATCGACGAGCGCTTCGAGAGCGTGTTGAAGACGACGACGTTGCTCCGATCCTGCACTTGCAGTGCCGAGACCGGCGGCTCGTCGAACCAGAGCTCCGAGTAGGCCTCGTCGGAGCACACGAGAAACCCGTGCTCGCGCGCGCGAGCGGCAAGCTCCTCGTAGAACGAGAGCGGCGCGATCGCTCCCGTCGGGTTGTTCGGGTAGCAGACCCAGAAGATCGCGATCTCCTCCCAGGCGTCGAATGCGTCGAGGTCGGGCAGCCATGCGTTCCCTTCCGCGAGCGGCACGCCGACGATCGAGCCGGCGGCGAAGAGCGCGCCGCGCTCGTAGACCGGATAGGCAGGCTCGGGGATCGCCACGCCGCGCTTGTCCCCGAGCGCTATCTGCGCGAAGGAGAAGATCGCCTCCTTCGAGCCCAGAGTGGGGACGATCTCGCGGTCGGGGTCGACGGACACTCCGAAGCGCCGGTCGATCCAGCCCGCGACCGCCTCACGCAGCTCGGGCAGGCCCGGAGCGCGCGGGTACGACGAAACGGGCTCGATCGAGGCGGCAAGCGCCTCGCGGATGAACGCGGGCGTGACCTCGCGTGGGTCGCCCATCCCGAAGTCGATCAGGTCGATCCCGCGCCGCGTCGCGTCGGCCTTCCACTCGTCGAGGCGCGTGAACGGGTACTGCGCGAGCTCGGCGAGCACGGGGGAGAGCTGCATGCTCAAACGCTACCGGTGAGAAATTGCTGCAGCGCCTCATACGTCCGCTCGAGCGCCGCGATCTCCACGCGCTCGTCGACGGCGTGGGCGTAGCGCGTCGCGCCGGGACCGAGGTTGACGGCGTCGAGCCCGCGCGCGGCGAAGTCGGCGACGTTCGTCCACGCCTGCTTCGGCTGCACCTCGAACCCGCCAACCGCGCGCAGGCGGTCGACGAGCGGCGAATGCAGAGCGACGTGCGCCGGCCCGGAGTGCGAGAAGATCTCCGCCCCGGGATACAGCTCGTGCATGAGCGCGACGGCCGATTCAGGCGTGCGATCGGGTGCGTAGCGGTAGTTGATCGTCGCCTCCGCCCGCGCGGGAATCACGTTCGACGCGATGCCGGCGTGCAGCTGCGTCACCGACATCACCTCGCGGAAGACGAGGCCGTCGATGTCCACGTCGCGCGGCTCCGAGTCGAGCACCGGCCGTAGTCCCTCGAGCGCGAGCTTGATCGCGTTCTCGCCGAGCCACGGCCGCGCCGAATGGGCGGACCGCCCGTTGAAGGCGACGCGCGCGTTCAGGTTGCCGAGGCAGCCGAGCTGCAACGTGTTGTCCGTCGGCTCGAGGCAGATCACGAGCTGCGCCTCGTCGACGAGATCCGTCCGTTCGAAGATGCCGGGCAGCGGGTTCGCCTCGGGGCCGAGCTCCTCGCGCGGGAAGAAGAGGAGCGCGAGGTCGTAGTCCAGCTCGGTCTCGGCGGCCCAGTGCGTGAGCTCGATCATCACCGCCAGGCCGCCCTTCATGTCACTGGCCCCGAGGCCCACGATCCAACCATCCTCGACCCGTCCGGGCAGGTTCCCCTGTGCCGGGACGGTGTCGGTGTGACCGGCGAGGAGGACGAGCGGCTTCCCGCTTCGTTGCGCGTAAATCACCGATTCGCCGTCGCAATAGGCCGGTTCCAAGGGGACGGCGGATGTGATGTAGCTGTACAGCTCCATCTCGCTGCCCGATTGCGAAGGGATGTTCACGAGGTCCAGGGCCCGTTCGGCGAGTGCCATAATCGGGACGATGATTCCACGTACCCCGGAGCCCGAGCGCGGGTTCGTCCTCGCGGTGCTCGGCCAGGGTGTGGACGCGGAGGAGGAGCTCGCGGAGGTCAAGGAGCTGGCGCGCACCGCCGGCGTCGAGCCTGTGGGCGCGATCGTCCAGTATCGCGCCCGTCCGGCGCAGCGCACCTACGTCGGCAAGGGCAAGCTCGAGGAGCTGAAGGAGCGTTTCAAGGACTCCGGCGCCGAGAGCGTTCTCGTCGACGACGAGCTCGATCCGGCGCAGCAGCGCTTTCTGGAGAACGCGCTCAACGCGCGCGTGATCGACCGCACGCAGCTGATCCTCGACATCTTCGCGCAGCACGCGACGAGCGCCGAGGGAAAGCTGCAGGTCGAGCTCGCGCAGCTCGAGTACAACCTCCCGCGCATGCGCGGCATGTGGCAGCACCTCGAGCGCCTCGGCGGCGGCGTCGGCACG
>JBJMKB010000030.1:0-2157 GCA_045806045.1 Gaiellaceae bacterium | reverse complement strand
TCCACGTCACCGCGGTCACGATGCGCCGCGGCGCCGTGTACCCCTCGATCGTCGTCGGAAAGCCGCCGCAGGAGGACGCCTGGCTCGGCAAGGCGACGGAGCGGATCTTCCTTCCTGCGGTGAAGATGACCGTGCCGGAGATCGTCGACTACGACCTCCCGGTCGCCGGCGCCTTCCACAACCTCTGCATCGTCTCGATCCGGAAGGCGTTCCCCGGGCACGCGCAGAAGGTGATGCACGCGATCTGGGGCCTCGGCATGCTCAGTCTCACGAAGGGCATCGTCGTCGTGGACGAGCACGTGAACGTCCACGATTACGGCGAGGTGATGTTCCGCGTCGGCGCCAACGTCGATCCCAAGCGCGACGTGCTGATCACCGAGGGACCGCTCGACCACCTCGACCACGCGCCGACCCTGCAGTTCGTGGGCGGGAAGATCGGCATCGACGCCACCGCGAAGGGCCCGCTGGAGGGAACGCGCGAGTGGCCGCCCGAGATCGAGATGAGCGCCGAGGTGCGCGAGCTCGTCGACCGCCGCTGGAGCGAGTACGGCTTCGAGGCGGTTCCCTCGGCAGGGAACGGGCGGATGCGTCAGAGTTCGCGCCGCCTGTTACGACGTTGACCCGCTCCGACCGCGACCGCTTGAATCCCCACTAGCCGCTTGCAGCCGCATGACGAAACCCCGCACGTTCCGGGCCCGAGCATCTGGCCTGTCGGCTTCGCCGTCGGCGTCGTCGTCCTGCTCGTCGGGCTGATCGTCTCGTGGTGGATCGCCGGAGTGGGCGCGCTGATCGCCCTCGCCTTCGCGTTCCTCTGGGTGCGCGACCTCACTGCCGGGACACCGCTCGCGCATGCGCCCGAGGTGCCGCCGGAGAGTCCGACCGGCGCGAACATCCCGGCCGACCAGGGGCCGGCGGCGCTCCCGCCTTCGGCGCCCGAGGAGCGGTATGCGCGCTCGAAGTTCCTCGAGCTCTCGACGCTCGGCCTCGGGGGCGTGATCGGCGGCATCGTCACTGCGCCGGCCGTCGGCTTCATGATCGCGCCCGCGTTCCTCAAGCAGGGGCAGAAGGACATCGACATCGGCCCGATCACGGACTACCCCGACGGCAAGTTCGTCGTCGCGACGTTCATGGCCGACCCGTCGCAGGGCGAGGTCTCGAGGCGCACCGCGTACGTGCGCTACAACGGCCAGCTGAACGGCCAGCCGAGCTTCACGGTGATTTCGCACCACTGCGCGCACCTGGGCTGCCCGGTGCAGCCGAACGGACCGCTCGACGAGAACGGGAAGAAGCAGCACGGCACCGTGACGCTGATCCCGACGATCTCGATCGCCGGGTTCGGCTGTCCGTGCCACGGCGGCCAGTACGACACCGAGGGCAACAGGACGTCCGGCCCGCCCGTGCGCGCGCTCGATCGCTACTCGTTCTCGATTCGCAACGGGCACCTGTTCCTCGGCAAACCGTTCTCGGTGTCGCGCGTCGTCGGCACCGGCGCCGACGCGAAGATCCACAAGTGGACGCTCGCCTTTCCCGGTGAGCCCGTCAGCGGCCTCGAGTCCTGGCTCTATCCGATCCAGCCGCCCCACTGACGATGGCGACGACCCGCAAGCTCTCGACGAAAGAGCAGGTGCAGGAGGCGATCCTCTATCCGATCGATTGGCTGGAGGAGCGCTCCGGCCTCGTCGGCGGCCTCAAGTACTTCCTCTTCCGGAAGGTGCCCGGCGACATCAACTGGTTTCAGACGCTCGGCTCGGCGACGCTGACGGCGTTCATCGTCCAGGCGCTGACCGGCTCCATCCTCGCGATGTACTACAAGCCCGACGCGAAGGACGCCTACTCGTCGATCCAGCACATCACGAACGACCTCTGGGCCGGCTGGCTCGTGCGCGGCATGCATCGCTGGGGCGCGTCGGTGTTCATCATCCTGATGTTCATGCACATGGGGCGCGTGTTCCTGTTCGGCGCGTACAAGTACCCGCGCGAGCTCAACTGGATCATCGGCGTGCTCCTGCTCGCGTCCGGCTTGTAGTACATCGCGAGGATCGAGCCCGTGAGCGCCTGGACGATGAACGCCGTGAGCGTCGCGGAGCCGAGCGTCTGGAACCAGTTGATGTCGCCGGGGACCCTCCGGAAGAGGAAGTACTTGATGCCTCCGACGAG
>JBJMKB010000029.1:0-44864 GCA_045806045.1 Gaiellaceae bacterium | reverse complement strand
TTCCGCAGGAAGGTCGCGCCGATGCTTCACACGTACCCGTTCACGCGTGTCTGGGTCGCCGGCTGCTCGACGGGCGAGGAGGTGTACTCGCTCGCGATCCTCCTCCAGGAGGAAGGCCTCTACGAGCGCACGCGCATCTACGCGACCGACATCAACGAAGCCGTCCTCGAACGCGCGCGTGCCGGCGTGTTCCCGCTCGAGAAGATGCAGGAGTACACCGAGAACTACCTGCGCGCCGGCGGAACGCGCTCGTTCTCCGAGTACTACCTCGCGAAGTACGAGGGCGCGCTGTTCGACCGCTCGCTCACAGAGAACGTCGTCTGGGCGCCGCACAACCTCGTGCAGGACCGGGCGTTCAACACGTTCAACGTCATCCTCTGCCGCAATGTGATGATCTACTTCGACCGCGCGCTGCAGGTCCGCGTGCACGAGCTGTTCCACGAGAGCCTCGAGCGACTGGGCATCCTCGCGCTCGGCCACAAGGAGTCGATCCGGTTCACGGGGTTCGAGCAGCGCTACGAGGAGCTCGACCCGCAGGAAAAGATCTACCGGAAGGTTCGATGAGCCACGACCTCGTGGTGATCGGCGCATCGTGGGGCGGTCTCGACGCCTTTCGCGACCTGCTGCGCGGGCTGCCTGCCGACCTCGACGCGGCGGTCGTGATCGCGCAGCACCGCTCGCCCGAGTCCCATCCCACGGCATTGTGCGAGCTGCTTGGCGGCGCCACAGCGCTGGCCGTGCGCGAAGGGGGCGACAAGGACGCACTGCAGTCGGGGACGGTCTACGTCGCGGCGCCCGACTATCACTTGCTCGTCGACCGGGGATCGCTCTCGCTCTCGACGGACGAGCCCGTGCAGTACGCGCGGCCGTCGATCGACGTCCTGTTCGAGAGCGCCGCCGAGTCGTACCGCGAACGCTGCGTCGGCGTCGTCCTGACGGGAGCAAACGACGACGGCACGCGCGGACTTGCCCGCATCGCGGAGCTCGGCGGCGTTGCGATCGTCCAGGACCCGAAGGAGGCCGCACGCGACGAGATGCCGCGCGCCGCGCTGGCGGCGGTCCCGTCGGCGCGTGTCGCCCGTGCCGCGGAGATCGCGGCGCTCCTCGTCGAGCTGTGCGGAACTGCGAAGGTCGCCGTCTGATGCCCTCCCTCCTCCTGGTCGACGACCGGCCTCAGAACCTGCTCGCGCTGCGCGCGATCCTCGAGCCGCTCGGTCACGACCTCGTCGACGCGGGGTCGGGGGCGGAAGCTCTGCGCGCGCTGCTGCAGCGCGACGACTTCGCCGTGATCCTCTTGGACGTCCAGATGCCCGACCTCGACGGGTTCGAGGTCGCCGAGGTGATCAAGCAGCGCGAGCGCACGAGCACCATCCCGATCATCTTTCTCACCGCGCTCTCGAAGGAGGAGCGGAACGTCTTCCGCGGCTACGAGATCGGCGCCGTCGACTACGTCTTCAAGCCGTTCGATCCGGAGATCCTCCGCGCGAAGGTCAACGTCTTCGTCGAGCTCTGGCAGAAGACCCGTCAGATCCGGGAGCAGGCCGAACGCCTCGCCGCACAGGAGCTGGCGGAGCTGCGGCGGGAGAGCACCGAGCGCTACCGCCAGCTCGCGGACGCGATGCCGCAGATCGTCTGGACCTCCGACAGCCACGGCAACGCCACGTACTACAACCAGCGCTGGTTCGACTACACGGGCATGAGCGGCGAGGACATCGACGAGGCCGCGTGGACACGCGTCACGCATCCGGACGACCTGCCCGACGTCGTCGCGCGTCGCGAGCAGACGCTGCGCGACGGATCGGTCTTCGAGGTGGAGTACCGCTTCCGAGCCGCCGACGGCACGTACCGCTGGCATCTCGGGCGCGCCGTCCCGATCAGCAAGGACGACGGCGAGATCGACTTCTGGATCGGCACCGCCACCGACATCGACGACCGCAAGCGGATCGAAGAGGCACAGCGCTTCCTGCTCGACGCCGGCGCCGCACTCTCGCTCTCGCTCGACTGGCGCTCCGGGCTGCACGAGGTGGCGAAGCTCGCCGTGCCCCGCGTTGCCGACTGGTGCGCGGTGCACGCAGTGGAAGACGGCACGATCACGACGATCGCGGTCGAGCATGCCGATCCCGCGAAGGTCGTGTTCGCACGCGAGCTGCAGGAGCGCTACGCGCCGGATCCGGCGAACCAGCGCGGAGCCGCGGAGGCGATCAGGACGCGGAAGCCTGCGTTCGTGCCGCACATCGAGCCCGACGCCTACAAGGCGGTCGCACGCGACGAGATCCACGCGCAGCTGCTGCTCGAGCTCGGCCTCCGATCGTTTCTCTGCGTGCCCGTCATCGCGCATGGAGAGGTGATGGCGGCGATCACGTTCGTCACGGCGGAGTCGGGCCGGCGCTTCAGCGAGGCCGACCTGCGAACCGCGGAGGAGCTCGCATTGCGCGCGGCCGCCGTGATCGAGAACGCGAAGCTGTACGAGGAGGTCGAGCGCCGCGCGCAGGCGGCGCGGGCGCTCGAGACGATCGCCGACGGCGTGGTCCTCCTCGACCGCGACGAGCGCGTGCTCCTCTGGAACAACGCCGCCGAGGCGATGACCGGCCTCGCCGCCACCCACATCATCGGCCGCCCCGCGGCCGAGGTGCTTCCGGGCTATGCGGACAACGTCGCCGTCGTCGACGCCGACGGCCGCCCGCAGACGGTCCCGCTCGAGATCGGCGGGCGAGAGCTGTGGCTGTCGTTCTCTGCTGTGCGGTTCGACGAGGGGACGGTGTACGTGTTTCGCGACCTGACGGAGGAGCGTGTGATCGAGCAGATGCGCTCGGACTTCGTCGCGACGGTCTCGCACGAGCTCCGCACGCCGCTCGCCGCCATCTACGGCGCCGCCGTGACGCTGCGGCGCCCCGATCTCGACCTGGGCGAGGAGATGCGCGGACGGCTGCTCGAGGTCGTCGCCGAGGAATCCGACCGCCTGGCGCAGATCGTGAACGACGTGCTGCTCGCGTCGCACCTGGACTCCGGACAGCTGCAGCTTCGGATCGAGACGGTCGACGCGGCGAAGATCACCGCGTCTGTGGTGGACGCCGCCCGGACGCATCTGCCGGCCGACGTCACGCTCTCACTCCATGCGCCGAAGCGACTCCCGGCGGTCGCGGCCGACGAGCAGCAGCTGCGGCAGGTGCTCGTGAACCTGGTCGAGAACGCCGTCAAGTACTCGCCGGAGGGCGGGCCGATCGAGATCAGCTTGCGAAAGGGCGAGCGCGGGGTCCGCTGGGCCGTCTCCGACCAGGGGCTCGGCATCCCCGCCTCCGAGCGGCGGCGCGTCTTCGAGAAGTTCTACCGCCTGGACCCGAACATGACGCGCGGGATCGGCGGCACCGGCCTCGGCCTCTACATCTGCCGTGAGCTCGTCCGGCGTCTCGACGGCCGGATCTGGGTCGACGGCAACGACGGCAAGGGCTCCACGTTCTACGTCGAGATCCCAGTCGCCGAGCACGCCGCGCGGGAGAAGCCCCGCGCGAAGACAGCCGCGTAGCGCGCCTGCGTCCTAGAGCCGGAGGTGGGACTCGAACCCACGGCCTGAGCTTTACAAGAGCCCTGCTCTGCCAGCTGAGCTACTCCGGCGCGCTCCTATCGTACGCGCGAGACGGAATCTGATTCGGCGCAGCCGAACCAGATTCCCGAGTTCCGCCGCCGCCGCGTGCGAGAGAAACTCGTCCAACCTTGAGTGCGGGTGGAACCTGGTTCGTTTTTTGAACCAGGTTCCTGAGTTTCGCCGCCTGCGTCGTGCGAGAGAAACTCGTCAACCTGGTTCAGAGAACGAACCAGGTTGAGGGGGAGGCGTTCCCGAGTTCCGCCGGCTGCGGTGTCCGAGAGAAACTCGTCAACCTGGTTCAAAGAACGAACCAGGTTGAGGGGGAGGCGTTCCGGAGTTCCGCCGGCTGCGGCGTCCGAGAGAAACTCGTCAACGTGGTTCAGAGAACGAACCAGGTTGAGTTCGGGTGGAACCTGGTTCGTTTTTTGAACCAGGTTCCTGAGCTTCGCACCGCCAGAGTTCAGGCGAGGACCTGGCGGCCTTCCTGGTGCGTGAGGATCTTGCGCTTCACGCGCTGCAGGGCATTGTCGATCGTCTTCGTGTCGCAGCCGAGGTCATCCGCCATCTGCTCGTACGACGAACCTTCGAGATAGAGACGCAGTGCATCCGCCTCGAGCGGCGACAGCGTCGTCGACAGGCACCCGACGAGCGACTGCAGCTCCTCCGTCGAGATCACCTTCACCGACGGGTCGTTGACCGCCGGCCCCGGAAGCGCATCGCCGAGCGTGCAGTCGTCGCCCTCCTGACCGGCGGGCGTGTGGCTGAACGACACGTACGCGTTCAGCGGGGCATGCTTGAACCGCGTCGCCGTCTTGATCGCCGTGATGATCTGGCGCGTCACGCACAGCTCCGCGAACGACCGGAACGACGTCTCCTTGTCGGGGCGAAAATCGCGCACCGCCTTGTACAGGCCGACCAGGCCCTCCTGGATCAGGTCCTCCGAGTCGCCGCCGGCGAGGAAGTACGAGCTCGCCTTCAGCCGGACGAACGACGTGTAGCGGCGGATCAGCTGATCCAGGGCGACGCTCGAGCCGTTGCGCGCCTTCAGGACGAGCTGCAGATCCTCAAGCTCTCGTTGAACCTTCTGTGGAGACTTCGGAACGGTCGCGGTGCGGACGGACACGGTGGATACCCCCGTATTTGCTGGCGTTTAGCGGCAAGACCTCCGTCCAATCACCACCGAAGTCTCACCCTGAGGTTGAGGTGAATCTAGCAAGGACCCGCAAAGAGCACAAGTCCCTCTTGCGGTGGACCTCGCTTACTCCGATTCGGTGACCCCGCGACGGAGCCGCTCGAGCCGCTCGCGGGTTGCCTCGTCGAGCTTCCCGGCGAGCCCCGCCGGGCGCTCGTCGCGATGCTCGGCCGCCTCGAAGTCCCGGAGGAAGGTCTGCGAGGAGAGCTTCGCCACCTCGATCCCGGAGGACGCAGCGACCGTCGAGTCGCTCGTCACGAGCAGCACGCGCTCCCGGTCCCGATGCTCGGCGGCGAGTCGCTCGAGGAGCGTGTCCGCGTGCTCGGCGAATCGAACCTCCAGCGGCCCGCGCACCGCGTCCTCGCCGACGCCATCGAACACGATCACGCCACGGGCGCCTCGGACGGCAACATAGCTCGCGAGCGCGTCGACGAGCTCGCGCGCGTCGGCGAACGGCCCGGCGTGCAAGAGGTTGTAGCCGTCGAAGAGATAGAGGTCAGCCACGCTGTCGTCGAGCTTCGTACAGCAGCACTGCTGCCGCGACGGAAACGTTCAGCGACTCGATCTGCCCCGCGAGAGGGATCGAGACGAGCGCGTCGCACATCCGGCGCACCAGCGGACGCAGCCCCTTCCCCTCCGCGCCGAGCACGAGCGCGAGGCCGCCGGTCAGGTCCGTTTCCCACATCGACTGCGCACCTTCCTCGCCGGCGGCGCCGTACACCCAGAAGGCACCGCCCTTCACCTCCTCGAGGTAACGCGCGAGGTTCGTCACGACGGCGACCGGCAGGTGCTCGACCGCGCCGGCCGACGCGCGCGCGACCGCCGGAGTAACGATCGCGGAGCCGTGCGCCGGGACCACGATCCCGGTCGCCCCCGCGCCCTCGGCCGAGCGCGCGACGGCGCCAAGGTTGCGAGGGTCGGTCACCCGGTCGAGCACGGCGAGCAGCGGCTTCTCCGCGGCCGCCAGCTCGTAGGCGTCGGCGTACTTGAACGGCTCGACGAGCGCGAGCACGCCCTGGTGGTCTCGCGTCGCCGCGCGGTCAGTCAGCTCGCGATCCGGCTTGACCTTCGGCCGGACCTCGGCGAGCCAGTCCTCCGCCTTGACCGCCCGCTCGGTCGCCCACACCTCGAGCACCTCGCGGCGGCCGCGCAGCGCTTCCCGTACGGCACGCCGCCCGTAGACGAAGTCGGGCGTCAAGGGCCCACGAGGTCGTAGCCGTCTGCGCGGTCGCGCATCTCCCAGCCCGCCGCGGCCAGCTGGTCACGCAGGCGGTCGGCGGCTTCGAAGTCGCGCTCCGCGCGGGCCTGAACGCGCTCCTCGGCGAGGGCGACGATCTCCGGCGGCGCCGCTGCACGCTCCGCGAGCGATTCCAGCCCGAAGACCGCGAGGCCGCGCCGCAGCAGCTCCAACCGGCCGCTCGAGGCCCAGTCGTGGAGGATCGCCAGGGCGGCGGGCGTGTCGAAATCGTCCTCGAGGGCCGACGCGAACTCCGCCCACAGGCTCTCGTCGTGCTCGATTGCCGGCCGGGTGAAGGCATTCCGCAACGTGTCGCGGCGCGCCGCCGCCTGCGCCATCGTCTCCTCCGAATAGTCGATCGGCTTCCGCCACGAGGCACCGAGGAAGAAGACGAGGATCGCCTCCCGCCCCCATTCGTCGAGCGCGGAACGAATCGTCTCCACGTTGCCGACCGACTTCGACATCTTCTCGCCCGTGAACCGGAGCATTCCGTTGTGCGTCCAGATCTGCGCGAACGGATGGCCGAGCGCACGGGACTGGGCGACCTCGTTCTCGTGGTGCGGGAAGACGAGGTCGAGGCCCCCGCCGTGAATCTCGAACGCGGGGCCGTAGATCTCCTCCGCCATCGCCGAGCACTCGATGTGCCAGCCCGGGCGGCCGCGGCCCCACGGCGAGTCCCACCACGTGTCCTCGGTCTCCGGCTTGTTCGCCTTCCAGAGGGCGAAGTCGCGCGGATCCTCCTTGAGCGGATTCGGCTCCTCGCCCTGCTCGACCTGATCGGGCCGCTGCCCCGACAGCCGGCCGTATTCGGGGAAGCTCGCAACACGGAAGTAGACGTCGCCGCTGACCGGGTAGGCGTGCTCGGTGGCGACGAGCTCCTCGATGAACTGCACGATCGCCGGCACCGAGTCGGTCGCCTTCGGCAGGTGGTCGGGCATGCCGAGGCCGAGGTCGGCGGTGTCGTCGAGATACCACTCGGTCGCGCGGGCGGCGAGCTCGGCGCTCGCGCCGGGCGCCGCTTCGTAGATCTTGTCGTTGATGTCCGTGATGTTGTGGACGAGCTGCGCGTCGTAGCCCGTTGCGCGCAGCCATGAGCGAAGCCACATGCCGACGATGAACGGTCGTGCGTTCCCGACATGCGCGCGCGCGTAGACGGTCGGGCCGCAGAAGTACATGCGGATCGGGCCTGGAGGAGTCGGCAGCTCGACGGTCGAGCGCGTCGCGGTGTCGTAGAGGCGCACGCTATCTAGGGTAGTGCGCGGCGGAGCGCCTCGTCGCGCGGCAGCGCGCGCAGGACCGCCCACAGCTCCGGCCCCCGCTCGGCGCCGGTCAGCGCGGCGCGCAGCGCGCGCAGGTTCCCGCCGACCGCCTTCAGCTCGCGCACGACCGACTTCGCCTCGTCCTTCGAGAGCACGTCCGGAAGGGCCGAGCGGAGCTCGACGAACCGCGTCAGCGTCTCCGGACTTCGTGTTTCCTCGACGCTGGGCGGATCGAGCACGGCCCGCGCCAGCGCGCGCGCCTCGACGAGGTCGTGCGCACCGCGCACCAGCGCGGCCGCCTCCACCGGGACACCGACCCGCTCGGCCAGCTCCTCGTCCGGGAGCTGCGCCAGCACGTCGACCGACAGCGACCGAATGCGCTCGAGGTCGAGGTGCACGTCGTGCCGTGGGAGGCCGAGCTCCTCGAGGTACGCGCGCACCGCTTCCGCCGGATAGCCGGCGTCGCGCAACGACGCGACGGTCGCGCCCTCCGCGCGCTTCGACAGCTTCTTCCCGTCCTCGCCGACGACCAAGCCGTGGTGGATCACCTCAGGCGGCTCATGACCGAGCGCGCGATGAAGCGCGGCATGGAGCTCCTCGTTCGCGCGGTGGTCCGAGCCGCGGATGACGTGTGTGATCCCGAAGTCGATGTCGTCGACCACGCTCGCGAGGTGGAACGTCGGCGACTCGTCGTCGCGCCAGAGCATGATGCCCTCGAAGCGCTGCGGGAGGCCGGCTTCGCGCGCCGCCTCCATGTGGCGCACTGCACGTGAGCTCTGGCGCACGGGACCGTCGTCCCACGCAATCCCGAGCCACGCGAGGTCGTCGATGGTCGCCTCCTCGCCACCCGGAACATTGCGTGCCGCGTCGGTGTCGTCGATCCGCAGCAGCATCCAGTCGCCGAGGCGGCGGTTTGCGACGGCGCTCAGCGCGTTGCCGACGTGGAGCGTTCCGGTCGGGCTCGGGGCAAACCGCACACGGGTCATGCGGGGACGCTAATCGGCGAACGCGACCGCTGCGGGACGAGGCGACGGGATGAACCGCGCGAGCACAGCACCGACGAGCGCGACGGCGGCGCTCACCCAGAACGCCGCGACGTACGCGGACTCGGCAGGGATGTGCGAATGCGCGAGCGTGTCGGCGCTGACGATCGCGGCGCCCATCTGGCCGCCGATTACCGATCCGATGGTGCGCATCACCGTGTTCATCCCGGTCGCGACGCCTGTCTCCGACGGGCGAACCGCATCGACGATCAGCTTCGCCATCGCCGCGAACGCGAACGGCACGCCGATCCCGATGAACACCATCGCGAGCGAGATCTCGATCGGATGCGCGTGGAAGAGCGCGAGCACCGCGATCCCGATTGCCGCCAGCACCATCCCGGCGATCAGCGGCAGCCGCGATCCGTAACGTGCGCCGAGCCGGCCCGCGGCGGGGCCCGCGACGAACCCGAGGATCCCGCCGGGCAGCAGGTACAACCCGGTCGCGGTGGGCGACAGGCCGAAGCCGTAATGGACGTTGCCGCCGCGATGCGTCTGCATGAGCGAGGGCAGGAGCACGAATGCACCGAACATCGCAAAGCCGGTGAAGACGGCCGTGAGGTTCGTGAAGAAGACCGTGCGCTGCAACATCATGCGGATGTCGACCATCGGTGCTTCCACGCGCAACTCGGTGCGCACCCATGCGAACGCGAGCACGGCGCTCGCGACGAAGAGCCCCACCACGCGCCCGGATCCCCAGCCCCACGTCGGACCCTCGGTGAGCGCCAGCAGCAGGGTCACGAGCACGGCCGACAGAAGGGTGGCGCCGAGCGGGTCGAGCTTCGACGGTGTCTTCACGGGTGACTCCGGCACGTAGCGCCAGACGCCGATCGTCGCGACTCCGACGAAGACGGCCCCGACGATGAAGAGCCAGCGCCAGGACGCGTAGTCGACGAGCGCGCCCGAGAGCACCAGGCCGAGGCCGCCGCCGACGCCGAGAATCGCGGAGACCATGCCGACCCCGGAGCCAACCTTCTCCGGCGGGAACTCGTCGAAGACGATCGCGAACGAGAGCGGAAAGACGGCGCCGCCGAAACCCTGGATCGCGCGAAAGAGGATCAGCGACCAGATGTTCCACGCGAAGATCGCCGCCACGCAGCCGACGAAGAAGATCAGCAGGCTGATCAGCAGGAAGCGCTCCTTGCCGTACTGGTCCCCGAGCTTTCCGAGCACCGGCGTCGCGACCGCCGACACGAGCAGGAAGGCCGTCAGGAGCCACGTCGCCCAGGCCGTCGACGTGTGCAGGTCACGCTGCAGGCTCGGAAGCGCCGGCACGACCATCGTCTGCTGCAGCGAATAGGCGAGGCCCGCGAGTGCGAGGAACGCAAGCGTCACGTTGTAATGCTGACGCCCGTGCTCCCCCACCCCGGGACTTTAGCCAGGTCGCACTCGTGTCGATGCAGACCCCATGCGTTCGGTGATCGGTCTCTGCGCGACCTTCGGCACGCTCGCCGGCGGTTACGTGCCCGCGCTGTGGGGCGACTCGGGGCTCTCGCTGACGAGCTTCGTCTGCGCGGCACTTGGCGGCCTCGCCGGCGTCTGGCTCGGCGCACGCCTCTCGACCATTTAGACGATTGATCTAGCCTGGCGAGCGTGAATGCGACCGCTCCGGTCGAATACTTACGCACGCGGCCCCGGCTGCGAAAGGGCATCCAGCTCGCGCTCCTCGTCGGGATCCTCGCGTTCTGCGCGTGGGCCGTGCGGGCCGAATGGTCGAAGGCAGGGCCGCTCCTCGAGAACGCCAGCCCGGCGTACCTCGCTCTGAGCTTCGCGATCGTCGCGGTCTACTACCTCGTCTTCATCCTCGGCTGGATCCGGATGCTCGAGGCGTGGGGGATCAAGGTGCCGTACCACGTCGCATTGCAGGCGGAGATGGTCTCGATGCTCGCGAAGTACCTGCCAGGCGGCGTGTGGACGCCCGCGGCGCGCGCGATCGCGCTGCGCAGATATGCCGGTGTCACCGACACGCCCACGGTGCTCGCGTCGATCCTCGTCGAGGCCGGGCTGTCGGCGATCTCGGGCGTGATCGTCTTCGTCGTCAGCCTCGCTTGGGTACGCGATGTGAACGCGCCGCTGCTCCCGCTGATCGGCTTCGCCCTGCTCCTCACCGCGGCGCTGCACCCCCGTGTCTTCCGGCCGTTGTCGAACAAGCTGCTGAAGCCGTTCGGAGCAGAGTCGATCGAGCCGCTGCCGTTTCCGTTGACGATCGGCCTGCTGCTCTTCTATTGCGGCACCTGGCTGATCGGAGGCTTCGCCGTCTACTTCATGCTGCGCGCGCTCGGTGCCGAGGTCGGCCTGGCCGCGATCCCCTTCCTCGGGGGCGTCTCGGCGGTCGGCGCGATCGTCGCGGTGCTTGCGGTCTTCGCGCCTTCCGGCCTCGGCGTGCGCGAGGCCTCGATGTACGGGTTGCTGCTCGCGATCACGACGGCGGGACCGGCGCTGGGCGTCACGCTGGTGAACCGGCTTGAAATCACGCTGGTCGAGGTGCTGCTCTTCGGTGTGGGCGTCGTCGTCTGGAGATTGACGCGGAGCCGCCGCGAGTGAACGGCGGCTCCGCGGCGCGTTCTCTAGGGCGGCCCCAGCGACAGGGGCTGGTCGAGCAGGCGCCCGGCCGCCGCGATCATCTCTCCCGCGCTGCGGTCGTCGATCCGGGTCGACCACGGGCCTCTTGCGAGCGCGAGCTGAAGGTCGTGCGGATCGCGGCGGAGCTCGTGCGCGAGCTCCCTCAACGTTCGTCCGGAGCGCAGACCTGCCTCGACCGCGGTGGCAGGAATCGCGAGCGATTCCGCCGCGGTGTCGACGACGCCCGTCATCGCGTATCCCGCCAGCAATGGGTCGCGAGCAACGAGCTCCACGATCTGCCCACCGGGAAGCCTCGTGCGCCGCTCGTCGCGGGTCGTGATGGACATGAGATCTCCTTTCGTTCGTTCCCTCCATCAGACCAGCGCGACCTAACGTGCACGTAGACGCGACATGAAGAGTCGCTAAAGCGGCTCCGGCGGCAGGCGCAGGGCGAACACGGTGCCGCCGCCCTCGGCGTGCTCAGCCGTCGCGGTCCCACCGTGGGCCTCGGCGGCCTGTCGCACGATCGCGAGCCCCAAGCCCGACCCGGGAAGCGTTCGCGCCGCGGCGGCGCGGTAGAACCGGTCGAAGACGTGTGGGAGATCCTCGGCCGCGATTCCAGGCCCGTGGTCGCGGACGGTGCAGACGCCCCCCGCGACCGTCACCTCGACCGGTGTGTCCGAAGGGCTCCACTTGACCGCGTTGTCGAGCAGGTTCGAGATTGCGCGTGTGAGCTCCGCCGGCGCGCCGTTCACGACGGTCGGCTCCGTCACGACGCGAAACTCGCGACCGGACCGTCGCGACGCAACGGCGACCGCCGCGCGGACAACCTCGTCGAGCCGCACCGGCTCGTGCTGCGAGATCTGTGCGTCGCCGCGCGCGAGCTCGACGAGCTCTTCGATCAGCCGGGTCATCTCACCAAGCTCCAGGACCGCAGCCTCGATGCTGCGTCGCTGCTCGGCCCCCGGCATCTCGGGATGAAGCTGCATCGATTCGAGGTTCGTTCGGGCCGTGGTCAATGGAGTGCGCAGCTCATGGGAGGCGTCGGCCACGAGCTGCCGCTGCGCGGCGATCGAATCCGCAAGTGCGCCGAGCATCGTGTTGAACGCTCGCGCGAGGCGGCCGAGCTCGTCGGTGCGCGTGTCGTCGGTCACCGCGCGCAGATCGCGCGTCGCGGCGATCCGCTCGGCGTCGGCGGTCAGGCGCTCGACGGGGCGAAGCGCGGCCCGGGCGACGAACAGTGCAACGAGCGCCGCGCCCGCGACGGCGAGCGTCGAAACAGCGACGAACAGCACGCGGATCCACGACAGCACGTGATCGAGGTCGCGGAGCGAGAGCGCCACTTGCACCGCAGAGGTACCCGCTCTCCGGGTGTAGATCCGCACGTGCGTCCCCGCCACCGTCGCCTCGCTGAAGAACGGTCCCTTCTTCCCGGCGGCGACGAGTGCGGCGCCCGCCGCCGGGAGGCGAGCGCGTTCGCCGGGAACGAGCGTCACCTTCCAGTTCGCGCCGACGAACTGGACATAACCGGCCGCCTCACCGATCCTCGGCGAAGAGACTCGGGGTGGGCGCGCGCGCGCGCTCGACCTCTGCGCCGTGCGCGCCACGATCGCTCCGGCCCGCTCGCGGAGCGACTTGTTCACCTGTGCGTTCAGCTCGGTGCGCACCACGAAGTACGCCGCAAAGAGAGCGGCCGCGATTGCAAGCGCGAGCAACGCCGCCGTGGCGAGCGTCAAGCGCGTGCGAAGGCTCAGCTACGGCTCCTCGCGAAGCACGTACCCGATGCCGCGCACGGTCTGGATCAGGCGTGCCTCCCCTGCAGCCTCCGTCTTTCGCCGCAGCGAGCCGACGAACACTTCGAGCGAGTTCGACCCGAACTGGATGTCGTAGCCCCACACGTCGCGGAAGATCACCGATCGGGTAAGCACGTTGCGCGCGTTCGCGAGCAGGAGCTCGAGCAGCGCAAACTCGATTCGCGTCAGCTCGATCGCCAGTTTTCCGCGACGCACGAGGCGCTGCGCCGGATCGAGCTCGAGATCGGCATACCGCAGCACCGATTGCGGCGCTGTCCGCCGCAGCAGCGCGCGAAGACGGGCGAGCAGCTCGATGACGGCGAACGGCTTGCCGAGAAAGTCGTCGGCTCCGACCTCCAGACCCTCGACCCGGTCTTCGATCGCGTGCCGCGCCGTCAACATCAGGATCGGCACGTCACTCGTGCGCCGGATGAGCCGGCACGCGGTCATACCGTCGACGTTCGGCATCAGCAGGTCGAGGATGACGACGTCGGGCTGCACCGCCCCTTCTTCGAAGAACGACAGTGCAGCCACCCCGTCTTCGGCGACGTCGACGGCGTACCCCTCGAGCTCGAGCGTGCGTGACATGGCCGAGCGCAACGCGGCATCGTCGTCGACCACGAGAACTCGGTTCGGCATCGGCGTATCGTCGCACTCCTTACTGCGGCGCCGTCCCTCCCGTAGTCGCCGGGCGATACTTCGCACACGCGGCGCTGGCCTTCGCGAACGTCGCCTGGTTATTCGTCTGGCCGAGAGTGACGCCGTGCTGCTTGAGGCACGCCGTGTACTTCGCGAACGCCGGGTTCGAAGCATTACGGCCCGCGCCGCCACCACCGCCGGGGCCTGCGCCTGCGGGCCGGAGGCTGCGGCACGCGGTGAACGCCTGCCGCTGGGCGGTCGTGAGACCGGCGCCGCCAGACGCGCCCGCGGGCGGCCGCCCCGCGCCGGGCGTGAAGCCCTTGACGCCGTGCTGGGACAGGCACTGCTGGAACGCCTGGAGCGACGCGTTGTTGGAGCCGGTGGCCGTCGTCGTGGTCGACGACGTCGAGCTCGACGAGCTCGATCCGCAGCCCGCGGCGACGAGCGCGACGGCGGCGATGGACGCGGCGCCCGCGACGCGGAAAGAGCGCCTAACCATTGCTTCCTCCGATCGTGATCTGACGGGCGCTGTAGCTGCCGTCGTTGTTCTTGGCGCCGGCGACCGTGACCGCGTCTCCGGGACGCACTGTCTTGATCGTTCCTGCGACCGTCTGGTCGACCTTCGAGCCGGCAGTCGTGTGCACCAGTACCGTGTTGCCGCTCGCGTCGGTCACGTAGAGGGTCGATCCCTTGATCAGCGTGACGGTTCCGGCCGTGCCGGAGCCGCCGCCGGAGCCGCCGGTGCCTGCGGCGAAGCCGGCGCCCGGCGTGCCGCCGCCGGCACCGCCGCCGAAGCGCGCGGCGAAGCCGGAGGAGCCGGCAGGGCGCCCCGCCGCCGCAGACGCGGTCGACGCGCCCCAGTGCTTCTGCACCTCGATGCCTCCGACGAGTCCGCCGGCCACGGCGATCGCGAGCGCCAGCGCCGCCGTGATCGCCGGAAGCTTCCTCCGCCGCCGCGCGAGCAGCTCGGCTGCGAGCCCTTCGTGCGCCGCGGTCGGCGCGTCTGGATGAACTGCTGTCGTTGTCATTTTCGCTTTCTCCTACTCGTAACGCAGGGCTTCGATGGGCCGCAGCGATGCGGCGCGGTTTGCGGGATAGATGCCGAAGAACAAGCCGACGGCGACACCGACGCCGAGGGCGAGCAGCACGGAGTACGACTGGATCACCGGCTGGACGCCGACGATCTTGAACCGCCCGCCGATCAGTCCGGCTGCGACGCCGGTGATCCCGCCGAGCACCGCGAGCAGCCCGGCTTCGGTCATGAACTGGCCGAGCACGTCCGCCTTGCGCGCGCCGATCGCCTTGCGGATCCCGATCTCCCGGGTTCGCTCGGTGACGGTGACGAGCATGATGTTCATGACGCCGATCCCGCCGACGAGCAGCGAGATCGCGGCGACGGCTGCGAGTAGCACGGTGAACGTGTGCGTGCTCGAGCTCGACGTCTGCAGCAGCGACGACTGGTTGAGCACGCTGAAGGCCGCCGTGCCGTCGGTATTCGAGTGGTTGGGGGTGAGGATCGCCGTCGCCTCCGATTCCGCCGCCGTGACGCTCGACGGTGACGTCGCCTCGACGAGGATCTGGTTGAGCTGGCCGCTGTGCCCGACGAGCGTGTCCTGTGCTGTCGTCAGGGGCAGGAGCACGACGCTGTCCTGGTCCTGGAACCCGTTCGAGCCCTTCGACTTGAGCAGGCCCTCGACCGTGTAGCTCGTCCCGTTCAGCTGGATCGTCTGCCCGATCGGATCCTGCGCTCCGAAGAGGTCGGTGGAAACGGTGGTCCCGATCACAGCGACGCGTGCGTGCTGCTGCAGGTCGGCGGAGGTGAAGAAGGTGCCTTCCGCGACGGCAGCCTTCCGCGCCTCCTCGTACGTCGGGGTCGTGCCGTACACCGTGCCCGGCGTCATCGTTGCGACGCCGTTTGCAGCGGTGACGTTGCTCGCGCTCACGACCGGAGTGGACGACTTGATGTCCGGCGCGACGGTCTTGTCCTGCAGCGCCTGGACGTCCTTGGTGGTGAGGAACGTGAATGTGCTGGCGGTCGACGCGCGCCTGCCGAACCCCGATCCACCGGACTGGATCGTCACGAGGTTCGTGCCGAGCCCCTCGATCTGCGACTGCACCGCGGTCGCCGAGCCCCGGCCGACCGCGACGAGGATGATCACCGACGCAACGCCGATCGAGATCCCGAGCATGGTCAGGAGCGAGCGCAGGCGATTCGCGAGCACTCCGTGCCCCGCCATGCGCGCCGCCTCGAAGAGGCTCATCTTCGCTCCAGCGCCGGCAAAGCCGGCACCTGCGCTCCCTCGACGCCTCTGTCGAGCCGGCGGCTCATGCGTGTGCCACCTGCAGGTGCTCCGGCGAACCGGTTTCCGGCCGCGGCGGCGGCCCGCCGAGGGGCGCCTGACGCGTGTCCGCCACGATCTGCCCGTCCGCCACCTGGATCACGCGCTTCGCGTGCGCGGCGACCTCGTGCTCGTGCGTGATCATCACGATCGTCCGGCCCGCGGAGTTCAACCGGTGGAAGATGTCGAGCACGTCGAACGTCGATGCCGTATCGAGGTTGCCCGTAGGCTCGTCGGCGAGGATGATCGCGGGCTCGGTGGCGATCGCCCTCGCAATCGCGGCGCGCTGCTGCTGACCACCCGACAGCTCGGCCGGAATGTGCGTGGAGCGGTCGCCGAGGCCGACCGCGTTGATCGCGGCCAGCGCGCGGCGCCGCCGCTCGGCCTTGTGCACGCGTGCGTAGATGAGAGGCAACTCGACGTTGCGGAGCACGGTCGTGCGCGGAATGAGGTTGAAGCTCTGGAACACGAGCCCGATCTGGCGATTGCGGATGTAGGAGAGCTCGAAGTCGTCGAGGGCTCCGACGTCGATGCCGTCGAGCAGGTACGAACCGTGCGTCGGCTGGTCGAGGCAGCCCACGATGTTCATCAGCGTCGACTTGCCGCTGCCCGAGCTCCCGATGATCGCGAGGTAGTCGCCGCGCTCGAGCGTGAAGTCGACATCGCGCAACGCGTGCACGGCAATGTCGCCGACGCCGTAGATCTTCGAGACGCCCGAGAGGATCATGAGCGGCCGCTCCGGGACGGCAACCACCTCAGCCGCCACGAGCGCCGCCACCCGCGAAGCCGCCGCCGGCGAAACCGCCGGCGCCGCCGAACCCGCCGGCCGGCCGGGTGGTTCCGGCGGTGCCCGTCGTCCCGACCGTCGTCTGCGGCACGCCGCTCGAGGTGACGACCCGCTGCCCGGCGGCGAGCCCGCTCACGATCTCCGTGTTCGAGTCGCCCTTGAGGCCGGCAACGACGTTGACCGTGCTCTGCACACCGTTCTGCTGGAGCACCTTGACGGTCGCGGTCGAACCGCTGCCGGTCACCGCGGCATTCGGGACGTTGAGCACGTTGTCGCGCTCACCTGTCGTCACCGTCGCGTTGGCGGACATACCAGGCTTGAGCCCGGCGACAGTCCGGTCGAGTGCGAGTGTCACGGTGTACGTGACGACGCCCGACGACGAGGTGCCCGTCGTGTCGATCGCGACGACGTGCGCTGCCAGCTGCTTGTTCGGGAGCGCCGAGACGGTGATCGTCCCTACCTGGCCGAGCTGGATCTTCGCCGCGTCGCTTTCGCTGAACGAGGCGGTCACGTCGAGGCCGCTCAGGTTGACGAGCGTGACGAAGCCCGTCGAGGAGCTCGACGAGGTGCTCGAGGTGCTGCCGCCCGCGCCACCCGTCGCCGAGGACGACGAGGTCGAGCTGGTCGTCGAGTTCGCGGTCGTTCCGCCTCCACTGATCGTCTCCCCGACGACACCGCCAACGGAGGCGACGGTGCCGGCGACCGGCGCGCGGAGGACGGTCTGAGACAGCGTGCGTTGAGCGGCTGCGAGCGAAACCTGTGCCTGCACGACCTGCGCGCGGTCCTGCGCGAGGGTTGCGGGCGGCGTCGTCGACTTCGTCGCGTTGTTCGCATTCGTCGATACGAGCCCGAGCGTTGCGGACGTCACCTGCTGCTGCGCAGCGGTGATCGCCTGTTCGTCCTTCGCGAGGGTCGACGTGCGTGTGGCGTTCGCCGACTGAACCTGCGCAGTGCGGTTGAAGGTCGCGTTGGCGACAGCGTTGCGGTCGCTGACGATCTTCACCTCGTAGCTCTGGATCGTGCTGACGTCTTGCGTGAGCGTCGTCTGCAGCGACTGAAGGGTCTGCAACGTGGACTGGTCCTGGGTCAACTGGTACTGCGTGGCGTTGAGGAGCTTTGCCTGCGACTGCACCTTCAGCGCGTCGGCGTTCACCTTCGCCTGATCGTCGTTGACCTTGGTCTGCCAGTAGGACTGGTCCGAGACCGAGGCGTTCTTCTGCGAGGTCTGGTCCGAAGCGAGCTGCTGCTGGTCGACCGTCTGCTGCGTCTGCAGGTCGTAGTTGGCCTGCGTCTGCGCCTGCTGCTGAGCCTTGTCCTGGTTGACCACGTTCGTCCACGCGTTCACCCCATCGTCGGCCGACGCGTACGTCGTGCTACCGACCGTGAGCTTCGACTTGTCGGACTTCTGCTTCGCGACCGCGGCGGCGAGATTGCCCTGGTCGGCGCTGAGCTGCCGGCTGCTCTGCGCGACGCTCGCGGTGCTGCTCGCAGACGCAACGCTCTGCTTCGTCGCGGCCTCGTCGGTCGCCAACTGCGCGCGCGCCGTCGTGAGCGACGTCTGCGCCTGCTTCAGCTGCGCCTGGGCCTGCTGCACCGAGACTGCGTCGGCAGCCTTCTGCTGCGACGTCTCACCCGCCACGGCCTGGGCGAGATTGGCGTTCGCGCTCGCGAGGCTCGCCTCCGCCTGCTTGACGGCCGCCGCCGCGTCGGTCGAGTTGAGTGCGCCCAGCACCTGGTCCTTCGTCACCTTCTGGCCGGGCTTGACGGAGATGGACGTCACGCGGCCGGAGGTCTGGAACCCGACCGAAAGATCCGTCGGCGCCTGCACGGTCCCCGACGCAGAGACCGACGAAAGAACCACGCCCCGCGTCACCGCGGACGTGCGCGGTGACGCGGGAGCGGAGGAGGCTGTGGTGTGGACGGCGCCGTACGCGAGCGCGGCGAGCGCCGCGACACCCGCGGCGAGGACGACGTTGGTCGCGCGGACCGGTCTCGTCATGCGTGGGAGCCGGCCGGGGAGATCGCTGAGAACGGTCATGCCTCCCAGACAACCGGGAGCGCCTAAGGGGAAGATGAAGCCGCCTTAGGAGTACCGTGAAGATCAGCAATAGAGCCAAACCCGGGCGGAAATACGCAGGCTACTTCATTCGTTGAAGTACCTACATCGATTGAATGAAGGAGCTCTCTTGAACCAACTCTTGCTCATCCCTCTCGAGGACTCGGTCGTGTTCCCGAACATGTCGGTGACACTGACTCTTGACGTCGCCGAGGGCGAGCGTGTGCTGCTCGTCCCGGTGCACGAGGGCGCTTACGCCGACGTCGGCACCGTCGCCGAGGTGACGGACGTCGTCCGCCTGCCGGGCGGCGCGAGGGCGGCGACGCTCTCGGGCCTCCACCGCGGAGTCGCCGGCGCGGCCCAGACCGGCTCCGACGGCCGCCTGCGCGTCGAGGTCGAAGAGCGGCCCGACGAGGAGCCGCCGCGCGTTCAGACTGCCGAGCTCGAGCGCGAGTATCGCGCCGTCGTCGAGGAGATCCTCGACCTGCGCGACGCGGACCCGCGCATCCACGACTTCGTCCGCTCGATCAGTGGGGCCGGCGCGCTCGCCGACACGACTGCCTACGCACCCGACATCTCCTTCGCGGAGAAGATCGAGCTGCTCTCGAAGGTCGACGTCGTCGAACGTCTCGAGCTCGCAGTGAAGCTGCAGCGCGAGCGCCTCGCAGAGCTGCAGGTCCGCCGGCGCATCCGTGAGGACGTCGAGTCGGGCGCCCAGAAGCAGCAGCGCGAGTACATCCTCCGCCGCCAGATGGACTCGATCCGGAAGGAGCTCGGCGACGACGACGGCTCTGCTGCCGACGACTACCGCACCCGCATCGCCGAAACCGAGATGCCGGACGACGTGCGCGAGCAGGCCGAGCGCGAGGTCGGACGGCTCGAGCGCATGGGCGACCAGAGCGGCGAATCGCAGATGATCCGCACGTACCTCGACTGGCTCCTCTCGGTTCCGTGGGGCAACCGCTCCGAGGAGCGGCTCGACCCACAGCACGCGCGTGAGGTGCTCGATGCAGACCATGCCGGGCTGAAGGACGTCAAGGACCGCATCGTCGAGTATCTCGCCGTCCGTAAGCTCCGGCAGGACCGCGGGATCGAGGAGGACAAGCGCTCCGGCGCGATCCTCACCCTCATCGGACCTCCCGGCACGGGTAAGACGTCGATCGGCGAGTCGATCGCGCGTGCGCTCAACCGTGAGTTCGTACGGATGTCGCTCGGCGGCGTCCACGACGAGGCAGAGATCCGCGGCCACCGCCGCACCTACATAGGGGCGATGCCGGGCCGGCTCGTGCGCGCGTTGCGCGATGCGAAGACGATGAACCCGGTGATCCTGCTCGACGAGGTCGACAAGGTCGGCGCCGACTGGCGCGGCGATCCTTCCGCCGCGCTGCTCGAGGTGCTCGACCCGGCGCAGAACCACTCGTTCCGCGACCATTACCTCGATGTCGAGCTCGATCTCTCCGAGGTTGTGTTCATCGCGACCGCAAACGTCTTCGACACGATCCCGGGGCCGCTGCTCGACCGGATGGAGATCATCCGCTTCGACGGCTACACCGTGGACGAGAAGGTCGCGATTGCTCGCGACTACCTCTGGCCGCGCCAGCGCGAGCGGAACGGCCTGCGCGAGGACGAGGTGTCGGCGACCGAGGTGGTGCTCGCGACGATCGTCACGGAGTACACCCGCGAGGCAGGCGTGCGGCAACTCGAGCGCGAGCTCGGGAAGCTGCTGCGCAAGACGGCGACGCAGATCGTCTCGGGCGCGCTTGAGGCGCCGGTGGCGGTCGACCTCGACCTCGTCCGCGACGGGCTCGGACGCCAGCGGTTCTACCAGGAGTCGGCCGAGCGCACGGCCGTGCCGGGCGTCGCGACCGGCTTGGCGGTGACCGGGACCGGCGGCGACGTTCTGTTCGTCGAGGCAACGCAGATGAAGGGCAAGGACGGCCTCGTGCTCACGGGCCAGCTCGGCGACGTGATGAAGGAGTCCGCACGCATCGCGCTCTCCTACGTCCGCTCGCACGCGAACGAGCTCGGCATCGACGGCGACACGTTCGACGACACGTCGTTCCACGTGCACGTGCCCGCCGGCGCGATCCCGAAGGACGGGCCGAGCGCGGGCATCACGATGACGACCGCGATCGCGTCGCTCCTCTCGGGGCGGCCGGTGAAGCACACGGTCGGAATGACGGGCGAGGTGACGCTGCAAGGCCGCGTGCTGCCGATCGGCGGCCTGAAGCAGAAGGTGCTCGCCGCACACGCGGCAGGCCTCACCGACGTGATCATCCCGGAGCGCAACCGCGCCGACCTCGAGGACATCCCCGAGGACGTCAAGGCGGAGATGTCGTTCCACCCGGTGATGACGCTGGACGAGGTGCTCGCGCTCGCACTCGAGCCGACGCACGAGCATGCGCTGTCGTAGCTGCGCGCCGATTCCCGAGGAGGTCCGCCGCGCGGCGGACCTCCTCGAGCGGCGCTGGACGGTGTCGATCATCTGGGCCTCGCACAGCGGAGCCGTGCGCTTCGGCGAGTTCATGCAGGCCCTGGGCCGGATACCGCCGGCCACGCTCGCCGCACGACTCGGCGAGCTCGAGCAGGCGGGCGTGCTCGAGCGGCACGTCGTGGTGGATGCACGGCCGCCGCGGGCCGAGTACCACCTGACCGCGCGCGGTGTCGAGCTGAGCGGACTGGTCGCGGCGCTCCGCCGCCTCGCCGACCGCTAGGGACATCGCCGTGCGGGGCGTCGATCGGCTCAAGCCGACGGGCGCCGGAACCGATGAGCGGGCCGTGAGTCTCGCCAGGCTTGCCGGATTCCCACTCGCCGCCGCCGCGTTGGCGTACGGACTGAGCTTTGGCATCGTCGTCGGGTTCGCCTGTGTCTTGGTCGCGCTCGTCGCCGCCCTCGCACCGGAGGGTCTCGTTCGGGTCGGCGCCTCGACCGTTCTCGCCTCGACTGCGCTCGCGCAGCTGACCGCGGAGTTCTCCTGGCCGTTCGCCTGGGGCGTCCGCTGGGCATTCTTCGCCGTGCTGATCGCGTCGGCGACGTCGTACGTCCAGTGGCGCGTGGCGGACCTGTAGCCGGCTACGGCAGCGCGTCGCCGGTCGCCGGGTCGAACAGCGACACATGCTCGCCGGCAATGCGCAGGCTCAACGGCTCGTCGACCCGCGCAGGAGCAGTGGCCCCGAAGCGTGCGACGAGCAGCTCTCCGAGATCGGCCGCGGGCTCCTCCGGGCCTTCGTCGAACTGCTCGCGGATCCCGGCCTGCTCGACGAGGTCGGTGCGAAAGTGCACGAGCGTCTCCGGGCCGAGGCTTTCGGTGAACGCGACGTGCGCCGCGATGCCGCCACCGCTCCCGTTCGCCGCGACGAAGTCCTCCGGACGGACGCCCACGATCACCTCGCGCGGCGCACCGCCCAGAACGCGACCGGGAAGCTCGACGCGGTGGGAGCCGACGACGACGCCGTCTCCTTCGACGCGTCCGCGCAGGAAGTTCATCGCCGGGCTGCCGATGAAGCCGGCCACAAACGTGTTCGCCGGGCGCCGGTACAGCGTGTCCGGCGTGTCGACCTGCTGGACGACCCCCTTGTTCAAGACGACGACCCGGTCGCCGAGGGTCATCGCCTCCGTCTGATCGTGCGTGACGTAGAGCGTCGTGATGCCGAGGTTCTTGTGCAGCGCGATCAGCTCGGCGCGCATCTGCACACGCAGCTTCGCGTCGAGGTTCGACAACGGCTCGTCCATCAGAAACGCACGCGGGCGGCGCACCAATGCACGCCCGATCGCGACACGCTGCCGCTGCCCGCCCGAGAGCGCGCGCGGCTTGCGATGCAGGAGATCCTCGATCGAGAGCAGGCGCGCCGCGTCGGCTACGCGCTCCTTGATCTCCGGCTTCTTCACGCCCTTCTGCCGCAGCGGGAACGCGATGTTCTCCTCGACCGACATGTGCGGATAGAGCGCATAGTTCTGGAACACCATCGCGATGTCGCGCTCGACGGGCGGCAGGTCGTTGACGACGCGGTCGCCGATCCAGATCTCCCCGTCCGTCACCTCCTCGAGCCCCGCAACCATGCGGAGCGCCGTCGTCTTGCCGCAGCCCGACGGACCGACCAGGATCAGGAACTCACCGTCCTGGACGGTGAGGCTGAGACTGTCGACCGCGATCGTGCCGTCGTCGAACTGCTTCGTGACCTCGTTGAACTCGATCGTCGACATCAGCTCACCTCCGCAAGCTCGGTGGGACGCACGAGCGGCGCAAGCTCGCTCGCGCGCGCTGCCGTGATGAAGAGGGGGATCTCGTCGAGCGGCGCCGTCCGCTCCACGACCGTTCGACCGCAGAGCTCCTCGCCTGTCCAGGCATCCACCCACTCGCCGGCCGGCAGGTAGGTCGACCACGATCTCGCGCCCTCCTCGCACACCGGCGCGACGAGCAGCCCGTCACCGAGCATGTACTGGTACGGGAACTCCCAGACACGGTCGTCGTCCGGCACGTCGAAGAAGAGCGCGCGCATCAGCGGTCGCCGGTCCGCCACGGCTCGGCGTCCTTCGGCGACGAGGTACGGCACAAGACGCTCGCGCAGCTCGGTGAATCGGCGGAAGACGGAGATCGCGTCGGATGCCCCGGTGCGCTCTGCAACGTTCCACGGCGTGCGGTCGCGCGAGGGGCTGCGATGGTGGTTGAACTCCGAGTGGTACTGCATGATCGGCGAGAGGGCGGCCGCAGCGGCACTGCGCAGGTACAGCTCGGCCGTCGGCACCTCGCCGGAGAAGCCGCCCAGGTCCCAGCCCCAGAAGAAGACGCCGCACGCGCCGGCGGAGAGGCCGGCGGTGATCGACGCGCGAAACGCCTCCCACGTCGAGTCCTCATCGCCGGCCCAGTGGCACGGCACGGCACCCGACCCGGTGAAGCCCGCCCTGCTGAACGTCACCGGCGCGAGCCGGTGATACGCCTGCGCGTAGAGCACCGGGTAGCGGTTGTTCGTCTCGCCGCCATGCGTCCCGTCCGCGTACACGAGGTCGCTCCCCCACGCGTGCTCCCCGCCGTCGGTCTTGAAGCCGTCGACCCCGACCTCCTCGACGAGGTAGCGGCGCTTCGCAAGCCACCAGTCGGCCGCCTCGGGGTTGGTGAAGTCGGGCATCAGCGCATCGGGGAACCACCACCCCCGGTTGCGGTACGGCGACCCGTCGCGGAGGCGCACGCAGTAGTCGCGATCGATCATCGTCTCGCGGTCGTGATGCGCCTGGCCCGTGGCCGCTTCGACGAGCGGGATCTGCCAGAGGAGCACCTTGATTCCGCTGGCGTGTAGGTCGTCGACCATTCCCTTCGGATCGGGCCAGCGGCCGTCGGCGGGGAACGTGAAGTCCGCGAGGCGGTGGGGGCTGCCGTCGGGATGCGGCTCGTACTCGGCGTCGTTGAAGGCGACGAACGTCTCCTCGTCGCTCCACGCCTCGATGACGATCACGCCCGCCTCGATTCCCTCGCGTGCGCTGCGCTCGACCTCTTCCAGCACGCGTGCCTGGCTGTTCCACTCGTTGCCGCTCATCCACAGCCCGTAGATCCAGTCCGGCGGCGCCTCGGCCGGCATCGCGGCGAACGCCCGCAGCACGTCTTGCGGGTCGCCGTCGAAGATGCGAAGGACGATCTCCGGGTCGAGCTCGCCCGGCTCGAGGTCGACCTCGACGTGCAGAAGGTCTGGATTGGTCGCGGCGACGTCGAACCAGCAACGGCGCCCGGTATCGACGTGAAATCCGAGTCCCCCGCCGACAACCATGGCAAAGGGCATCGGCATGTACGACCGCGCGCCCTGGCCCTTGTACTGGTCGAACACCGCCGTGTCGACGCGACGGCCCCGCTGGTCGAGCGCGTCGAACCGCTCGCCGAAGCCGACGACACGCTCACCGGGCTGGAGGCGCAGCGCGAAGCGCAGCCGGTAGGTCAGCTCGCCGTCGCTCAACCACGCGACGTCGTCGGCGACGAGCCTGTCGGTGCGGCCGTCGACGCGAAGCGCGCCCGAGCCGCGTCGCCACTTGGCGGGCGCAACGTCGAACCAGTCCGTCGCCTGCCCGCCGGCGAGGAAGCGGTAGCGCTGGCGCACGCCCTCGAGCTGCACCGCCCACGAAGAGCGGCCCGGTTGCTCGCCGAGCCGCGAGACGGCGTCTGTGAGGTGCCCCTCTCCGACCCGCGGCGCCGTCACGCCCCAGACGGCGTCGACCTCGGGCACGGCATCGCCGCGCAACGTCGCGTCGAGCATGCGGCCGTCCTCGAGCTCGACGCGCACGTCGCCGATCGACGCAGCGGCCGTGGCGCGTACCTCGAACGACACTCCCTCGAGAGGGCGCAACGGGACGCGCTGGTCCGGCTCGGTCAGATATGCATGCCCGCGCCCCGGTGGGTGGTGCCTGATCACTCGTCACCGTCCCGCACGAGAAGCAGCGCCCACGGCGCGAACGCGGGCAACTCCACGACGTCGTGGCTGCCATCGAACGTCGACTCGAGGCTTGCGAGCCCGGGCGAGTCGTCGGGATCGGCGAAATGGAAGCTCGGTGCGCCCCGGCGCACGCGCTCGACGGCGACACGAACAGCCGGGAGCGGCTCGAACGGCGCCTTCGGCGAGTCCCACACGTCGTCGTCCTGCGCCGAAAGGTCGATCAGGCTGATCAAGAGCCCGTGAGTCGACCGTAGGACGCGCGCCCAGAGGACGCCCGGCCGGCAATCGGTCGAGACGGGTACCGGCGCCTCGACGCGGACGTCGAGGTTCTCGCCGGCGAGCATCGTGCGCGTCACGTCGACGGAGCCGCGGTCGAACAGGAGGTCGCCGTAGCGAACGGCGAAGTCGTACATCCGGCGAGCCGAGTCCTGGCTCTCCGGCGAGATTGCCCGGTTCCGGACGTAGTACGCCTCGGTCAGCACCGAGTGCTCCTCGCCGTGCAGCAGCACCGTCCCGCCGTGCGAGAAGACGACGGCGTGCTGGAGCCGCTCCGCCGCGCGCGCGCCGGCCTCGTCGCCTCGATACGCCGAGAGGTAGGCGGCCAGGATCACGGCACGCTCCGGTGCATACGAGCGCGCCTTCGTCACCAGGTCGCCGAGATGTCCGAGGCGGACGTGCGGTGCCCACACCTCGATGTACGTCGCGCTCTGCGTCGCGCGCGCCGTCGTCCACGTTGGGAAGTCGTTGACGTTGTTGAACAGCATCCTCGCCTGCGGCACCTCGGTCGCGAGGCGCTCGAGCAGCGCCGGAAACGCATCCGCGAGATCGACCTCCGTTCCGTCCTTCCGCAGCGCACGTTTCGGCGCGCCGTACTGGTCGAGGTGGAAGCCGGCAAAGCCGACGCCGAGCGCCGCACGCAGGTCCTCTGCGAAATGCGAGATCCATCGGTCGTCGGTCGGGTCGACGTTCCACAGGAAGTCGCCGAGCATCCAGGGCGTGCCGTCGGAGCGAAAAAGCCCGGCATCCTCCCACTCGGGCCACGCCTCTCGGCCGACGGCATACACCGCCGCGTATCCCATCGTCAGCGAGCCTGCGGCTGCGATTCCGCCCGCGAGGCGGCGCACGGTGTCGAGCGAAACGGTCTGCCCGAGCGCGTCCGTGAACTCGTCCTCCGGCGGCAGCAGATCCGCGTGCCGGTACATCCAGTCGTAGAACTGCACGGCGTTCAGGTGCAGGCGGCGGACGTTCTCGACCACGCCCTCCACGTCGCGTCCGTGGTCGTACCGCGCGACGAATCCGTACCGCGGCCGGCGCAACGGATCGGCGAGCACGTCGACTGCGGTCGTCGCTCCCCCACCCTCGATCCCGTAGCCGCCCTCGGGTTGCGCGTCGAAGCGCGCGACGCCGTTCGCGCTCGTCGCCTCGGCGACCTTGCGCTCGAGGTGCCAGAGCGAGACGGCGGGCGAGCCGCCGCGCACCTCGACCTCGATGGCCTCGCCTGGAGCGAACGTCGCCTTCGCGGGCAGCAGCTCCGTCATCGTGCGCGTGCCGCCTCGGCGATCAGGTACATGGCGTGGGACCAGAGGAGCGGCGTTGCGACGGCGCCCCACCGCCGCACCCAGGGCTCGATCATCGACGGCTCCTGCGAATCGTGGGTGACCTGCTCGGGCAGGTCGCCGTTCTGAAGCGCCTGCGCGCGCACCCACGCCTGCGCTGCCGCCGCCGCCTCGTCGTTTCCGGCGACCGCGTCGTGCCAGGCAAGCGACGAGGTGAGCAGGAGCCACTCGCCGCCACCGAAGTACGTGTCGCCGCGGAAGCGGTACACGCCGCCGTCGCGGCCCGTCAACTCGTTTCGTACGCCCTCGACCGTGCCTTCGACGAGCGCGTGGCTCCGATCGAGCACGCCGAAGGGCACGCCGAGCCACAAGAGGCTGCCGTCGAGACGCGCGTCGCCGGCACCGCGCTTGAAGCGGCCGGCGTGCACGTAGCGCGACAGCAACTCGTCGCGAACCGCCCCGGCGGCGTGCTGCCAGCGCTCGTTCCCCAGCAGGCGCCCGGCGGACGCCAGACCGGCCGACACGGCGCCCAGCGTCGATGCGTGCTCGCCGCCGTCGAACTCCTCCCAGCAGTTGAAGCACTTGAGCTGCCAGGTCGCCGCGAGGTACGCCGCGACGAGCTCGACGCTTGCGACGAGCTCGAGCGGTAGGCCCGCCGCGCCGAGGTGCGACTCGAGCGACCAGAGCCACATGCCGTAGCCGTCGACCTGGAAGTTCGGCCATGGGTCGTCGTCCTCCGGATGCTCGAGGTTCCCGTCGAGCGTGTATCGAGCGGGCGGCATCGTCTCGGGCGGCGGTGTCTCCCCGTCCCGCACGCGGCGCGTCGCCGACTCGATCATCTCCCGGTGCGCCTCGATGCTCCGCACGACCCACGCGTGCCACGCGGCCGCCGCATCGCGCTCCCCGACGACGTCGAGCGCGTGCGCGCAGAATGCACCGTCGCGCAGCCACGCATAGCGGTACACCGTGAACGACGGGCTGGCGATGAACGCGCCAGACGGCGCCTGCCCCGACTTGAGAACCTCGATGCTGCGGGGAACGAGCGGGTCGTCCAGCTCCCGCTGCAGGTCCGGGGAGGTAGACATCAACCCTTCAGAGCCCCGGATGCGATGCCGCTGACGAACTGCCGCTGGAAGGTGACGAAGATCGCGAGCACCGGCAGGATCGCGATCAGCGAGGCGGCGAAGACGAGGCCCCAGCTCGTCTGATGCTGGCCCTGGAAAAGCGCGATCGCGATCGGCAGAGTGCGGCGGCTCGGGTCGTTGATCACGGTGAGCGCCCAGACGAACTCGTCCCAACTCGCGAGGAACGTGAAGATCGCAACGGTCGCGAGCGCCGGGCGCGAGAGAGGCAGGATCAGCTGCCGGTAGCGCGCCCAAGGTCCGGCGCCGTCGACGACCATCGCCTCCTCGAGCTCGCGCGGGATGTCCTGAAAGAAGCTCCGCAAGAGGAACGTGTTCAGCGCGAGGTTCATCGCCGTGTAGAAGAAGACGAGGCCCCAGAGCGAGTTCAAGGCACCGATGTCGCGCGCGAGCAGGAACTGCGGGATCAGCAGCATCATCGTCGGCACCATCAGGCCGATCAGGAGCAGCCCGAAGAGCAGGCGCCGCCCCGGAAACTGGAAGCGCGCGAAAGCGAACGCCATCATCGACGAGAGGAGCACGGCAAGCACGGTCGTCGCGGCGGCGACGATCAGCGAGTTCACGAAGTAGTGCCCGAACTGGTTCGAACTCCATGCATCGCGGTAGTTCGCGGTCGTCGGATGGTGCGGGATGAACTGCGGCGGCAACTCGAGCACGAGCGAGTTCTGCTTGAACGACGTCGCGACCATGTAAGCGAATGGCAGGATCATGACGACCGCGCCCGCCGTGAGCAGCGTAAGCCGCGCGCCGATCAGCACACGCGTGCGGCGCTTGTTGCCGACCACCATCAGCTTGCGTCCGAGGGTCGGCGAAACAGACGCAGCTGCACGATCGAGAGGACGAAGACGACGAGCGTCAGCATGAAGCTGATCGCCGAGCCGTAGCCGAAGTCGAGGAACGAGAACGCCTGCAGGTACATCCACGTGAGCAGCACCTGCGTCTCGTCCTGCGGCCCGCCGTTCGTCATCAGGTAAACGGAGATGAAGACGTTGAAGCCGCCCATTACGAGCAGGATCGTCACGAACGCGAGCACGGGGCGGATCGCGGGCAGCGACACCGCGCGGAAGCGGCGCCACGCCTTCGCGCCGTCGACCGCCGCTGCTTCCTTCAACTCGCGCGGCACTCCCTGCAGCGCGGCGAGGAAGATGATCATCGACCAACCGACGCCTTTCCAGACTCCGAGAATCCCGATCGCGACCATCGCGGTCCAGCGCTGGCCGAGCCAGTCGATGTTGTGACCCGTGACGTGCGTCGCGTCGTGCAGCACCCAGTTGAAGAGGCCGCCGTCGGTGATGAACAGATAGTGGAAGAGCAGCGAGACGACGACCCAGCTCGTGACGACGGGGAGATAGAAGAGCGTGCGGAAGAAGGTGCGCGCCGGCATGCGCGCGTCGAGTAGCACCGCGATGACGAGGCCGATCACGATCTGGGCGGGGACGGTGGTCGCCATGTAGAAGCCGGCGTTCACGAGGCCGCGCCAGAAGATCGGGTCGTGCAGCGCCTTCGAGTAGTTCCCGAAGCCGATGAACTCGCTCGGCGTTCCGGGCGCGATCGCCCAGTGGTAGAGGCTGATCTGGAAGGCGCGCGTGATCGGGTACAGGATCACGAGCGCGAACAGCGTGAAGCCCGGCGCGAGGAAGAGGTACGCCGCGATCACCTCCTTGCGTCTGCGCCGCGAGAGCACCCGGCGAAACGGGCGCGACGCCGAAGCGCCGCGCCCGATCGAACCGGTTTGGGAGGGACTAGAGGAGAGCGTCAATCTGCTTTGCTGCGCTGTCGAGCGCCTGCTGAACGGTCTCATCTCCCTTGAACGCCTTCGCGAGCTCTGTCTCGATGACCTTGTCGATCTGCGGCCACTTCGGCGTCGGCGTGCGCGGCCGCGCATTCGCGATCTGCTTGAGGTAGACCGCGTAGTACGGGTGGATCTTCACGAGCTGCTTCGTGAGGCTCTTGAGCACCGTCATCTGGCCGGCGCGCGCCATCTGGTTCTGGGCCCACGGCGACAGCATGAACCGCGTGAACTGTGCCGCGGCGGCCTTGTTCTTCGAGGACTTCGTCATCACGATGTCCTCGCCGCCGACGACGCTGACGCTTCCCCCCGGGCCTGCAGGAATCGTCGTGTTCACGAGCTTCGCGCCGGACGACGCGAGGATCGCGAACATCCACGGTCCGTCGAGCGTCGACACGTACTTACCCTGCGTGATCCCGTCGTACGTGCCGAGGCCGCCACTCCCACCGAGGATGATGTTCGGCATCTCGCCGGCCTTGTACATGTCGACGAGCATCTGGACGCCGGCCACGCTCTTCGGGCCGTTCAGGTACCCGGACGCCTTCGTGTAGGTGCTGTTCGTCAGGCTCCCGCCCGCCGACCAGATCCACGGGAGAAGGTTCCAGCCGCTTGTCCCGCTCTCGGCGTACAGGTAGAGACCCTTCGCCTTCGCCGTCGCCGCGTACTGCTTGAGTTGTGCGAACGTCTTCGGCGGACCGCTCAAGCCTGCAGCCTGAAGCGTCGTCGCGTTGTAGTTCCACGTCCGCGTGTTCGTGTCGAGCGGCAGGCCGTAGTAGTGGCCCTTCCAGTAGTTCGTCGCGAGGGGCCCCGGGTACACCTTGGCCGACAGCGACTTGAAGTCCGGCAGCGTCTTGTCGAGCGGCTCCAGCACGCCGAGATTCGCGAGCTCGGGGACCCAGATGATGTCGGAGCGGACGAGATCCGGCAGCTGGCCGCCGGCGATCCCGGTCACGAGCTTCTGGTGGAGGCTGTCGTATGGGATCGCCACGTCCTTCACCACGATCCCCGGGTGAGTCTTCTGAAACTGGGGGATGAGCACCTTCTCGAGCCGCTTCACCTCCGGCCCGTCGGAGCTGTACGCATTCCAGAATGTGATGGTCGTCGTCTTCTTCGCGCCCGTGATGCGCGCGCCGGCGGTCGCCGCCGTGACCGCCACGACCGTTCCGAGCACGAGGAAAACCAACATGCGACTGAGACGCATCGTGAACCTAACCTCCCTTGAGGATTTCTTGGGGACATCGCCGGCCGTGGGGCCGCGCGTGCCGAGCTGATCGAGCGGTTCCGTCGTCCTTCAGGCAACCACCCCCGCGGAGGGCGCGACCGCTTCGAGCCGCGCGCGTACCGAATCTCCCTGCTCGCCGTCGAGTGGCGCGCCGAAGCTGGCGCGCAGGACGAGCGTCGCCGCGCCGATCGCCCACTTGGCGTCGTCCCAAGGATCGACTTCGACGGGAACGTGGCCGAGTGGCGGGAAGACGTTCGACTCGTACGCCTCCCCGAACGCCTCCGCGAGGTACGACCACGCCTGCGTTCCCTCGCCGCTGACGAGCACGAGCTCCGGCCCGAGCACGTTGACGAGGTCCGCGACGGCGCGGCCGAGCTGCGCCCCCGCGTCGTGGTAGATCTGCCGCGCCGGCAGCTCGCCGTGCTCCGCGAGCGACCGGAGCCGTTCGATCCCCTGGCGCCCCTTCAGCAGGCCGCGCTTCCGCCCCTCCGCGATCAGGGCGGGATCGGCGACGACAGTCTCCAAGCAGCCGCGCTTCCCACACGTGCAGACCGCGCCGTCCGGGACGGCAGACGTGTGGCCGAACTCGCCCGCTCCGCCCCCGAAGCCGCGATAGATGTCGCCACCGGCGACGATCCCGAGCCCGACACCGCGTCCGATCGTGACCGTGATGAAGTTCTCGACGTCGTGCCCGCGGCCGTACAGCCGCTCGGCGACCGCGAGCGTGTTGACGTCGTTGTCGATGAACACGGGCAGGCCGAGACGGTTCTGGACGATCTGGCCGAGCTTCACGTCACGCCAGCCGAGGAGCGGCGAGTCGAGCGTTCCCGTCGCCGCGTCGAAGACGCCCGCCACGCCAAGCCCGACGCCGAGGAGCGGTGGGTCGCCCGGCTGCTCGCGGATCCAACCGGACAGAACGGACGTCAGCGCCTCGACCGCGTCGGGCGACGCTGCGTCGAACTTCACCTCGTGGCGCTCGACGAGCTCCGCCTCGAGGTCGACGCGCACGCCCACGAGGTGGTCGGGCGCGATCTTGACCCCAAAGGCACTGGCGGCCCCGCCGACGAGCTCGAGCAGCAGCGCGGGCCGGCCGCCGTTCGACGGTGCGCGCTCCGCCACCCGCACGACGCCCTGGTCGAGGAGCTCACGGGTCACCGCCGTCACCGTCGCGGGGCTGAGGCCGAGGATCTTCGCGATGTGCGTGCGCGCGATCGGCCCGGTGGTGACGATCAGCCGGAAGATCGCCGACCGGTTGAGGTCCCGGGTGTGGCCCGACGTCGCGGTGCGATAGCTCGACATTCGTTCGGGATCTAAATTTATTTCCGAGCGAAAGTCAAATGAGAGGCGTCAGGGCGCCGCGCGGCCCCTTCAGCCAACGCAGCGTCCTGCCGATGCAAAGCCCGGAATGGCGGTCTCGGCGGTCAGATGGGCGCGGCCTCGGCGCGAGTTGCTTCTGCTCGCGCTCTGCGCGATCGCGACGCTCAGCTCGCTCAATCTGATCAACGTGCAGGACGAGTCGCGGTTCTGCCTGACGGACGGCCTGGTCCACGGCCGCCTGACCGTCGACGACTGCATCGGCCAGAGCGGCGATCGAGCCTCCTACGCCGGACACCTCTACTCGAACAAGGCCCCGGGCATGTCGCTGCTCGCGGTCCCCGCGGCGCTCGCGGCCGGCTACGCCCCGACGCCCGACCTCCACCACCCCGTCGGCGCGCGACTGTGGCTCGTCCGGCTGTTCGCCTGCGGACTGCCGTTCCTCCTCGTCGCATTTCTCGTCGGCCGGGTCTGCGAAGGCATCGCTCCGGGAACGGGCGGGGCCGCCCTGGTGACATTCGCCGTGGGAACAGCCGCCGCGCCGTTTGCCGCCGTCGGCTTCGATCATCTTCCGGCCGCGGCATTCGGCTTTGCCTCGTTTCTGCTCGCGTGGCGACGCCGCCCCGCGGCGGCGGGCCTGGCGGCCGGCGCCGCACTGCTGTGCGAGTACGAGGCTGCCGCCATCGTCGGCATCGTCGGCCTGTACGTGGCGCTCCTCGGCGGCCGGTCGTTGTGGCGGTACGCGCTCGGCGCGCTTCCGGGAGCCGGCCTGCTCGCCTCGTACGACTGGCTTGCGTTCGGCGCGCCGTGGCACACGCCCCTCCCCTACAGCGACAACCAGTACCGCGCCGTCCACTCCTCCGGCCTCCTGGGCGTGCACCTGCCGAATCTCCATTCGACCTGGCTCGTGTTCGCCGGCCCCGGTGGCCTGCTTCTCGTCTCGCCCGTCCTGGTGCTGGCGGGGGCCGGCCTCGTGATGCTCTGGCGCCGCGGCCTGCGTGCCGAGTCCGCCGTCTGCGCGCTCGTGACGCTCGTGTTCGTCGTCGCGGAGTGCGGATACGGCGACCCGTACGGGGGCTACTCGCCCGTTCCCCGCTACCTGATCCCTGCGCTGCCGTTCCTCGCCGTCGGTCTCGCACCCGCGTTCGAGCGGTTACGCGTCCCGACGGCCCTGCTCGCCGCGTTGTCCGTCGCCCCGACCATGGCGCTGACGTTGACGTGGACCATGTCGTACGCGTTCCCGCACGGGGGCTGGGGCGCGATCGTCGCCATGGCGAGCGATTCGACCGGCGGCTGGCTTCTTTCGCACGTGACGCCGAACGCGCTCGACTGGCTCGGCCTCCCGCCAGGCGTCGCCGGCGCGGCAGCGTGGCTCGCGGCGCCGGCCGCGCTGGCGCTCGCCCTCGAGCGGCCGCGCGTCGAGCGAGCGGCGGTCCTCACCGAGCCCGCGGCAGTGCATTGACCGCGCAGCATCGTGTTCCCACGGCCGCGCTCGTCGCGCTGATCGCCGGCATCGGCCTCGCACTGTCGTTCGGAGCCTGGACCGGCCCGGTTCGCTGGACGCCGGACGCGCTCTTCTACGAGGCGCAGTCGCGGGAGATCGCGGGCGCCGATGCGCGGACGGCCCGGCATCACGTGTTCTCCGGGCCGATCGGCCGGTCGGTCTTCCATGCCGCCGATCGAGTGGGCGATCCGCGGTGGGTGGAGTATGCGGCGCCGTTCTACCGGCGGCGCTGGGTGGCGCCGATCGCCGCCGCGACGCTCCGTCCTGCGTTCGGCGCCCGCAGCTTGACGGCGGTCTCGGTCCTCGGATACGTCCTCTGCGGTCTCGCGGCCTTCCTCGTGCTCCGCCGTCGCTTCGGCTCGGTCACCGCGTTCGCGACCGCACTCGCTGTTCTCGCCTTCGATCCGCTTCGCGCCTGGTCGGCGTACCCGTTGAGCGACAGCCTCGGCGTCGCCACGCTGTTCATGGCCATCTACGCAGGCTGCCGCGCGCAGACCGGAAGCCGATGGCGCATCGCGGTATGGGCCGCCGCCGTTTGTCTCCTCGCGTTCACGAGAGACGTGGCGGCAATTCCCGCCCTGGCTGCGGTCGTCTTCGCGCTGACGGCTCGCACGCGCCGCGCGCTCGCCGTCGCTGCCTCGGGAGCCGTCGCCACGCTCGTGCCCGCATTGCTCTTCGGCGCGCCGCTGCGCTCGACGATGGCATTCACATTCAGCGAGAACACCGTCCCCGCCCACGACACCTGGGGCTTCGTGCTGCACCGGTACGGCCACTACGTCTGGTCGATGATCTACACGGACTTCCCCGTGCTCGATTGCCTGCCTCTCGTCGCAGCATCGCTGGGTGCGCTCGCGTTGCTCGCCCTACCGGCCGGCACCCGCCGAAGCGCGCGGGTGCGTCGGCGTTTCGCGGCAGCGCTCGTGATTGCGATCGGACTCGACCTCGTCCTGTACGACCGCCTGCAGATCTACGGCATGCCGCTGCCGCCGGGCGTCATGCTGCTGATCGGCCTCGTCCCGCTGTTCGTACCGGCCGGTCCGCCCGACACGCTCGTCCGGTTCGCGCGCGGCGGCGCGATCGCCGCGCTCGCGTATCTCCTCGTTCTCCCGGAGTACACGGACCTTCGCCTCGGGCTCGTCCTCTTGCCCTTCGCCGCCGTCGGCACCGCGCGTGCGATCGCGTGGTGGACGAGCCTCGGTGCAGTTCCCGCGCCGGCCGACGACCGCCCGCCGTACCGCGGACGCGCGTACGCAGCGCTCGGCTGACCGCCTCGAGGAAATACTCCGCGCCCGCGTCTCGTTGAGAGGTCAAGTAATGGCTGCGCTCTACGTCGAGACACGGTCCGAGCCCGCCGGCTGGCGCCCGGCCCGCTGGGTCGTGCCGCTGTTCGCCCTCGCGGGGGTCGTGCTCGTCCCGTGGGTCCTCTTCCTCGTGAGCACGCTGCCATCGACGCATGCCTCGGCGCATTGGGACATCGCCTGGGCCGGCTTCGACGTCGCCCTCGCGGTTCTGCTGCTGTGCGTCGCGTTTGCCGCCTGGCGCCGATCGCCGTGGCTGGAAGGGGTCGCGACCGCCGCCGCCGCGCTCCTCCTCGTCGACGCATGGTTCGACATCCTCACGTCGTCGTCACGGATGGAGCTCGGCGTCTCAATCGGCGAAGCGGCTCTCGTCGAGGTGCCGCTCGCGCTTGCCTGCCTTCTCCTCGCCCGCGATGCCGAGCGCGTGCTCGCCCGGCTCCGGTAGAGCAGCCCGCACCGTAGGCCGCCGGGCCTTCTAGCCTCTTTGGGGATGAAGCAGCTCCTGCTGGACTGGTACGAGGAGAACGGACGCAACCTCCCGTGGCGCAGCACGACGGACCCGTACGCCATCCTCCTCTCGGAGGTGATGCTGCAGCAGACGCAAGTCGAGCGGGTCGTGCCGCGCTGGCGCGCATGGCTCGCTAGGTGGCCGACGGTGGAGACGCTCGCTGCTGCGTCGCCGGCCGACGTGATCGTCGAATGGCAGGGCCTCGGCTACAACCGGCGTGCGATCAGCCTCCACCGGGCGGCGCAGCACGTCGCCGCACACGGGTGGCCCGACGACTTGACCGTGCTGCCCGGCGTCGGTCCGTACACGGCGGCCGCCGTCGGCAACTTCGCGTTCGGCCGGGACCTCTTGCCGGTCGACACGAACGTGCGCCGGATCCAGGAGCGCACGGGCGCGCGGTTCGATGGCGAGTGCACGCAGGCGCTCTTCGATCTCGGCGCGACGATCTGCCTGGCGCGCATTCCGCGCTGCGGCGTGTGTCCGCTCGCGCCGGGGTGCCCGTCGCGCGGGCAGCGCTACGAACCGCTGCGCAAGCAGTCGAAGTTCGAAGGCTCGTTCCGGCAGCGCCGCTCGCTCGCGCTCAAGGCGGTCGCTGCCGGCGAGCAGCCGGGCGACGGCGACGCTCTCGTCTCACTGGAGCGGGACGGGCTCGTCGTCATCCACGCCGGAATTGCGACACTTCCCGGATGAGCGAGACCTGCACGCATCTCGACCAGATCGAGGTCACGAACCTGCCCGACCCGCTGCTCGGCTGCGAGGAGTGCCTGAAGATCGGCGGCCGCTGGGTGCACCTGCGCATGTGCGAGACGTGCGGCAAGGTCGGCTGCTGCGACAACTCACCGAACAGGCACGCCACGGCGCACTTCCACGAGACCTCGCACCCGATCATCAGGTCGGCGGAGCCCGGCGAGGACTGGTCGTGGTGCTACGAGGACGACCTCATGTTCGTGGTTCGCTGACGAGCAGCGCCACCGCCTGAGCAGCTAGCCCCTCGCCGCGGCCGGTGAAGCCGAGACCGTCCGTCGTCGTCGCGCGCACGTTGACGTCGCCTCCGTCCACCGCCTCCGAGAGACGGCGGCGCATCTCGTCCCGCAGCGCCGCGATCTTCGGCTCCTCGCCGATCAGCACGCAGTCCGCGTTCACGAGCGTCCAGCCCGCGTCGCGCACGTCGCGGTAGGCCTGCCGCAGCAGGTCGAGGCTCGCGGCGCCGCGAAAGCGCTCGTCGCCGGAGGGGAACAACGTGCCGATGTCGCCGAGCCCGGCTGCGCCGAGCAGCGCGTCGGTGAGCGCGTGCGCCAGGACGTCGCCGTCCGAGTGGCCCGCCAGCCCGCTCGCGTGGTCGACGCGGACGCCGCCCAGGACGAGCTGCACGCCTTCCTCGAGCGCGTGCGCGTCGACGCCGATCCCGACTCTGAAGTCGCTCACGGCAGCACCGCGGGCAGCTCGTCGAGCGATGACATCCGGAGCGCTTGCGGCGGCGGCTCCTGCAGGTACCCCCACGGCCCGCGCTTCAGATGAACCGCGACCATCCCCGCAGCGAGCGCGGGAGCGACGTCGTTGTCGACACGGTCGCCCACGTACGCGATCTTCGCAGGCTCGACGCCGACGGCATCGACGATGCGCGAGAAGAACGCCGCATCGGGCTTCCAGACCTGCCAGCGCTCCGACGAGCCGAGCACCTCGACGTGACGGGCGACACCCTCCTCCACGAACTGCGGCGTGTTCCCGGCGGCGCAGACGCGATAGCCGCCGGCACGCAAGCGCTCGATGCAGGGAACGGCGTCCGGGTACCAGTCGTCGGCGTCCCACGTCGCGGCGGGGCGCTCGACGCCGAGGATCTCCCATGTGTCGTCGTGATGCCGGCCTTGCGCGATTGTCGCGCCGAGCACGCCCATCGCCGTGAACGGCGTCACGCCGGCGACCGCGGCGGCGCGCGTCCACATCATCGTCTCGTCGATCAGCGTTTCGCCGACGTCGAAGACGACCACATCGATTTGCCGCGACACGATGAGGCTCACGAACCCAATTCAATGGGCGAACCAGGTTCGGAGCGAAGCCACGCTGCTACTCGATCCAGGTCGGCGCGCGTCGTCACCTTGAGCAGGCGCTCGTCGCCCGGAACGACCTTGACACGACCGCCGTTCGCCTCGACGAGCGACGCGCAGTCAGGGCCTTCGCCGCCGAGCGCGGCGCGCAGGACCTGCGCGACGAACGCCTGCGGCGTCTGCACCGTCACGAGCTCGTCGCGCGCGACCGTCTCCACGACGACGCCGTCGCGCACGCGCTTCACCGTGTCCGAGACGGGCAACGCGGGGATCGCCCCGTCGAAGCCCTCGCCGAGCGCGCCGATCAGGCGCTCGATCACGTCCTCAGAGACGAGCGGGCGCGCCGCGTCGTGCACGAGGATCACCGCCGCATCCTCCGGCACCTCGGCGACGCCCGCACGCACGGAATCGGTACGCGTCGCCCCGCCGGTCACGCACGCGCGCACCTTTGACGCGCCGACCTCCTCCGCGAGCAGGATCGCCGGCTCTTCCCACTCCTCGGGCGCGACGACCACGATCTCGTCGACCCAGGCGCTCTGGTCGAGCCGGCGCAGGGGCTCTGCGAGGAGGGGAAGATCGCCGAGGCGCACGAACGCCTTCGGCCTGTCCTCCCCGAGCCGCTCTCCCCGCCCGGCGGCGACGAGCACGGCAACGACCACGCCTTACCGCCTGGCGGTCGCGGTCTTCTTCGCGGCCGGCTTCTTCGCCGTGGCGGTCTTGCGCGCCGCGGTCGCCGTCTTCGCAGCAGGCTTCTTCGTCGCCGCGGATGCCTTCTTCGCGGCTGGCGCGGCGGTCTTCTTCGGAGCGGCCGCCTTCTTCTCCGCCGGCGTCGCCTTCGGCTTCGCGCCCTCCGTGAGCGTCTCTTCGAGCCACTCGAGCGCCTCGTCCTCGCTCATCGTCTTCGCGTACATCAACTCCGACGCGAGGATCTTCTTCGCCTTGACGTACATCTGCTTCTCGCCGGTCGAGAGGCCCTTCTCCCCGTCGCGCAGCGCAAGGTTGCGGACGACCTCCGCGAGCTCGTAGATGTCGCCGGTCTTCATCTTGTCGCGGTTGTGCTTGAAGCGGCGGTTCCAGTTCTTGGGCATCTCGGTGCCGCCGGAAGTCAGGTACTTGACGACCTTCTTGACCGCCTCCTCGTCGATGACCTTGCGCAGGCCAACGCGCTCGGCGTTGTCAGCGGGAACGTTCACGGTCATGTCGTTGTGCAGGATCTTGATCGTCAGGTACTCCCGCTTCTCCCCGAGGACCTCGCGCTTCTCGCGCTTTACGACCGTTCCTGCACCGTGGTGGGGATACACCACCTTGTCGCCGACCTTGTACAAATGCGCCTCTTTCAGTCCGTAGTCGCGAAAGTGCCGGCGGCCTCTTGGGCTCCACCGGCGGGACTGTCAGGGTAGCAGAAACCCTGCAAAACCGCCTATTTTGAGGAAAATGCCTGCTAGTCGGCGGAATCGGACAAGGCGACGGCGAGCGCCCGGCGCAGGGTCTCCGCGTCGGGCCCGAGAACGGTCGAAACCCCGAATTTGCGACATTCCTCGATCCGCCGGTCGGCCTGTGCCGCCGGGCGGAGGCGTCCGGTCAGCCCGATCTCGCCGAACGCGGCCAACCCTTCCCGGACCGGCGCGCCCTTCGCCGCGGAGGCGATCGCAAGCGCGATCCCGAGGTCGGCGCCGGGCTCGTCGATGCGCACGCCGCCCGCGACGTTGACGAAGACGTCGGCGCCGCCGAGGGGCAGGCCGGCATGCCGCGAGAGGACCGCGACGATCATGGCGAGGCGCTTCGGATCGACGCCCGTCCCCACGCGCCGCGGCATCGCGAGGTCGGTCGGCGCGACGAGCGACTGGACCTCCAGCAGGAGCGGCCGCGTTCCCTCGAGCGTGCACGTCACCGCTGCGCCGACCTCGCCGGCGTGCGTGCGTCCGAAGACCTCCGACGGGTCGGGCACGCCGACCAGGCCCGCGCCCGTCATCTCGAAGACGCCGAGCTCGTTCGTGGAGCCGAAGCGGTTCTTGACTGCGCGGAGGATGCGATGTGCGTGGTAGCGGTCGCCCTCGAACTGCAGCACGCAGTCGACGAGATGCTCGAGCACGCGCGGTCCCGCGACGGACCCGTCCTTCGTCACATGGCCGACGAGGAACGTCGCGACGCCGCTCTCCTTCGAGACGCGCAGCAGCCGCGAGGCCGCTTCGCGCACCTGCGAGACGGAGCCGGGCGCGGAGCCGACCTCCTGCGACCAGAGCGTCTGAACGGAGTCGATCACGCAGACCGCGGGCCGCTCGCGTTCGAGCGTGGCACAGACGACGTCGAGCTCGGTCTCCGCGAGGATCTCCACGCCGTCGCAGCCGCCGAGCCGCGCAGCCCGCAGCTTCACCTGGGCGACCGACTCCTCGCCCGTGACGAGCAACGCGCGGCGCTCGCGCGAGATGGCACCCAGGGCCGAGAGGAGCAGCGTCGACTTGCCGACGCCGGGCTCTCCGCCGACGAGCACGAGAGAGGCGGGAACGAGCCCGCCGCCGAGCACACGGTCGAGCTCCGGGACGCCGGTCGAGAGCCGTTCGGCCTCCTCGGCGACGACGTCGACGAGCCGGAGCGGTGGGCGCGCCGGCCGCGGAACGGCTGCGCCTCGCGGCGAAGCCGCCTCGGCGATCAACGTCCCGAACTCGCCGCACCCCGGGCACTTCCCGAGCCAGCGCCCGGACGACGTCCCGCACTCCGTGCAGACGTGGTGGAGCGCAGCCGGTTTCGCCATGGGAAGGCAAAGGTACTCCGAGCATCCGACGGCACCCGTGTCGCAACTGAGACGATTCGAGCATGAGACTGAGACAACTCGGCGACAGCGACCTGCGGGTCTCGGAGATCAGCCTCGGCTCGTGGCTGACCTACGGCGGCGGGGTCGGCGACGACGCGGCGCGGGCGTGCGTCGAGGCTGCGTTCGAGGTCGGCATCAACTTCATCGATACCGCGAACGTGTACGCACGCGGAGGCGCCGAGGAGTTCCTCGGGGACGTCCTGCAAAGCCGGCCGCGCGACTCGTACGTGCTCGCGACCAAGGTCTACTTCCCGATGGACGACTCGGGCGCGAACCAGGGACTCTCGCGGCAGCAGATCGAGAAGCAGATCGACGACTCGCTGCGCCGCCTCCGCACCGATCACGTCGACCTGTACCAATGCCATCGCTACGACCGGCACACGCCGCTCGAGGAGACGATGGCCGCGCTGACCGACGTCGTGCGCTCGGGCAAGGCGCGCTACATCGGCTTCAGCGAGTGGAGCGCCGACCAGATTCGCGCGGCGCTCCAGCTGAGCCGCGAACAGGGCTACGCGAAGTTCGTCTCGTCGCAACCGCAATACTCGATGCTTCACCGCGATCCCGAACGCGAGATCTTTCCGCTCTGCCGCGAGAACGGGATCTCGCAGATCGTCTGGTCGCCGCTCGCGCAGGGCGCGCTGACCGGCAAGTACAAGCCGGGCTCACCGCCGCCGCAGGGCTCGCGCGCGACGAGCCGGAGCATGGGCTCGATGATGGGCAGCTGGCTCGAGCCGGAGGTGCTCGAGAAGGTGCAGCGCCTCGTGCCGATCGCGGAGCGGCTGGGCATCACGATGTCGCAACTCGCGCTCGCATGGGTGCTCCGGCTGGAGGAGGTGGCCTCGGCGATCGTGGGGGCGTCTCGTCCGGAGCAGGTCCACGAGAACGCGTCGGCCTCGGGAATCGAGCTGGATCCCGAGACGCTCGCCGAGATCGACCGCGTGCTCGGCTAGGTTCCCTTCGGGATGCCGCGCCGCAAGCTCCGATCGCAAGGGGAGGTGGTCGAGCGCTGCCGGGCGCTGCGCGACGAGTTGCGCGCCGCGCTCGCGGAGCTGCCGACGGAGGATCCCGCGGTCGTGGACGCGATCTGGCGCGGCGAGGCGCTCGGCACGCTGCTCTGGGCGCTGCAGCTCGTGGAGCTCCCGGCCTACGACCAGCCGTTCGATCCCGAGGAGGTCGCTGCGGTCGAGATCGACGACGTGGCGCTCCGCGACGAGGACGAGCTCCAGCTCGAGCGCGAGTCCGCGCGGCTCTGGCACTGGCGGGCCCGGACGACGGGGCTGCAGGCGACCGCGGCGCTCGAGCTGCCCGAACGCTATGCGACGTTCGACCAGCTGATTGCGGCGACCGCGATGCGCGGGTTCGAGCAGGGTCTCCTCCCGGCCCCCATGCGCGGCGACTTCCGCGCCTACGGCAAGGTCTACCGGCACCTGACGCCCGAGCAGCACGCGGAGGCGCACTCGATCGCGGTCGAACGGCATCACGCGCTGAATTGGCTGGCCGGAGAGGGCCGCGGCTGGGACGATGTGCCCCTCGACACCTGATATCGAGTTCTCTACTGTCCCGACGGCAAGCGTGTTCCGATCCTGAGGGAGGACGATTGGCAGCTGTAGACGACCGTCTCCGAAAGTACGCAGAGCTCGCGGTACGTGTGGGCGCGAACGTCGAGGAGGGCCAGACGGTGTTCATCAACTCCATGGTCGAGCACGCGCCGCTGGCACGCGCGCTGACGCGCGCCTCCTACGACGCGGGTGCGCGCTACGTCGACGTCGGCTACCGCGACCAGCACGTGCGGAAGGCGATGATCGAGCTTGGCCCCGACGAGGCGCTGACGCACACGCCGGACTGGCTGAAGACCCGCATGGACGTCGTCCCGAAGGCGATGATCTGGACGACGGGCGACCCCGAGCCCGAGCTTCTGTCCGAGCTCGACGGCGAACGTGTCGGCAAGGCGCAGATGAAGGAGCTCGCCGAGATCGCGCGCAAGCAGATGGTCGACCGTTCGGTGAACTGGTCCGGTGTTGCCTACCCGACCGACGGCTGGGCGCAAAAGGTCTTCGGCGAGCCGGACGTGGAGCGCCTCTGGGAGGCGGTCTCGTTCTGCACCCGCCTCGACGAGCCCGACCCTGTCGCGGCCTGGCGGGAACACATGGCGCGGCTCGAGGCGCGTGCGACCAAGCTGACGGAGCTGCGCTTCGACGCCTTGCACTATCGCGGGCCTGGCACCGATTTCACCGTGGGCCTGTTACCTGCCGCGCGTTGGATGTCGGCGCTCTTCCGCCGTGCAGACGGCCGGGAGTACGTCCCGAACATGCCGACGGAGGAGATCTTCACCAGCCCCGACTGCCGCCGCGCCGAAGGCACCATCAGGTCGAGCCTTCCGCTCGCGCTACTGGGGGACATCGTGGAGGACCTGCAGCTGACGGTGAAGGATGGGAAGATCGTCGACGTGCAGGCGAAGCACGGTGCGGAGCTCGTGCGGGGGCAGCTCGAGAGCGACGAGCGCGCCGGTTACTTCGGCGAGCTCGCGCTCGTGGACGGAACCTCGCGCGTCGGCCAGACGGGCATCACGTTCTTCGACACGCTCTACGACGAGAACGCGACGTGTCACATCGCGTACGGGTTCGGCATTCCCGACGTGCTCGAGGGCGAGCCCGGCGACGGCCTGAACGTCTCGACTGTCCACACCGACTTCATGGTCGGCCGGCCCGAGCTCGAGATCGACGGGCTCACGAAGGACGGCCAAGCCATCCCGATCCTCCGGGAGGAGACATGGCAGCTACCGGACTGAATCGCATCGACCGCTATGCCGAGTTGGCGGTCCGCGTCGGCGCGAACGTCCAGTCGGGGCAGCTCGTGGATGTCCTCGCGCGCGTCGAGCACGCGCCGGTGGCGCGCGCGATCACGCGTGAGGCGTACAAGGCCGGCGCGAGGTACGTCGACGTCTATTACAGCGACCAGCACATCCGCAGGGCGCTGATCGAAGGCGCAGCCGACGACGTGCTCTCGTGGACGCCGCCGTGGCTGCTCGAGCGCGCGAAGGAGGTCGGGGACGAGCGCGCCGCCGTCATCGCCCTGACCGGCGACGCCGAGCCGAACCTCCTCGCCGATCTCCCTGGCGAGCGCGTCGGCAAGGCGCGCATGCTCGAGCTGGCAGAGGAGTCGAATCGCCAGGTCACCGAGCAGCTGAACAACTGGACGGTGATCGGCGTCCCGAACGAGGGCTGGGCGCGGCAGATGTTCGGCGAGCCCGATCTCGACCGGCTGTGGGAGCTCGTCGAGTACGCCGTCAGGCTCGACGAGAGCGATCCGGTGGCCGCGTGGCGCGGGCACGTCGCGCGCATCGGCGCGCGGGCGCGCGGCCTCGACGACCTTGGGATCGACGAGATCCACTTCAAGGGGCCGGGCACGGACCTGCGCGTCGGTCTGCTGCCCGAGTCGCGATGGCAGGGCTGCGAATCGGTGACGGCAGAGGGAATCCCCTACGTCGCGAACATGCCGACCGAGGAGGTGTTCACGACGCCCGACATGCGCCGCGCGGAGGGCTTCGTCCGGTCGACGCGGCCCCTCTCGCTCTACGGGCGCGTCGTGAAGGGGCTCGAGATGAGGTTCGAGGGCGGAAAGATCGTCGACGTGCGCGCCGAGGAAGGTGCGGAGGTGATCACGGGCCAGCTCGAGACGGACGAGACGGCATCGTCGCTCGGAGAGATCGCGCTCGTCGACGGAACCTCGCGCATCGGCAAGACCGGCCTCACGTTCTTCGACACGCTCTTCGACGAGAACGCCACCTGTCACGTCGCCTACGGCGGAGCGTACGCCGAGGCCGTCGAGGGCGGCGTCATCGAGGGCGTGAACACGTCGAACGTGCACACGGATTTCATGGTCGGCGGCCCGGAGGTCGACGTCGACGCCCTGCTCCGAGACGGCACCGTCGTCCCGCTGCTCCGCAACGACGTGTGGCAACTCGAACCGGGCACCTGATCGAGAGAGCGAATCAGCTGGTTCCACCCCACCTCAACCTGGTTCGCATTTTGAACCAGGTTGACGAGTTTCTCTCGGACGCCGCGGCCGGCGAAACTCACGAACCTGGTTCAGAGAGCGAACCAGGTTCGGCGATGAGGCTGCGCGGGGGGCCGGCCGCGCCGGAGGAAACTCACGAACTTGGTTCAAAGAGCGAACCAGGTTCGGCGATGAGGCTGCGCGGGGGGCCGGCTGCGCCGGACGAAACTCACGAACCTGATTCAGAGAGCGAATCAGGTTCGGCGATGAGGCTGCGCGGGGGGCCTGCCGCGGCTCGTGAAACTCACGAACCTGGTTCAAAGAGCGAACCAGGTTCGGCGATGAGGCTGCGCGGGGGGCCGGCTGCGCCGGCCCCCCGCTTGCCTCATCCGCTTATCTCGTCGGGGAGCGTGTCGGGGGCCGCCGAGACGCCGATCGCCTCCGGCGGTGCGGGCGGGACGACGGTGATGTCGACCTCTTCGTCGCTCTTGCGGGCGACGAGGATCGTCGAGCCCGGCTGGAGCTGCCGTCCGAGGACGAAGTCCGCGAGCGGGTCCTCGATGTAGCGCTGGATCGCACGGCGCAGCGGCCTCGCGCCCATCGCCGGATCCCAACCCTTCTCGACGAGCAGGTCCTTCGCCTCGTCCGTCAGCTCGATCGTGACCTCGTGCTCGGCCATCTGCACGCGCAGCCGGTTCATGAGCAGGTCGACGATCTGGAGGATCTCGTCCTTCTGCAGCTTCGGGAAGACGATGATCTCGTCGATGCGGTTCA
>JBJMKB010000028.1:0-55354 GCA_045806045.1 Gaiellaceae bacterium | reverse complement strand
GCACCGCCAAGCGCAGCACTGCCAAGCGGGGCACCGCCAAGCGTGGGACCGCGAAGAAGCGCAGCACCGCCAAGCGCAGCACTGCCAAGCGGGGCACCGCCAAGCGTGGGACCGCGAAGAAGCGCAGCACCGCCAAGCGCAGCACTGCGAAGCGCAGCACCGCCAAGCGCTCGACCGCGAAGCGGGGCACCGCGAAGAAGCGGAGCACCGCCAAGCGGGCGACTGCGAAGCGGAGCACGGCTAAGCGGTCGACCGCCCGCAAGTCGGGTGGCCGCAAGGCTGCGACCCGCTCGCGTACGGGCTCGCGCAAGACGGCTCGGCGCAGGTAGGTCGTTCGGCGACGCCCGGGCTCCGCGAACCAGCCGGAGCCCGGGCGTCGCCGTGTGTTTCGGCTGCGATAGCCGTGTCGATACTCTTTCGACCTCGTGCAGCCGAAGACCCTCGATCACGTCGCGTTCTGGGTCTCCGACCGGGAGCAGATCGCCCGGTTTCTCGAGCGCCATCTAGGCATGCACGTGATCGCGCGCGAAGACACCTTCACGCTGCTCGGCAGCCACGCTCGCCGCGGCAAGCTGACGCTCTTCGATGCGGAAGGACCGAGGGAGCAGGGCGCGTTCGCGCACGTCGGCCTGCGCGTGTCCGACCTCGCCGCCGCGCGGGCACAGCTCCCGGGCGGTGCCCCCGAGACGTTCGACGCGGGCGGCGGGATTCGGATCACCCTCGTCGAGGCGCCCACGGACGTCGAGTACGACCTCGACCACGTGGCTCTCTACTCCGCGGACCCGGAGGCGACCGCCGGCGAGTACAAGCGCTACGGCTTCGCAGCGGCCGGACCCGCGCGGGTCGAGGTCGGAGGCGCCTACGTGCAGTTCCTGCAGGGCGATCCAGGCGAGCCCGAGCGGCCGCTCCTGAACCACCTGGCGGTGCTCGTCGACTCCGCCGACGAGGTGATCGGAGACGCGAACGGCCTCGGGATCGAGGTCGAGTCGGTCGTCGATGCTGCGAACACGTACGCCGCGTTCCTCTGGGGCCCGGAGCGCGTGCGGATCGAGTACGTCGAGCACAAGCCGACGTTCTCACTGACTTGATCGTCGTCGCAGGGGCCGGCATGGCCGGTCTCGTCGCGGCGGCGCGCCTGCGGGAGCTCGGACGCGAGGTCGTCGTGCGGGAGAAGGGAACGCGGATCGGCGGCTCGATGCTCCTCTCCTCCTGCGTGATCTGGCGCCACCGGGAGTGGGAGGACTTCCGGCGCGAGTGCCCCGGCGGCGACGAGCTGCTCCAGCGGCAGATCTGGGAACGCCTCGACGAGGCGATCGCCTGGCTCGTGTCGCGCGGCGCGCCCGTCGTCTGGGAGGAGACCGGGAACGCGCGCACCGTCGGCAAGCGATTCGAGCCCCGCGGGCTCGCGGACGCGCTCGCGGGCGACGTGGAGCTGCAAACGGACGGGCGCAGCGACGACGAAGCGACGATCCTCTGCACCGGCGGATTCGCCGCCTCCGACGAGCTCGTGACGCGCTACGTCGCCCCGGCTGCGGCGCTTCGGCTGCGCGCCAACGAGTGGTCGTCCGGTGATGGCCTGCGCGTCGCGCTCGACCGCGGGGCGAGCCTCACCGGCGGCATGGACGAGTTCTACGGCCGCAACATGCCGGATGCGCCGTGGGACGAGACGCAGCTCGTGTCGCTCTCGCAGCTCTACGGGCGGTTCGCGCGGATCTTCGACGAGGACGGCATCGAGTTCTTCTCCCGCGAGGACGTCTCGTGGTCGGAGACGAACCTCGTGCAGGCGACCGCGCGCCGCCGCGACGCGCGGGCCTACTACGTCCTCGACGAGGCGGGACTGCGCGAACGGGTTCGTGACCGGACCGTCGCGGAGATCGTCGAGGCGGCTCCGGCGGAGGCGCGGATGCCGCTGGCCGACCTTCCGTTCGACCCGCCCGAAGGCGCGTTGACCGCAGTGCGGGTGATCGCGTCGATCACACACACGATCGGCGGACTGCGTATCGACGAGCGCGCGCGGGTCGCCGGCGTCGACGGTCTCTGGGCGGCCGGCGTCGACGCCGGCGGCGTCGCGGCCGGCGGCTATGCGAGCGGCCTCGCGCAGGCGCTCGTGCAGGGCCTCGCGGCGGCCGAGGACGCCGCGGCACACGGAACCTGATTCGGTGTCAGCCGAACCAGGTTCCTGAGTTTCGTCCCGCGGCCGGAACCTGGTTTCGGGGTTTGAACCAGGTTCCTGAGTTTCGTCCCGCGGCCGGAACCTGGTTTCGGGGTCTGAACCAGGTTCCTGAGTTTCGTCCCGCGGCCGGAACCTGGTTTCGGGGTCTGAACCAGGTTCCTGAGTTTCGGTCCGTCACGCGCCGACGGAGAAGACGCACGCGCGGGTGTCGCCGGGCAGGGGCGACGCGCCGATCTTGTTCACGACGAGCTTCTGGTCGCCCGCCTCGAACTCGTGGCCGATCTGCGGTGGGTCGCCTTCGATCTCGCGCAGCGTGTAGCCCGCAGGCGACCACAGGAAGAGGAGGTACGAGCCCTCGGCCATCGGACCGGATCTTATCGCCGGATCGCGTAGGGAGGCAGCGTGACGACCACGCGGGTGCCTTCGTCGCCTGCGTCTACTTCGATCGTGCCGTGCAGTTGCTTGACACGCTCCTCGACTGCTTCGAACGACCTCCGCCGGCGCTCCGGCTCGGCATCGTCGGAGACGCACGTTTGCAGCCCGCCCTCGTCGGTCGGCTTCATCGTCACGGCCACGCGCTTCGGTGGGCCGCGGCGGACGGCCTGGTCGAGGAGCTCGCGCACGATCGTGTAGATCGCCACCTGCGCCGCCTCGCCTGCCTGGTCGGCTGCGTCGACGTCGAGGTCGATCCTGATCCGGTTCGAGGTGCCCACGTGTTCGGCGAGCGCGTGCAGCGCCGGCCCGAAGCCTTGGTCGCGGAGCACGACCGGCTCGAGTGCGAAGGAAAGCTCTCGCAGCTCCCGGATGGTCGCGCGCTGCCTGTCGAGCGCGCTGCCGAGCACGCTTCGAGCGTCTTCGAGCTTCCCCACCTCGATCGAGTGCAGCGCGGCGTCGAGCATCAGCGCGATGCCGGAGAGGTTCTGCACCGGGCCGTCGTGCAGGAACAGGGCGATTCGGCGCCGCTCGTCCTGCTCGGCGGCGATCAGCCGGTCGACTCCCTCGTCGCTCAACGACGCAGCTCAGTCAATGATCGCTTCGCGCAATGCGATCGCGACAGCGTGCGTCCGAGTGTCGGCCTCGAGCTTCGTGAGGATATGGCGCACGTGGCTCTTGACCGTCTCCTGCGAGATGAAGAGCCGCCCTGCGACATCGGCGTTCGACATGCCGTCGGCGAGCAGCTGCAGGATCTCCCGCTCGCGCGTCGTCAGCATGTCCGTCTGGTCCTTGCCGGCGAGGAACGCGGGCATCAGCGCCGGGTCGACGTAGCCGTCGCCCTGCGCGACCTTCTCGATCGCGCGCACGAGCGTCTGGTGCGGCGCCTCCTTGAGGATGTAGCCCTTCGCGCCGGACTCGAGACCGCGGCCGAGCAGCGAACGCTCGGAGTACGCGGTAAAGATCAGCACCTTCGAGTCGGGCACCTTCTCGGTCAGCAACTTCGTCGCCTCGAGCCCGTCCATCCCCGGCATGCGGACGTCCATGATGATCACGTCGGGCTTGCGCCGCTCCGCCATCTCCACGGCGGATGCGCCGTCGGCGGCCTCGCCGACGACCCTGATGTGCGGCGCGCGGGAGAGCGACAGGCGCAGCCCTTCGCGGACGACTTCGTGGTCGTCGACGATGAGCGTCGTGATCTCGTCGGCCATGTGGATTGCAATCCTATGCTGAAAGAAGGGACAGCTGTTCGTCGCGAGCCGGGGGACGGAGCGGTTCGAGACGCCGGTCGCGCACCCCGTGCTCGCGCGCGAGCTTCCGGACGGCCTCCTTCGCGGGTCGAGTCTCCGCGGCGGGAAGATAGGCGCGGCCTCGTGCGTAGAGCCGCTCGTAGTCCGGCAGCAGCTCGGGCCAGTCGCGTTCGAGGCACGTGAGGAAGTGCTCGCGCGTGCCGGGGCGGAGGTAGAGCAGGTTCGCCCAGACCCCGCACGCGCCGGCCTCGCGCGCTGCGACCACGACGCGCTCGATAGAGCCCGGGTGATCCGACAGGCCTGGGAGGAGAGGCGCCATGCCGACGGAGGCGCGAACGCCTGCCTCGACCAGCGTCTTCAGCGCTCGCAGCCGCTGGCGGGGTGGGGCGGTCCCGGGCTCGGTCGAGCGCCACACGTCCTCGTCGACGGTCGGCACGGAGAAGGTGACCGACACGTCCGCGCGCCGCGATGCCTCCGCGAGCACGTCTGCGTCGCGGACGATCAAGGGTCCGCGCGTGATGATCGAGAAGCTCTGCGCGGCGTCGCGCAGGACCTCGATGGAGGCGCGGGTGAGCTTGTACCTGCCCTCGGCCGGCTGGTACGGGTCGGTTGCGGCGCCGATCGCGACTCCGTCGCCGTTCCAGCTCGGCCGCGCAAGCTCGGCGCGCAGCACTTCGGCGATGTTGACCTTCACCCGGATCGACGTGCCGTAGCGGTCGTCGGAGGGACGGTCTGCCCGCCGCTCGAACGCACGCACGTAACAGAACGTGCAGCGGTGGACGCAGCCCATGTACGGGTTCAGCGACCAGCCGAACGGCATGCCCTTGACCCGGTTCAGGGCGACCTTGCAGGGCTCCTCGCGGTATTCGACCCGCATTCCGACAGTATACGAACAGACGTTCGTTCCGTCATCCGCCTGGCTATACTCGGCCGACTGATTCGCGTGGACGACGACCTGCCGCCCAGTACGCGCGCGCCGATGCGGCGCACCCGATGACCTTCCTCTTGCAGATGCTGGCCCTGCTGGGGCTGCTCCTCGTGAACGCGTTCTTCGTCGCCGCCGAGTACGGCCTCGTCACGTCGCGCCGGACGAGGATCATGGAGCTCGAGCACGAGGGGAACAGGCGCGCCCGCCTCGTGCTGAAGATCACGGGCGACCCGCCGCGGTTCATCTCGGCCATGCAACTCGGCGTGACGCTCTCGAGCCTCGCCATCGGTGCCCTCGGCGAGCAGGCGCTCTCGCGCAAGTTCGAGCCGCTGATGGCCGGGTTCCTCGCCGTGATCCTTGCACTGCTGATCGTCACGTACCTCCACGTCGTGATCGGCGAGCTCGTGCCGAAGGGCATCGCACTCGGTCATCCGGAGCGGACCGCGCTCGCGGTGTCGACGCCCGTGCGCTGGTTCTTCGTCCTCATGCGCCCGCTGATCTGGGTGCTGCAGGAGTCGACTGCGCTGATCCTGCGCGGCCTCGGCCTCGACCCTCCGGGCGCCGAGCACGACGCGCACTCGGAGGCCGAACTGCGGATGCTGCTCTCGAGCTCGGCCGAGCAGGGCGAGATCGAGCACGAGGAGCAGGAGATGCTCTACAAGGTCTTCGACTTCGCGGACAAGGAGGTCGCGGACGTGATGGTGCCGCGCCCCGAGGTGGTCGCGATCTCGATCGCGCTGCCGGCCGAGGAAGCGTTGAAGTCCGTGCTCGAGTCGCCGTACACGCGCTATCCCGTCTACCGGGAGTCGCTGGACGACATCGTCGGCATCCTCCACATCCGCGACCTGATCGTCGCGATGCACGACGACGGGATCGCCGCCGTCGACCTGGAGTCACTCGTACGGCCGGCGTACATGGTCCCGGAGACCAAGGATCTCGGCGCGCTGCTGACGGAGTTCCGGCGCACGAACCAGCACATGGCGGTCGTGATCGACGAGTACGGGTCGATGGAGGGCATCGTCACGCTCGAGGACCTGCTCGAGGAGATCGTCGGCGAGATCGAGGACGAGTTCGACCTGCCCGACGAGACGATCGAGCGCATCGACGACGACACGGTCCGGATCGACGGGACATTTCCGATCGACGACTTCAACGAGACGTTCGACGTCGATCTGCCGCAGGAGGACTACCACACGATCGCGGGCTTCGTCTTCGGCCAGCTCGGTCATGCGGCCGAGCCGGGCGACGAGGTGCAATGGAACGGGCTGACGTTTCGTGTCGAGTCTGTCGACGGGCAGCGGATCGAGAAGCTGCACGTCACGTTCCAGCCGTGGCACAAGCGTGAGCCGTCCGCCGAGGGCGAAAGCGCGAACGGCGCTGCGGAGTCGTAGAGTCCCAGAGCTGTAGAGTCGATTCATGTCGATCGAGCAGCTGCGCGCGAACGTCGCCGCCACCGGGCCTGCTCCACCCGAGATGGCCGCGTACCTCGAGAAGGTGCGCTCCGCGGCGTACGCGATCACCGACGGCGACGTCGAGGCGTTGAAGGCGTCCGGCCTGACGGAGGACGAGATCTTCGAGCAGACGGTCGCCGCGGCGATCGGGGAGGGGCTGCGGCGGCTCGACAAGGCGGGCGAGGTGATCGGGTGAGGCTGCAGGTCGTCGACACCGGGCACGCGCCGGACGAGGCGGCGATGCTCACGATGATCCGCGAGCGCAGCGGCGCCGAGCCACTCGGGGTCGTGAAGACGCTCCTCTACCGGCCGGAGCTCTTCGGCACGCCCTTCTCGGAGGAGCTCGACCGCGTGATGCGCGGCGCGTCGGAGTGGAGCGCCGGCGAGCGCGAGTTGTTCGCGGGATTCACTTCGTTACTCAACCAGTGCCCGTTCTGAACGGGCTCCCACGGCGCAGTTGCGTCGTACGCGCTCGGCGAGGAGGTCTGGCAGGCGGTCGTCGACGACTGGCGCACCGCGCCGCTGCGGCCGGAGCTCACGGCGGCGCTCGTCTTCATCGAGAAGCTGACGCTCCGCCCCGACGAGCTGAGCCCCGCGGACGCGCAAGCCGCGTACGACGCGGGAGTGTCGCGGCAGGCGCTGCGCGAGGCGGCGGCCGTCTGCGGCATGTTCAGCATGATCGTGCGGTTGGCCGACTCCTTCGGCTGGGACGTCCCGACGTGGGATCGCCTCCAGGCGCGTGCCCCGTCGATGCTCGAGGGCGGGTACGTGATGAACGCGATCGGCGCGCGTTAAGCGCCCCGATCCTGGTTCGCTCTCTCAACCAGGATCGTGAGCTTCGTCCGCCGCCGCGTCATGAAGGTTCCTCCAGTGGACGGAGGGCCGGGTAGAGGCGGCTGAAGCGCTCGTAGCCGTCCTCGTAGTCCCAGACCGGATCGACCCGTGCCCGCACCCGGACGGTCCGGGAGACGGCGGCGGCCGCGTCTGCGAACACGCCCGCGCGGACGCCGGCGAGCAGCGCGGCGCCGTACGCCGATCCCTCCTCCGACTCCATGCGTTCGAGCGGCAGCCCGAGCACCGATGCGACGATCCGCAGCCACAGCTCGCTGCGCGCGCCGCCGCCCGACACGCGTCCGACCTTCGGGTCGACGCCGAGCGCCCGGAGCAGCTCGAGCGAGTCGCGCAGGCCGTAGGCGACGCCTTCGAGCATGGACCGCCACAGCGCGCCGCGGTCGTGCCGGATCGACAGACCGACGAACGCCCCGCGCGCGTCCGGATCTGCGTGCGGGGTGCGCTCGCCGGCGAGGTACGGCGCGAAGAGCAGCCCTTCCGTACCGGGCTGCCAGCGCGCCGCCTCGGCATCGAGCGTCCGGAAGTCCGCGCCGAGCGCCGCACGGAGCCAGGCTGCGGAGCCGGCGGCGCTGAGCATCACGCCCATCGCATGCCACGTCCCCGGCACGGCATGGCAGAAGACGTGCACGCGCGCCTGCTCATCGGGCCGGTAGGCGGGCAGGACGGAGAACACGACACCCGATGTGCCGAGCACGACCGAGACCGAGCCGGGCGCCACGATGCCGACACCCAGTGCGGCGGCGGCCTGGTCGCCCGCGCCCGCGACCTCCGTCGACTCGTTCGCGTCGGGGAGCCATTCCAGCGGAATCTCGAGCGCGTCGCACACCTCGCTCGACCAGCGCCGGTGCGCGACGTCGAAGAGCAGCGTCCCCGACGCGTCGGCGGCGTCGATTGCGCGCTCGCCGGTGAGGCGGAAGCGGACGTAGTCCTTCGGCAGGAGCACGTGCCGGATCCGCGCATACGTTTCGGGCTCGTGGCGTCGGAGCCACAGGAGCTTCGGCGCAGTGAAGCCGGTGAGCGCCCGGTTGCCCGTAAGCGCGATCAGCCGCTCGAGGCCGACGCGCTCTTCGATCTCGGCGCACTCGGCCGCTGTCCGCTGGTCGTTCCAGAGGATCGCCGGGCGCAGCACGCGATCGTCCGCGCCGAGGACGACGAGCCCGTGCATCTGTCCCGAGAAGCCGACGGGCCCCTCGGGCAGCCGCGCGAGCACCGATTGCGCCGCGAGCCACCAGTCCTCCGGATCCTGCTCGGCCCAGTTCGGATGCGGCGTCGAGAGCGGATAGCCCTCCTCGGCGGTCGCGATCACCTCGCCGTCCTCCGACAGGGCGATTCCCTTGACGCCGGATGTGCCGACGTCGATGCCGATGAGCGTCACGCGCCGAGCGCGGCGTATACGAGCTCGTAGGCCCGCACGGCGTCTTTTGCCTGCTGTGCCTCGCGCAGTGCCGGCTCGTCGATGCGGCCGGCGACGCCGTCGATGAACCGCCACTGCAGGACGGAGCGCCGCACGGCGCCGACCGCGTCCTCGGTGTAGGGGTAGAGGTCGAACCCGAGGCGCTCCCCGTTTGCGCCGTAGTTCGCGCGCCGCAGCTCCAATGCGAGCTCGAGCGTTTCCATGAACGCCGTCGCGCCGACCATGTTGTCGTCGTCGAAGGTGCCCCAGCCGGAGTTCGCGTGCTGGTGGCCGAGCAGGCCCTCTGCCGCGAGCAGCGCGGCGTACTCGGCGAGGTTCTCGCCGTTCATGATCAGGTGCTGCCAGTCCATGTTCACGCTCACGTTGCGGATCCCCTGGGCGCGCAGCGTGTGGATCACGTGCAGCGTCATGCCGATGTTGCGCATGAAGATCTTCATCGCCGGCTCCGAGTTCTTGTGCTCGAGGAAGACCGTGACGCCGCGCTCGCGCGCGTGCACCGCCGACTCGCCGACACCGTCGATGAAACGCTTCCACGACGACGCGTACGGCGTCTGGAACGGATAGTTGTAGCCCTCGATTCCCGGCCAGACGATCATGTGCGCGCCGACGTCGGCCGCCAGGTCGATCGCCTCGAACGTCAGGCGCAGCGCCTCCGCGCGCACACCGTCGTCCGGCGAGGAGAAGCCGCCCTTCGCGAATCTCGGATCCAGGTGCAGCCCCGAGGCGATGCAGTAGATGCCGTGCCCGTCCAGCGCCTGCTGGATCTCCTCGAGGTTCTCCCGGCTGATCTCCTGCGGATAATGGAACTCATAGTCGTCCATCAGGTCGCCCAGGCCCTGCACCGCCGTCCGCACCTTCTCGACCGTCGAGACTCCCGCCAGGTCCGGCTTGTACCCCGCTGGATTGAAACGCGTCGCCATCGCGCCGAATGCCCAGATCCCGAGGCTCGTTCTCACAGGCGGGAGAGACTATCCGACTTGACGCGGCGGACGGAATCGTGGAGCTTTCCTTTTTGAACCGGTTCAGTGACAGGAGGCAAAGCGTGAAGAAGGTTTCGAGATGGACCCTGCTCACCGTGCTCGGGGTCGTCGCAATCGCGGCGGCACTCGTGGCAGGCGCGACGGCGAGCTCGAGCAAGAAGTCGGCAGGCATCCTTGCCTGCGGGCTCATGCCGGACACGAAGACGTCCGTGCGCTGGGAGCAGTTCGACAAGCCGTATCTGCTCAAGGCGTTCAAGGCGGCAGGTGTCGCTGCCCGCGTGGTCAACGCACAGAATGACCCGCAGAAGCAGAAGACGCAGGCTGACCAGTGCATCGCCGACGGCGCGAAGGTGCTGATCATCGCCCCGATCGACTCGGGCTCCGCGTCCGCGATCGAGAAGGTGGCTGCGTCCAAGGGCGTCAAGTCGATCGACTACGACCGTCAGGTCGAGGGCGGCAATGCCGTTCTGTACGCGTCGTTCGACAACCACCAGGTCGGCGTCATTCAGGGCACGCTCGTCGCGAACGCGCTCAAGAGCAAGAAGGGCGCTGTCGTCGCCGAGTTGAACGGTGGCCAGGAGGATGCGAACGCGTTCCTGTTCAAGGGCGGGTACGACTCAGTCCTCAAGCCGCTGTATGCGAAGGGCACGCTGAAGAAGGGGCCTGACCAGTTCGTCCCGGGTTGGGACAACCAGAAGGCCGGCACGATCTTCAACCAGATGCTCATTCGGACGGCGAACAAGATCGACGGTGTCGTCGCCGCGAACGACGGCATCGCGAACGCGGTCGTCGTCGACCTGCAGCAGCATCATCTGAATCCGATCCCGTTGAGCGGGCAGGATGCGACCACCCAGGGCGTGCAGAACATCATCTCCGGGTGGCAGACGATGACGATCTGGAAAGACGTCCGGATCCTCGCGACCAAGACGGCGGCAGCCGCCGTCAAGATCGTCAAGGGCCAGGCTCCCCCGTCGACCGGAACGATCAAGACGAAGGGCCGCGGCCTCGAGAAGGCGTACCTGATCACCCCGCAGGCGGTCACGAAGGCCAACTGGAAGAAGCTCATCACGAGCGGTTGGTTCAAGAAGAGCGAAATCTGCAACGGGAAGTACGCGAAGTACTGCTAGTCGCAGGTGATGGTGTGGGGGCGGCCCTTGCGGCCGCCCCCATCTCTCTGTAAGAACTCTCCTGTCCGTGAGCGAAACCCCGCCCCTTCTCGAACTCCGTAACGTCACCAAGTCGTTCGGCTCGGTCCAGGCACTGACCGACGTGGACTTCGAGGTGCGCGCCGGCGAGGTGATGGCGCTCGTCGGCGACAACGGCGCCGGCAAGTCGACGCTCATCAAGTGCATCGCCGGCATCCACACGATGGACGAAGGAACGATGTTCTTCGAAGGGCAGCAGGTGAACGTCAGCAACCCGCGCGAAGCCGCCCGCCTCGGCATCGAGGTCGTGTACCAGGATCTTGCGCTCTGCGACAACCTCGACGTCGTCCAGAACATGTACCTCGGCCGCGAGGCGCACAATGTGTTCCAGGTTTTGCGCGAGTCGGGGATGGAGGCCCGCACGCGCGAGACGCTGGCGGGGCTGCGCGTCACGACGATTAAGTCGATCCGGCAGAAGGTCGCCACGCTCTCGGGCGGGCAGCGCCAGTCGGTCGCCGTCGCACGCGCGGTGATGTGGAACTCGAAGCTGGTGATCCTCGACGAGCCGACGGCCGCGCTCGGTGTCGCGCAGACGGAGCAGGTGCTCGCGCTCGTCAACCGCCTCAAGGAACGCGGGCTCGGCGTCGTGCTGATCTCGCACAACCTTCACGACATCTTCGAGACGGCGACGCGAATCACCGTCCTCCGCCTCGGTCGCAACGCGGGCCTGTTCGACCGGTCCGCGACGACGCAGGAGAAGGTCGTCCACGCGATCACCGCCGGACAGCCGACCAAGGTCTCGGGCATTGCCGCGACCAGCAGCGAGGGCAACGGCGAATGACGCAGAGCGCGCAGCTCGACCCGGAAGTCCTCCCGCCGCTCGATCCGCTACCGCAGCGGATCAGGGACAACATCCGCGCGGGCAACCTCGGCCCGGCGCCGGTCCTGCTTGCCCTTGCCGTCGTAGTGGTCGTCTTCGCATTCACGGCGCAGAACTTCTGGTCGCCGGCGAACTTCCAGAACATCATCACGGCGATGGCCGGGCCGACCCTGATCGCCTACGGCGTCGTGTTCGTCCTCCTGATCGGCGAGATCGACCTCTCGGTCGCCTACGTCAGCGGCGTCGCAGGCGTCGTCGTCGCAGAACTCCAACTGCCGAACGGCGCGAATCTCAGCTGGTGGATTTGCCTGCTGGCGGCGATCGCCGTCACGACGCTGATCGGCGCCTTCCAGGGCTCGATCGTCGCGCTGATCGGCGTGCCGTCCTTCGTCGTAACCCTCGCCGGCTACGAGATCTGGAACGGCGTGATCCTGAAGTGGCTGGATCAGGGCGTCGTCGTGATCCAGAGCAGCAAGATCAACGACTTCTCCAGCTACCTCTTCAGTCCGAACGCGGGCTGGTTCATCGCGACGCTCGTCAGCGTCGTCTACGCAGCCGGAATGCTCTGGGGCTTCCTCTCGAACCGGCGGCACGGGATTCCGCTGCGCGACCCGCTGGTCTTCGTGATCAAGCTCGCGGTCGTGCCTGTCGTGGCGTTCCTGACCGTCTACATCCTGAACAAGCCAGGCTCCGGTGGCGTGCCGCTCGGCGTCCTGCTGATGGTCGGTGCGCTCGTCGTGCTCGAGTTCCTCGCGAAGCGCACGACGTTCGGTCGCCACGTCTACGCAGTCGGCGGCAACGCCGAAGCGGCGAACCGTGCGGGTATCAGCGTCCCCCGGATCAGGATCCTCGTCTTCATGATCGCCGGCGCGATGTCGGGCCTTGGCGGCATCGTGCTCGCCGCGCGCCTGCAGAGCGTCGATCTCAACGCCGGCGGCGGAACGCTCCTGCTCGACGTGATCTCGGCGGCCGTGATCGGCGGGACGAGCCTGTTCGGCGGCCGCGGCGAGGTGCGGAACGCCCTGATCGGCTCGGCGCTGATCTACACGATCCAGAGCGGGATGTTCATCAAGGGCTATGCGACCGGGATCATCTACATCGTCACCGGGATCATCCTGCTGCTCGCCGTGACCTTCGACACGATCGTCCGCAGGGTCCAGGCCCGCTCCGGCCGCTAGCGCACGGTCACGAACTGATTGGCCCGCACGTCGCGGAGACGCATGACGCGACCGCCCGGATACCGCACGGTGAGCTCGGCCACGCGCGGCGCGCGCCCGAGGCCGAAGTGGACACGGGGGTCCTCGGAGGAGAGGTAGCTCGAGCCCGCCTCGACCTCGCGCACCTGGCGGCGGCCGGTGCTGTCGACGACGGTCACGACCGCGGCGGGGGAGAATGGCTTCACATCGACGGTCAGCCAGTTGTTCGGCGGACTGGTGTTGTGCAGCAGCAGCAGCTTGCCGCCGATCGTGTTCACCGCAAGGTCGACGCGGCCGTCGTTGTCGTAGTCGGCCGCCGCGACCCCGCGCCCGTTGGTGCGCAGGCGCTGGAGCACGGCCGCCGGCACCCACGGCCCGTTCGGACGGGTCAGCACGCGCACCGGGCCAGCGTTCTTTGCGAGGTTCGTGACCGGGATTGCGCCGCTTGCGAGCACGAGCTCGGGCGAGCCGTCGTTGTCCAGGTCGACGAAGGAGTCGCCCCAGCCGGTGAACGTGCCGCCGAAGGCCTTCGTGAACGCGGAGCCGACGATCGAGAAGGCGCCGGGCCCGCTCTCGAACACCGCGTTCGTCTGCTTGCGGGAGTTGCTGACGAACAGATCCTGCTTCCCGTCCGCGGTCCAGTCGGCTGCCGCGATCCCCATGCCGGCGTTACGGTCGCCGACTCTCGCCTTCTGCGCGACGTTGACGAGCTTCGGTCCCGGCTCGATCAGGTAGAGCCGGTTCGGGTCCTCGTCGTTCGCGACGTAGAGCGCGAGCTTGCCGTTCACGTGCAGGAACTCGGCGCCGAGCGAGTGGTCGTACGGGGGCCGGTCGAGGCCCGCTCGCTCACCGACCTCCTCGAAGAGCGCCCGGCCGTCGGGCCCGTTGCCCTGGTTGAGGAAGAGTTCGTCGCGGACGCCGAGGTGGTTCGTCGGGAAGCCGGCCACCGATCCCGGGATCGCGCCGTTCACCTCGGTGTACCCGGCGACGAATAGGTCGGGCCGTCCGTCGCCGTTCACGTCCGCGACGGCGGCGCCCGAGTGCCAGCCGAAGGACACGATCCCGTGCGAGCGCGCGCCCTCGGTGAACGTGCCGTCGCCGTTGTTCCACAGCAGTTCGTCGCTCTGCGCTGTCGTCACGAAGAGGTCCGTGTGCCCGTCACCGTTGAAATCGGCGGCGACGCAGCCTTCGCCGCGCACGGTGCGATCCGCGTGAGCCGAGGCGCTGACGTCGGTGAAGTGCCCATGGTCGTTGCGGTAGAGGTGCGTCGTCGGCAGCCCGCCGTGGGCCGAGTACGCACCGATGTCGCCTTCGCCGTAGGTATTCACGACGAACAGGTCGAGCCAGCCGTCGCCGTCGTAGTCGAGCCAGCAGAGCCCGCCGCCCATCATCGCGGGCGTGTCCGGCGTGACGCCGTACCGGAAGGCGCCCTGATGGAAGTCGATTCCCGCCTGAGCGCCAACGTCGGCGACGGCGAAGCCGCCGACGGAGCGTGGAGCCTGCACGAGGGGCGGCGCCGACGCGCCGCGGTCGATCGCCCAGCGCCCGTTTGCCTGCTTCAGCTTGTACGTCGTGCCGGCCAGTTGCGCGACCGCGAAGGGCGGGTCCTGTCCCTCGCCCGGCTCGAGGTGCACGTGCACCGACCCGCTGCGACCCGCGCGCACGGCATGTACGAGGTCGCGCACGATCAGCCGTGCGGTCGGCATCTGCAGCTTGGACTGCACGCCCTTCGAGGGGTCGATGGTGATCGCGGGCAGCCCGTTCGCCGGCGCCGGCGCGGCGTGCGAGGCCGCCGGGCCGCTCGAGAACGCCAGCGTGGCCGCAAACGCCGCGACGGCGAGCGCGCCGGCCAGCGCGACGCGCGGGGCCGAGACGCGCACGCGCTCGACGAGCGGGATCGCCGCGCAGACGATCGTCAGCGCGCTGAGCAGCGCGACCTTGGCCGCCCATTCGGTCGTCGTCGGCGCGATCAGGAGTGCGCCAAGCAGCCCGAGCGAGACCGCGTAGGAGATCCGCGCGCGCGGGGCCTTCGGCGCGGTCTTCGGGTCGGTGATCATGAAGAACAGGAAGACGAGCACCTCGGGCGAGGTGAGCAGCACCCACCAGAGGTAGCCGCCGCCGATCGGTCCGAGGTGCCAGCGCGCGGTCAGCTCGTGCCCCGTCGCCGCGAGCACCGCGATGCCGGCGGCGAACGCAACCCAGAAGCCGATCGCGATCGAGAGCAACTTCAGCCGCGAGAGGATCGCGAAGCCACCGGTGAGAATGATCAAGAGCGCGAGCCCCATCCACCACGACATCGGCCCCCACCAGAAGTCGAGCGGCTCCGCTCGTCCGCGACCGAGCAGCAGGAAGCAGAGGACGAGCCCGATGTTCGACGGGTTGAAGATGTGCCGGCCACGCCACTGGATCAGGTGCTTCGAGAGCAGCGAGAAGGCGGCGGTGCCGACGAAGATCCACCAGCCGCGCAGGCTCCACCAATCGCCGTGCTGCGTCCCGGGGACGCGCAAAATGAATGCGACGCCGTTGCCCGTCAGGAGCGCGCTCGCGGGCCACATGATCACGTGCTGGCGCCAGAACGCGATCCCGACCTCCAGCACCGCGCACGTCGCCAGCGAGATCAGGATCTGGGCGATCGAGAGCCGGAAGTGGAACGCGACCTGTCCCAACACCTGCAGCGAGACGATCGTCGCGGCCAGGTGCAGCCGCGGGTCGCTCAGCTTCGGGAGCAGGATGGGGTACGGCCTGCCCCGGATCACGAGCGCGCTCATGGCGCCTTGATCGTAGTGGCGATCCGCGCGATTGACGAGTCGGGCAGAATCGCGACATGAAGCTGGAACGCGCACGTGCCATCGTGGAATACGTCGTCGCGGAGGCGTCCGGTCCCGTCTCGGTCTACGTCGCCGACGCCCACGGCGAGCTCGTCGCCGCGGCGACGATGGACGGCGCCGCGGCCGACACGCGCCTCAACGCACAGCGGAAGGCCTACACCGCCGCCCGCAGCGACGCACGCACGACGAGGGAGCTCGCCGAGAAGGTCGCCGACGACCCCGTCGAGCGGGCGAGTTTCGATCCGTTCTTCACGTTCTTCCTCGGCGGTGTCGGCGTCTACGACGGCGAGTCCAAGATCGGCGCTGTCGGCGTCAGCGGGCTGCCGGGCGAGGTCGACGAGCGCCTCGCGGCTGCCGCTATCGAACGATCCGCGGGTCGGTGAAGACGTCGCTCTCGTCGCGGCTGCGCGTCGAGAACTCGGAGACGATCGCGCCGTCGTCGCCGGCCTGGAACCAGTGCAGCGTGTCGGGCATGATCGTGAACTGCTCTCCGGGCTGAAGCACGATCTCGTCGTGACTTTCGACGTGGAGGTGGACGCTGCCGGTGCGGCAGCGGAACGTCTCCTCCTTCCCAGGCTCGCCCGCAACCGGCGGGTGCCGGTGCTCCGGGCAGAGCTGGCGTGGGAAGAGCACGAGCTCCTTCGCGCAGACGCGGTCGGTGTTCACGTATGTGATCAGCTGCAGGCCGACCTCGTCGAGCGTTCCCAGGCCGAAGTCGGCGACCTCGATCGCCGCACGCTCGTCCGCCGTGAGCACGATCCCCGCCCGCTCGAGCGCTTCGGCAGCGCGCTCGCGCGCCTCCTCGTGCGTCACAGGGTGACCCGCTTGCCGCTCGTAGCGGACTCGTACAGCGCCTCGAGCGTGCGCGCCTGGCCCACGGCGTCCGCGCGCCCCAGGAGCAGCTCGCCTTCGCCGCGAATCGCGTCGCTCAGGTTCTCGAGCTCGAGCCGGTAGGAATCCTCGCGCTCGATCTCGATCCGCTCGATCTTTCCATCCCGTCGCAGCTCGATCATCGGCTCGTTGCAATGCCACGGGTCGTCCGCGAACAGCGAGCCCTCGCTGCCGATCGCCTCGAGCTCGTCGCGCTCCGGCATCGCCGTGCCGCAGTCGAACGTCGCGAGCACGTCACCGGGGAACCGCAGCGTGCCGGTGAAGACCCAGTCGGTGCCGGATGGTCCGAACCACGCTTCGCCGAATGCCGCTTCGGGCTCGCCGCCGAAGAGGCGCGAGCCGCTGACGTTGTAACAGCCGACGTCCATCAGCGCGCCGCCCTCGAGATCCGTCCGGAGGCGGATGTTGTCCTCGTCGTAGAGGCCGTAGCTGAACGCCGAACGGACGAGGCGGAGCTCTCCGATCGCACCGTCCTCGACGAGCTGCTTCAGCCGCTTCGTCTGCGGGTTGTGGCGGTACATGAAGCCCTCGCTGAGCAGCCGGCCGGCGTTCTCGGCAGCGTCGAACGCTGCTTCGACCTCGGCCGTGTGGCGCGACATCGGCTTCTCGCAGAGGACGTGCTTCCCAGCTTCGAGCGACTTGATCGACCACTCGCAGTGCATCGTGTTCGGCAGCGAGATGTACACGGCCTCGATCTCCGGATCGGCGAGCAACGCTTCGTACGAGCCGTACGCGCGCGGGATCTCCCACTGCTTCGCGTACTCGTCGGCGCGCGCTTGATCGCGGCTCGCGACGGCGACGAGGTCGACCTTCGGCGACGCGTGCGCGCCGGGAATCACCTTCCGGTTGATGTCGGCCGTGGAGACGATTCCCCACTTCACAGGGTTCGATGGCATGTGCGTAGTATCGCGCCATGGCCGAGATCGGCATCGGGATGGTGGGCTACGCGTTCATGGGCAAGGCGCACTCGCACGCGTTCAAGACGATCGAGCACATGACGTGGCCGCCGCCACTCGTCCCGAAGCTCGTCGGGATCGTCGGCCGTGACGAGCGGGCGGTCGAAGAGGCACGCAAGCGCTACGGCTACGAGTACGCGACGAACGACTGGCGCGAGGTCGTGGAGGATGGCCGCATCGGGCTGTTCGACAACGGCGGGCCGAACTCGTTGCACGCCGAGCCGACGATCGCCGCCGCGGAGGCGGGAAAGCACGTCGTCTGCGAGAAGCCGCTGGGACGCGATGCTGCCGAGAGCTACGACATCTGGCAGCGCGTCGCCGCGACCGGCGTCAAGCACCTCTGCGGATTCAATTACCGGTTCGTGCCGGCGGTGCGGCTCGCGCGCGAGATGATCGACGCGGGCGAGCTGGGGGAGGTGCGCCACTTCCGCGCGCGGTACTTACAGGACTGGGGCGACGACCCGTCGCTCGATACGTGGCGGTTCCATCCGTCGGAAGCAGGCTCCGGCGCGCTCGGGGACCTGATGACGCACGTGGTCGACCTCGCGCGCTACCTGAATGGCGAGCCGGCGTCGGTGCAGGGCTTCGCGCACACGTTCATCCCCGGGCGGCAGGTGGACGACGCTGTCGAGGCGGCGGTCGAGTTCGAGAACGGCTCGATCGGGACGCTTGAGGCAACGCGCTTCGCCCATGGGCGTCGCAATGCATTCCAGTGGGAGATCAACGGCACGAAAGGCTCCCTCGCGTTCGACATGGAGCGGATGAACGAGCTCGAGGTGTTCCGCGCCGACGGAGACCGCGCGCGCGGCTTCAAGCGGGTGCTCGTCACGGAAACGAACCATCCGTTCTGGGAGCACTGGTGGCCGCCGGGGCACATCATCGGCTGGGGCGACACGTTCGTGCACGAGCTGCACCACATGCTGAAGGCGATCGCCGAAGACGCGGATGTCGCCCCGCACGGCGCGACGTTCGAGGACGGCTATCGCGCCTCGGAGATCTGCGACGCGATCGTCCGCTCGGGCGCAAGCGGCGCCCGCGAAGCGATCTCGTTCCGAACCTGAGCCGGGCCTGGCGGAACCTGGTTCGTTCTTTGAACCAGGTTCCTGAGTTTCGACCTGCCGCGGGCTCCGAGCAACTCGATCAGCCGCGCCGGAACCTGGTTCGTGAACTTGTCGCCCAGGACCAAACTCGGAAACCTGGTTCGCAAAGAGCGCGAACCAGGTTCCTTATCTTTTTGGCGCGCGCCTCGCGGCCTGGGGAACCTGGTTCGTTCTTTGAACCAGGTTCCTGAGTTTCGACGTGCGGTGGGCTCCGAGTAACTCGTGATCCTGGTTCGCTGCGCGAACCAGGATCAACTCCGGCCGGAACCTGGTTCGTTCTTTGAACCAGGTTCCTGAGTTTCGACCTGCCGTGGGCTCCGAGCAACTCGCCAATCTGGTTCGCTTCGCGAATCAGGTTGGGTCGTCAGCGACCACGAGCGTCGCCTTCCCGCCGTGGTGCGCGAACGCCTCTGCGAAGCGGTCGAGCGGGACGCGCAGGCCGACGAACTGCTCGAGCACGTCCGGCCAGCGCACGCGGGCCTGGTCGAGCGCGTCGACGGCGGCGAGCCAGTCCTGCCGCTGCGCGTTGACGCTCCCGAAGAGGACACGGTTCTCGAGGATCGTGTCGAGCGCGAGCGTGCGTCCGTCGAGCTGGACCTTCTGACTCCGCGGGTCGATGCCGAGAAGGCACGCGACGCCGCTCCGGCGCAGGAGACCGAGCGTGTCCGCCATCAGCTGGGCGTTTCCGGCGGCCTCGATCACCAGGTCGAAGCCCCCGAGCTCCGCGAGCGGCGTGTCCCGGGTCGAGACGTATCGGCCGCCGACCGCGTCGACGAGCGCGTTGGAGTTCTCGAGCGACGCCGTCCACACCTCGATGCCCTGCAATCGGAGGAGGAGCGTCGAGAGCATCCCGACCGCGCCGGCGCCGAGCACGAGCGCGCGCTGCAGCTCCCACGGCTCCCGTCCGCCGATCGCACGCGCGTGACGGATCGCGCGCGCGCAGATCGAAGTGGGCTCCGCGAGCACGCCGAGCCTGCCGAGTGAGTCGGGAAGCCCGATCAGCTGCGCCGGGTCTTCGACGACCAGCTCGCGCGCGAAGCCGTTCAGCCGCGTGATGCCCCGCTCGCTGTAGTCGCCCGTGAGGCAGGAGTCCGGCGCCGCCTCCGCACACGCGAGGCAGTGACCGCACGAACGGCGCACCGTCGCCGTCACGAGTTGCCCGCGTGAGAAGCCGTCCCCGTCGCGCTCGACAACCGCGAGCAGCTCGTGGCCGAGCACCAGCTCGCGCTCGTCTGCGGGTGGGACTCCGAAGACGCCCTCCGAGATCTCGCGGTCGGTCCCGCAGACGCCGATCTCGAGCACGCGCAGCAGCACGCCGTCGCCCGTCGCGTCCGGGATGTCGGCGACATGCGTCGAGTGCGGGGTCCCGGGCGTGGTGAGGAGCGCCTGCATTACGTTCTCCCGGTGAGCGTAGACGTCGTGATCCCGGCCGACGCGGAGCTCGGCGAAGGCCCGTGCTGGGACGCTGCGAGCGACCGTCTTCTGTGGGTGGACATCCGCCGCGGCGAGCTGCACGTCTGGGACGGCTCGGAGGACCGCGTCACGCAGGTCGAGGCACCACTCGGGGCCGCCGTGCCGACGAGCGACGGCGACGTACTGCTCGCATTCGCCGACCGGCTCGCCCTTCTCTCCGGCGAGACGCTCGCGACGATCCCGCACGGCGCTCACATGCGCCTGAACGACGGCGCGTGCGATCCGGACGGGCGCTTCTGGGTCGGCAGCATGCGGCTGGACGAGACGAAGGGTCGCGACGCTGCGCTGTACCGGTACGACGGTGCGCTCCACGAGGTGTTCGGCGGTGTCTCGCTCTCGAATGGCATCGGCTGGTCGCCCGACCGTTCGCGCATGTACTACATCGACACGCTGACACGGGCCGTCGACGTCTTCGACTACGACGGCGAGCCCGCGGACCGGCGCACGTTCGCCAGGATCGAGAGCGACGCCGGCTTTCCCGACGGCCTCACAGTCGACGACGAGGGCGGCGTATGGGTCGCGCTCTGGAGCGGGAGCGCCCTCCGGCGCTACGGGCCTGACGGTTCGCTCGACCGCGTGCTCGAGGTGCCGGCGCTGAACGTCACCTCGTGCTGCTTCGGCGGTGCCGACGGGCGCGCGCTCTTCATCACGACCGCCGCGCCCGACGGACGCGTCTTCGTCGCCGATCCCGGCGTCAGCGGGCCGCCGGCTCAGCCGTTCCGCAGGACGGCGCCTTCGGATGCCGGCCCGACGAGTGCCCGGTAGCGTGCGAACACGCTGCCGACGTAGGGCAGCGGCGGGAGCTGCCACTCGGCAAGGCGGCGTGCGATCTCCTCGTCGGTTAGATCGACCGCGAGGGTGTTGGCGTCGATGTCGATCGCGATCGCGTCGCCGTCGCGCACGATCGAGAGCGGGCCGCCGCGCGCGGCCTCCGGTGAGACGTGCCCGACCATCAGGCCGCGTGTCGCGCCGGAGAAGCGGCCGTCGGTGACGAGCGCAACGGACTCGCCGAGGCCGGCGCCCACGACGGACGCGGTCACGCTGAGCATCTCCCGCATGCCGGGGCCGCCCGCGGGACCTTCGTAGCGGACGACGAGAATCTCGCCCGGCTGCACGACACCGGCGCGGACCGCGTCCGTGCAGGCCTCCTCGCTGTCGAACACGCGTGCGGGGCCGCGGTGGAAGCGCCTCGTCGTCGCGAGCTTCACGAGCGCGCCGTCGGGGGCGAGGTTGCCGCGCAGCACGTGCAGCGCGCCGGACTCCTTGAAGGGCGCGTCGAGAGTGAAGAGGACCTCGCAGTCGGGCTCCCGCGCATCGTGTGTCGCAGCCGCGAGCGTCCGCCCGTCGACGGTCGGCGCGGTGCCGTCGACGTGCCCGCCGCGGATCAGCTCGCGAATGAGGACCGCGGTGCCGCCTGCACGGTGCAGGTCCTCGCCGACGTAGCGGCCCGTGGGAGCCAGGCTCGCCAGAACCGGCGTTCGTTCGCCAACCGCGGCGAGCTCGTCGAGCGTCAGCGGCACGCCGGCCTCGCGTGCGATCGCGAGCAGGTGGAGAATCCCGTTCGTCGAGCCTCCGCTTCCCGCGATGCCGGCCATCGCGTTCAGGAGCGCACGCTTGTCGAGGAACGCGCGGGCTGTCGTCTCGAGCCGGGTCGCAAGGTCACCTGCGCGCCGGGCGGCGTCGGCCTTCGCGTCCGCCTCGTCGGCGGGAACGAGCCCATCGCCGATGTACGTGACGCCGAGGCAGTCGAGCGCGACCGCCATCGTGTTGGCGGTGAAGTGGCCTGCGCACGTCCCGGGGCCTGGGCAGGCGACGCGTTCGAGCTCGTCCAGCTCTTCGCGCGGGATCAGGCCACGCTCCTCTGCGCCGACCGCCTCCCAAACGTCCTGAATCGTCACCTCACGGCCGCGTAGGCGGCCGGCGCGCATCGGCCCGCTGTAGAGCACGACCGCCGGCTTGTCGACGCGGGCGAGCGCCATCAGCGCGGCGGGAACGGTCTTGTCGCAGCCGACGAGGCAGACGAGCGCGTCGAAGTCGTGCGCGTGCGTCATCAGCTCGATCGAGTCGGCGATCACCTCGCGCGAGATCAGCGACGCGCGCATCCCCGGCGTGCCTTGCGACTGGTTGTCGCTGACGGCGATCGTGTTGAACTCCATCGGCACGCCCCCGGCCGCGACGACGCCCTCTGCGACGGCCGCCGCGAGCGCGCGCTGGTTCAGGTTGCACGGCATCGTGCCGGTCCAGGTCGACGCGATCCCGACGATCGGCCCGGCGAGCCGCGCGGGGTCGATCCCCATCGCACGGAAGTGGGCGCGAGCCCCGGCGCGTTCCGCGCCTGAGACGAGCCCTTCACGGGCGCGGCGACGGAGGGGGTCGTGCACGGCGCGAGTGTACGTTGGCTTGGTGATCCGGTTCGGCCTGCTCTCGACGGCGCGCATCAACGGCGCGATCCTCGACGCCCGTGGGCCGGATGCGCCGTTCGAGGTCGTCGCCGTCGGCTCGCGCGACGCGGCGCGGGCGGAGGCGTACGCATCCGAGCACGGGATTGCGCGCGCGCACGGTTCATACGACGACCTGCTCGCCGACGACGGAGTCGACGCGGTTTACATCGCGCTTCCGAACGCGCTGCACCACGAGTGGACGATGCGCGCCCTTGAAGCCGGCAAGCACGCCCTCGTCGAGAAGCCGTACACACGGTTTCCAGAGCAGGTCGACGAGGCCTGGGACGAGGCGGAGCGGCGGGGACTCGTCCTCGAGGAGGCCTACATGTGGCGGCATGCGGCGCAGACTCGGCTGCTGGTCGACCTCGTGCCGAGGGTCGGGGAGATCCGGTCGGTGCATTCGACCTTCACCGGATGGCTCAGCCGGGACGACGATGTCCGCTGGGATGCCGGCCTCGGCGGCGGTGCCCTCCTCGACGTGGGCTGCTACTGCGTCAGTGCGCTACGGCTCTTGCTCGGCGAGCCCGACGCCGCTCACGGCGCGGCGCGGATGCGCGACGGGGTGGACGCCGGATTCGCAGGCGTGCTCCGGTTCGGCGAGGTTACGGCGACGTTCCAGTGCGCGCTCGACGCCTCGACGGTGAACCGCATCGAGGTGATCGGCGCCGACGGCGTGCTGCGCGTCGCGGACGCGTTCGTCGATCCGCCGGGGCTGGTCGAGCTGAACGGCGAGCCCCACCGCGTCGAGCCGGGCAACCACTATCGCGCCGAGCTCGAGGACGTGTGCGCGGCGATCCGCGGCGAGCGCAGCGTCCTCCTCGGCCGCGAGGAGATGCGCGGCCAGGCGCAGGCGCTGGCCACGCTGCTCGCTAGCGCTTCTTCCCGGGGTTGAGCAGGCCCTTCGGGTCGAGGGTCTGCTTGATCCGGGTGTGCAGGTCGTAGCCGACCGGGCCGAGTTGGGGCTCGAGCTGGCCGCGCTTCAGCCAGCCGATGCCGTGCTCGCCGCTCACGCTGCCCCCCAGGCCCAACGCCAGCTCGAACAGGTCGTGACAGGCCGCGTCCGCGCGTCGCTCCTGCTCGGGATCGTCGGGCGCAAAGAGAAAGGTGGAGTGGATGTTGCCGTCCCCCGCGTGCCCGAACGACAGCGCCGGGACACCGTGCCGCTCGCCGATCGCGAGCGTCTCGTTCGCGACGTCGCGCAGCTTGTCGAGCGGCACCGCAATGTCCTCGCTGAACGCACCGCCGCGCTGCGCGAGGATCGCGAAGGCGACGCCGCCGCGCCAGCGCCACAGCTCGCTCACCTCGGACGGCTCTTCCGGTGCGTGCACGGCCAGCGCGTCCTCGGTGAGCGCCTCCCGGAGCTCCGCGGCGACACGACGCGCCTCGGCGGCGCCGCCGTCGGCTTCGGTGATCACCATGAACGCGGCGCCGCCGGGGAGGCCGAACGGATATGCATCGCCCGAGTAGCCGAGCGTGACGCCGTCCAGATACTCGATCGCCGCCGGCACAACGCCCGACGCGAGCACGCGTTCGATGGCGGACACGCCCGCGTCCGCGTCTCGGTAGAGGCCGATCACGGGCAGCTCGACCTCCGGCGCCGGGATGAGCCGCAGCCACGCTGCCGTGACGAGGCCGAGCGTTCCCTCGGAGCCGATCAGCAGGCTCTTCAGGTCGTAGCCTGCGACGTCCTTGCGGATCGGGCCGCCGAAACGCACGACCTCGCCCGGCGGCACGACCGCCTCGATCCCCGTCACCCAGTGGCCGGTCACCCCGTACTTGAACGCGTGGGGGCCACCTGCGTTGCACGCGATGTTGCCGCCGAGCTGCGAGATCTCCGCCGCACCCGGGTCGGGTGGAAACCGCAGCCCGCTCTCGCGCGCGAGCCGCTGCACGTCGCCGGTCGTGACGCCCGCTTCGGCGTGCATGCGCCACAGCAGCGGGTCGAACTGCCTGATCTTGTTCAACCGCTCGAAGCCGATCACCACGCCGCCCCCGACGGGGATCGCGCCGCCTGCGAGGCCCGTGCCGCCACCGCGCGCCGTCAGCGGCACGTCGTGCTCGTAGCACCAGCGCATTACTGCGGCGACCTCCTCGACGCTGGACGGAAGCACGACAGCCTCCGCGGTGCCCTGGACGCCTCTGCCCATCAGATCCGCGAGGTACCGACCCTGCGGCTCGACGAGCGATTCTCGTGGGACGACCGAGGCGAGATCCATCAGCGCGAGCGTACTTCCCGGCTCGCAATCCGCGCGCCCGCGTGAGCGCGTAGGTCCAGTTCGAACCCAGAGAACGGAGGAACGTCTGCATGAAGCTCATCCTCGCCACCGCCCTGCTCTCCCTCGCGCTCGCCGCGCCGGCGACGTCCGCGACGTCGGCGACGACGCTCACCGGCACCGTCGGCCCCGGCTTCACCATCTCGCTGACAGTCGCGGGCAAGAAGGTCTCGAAGCTGAAGGCCGGCACCTACACGATCAAGGTCAGCGACAAGTCGAGCATCCACGACTTCCATCTCACCGGCCCCGGCCTGAGCAAGTCGACGAGCGTCGGCGGCACCGGCGCCAAGACATGGATCGTGAAGCTGAAGCGCGGGAAGTACCACTACCAGTGCGACCCGCACGCCTCGATCATGAACGGGAACTTCACCGTTACGTAGAGAGCGCGATCTCCTCGACGTCGTCGCGCGTGACCGTCCAGGCGCGCAGGTCGTCGTGCTTGACGCCGTAGATCAGAAACGGTCGCCCCGACCAGAGCCCGGCCAGCTCCCGGTCCGTCCGGGACGGCCGCGGCTCGGTCTCGGGGTGCGAATGAAAGACGACCTGTTCGACGTCGTCGTCGATCTCCGACCAGACGAACGGGTCGATGAACAGCTCGTACCGGTAGGGCGACGCAAGCTTGTTCACGCCGCGGATGTACTCGACGGCCGTCCCGTCGCGTACCAGCACGAGGCCGCAGCACTCGTTCGGGGCTTCCTCCGACGCGTGCGCCCTCAGTTCGGCCCGGATCGATTCCGGCACTACCACCACAGCACCGCCTCGTCGATCTCCTCGCCGGTCCAGAACGGCGCGGAGAGGTACTTCCAGCCGCCGTCGGCGAGCACCGCCACGACGACCGCGCCCTCGGGAAGCTCGTCCGCGATACGGCGCGCGACATGGACGGCGGCACCGGCGGACACACCGGCGAAGATCCCCTCACGCTCGAGCAGCACACGCGCGGCGGCCGCCGCCTCGGCGTTCGAGACGAGCAGCTTCCGGTCGAGCTCCTCCACGTGGAGGACCGGCGGGACATAGCCGTCCTCGAGCGAGCGCAGCCCCATCACTGGATCGCCGGGCAACGGCTCGGCCGCGACGACCTGCACGCCGGGAAATGCCTCGCGGAGCCGCCGCCCGGCCCCCATCAACGTGCCGCCTGTTCCGAGCCCGGCCACCAGTGCGTCGACGCGGCCGAGGTCGCGGGCGATCTCGGCGCCCGTCCCCTCGTAGTGCGCGCGCGGGTTCGCTTCGTTCGCGTACTGGAAGAGCATCACGTAGCGGTCGTCGCGTGCGGCGATCTCCTGGGCCATGCCCACCGCGCCGTTCGAGCCGAGCTCGCCCGGCGAGTCGACGATCGTCGCGCCGTACAGCTCGAGCAGCGTGCGCCGCTCGGGCGTCGCGTTGGACGGCATCACGCACGTCAGCTTCAGCCCCTTCAGCTTCGCGACGAGCGCGAGCGAGATGCCCGTGTTGCCGCTCGTCGGCTCGAGGAGTTCCTGGCCGGGCCGCAGGTCGGCCTCCTCGACCATCTGCAGCGCGACCCGGTCCTTGATCGAACCCGTCGGGTTCTGGCCCTCGAGCTTCGCGTAGATCGTGCGGCCCGGCGGCGACAGCCGCTCGAGCGCGACAAGCGGTGTGTTTCCGATCAGATCGAGCAGAGAGTCAGCGACCACGACCGCCCGCCATGGCGGGCAGCAGGATCACCGTCGAGCTCTCACGCACCGGCGTGTCGAGCCCGTCGCGCGTACGCACGTCCTCGCCGTCGACATAGACGTTCACGAACGACTGGATCTCACCCTCGCCATAGACCTTCGACCCGAGCGCCGGAATGCGCTGCGCCAGGTCCTCGAGCACCTCCCGGACGTTCGCGCCCGACGCCGCGACCTCGCGCGCGCCACCGGCCTCGGCGCGCAGCACCGGGGGGACACGGACGACGACCGTCACCGCGCGCAGAACTCGACGTAGTCGATGTACTGCGTGATCGTCGGGTGGTCGCCGCAGACCGGGCAGTCGGCGCGCCGCTCGATCTTCACCTCGTTGAACTCCGTCGCGAGCGCATCCAGGAGGAGCAGCCGGCCGACGAGCGGCTCGCCGATCTCGGCTGCGAGCTTGATCGCCTCGTTCGTCTGCAACGTGCCGACGATGCCGGGCAGCACGCCCAGCACGCCGCCTTCGGCGCACGAGGGCGCGAGCTCGGGCGGCGGCGGCTCGGGGAAGAGACAGCGGTAGCAAGGCCCCTCGTGCGGCTTGAAGACCGTCACCTGGCCCTCGAAGCGGTAGATCGAGCCGTGCACGACCGGGATGTTGCGCCAGACCGAGGCGTCGTTGACGAGGTACCGCGTCGGGAAGTTGTCCGCGCCGTCGACGATCAGGTCCCACCCGTCGTCGAGGATGCGGTCGATGTTCTCGGACGTCAGGCGCTCGCGGTACGTGACGACGTTCACGTCCGGGTTCAACGCCTCGATCGACCGCTTCGCGGAGTCCACCTTCGGCGTACCCAGCGTGTCGAGCGAGTGTGCGATCTGCCGCTGGAGGTTCGTCTCGTCCACGATGTCCGCATCGACGATCCCGAGCGTGCCGATGCCGGCCGCGGCGAGGTAGAGCGACGCGGGCGAGCCGAGGCCGCCGGCGCCGATGAGGAGGATCTTCGAGTCGAGGAGCTTCAGCTGACCTTCCTCGCCGATCTCCGGGATCAGCAGGTGGCGCGAATAGCGCGTGCGCTTCTCGGGCGAGAGCGTGCGAGGCATCGTGATCTCGTTGCCGTTGCGCTTCCAATCGGTGAAGCCGCCCTCGAGCGAGTAGACCTGCTCATAGCCGAGCTCCCGCAACGTCTTCGCGGCGAACGCCGAGCGGTTGCCGGCGGCGCAGTAGATGACGACCGGGGCGCTCTTGTCGGGGGCTGCAGCCTCGATCCGCGACTCGAGGTAGCCGCGCGACACGTGAACCGCGCCGGGAACGTGCCCTTCCTGCCACTCGTCGTCCTCACGGACGTCGACCCAGGCCGCGCCGTCGAGCGCCTGGGCGCCGCGCGCGTCGATCTCGTCGATCTCCGTCTTGGTCTGCTGGAGCAGCTCGCGGTAGGTGGTCATGACTATCCAAACGGTAGCGGCTCTTCCGGTATTTCCCGCTAGCTTGGCCGGAATGTCCGCGGCCAAACGCGTCAGGCTGATCGTCGGGCTCCTGGCGCTCCTCGCAGCTGGGGTCGTGGTCGGCGTCGTCTATGCGACGCGCCAGGCGCCGCCTCAGCCGAGTGCCCAGTGCAAGGGGCGGCCGAGGGCCCTGATCGTGCCTGGGGTCGACTCGCCGAACGTCGGCGCCGTTCGCGCGGCGTTCGCTCACGATCCGAAGACGGCCGCGCGTGAGCTCGAGCCGCTCGCCCAAGCGGCGCCCGCCGACCCGGTCGTGCAGTTCAACTTCGCCGCCGTGCTCTTCTGCGCCGGTTACGTCGGAGATGCGGAGCAGGCGTGGCGTGCCGCGAAGAAGGGCGGTCGCGACACCTACTACGAGATGAAGTCGGACATGATCCTGCACCCGCAGTTCTTCACGCCGATCGACGGCCTGTACCCGGTTTTCGAGCCGCAGGGGAACGACCCGTTGCTGCTCCAGGGCGTGGTGCAGCAGCGGCAGGGCCACCAACATTCGGCCGAGCGCCTCTATGCGCGCGCGGCGCGCCTTCGTCCGGGCAGCGACGAGGCGCAGGTCGCGGCCGCCGTCGGCCTCTTCGACGAAGACAATCTCTCGGCGTCCTTCTCACACCTGGGCCCGCTCGTGAAGCGTTTTCCACGCAGCCAATCGGTGCGATTTCATCTCGGGCTGCTCCTTGCGTGGACGGGGCAGCGCGCGCAGGCGACGACGGAGTTCCGGTTGGCGCGCGCGGTCGGACCGACGACGCGGCTCGGCAGGGAAGCAGACATGTTCCTGCGGGGTCTTGTGACAGGTGGGACTAAGCGCACACAAAGATGAGCCGAGCGGCCTATGGCGTCCGTCCGCTTCTCCTGCGACAGTTCCGCATCTCGACAGGCACGGCTCGAGGCAGCGAGGGGGGACCGTGAGCGCGAAAGAGATCGTGGTAGAGGGAACGGACTTCGAGGAAGAGATCGAGGCCGAAGTCGAGGTCGAAGCCGAAGTCGAGGCCGAGGCCGAGGCCGACGAGGCCGAGGTCACGCCGCTCGACACCGCGGCGGACGCGGAGGCGGATTTCTACGCCGCCCCTGTCGACGAGGTCGAGGAGCCGGCGGACACGGAGTTCTCCGCGGACTCGCTCCAGCTGTTTCTGAAGGACGTCGGCAAGGTCGACCTCCTCACGGCGGCGCAGGAGGTCGAGCTCGCAAAGCGCATCGAGCGCGGCGACCACCGTGCGAAGCAGCAGATGGTCGAGGCGAACCTGCGCCTTGTCGTGTCGATCGCCAAGCGCTACCGGAACCAGGGCCTGCCGTTCCTCGACCTGATCCAGGAGGGAACGATCGGGCTCGTGCGCGCCGCGGAGAAGTTCGACTGGCGCAAGGGCTACAAGTTCTCGACCTACGCGACATGGTGGATCCGCCAGGCGGTCGCGCGCGCGCTTGCCGACAAGGCGCGCACGATCCGCATGCCGGTGCACGTCGTGGAGAAGCTGAACAAGATCATGCGTACCGAGCGCAAGCTGCGCGCCGAGCGCGGCCGCGAGCCGACGAACGAGGAGATCGCGCACGACCTCGACATGACGACCGAAGAGGTGGAGACGATCCGCCGCATTTCGCAGACGCCCGTTTCGCTCGAGAAGCCGGTGGGCGACGAAGAGGAGTCGGAGTTCGGTCAGTTCATCGAGGACCAGCACACGCCGCTCCCCGACGAGGCTGCCGACACCGCCTTCCGCGCGCAAGCACTGACGAAGTGCCTCGGCATGCTCAGCTACCGCGAACGGCGCGTGCTCGAGCTTCGCTACGGGCTTAACGGCGAGCAGCCGCGCACGCTCGACGAGGTCGGTCGCGCGTTCCAGGTGACGAGGGAACGGATCAGGCAGATCGAGAACCAGGGCCTGAAGAAGCTCCGCGCACTGGCGGACTCGCAGAAGCTCCGGGACGTCGCGTAAGAACCTGGTTCGCCCCCGGAACCTGGTTCGGTTTCTGAACCAGGTTCGTGAGGTGGAACCTGGTTCGGTTTTTGAACCAGGTTCCTGAGTTCCGCCGACCGCGGCCGGCGAGAGAAACTCGTCAACCTGGTTCAGAGAGCGAACCAGGTTGAGTGGGGGGTTCCCGGGTTCCGCCGACTGCGGCGGGCGAGAGAAACTCGTCAACCTGGTTCAGAGAGCGAACCAGGTTGAGTGGGGTTTCCCGGGTTCCGCCGACTGCGGCGGGCGAGGGAAACTCGTCAACCTGGTTCAGAGAGCGAACCAGGTTGAGTGAGGGTTCCCGTTCGCTCGTCGAACCAGGTTCGCGCGTTTCGATCGCTAGTCTCACCCGCGTGAATTGGTTCGACGAGCTCGCAGAGTTCCTGCGCATCCCCTCCGTGAGTGCGGACGCCGCGCACGCGGCAGATGTCGAGCGGGCGGGGGAGTGGGTGTGCGAGTTCGTGCGCGCCGCGGGCGGCGAGTGCCGGCTCGTCGACTGGCACGGCCAGCCGTTGGCGATTGGCGAGCTTCGGGCGTCGACCGACCCCGAGAACGCGCCGACGATCATCTGTTACGGGCACTTCGACGTGCAACCGCCCGACCCGCTCGAGCTGTGGGACTCCCCGCCGTTCGAGCCCGAGCTGCGCGACGAGTACCTCTACGGTCGCGGCGCGGTCGACGACAAGGGCCAGCTCTACATGCTGCTCGCGGCCGCCCGCGGGCTCGCGCAGGCGGGCGAGCTGCCTGTGAACGTCCGGTTCTGCTGCGACGGCGAAGAGGAGACGGGTGGACACTCGATCGTCGAATTCCTCGAGGCCGACGAGCGCGGCGCCGACGCCGCGATCATCTTCGACAGCGGAATGATTCGACGCGGCCTGCCCGCGTTCAATGTCGCGACGAGGGGGATGGCGTACTTTCACGTCACGCTGCGCACCGGGGAGCGCGATCTGCACTCGGGCATGTACGGCGGGGCCGCGCTCAACGCGGCGCACGCTCTCATGAAGACGCTCAGCGGCGTGGTGGCGCACGACGGGACGCTCGCGGACGAGCTACGCGTCGGGCTCGCGGCCCCCGCGGACGAGGAGCTCGCCGGCTGGGCCGAGCTTCCCGCAGGCTCCGACGAGCTCGCCGACCAGGGCGCGCGGCCGAAGGATCGGAGCGCGTCCGACGACTTCTACCTGCGCACGTTCGCCGAGCCTGCGATCGACGTGAACGGGATCGCGACGGGCTCGCCGATGCTGCAGAAGACGGTTCTACCGGTCGAGGCGGTGGCGAACGTCTCGATGCGGCTCGCTCCGGGACAGAAGGTGGAGGAGGTCGCACCTGTGGTCGAGCGGCTCCTGCGCGCGGCGGCGCCCGAGGGCGCCGACCTCGAGGTCGATCTCTGGTCGTCGTCGCCGCCGGGCCTCGTGCCGCCGCACGCGACGGCGATCCAGCTTGGGCTCGCCGCGTTCGAGCGCGTGCTCGGCGTCCGGCCGGCGTTGATCCGGACCGGCGGCACGCTGCCGATCGTCCCGGCGCTCGCCGACAAAGGGATCCCGACGGTGATCACGGGCTTCGGGTTGCCCGACTCGAACGTCCACTCGCCCAACGAGCGTCTCGTCGCCGAGTACGTCCCGCTCGGCACAGCCGCGGCGCGCGAGCTCTTTCTCGCCTTCCGCGAGCTCTGACGTTTCGTCACATACGGTGCCTAGTCCCACGGCGGCGGGTTGTGCACCCAGCGGCCGTCGACCATCGTGGCGACGACCTCCGCGTCGAGGTCGTCCCACGGGTCGCGGTCGAGCACGACGAGGTCCGCGGCATGCCCCGGGATCAGCGTCCCGCGGCGGCGCTCGTCGCGGGCGAGCCAGGCGGGGGCGACGCACGTCGCATGGAACGCCTGCTCGACGCTGAGCGCCTGCTCGTCGTGCCACGCAGGCCGGTCGTCGATCGAGCGACGAACGCCCGCGCGCATTCCCGCGAGCGGATCGAGCTCCTCGATCGGCGCGTCGCTCCCGTTCGCCACCACGGCGCCCGAGTCGAGCAGCGACCGGAACGCGTACGCGCCGTCCGTCTTGCCCGACCAGAACCGGTCCGCCATGTCGCGGTCGGATGGCGCGTGTGAGAACTGCACCGAGCACGCAACGCCGATCTCCGCGAAGCGCGGGAGGTCCTCGGGCGCGAGCAGCTGGCAGTGCTCGATCCGCTGCCGCAGCCCCCGCGGTTCCCACGCGTCCTTCGTCCGCTCGAACGCGTCCAGCGCCTCGCGGTTCGCGCGGTCGCCGATCGCGTGCACCGCAACCGGAAAGCCGGCCTCCGCGCCGTGCCGGACGATGTCCTCGAGCTCCTCGCCACTCGTGATCTGCACGCCGCTCCCGTCGAGCATCCACGCCGTCTGTGATCCGAGCGTCCCGTCCATGAACACCTTCAGGTAACCGAGCCGCAGGAGTGGGGACCCCATGCCCGACCGCATGCCGATCGAGATCGCGTCGCCGAGCTTGTCGTGCGGGATCGACTGCCACACGCGCAACGAGAGCTGCCCGCGCTCCTCGAGCTGCTGCCACAAGCGGAGCGCCCCGAGCCACCCGTCCTTGTCGTGCACCGCGGTCACCCCACGTGCGTTTGCCACGCGAACGCCCGCGCGCATCGCCTCGAGGTACTCGTCGTCCGGCCAGACCATGTAGCGCTCCTTGAAGCGCCACGCGGCCTGTTCGCGCAGGACCCCCGTCGGCTCGCCGTGTTCGTCCCGTTCGACGACGCCGCCGTCCACTTCGAGGTCGCCCCCGGCGAGCGAGAGTGCGACGGTGTTGAGCCAGATCGAGTGGTAATCCTTCGCGATCAGCGCGGCCGGCGCGTCGCCTGCCACCGCGTCCAGATCCTGGCGGGTCGGCTCGCGTTGCGGCTGCCAGTCGCCGCTTCGCCACCCGTAGCCGCGCAGCCAACGACCATCGGCGGGACGCGGCGCCGTACGCAGCCGTTCGAGTGCTTCGTCGAGCGAGGTGCATCCGTCGAGGTCGACCTCGGTCTGCGCAACCGCCCACGTCGGGAAGTGCACGTGCGCGTCCGAAAACCCCGGCAGCACGACCCGCCCGCCGAGATCGACCACCTCGGGCGACGCCAGCGCCGTCTCGTGCACGCCGATGCCGCCTGCAATCTGCGGCCCCGCGATTGCAAGCGCCCGCTGCGTCGGGATCTGCGGGTCGAGCGTGCGGATGAGGCCGTTGTCGAGGATCACGGTTCGCAAGAATGTACGCGTGTTCGATCACGTGACGATTCGCGTGTCCGATCTGGATGCCAGCCGCCGGTTCTACGAGCTCGCGCTCGGCGAACCTACGCACGACACCGAGCACTTCATCGAGTGGGACGACTTCGGTATCGCGCAGATGAGCGACGAGCGGCCGCTCACGCGGCGTCTCCACATCGGCTTCGCCGCTCCCGACCGGTACTTCGTCGACGAGTGGTGGCGCCGCATGACGACCGGCGGCTACGAGAGCGACGGCGAGCCCGGCGTGCGGCCGCAGTACCACGAGTCGTACTACGGCGCATTCGTGCTCGATCCCGACGGCAACAGCGTCGAGTCGGTCCACCACCACACGACGAAGTTCGGCGTGGCCCTGATCGACCACCTCTGGTTGCGCTCGCCCGACCTCGACGAGGCCGAGCGCTTTTACGGAACGGTGGCGCCCGTCGTCGGGCACCGCATGGTGCGAGCGGCCGATCCCGACCGCGTCAGGTTGAGCGACGGTATCGGGTCGTTCTCGTTCGTCGACGACGGGGAGCCGACGGAGAACGTCCACCTTGCCTTCGGCGTTCCCGACCGGCGGACCGTCGAGAACTTCCACAGCGTCGCGACGGCCGGCGGCTTCGAGGACAACGGCGCCCCGGGCGAGCGGCCGCAATACCATCGGGGCTACTACGCCGCGTTCGTGCTCGATCCTGACGGGCACAACGTGGAAGCCGTCTTCCACGACCGCCGGGACTAGCTGCTAGCGGCCGCGGCGATCAGCACCAGGCTCATCGCGGCGCAGGCGAGTACGGTCGCCGCGATCACCAGCACGAGGATGCGAAGCGGGATGATCACGTTCCGGTTATCGGCAGGGGGCGGTCTAGACTTCACCCTCGATGGGCGCCCGCGACCCGCTGACCGACGAGCAGCGCGAGATTCGCGATCTCGTCCGAACGATCGCGCGTGAGAAGATCGCACCGCGCGCCGCGGAGATCGACAAGTCCGCCGAGTTCCCGTGGGACGTCGTCGACGCCTTCCGCGAGAACGAGCTGTTCGGCGTGCTGTACGACGAGCAGTACGGCGGCGTCGGCGAGAGCTCGCTGATGACGCTCGTGACGATCGAGGAGCTCTCCAAGGTCTGCGCGACGAGCGGCCTGATCATCGCCGTACAGGAGCTGGGCTCGCTCGGCATCAAGCTCGCAGGGAGCGACGACCAGAAGCAGCGCTTCCTCCCGAAGCTCGCGACGGGAGAATGGCTGGCCGCCTATGCGCTCACCGAGCCGGGCTCCGGCTCCGACAGCGCCGCGATGCGCACCACCGCGCAGCGCAGCGGCGACGAGTACCTCCTGAACGGGGGCAAGCGCTTCATCACCAACGCCGGCGTCGCGCACGTCTACGTCGTCTTCGCAAAGACGGACGCGGAGCAGGGCCACGACGGAATCTCGGCGTTCATCGTCGAGGCCGACGCTCCGGGCTTCGAAGTGGGAAGGATCGAGCCGAAGATGGGCATCAAGGGCTCGACGACGGGCGAGATCTTCTTCAACGACTGCCGTGTTCCGGCGGCGAGCCTGATCGGCGAGGAAGGCGAGGGCTTCAAGATCGCGATGCGGGTTCTCGACCGCTCGCGGCCGGGCATCGGCGCGCAAGGACTCGGCCTCGCCCAGGGCGCCACCGACTACGCGGTCGAGTACGCCCGCTCGCGCGAGACGATGGGCAAGCCGATCGGACAGCATCAGCTGATCGCGGGGATGCTCGCGGACATGGAGACGAAGTGCGAGGCGGCGCGCGGGCTGCTCTACAAGGTCGGCCAGATGATCGACGAGGGCGACACCGGCCCCGAGCTGACCAAGCTCTCCGCGATGGCCAAGCTCTACTGCACCGACGTGGCAATGGAGGTGACCACGGACGCGGTGCAGGTGCTCGGCGGCTACGGCTACATCCAGGAATACCCGGTGGAGCGCATGATGCGGGATGCGAAGATCACACAGATCTACGAAGGGACGAACCAGATCCAGCGCCTTGTGATCGCCCGCGAGATGCTGAAGGAGAACAGGGCCTTCCTCCTTGCCGGCGTCGGTTGACGGACCCGTCGGTCTGAGCTTCGGGCGCGTGATCGCGGTCGAGCGGCAACTCGCCGCGCGCGTGTTCACGGCGGTGCGCGCGTGATGTACGACGAGTCGGCTCACGAGCCGCTGACCGAGCGGGAGTGGGACTCTGCGTTCGTCGAGTCGGCGGTCCGCGAGATCGTCGCCGACGCAGAAGCCTCGCTCGTGGACGGCTTCTGGCCTGCGCACTCGCTCGACGTGAAAGACGGCGATCCGGGCCCGTGGACGACCGTGTACCTCGGCTCGGCCGGCGTGGCGTGGGCATTGCAGCGACTCGGTTCATCGCTCGACCTCGCGCCGATCGTCGACCGCGCGCTGCGCCGGTTTCGCGAAGCGCCCGACCCGGCCCCGGAGCCCGCGGCGCTGTTCCTCGGCGAGTCGGGAATCTTGCTCGTGGCGCACGTCCTCGGCGCCGGCGACGACGACCGGCTGCGGGAGCTCGTCGTCGCGAACGAGCGGAATCCGACGTGGGAGCTCTTCTGGGGCTCCCCCGGAACGATGCTGGCCGCGCGCGAGTGCGGCTTCGCGGCTGAGTACGAGCGCTCGGCCGAGCTGGTGGTCGAGCAGTGGGACGGCCTGTGGACGCAGGTGATCAACGGCCGCACCTCGCAGATGCTCGGTCCCGCGCACGGCTACGTGGGAAATGTGCACGCGTTGCGCGGCTTCCTGGACGACGACGAGCTGTCGCGCCGCGTCGAACCGACACTCCGCCGCCTCGCCGTGATCGACGGCGACGTCGTCAACTGGCCGCCGGTCCCCGGCGACGATTGCACGCGCACGCAGTGGTGCCACGGCGCGCCGGGGATAGTCGCGACGATCGGCGACCTGCTGCCGGAGGATCTGCTGCTCGGAGGGGCCGAGCTGACCTGGCGCGCGGGGCCGCTCGCGAAGGGACCGGGGCTCTGCCACGGCACGGCGGGCAACGGCTATGCGCTGCTCCGCACATACGCGCTGACCGGCGACGAGCTCTGGCTCGAGCGTGCGCGCCGCTTTGCGATGCACGCGCTCGAGCAGGTGGCGCGAGCTCCGGGCCGGTACTCGCTCTTCACCGGCGACATCGGCGCGGCGCTCTTCGCGCGGTCGTGCCTCGAACAGGATGCGCGGTTCCCGACGATGGACGTCTGGTGAGCCGCGAGGTCAAGCTCAGCTCGGCAGATCGCGTGCTCTTTCCGGAGGACGGGATCACCAAGGGCGACCTCTTCGACTACTACGACCAGGTCTCCGGCGCGATCGTGCCGCACCTCGAGAACCGGCCGTTCACCATGAAGCGGTGGCGCGAGGGCCTGCCGGGCGGCTCCTTCTTCCAGAAGCAGGCGCCGAAGGGCATGCCGGAGTGGATCCCGACGCGCCAGTTCCGCACGTGGCCGCGCGGCGGCAAGGGCGAGTCGCGCCTCGTCGACTTCCCGCTCGTCAACTCGCGCGAGGCGCTCCTCTGGATGGTGCAGATGCACTGCATCGACATGAACGCGTGGTACTCGCGCGTCGACAAGCCCGACCGGCCGGACTACGTGGTCTTCGACCTCGACCCGCCCGAGGAGCCGGACGCGTACGCCCAGTGCGTGCGCGTCGCACACCACGTGCATCACGCGCTGGAGGGTCTCGGTCTCGAGTCGTACGTGAAGACGAGCGGTGCGGACGGCATCCACGTCCTCGTCCCGATCGCGCGCCGCTCGACCTACGACGAGACCTACGAGTTCGCGGAGTTGCTCTCGCGTCGCCTGGAGGAGCAGCATCCGGGCGAGGTGACGACGGAGTGGCTGAAGAAGAAGCGGTCGGGCGTGCTCGTCGACCACCGCCAGAACGGGCACGGGAAGACGATCGCCTCCGTCTATTCCGCACGGCCGAAGCCGGGTGCGCCGGTGTCGACGCCGCTGCGCTGGGACGAGCTGACCGAGGACATCCGCCCGCGCGACTTCTCGATGCAGGTCGCGCTCGATCGCGTCGCGAAGCACGGCGACCTGTTCGAGCCGGTGCTGCACGGCAAGCAGGCGCTCGGGCCGGCGCTGAAGGAGCTGCGTGGATGATCGGTTCGACTGGTAGCGGCAGCCGCACTGCGGCCATCTAGCTCGGAAGAGCGGAGAGTTCCGCCCTGTGCTCCCACAACCATGCGAGCGTGGCATGCAGCGCGACGGTGGGATCGGGTTCTTCGGCGTCGACCATGAGGATGCCGCGCAGGCGCCGGTCGCTACAGAAGATGGGATGGGCGACCGCCCACGGATGATCCGCGTCGGCGAACGGAACCTCGACCGGTTCCCAATCCCAATCGAAGTGCGCGCCAGCCTCTGCCGCAAGGCCGCCAAACGTCCAGTCGTACGGATCCACGACGTTGCAGGCCCAGAATCCGTCCGGAGCCTTGGTCAAAGCCGAAACGAGGGCGCGCGCGACGCGTTCCACCGCTACGCGATGAAAGATCTGCTGGCCGCCGGCCGGAAGCTTCAGCTCGTGAACGCCGCGCTCGATGCGCTGAATGAAATAGCGCTCACGCGAGTTCCGGAACCGACCGTAGATCGCGCCGGGCCGCAAGACGGTCACCCAGCCCGCGTCGTGTAGGGCAGCCTCCATCGCCACGTTGTCGTGCGCGGCCGATCCACCGGGATAGGGGGCTTCCCTGAGCAGGGCAGCCTCGTCGATCGGAATGGTCTGCCGCGGCAACGGAACGATTCCGCTCCCGTCCGAGATCCCGGCGTCGACTGCGTGCTGGTAGACATCGCCGGAGCTGATCGCGACAACATGATCTGTGCCGGCCCGGCGCAAGAACGCCGCAAGCTGCGCGCCTGCCTCACCAGTCGCTCCCGCCCCGAACGTGTCGATCACGGCGTCCGGCTGCCAACGTTCTACAGGACCCCCGACCGCCAACAGTTCCTCCCGGCTCCCATGGAGGTGCTCGACATCGTCGACGTCGCGATGCTCGTGCTCGCCGCTGTGCGCCACGACGACGGTATGCCCTGCCTGCACGAGGTGCCGCACCGCTACGGGCCCGAGATAGAACGTGCCCCCCAGAAACGCAACGCGCACGGCCAGACGGTACTACCCGGAAGGTTCGCGCTCTTGAAGTTCCAGGGCGGCCGTCATAGCCTGGGGGCAGTCGTCCAGTCAACTGAGGAGGCACGGGTCATGGACACCTACCGCGCGATGCTCTTTTTTCACATCGTCTCGTTGGCGATCGGACTCTGTGCGGCAACGCTCCTGGCCCTCTCGCTGTTTCGCTTGCGCGACGCCCGTACCCTCGATGAGGCAGCGCCTTGGGGCGCCTTCGCCCATAACGCCGAAAAGGCGTTCCCGGTCGCGATCCTCGGCCTCTTCGCGACCGGTGCGTACATGACCTCCGACGTCTGGTCGTGGTCGACCGGGTGGATCCTCGTGTCGCTGGTCGGCCTCGTCGTCATTGCCACCGTGGGACCGGGGGTGGGCGGCTGGGGCGGCAGGCAACTGAAGCGGATACTCGAGGAGAACGGGCCGGGCGATCTGGGGGACGCAGCACGGCGGATGACTCGCCACCCCGCGCTCTGGGTGACCGAGTTCGGGAACATCGGCCTGGTATTCGGAATCATCTGGAACATGACGCAGAAGCCGGGCACTGGGGAAGCCGTCGCTTCACTGCTGATCGCTTACGTGATCGGCGTCGGGCTTGCCCTCCGCTTCAGCCGCGCCGCCGAGATTGAACTGCCGGAGGTCGAACTGCCGGCCGCCGCGGAGGCCACGCTCTAAGGGACACTCCTCGCATCGGTGGACGCTCCTGAAACGCCTCCGAGCGTCCGAGGCGTAACCGGCGGGATAGGCGTGCGTCGCTTGGGCGGGCTGCTCTCCGGCGCCGCGCGTCAGGCCTTCGCGGCGCGCAGCTTCGCCTTGTAGGCGCGCTTCGCCGCCTGGTACTCGGCGAGCGACTCCGGCGAGGTGACGTCGCCGAGCGTGTGATGCGACGGCATGATCTCCGCCGCGGCCCCGACGGCGAACTGCTTGCCGAGCACCGCGCTCAGCGCCTTCACCTTCATCTCGCCGAAGCCGGGCAGCGTGGCGATCCGTATCTTCAGGTCGGCGCCGTCCTCCGCCTCTGTCCAGATGCGCGACGCGTCGCCGCCGTAGTCCTCCGCGACGACCGCCGCGAGCTCGCGCACGCGCTCGGCCATCGCACCGGGGAAGCGGTGGATCGCCGGCTTCTCGGTGAAGAACGGCACGAGGTCCATCCGCGCGAGCTTCTTCGGCGCGAGCGTCCCCGCGCGCTGCTTCAGGACGTACGGACCGGCGAAGGCCTTCGGCACGGTCACCTGCTGGTCGATCGCGAACCCGACGAGCAGGGCGAACGGATCGTCGGCGAGCAGCTTGCACGCGGCCGGATCGTCGGTGAACCAGAGCGCCTCGGGCACGCATCCGATCCTACTCGCCGAGAAGCGGCGCCAGCGACGGCGATTACTTGTGCACGCCCATCGCGATCGCACCGACATACCCGCCACCGCTCTTCGTCAGCGAGAGCAGGCCGCGCTTCCCGCCGTTGACATAGATGGAGTCCTGCGCGTTCGTCATGTCGGGACCGCCCCGCGAGGTGTAGGGCGCGCGTTTGTACACGGCCGTCGTCAGCGCGTCCGGGAAGAAGAGCTGTCCCGTATGCACGACGCTGCCGCCGGCGTGCACCTTGACGTGAATGTGGACGGCCCGGCCCCGATACCAACCCGGGTAGATCGTGGTGAACAGGGCGAGGCCGTTCTTGTCCGTCTTCTGAATGCCGCGCAGAAACGTCCGGCTCGACGTGTCCGCGCCGAAGCCGGAGTAGTTCCCGGCGGCATCCGCGTGCCAGATGTCGACGGCTGCGCCCTTGATCGGCGCGCACGTCGACGCGTTCAGCACGCGCAGACGGAGAGTGAGGAGCGTTCCCGGGTGGCCCTCACGGATGTCGCGGCGAAGCTTCTCGCCGGCGATGTAGTACGGCCCCTCGGTCAGCTCGGGCGTGAGCACGCATTGCACGGCGCCGCTCTCGATCGCGCGGTTGCCGGCGGCCGCATCGCCTCCGACGAGCGCGTTTCCTCCCGCCGCTGCGACGAGCGCGCCGCCCAGCCGCGTCAGCGAGCCGCGCCGCGTGACTGGTTCGTCGAATCTCATGCGCCCGACGGTAACGGGCGAGTCTGTGCGTTTCCTACGAGTCCGAGGTGGGGTACGGTCCCGTCATGCCGGACCCCCTGCACGAGGTGATCGAAGAGGTCAAGGAGCTCGAGCACGAGGCGGAGGAGGGGAAAACCGCGCGCACGCCGCTCCTGCTCGTGGGCGGCGTCGGCATCTTCGTCGGGGTCGTCGTCGCGATCGTGCTCGTGCTGGCCTTTTCGGCCTACTACCTCACGAAGTAACCCGGCGGTACCCTGGGTCAGGTGGACCCGCTGAGCGTGTTTTCGCCCGCGACGCGGGCCTGGTTCGAGCGCACCTTCGAGGCGCCGACCCCCGCGCAGGAGCGGGGCTGGCCGGCCATTGCCGCCGGCGGGCACGTCCTGATCCAGGCGCCGACCGGCTCGGGCAAGACGCTAACGGCGTTCATGTCTGCGATCGACCGGCTCAACTCGACGCCGGGCCAGGGCCTGCGCGTGCTCTACGTCTCGCCGCTGAAGGCGCTCAACTACGACATCGAGCGCAACCTGCGCGGGCCGCTCGCGGGTCTCGAGTCCAGTTTGAGGGTGGCGGTACGCACCGGCGACACGCCGCAGAAGGAACGCCGCGAGCTCGTGAAGCAGCCGCCGGACATCCTGATCACGACTCCCGAGTCGCTCTACCTCATGCTCACCTCGCAGGCGCGCGAGATCCTGAAGGGCGTCGAGACGCTGATCCTCGACGAGGTACATGCGATTGCAGGCACCAAGCGTGGGGCTCACCTCGCGATCTCACTGGAGCGCCTGGAATCTCTGGCGGAAGGTCCCATTCAGCGGATCGGCCTCTCCGCGACCCAGCGTCCGATCGAGGAGATCGGGCAGTTCGTCAGCGGCGGCCGCGAGATCGGGATCGTCGACGCCGGAACGCGCAAGGAGCTCGACCTCGAGGTCGTGGTGCCCGTCGAGGACATGCGGGAGCTCGGGACGACGACGTCGTACGAGAATCCGCCCGAGGCCGACGGTAGCGCGCTCCTTACCTCGACCGAGGGCGGCACCAACTCGATCTGGCCGTCGATCTATCCGGAGATCCTTCGCCTCGTCCGCGAGCACCGCTCGACGATCGTCTTCGTGAACAACCGCCGCCTCGCCGAGCGGCTCGCACTGCGGCTGAACGAGCTTGCAGAAGAGGATGTTGCGCGCGCGCACCACGGCTCGCTCGCCCGCGAGCAGCGTCTGCTCGTCGAGGAGGACCTGAAAGCGGGGCGCATCCCGTGCCTCGTCGCGACGTCCAGCCTCGAGCTCGGCATCGACATGGGGGCTGTCGACCTCGTGATCCAGGTCGAGTCGCCGAAGTCCGTTGCGCGGGGACTGCAGCGCATCGGCCGCGCGGGTCACGAGCTCGGTGCCACGTCGAAGGGGCGCATCTTCCCGAAGTTCCGCGCCGATCTCCTGGAAAGCGCGGTCGTCGCGCGCGCGATGCGCGCCGGCGAGATCGAGGAGACGAAGATCCCCCGCAATCCGCTCGACGTGCTCGCGCAGCAGATCGTTGCGATTTCTGCTGACGCAGAAATAGCTATCGACGAGCTCTACGCGCTCGTGACGCGGGCTTATCCGTTCCGCGATTTGTCGCGCGCGCAATTCGAGAACGTGCTCGACATGCTCGCCGGGCGTTACCCGTCCGACGAGTTCGCCGAGCTGCGTCCGCGCATCGTCTGGGACCGCAGCGCAGGCGTGATCCGCGCGCGCGACGGCGCGCGGCGGCTCGCCGTGACGAACGCGGGCACGATCCCCGACCGCGGTCTGTTCGGCGTCTTCCTCGTGGGCGGCGGAGGCCGCGTCGGGGAGCTCGACGAGGAGATGGTGTACGAGGCGCGCGCGGGCCAGACATTCCTGCTCGGCGCCTCGACGTGGCGGATCGAGGAGATCACGCGCGACCAGGTGCTCGTCTCCCCGGCGCCGGGCGTGCCCGGCGCGGTGCCGTTCTGGAAGGGCGAGGGTGTCGGCCGTCCGTACGAGCTCGGCCAGAAGATCGGCGCGGCCTCCCGCGAGCTGAGCGCGCTCAAGGACGACAAGGCACTTGCACGCCTTCGGGACGAGTTCCATCTCGACGAGCGCGCCGCGCGCAACCTGCTCACGTTCCTGCGCGAGCAGCACGACGCGACCGGCGCGGTGCCTTCCGACCGCACGATCGTCGTCGAGCGCTTCCGCGACGAGATCGGCGACTGGCGCGTCTGCATCCTCTCGCCGTTCGGCGGGCGGGTGCATGCACCCTGGGCGATGGCGATCTCCGCGCGGCTGCGCGAGGCGCACGGCATCGACGCGCAGTCGATCTGGTCGGACGACGGAATCGCGCTGCACTTCCCGGAGTCGGACACACCGCCCCCGACGGAGGATCTGATGATCGACCCGGGAGAGGTGGAGGACCTCGTGGTCGCCGAGGTGGGGGACACCGCGCTCTTCGGCGCCCGGTTCCGCGAGAACGCGGGCCGCGCGCTCCTGATCCCGCGCCGCCGCCCAGGTGAGCGCACGCCGCTGTGGCAGCAGCGTTTGAAGGCGCAGTCGCTCCTGCAGGTGGCGCGCAAGTACGGCAGCTTCCCGGTCATCCTCGAGACGTATCGCGAGTGCCTGCAAGACGTGTTCGACCTACCCGCGCTGCGCACGCTGCTGCAGGGGCTGAAGACGCGCGACGTGGATCTCGTCGAGGTCGAGACGGCAAGCGCGTCGCCGTACTCCTCCTCGCTGCTCTTCGACTACATCGCGACCTACATGTACGAGGACGACACGCCGCCGGCGGAGCGCCGCGCGCAGGCGCTGTCCCTCGACCGCGACCTGCTGCGCGAGCTGCTCGGGCAGGAGGAGCTTCGCGACCTGCTCGACCACGACGCGGTGGAGGAGGTCGAGCGGCAGCTCCAGGGCGACCCGCAGACGCCGGACCACCTGCACGACAAGTTGCGGCTGCGCGGCGACCTGCGCACAGGTGAGTACGACCCGAAGCTCGCCGAGGCGCTGCTCGCGGAACGCCGTGCGCTGGTCGTTCGCATCGCGGGCGAGGAGCGGCTGATCGCCGTCGAGGATGCCGGTCGCTATCGCGACGCGCTCGGCGTGATGCCACCGTCGGGGTTGCCCGAGGCGTTCCTCGAGGGCGGTCCCGAGTCGCTGCGGCAGCTCGTGCTGCGGTATGCGAAGGGTCGGGGGCCATTCACGACCGAGCAGGCGAACGAGCGCTTCGGCCGCGATGTCGCCTCAGTGCTCGTGGCTCTCGAGGCCGCCGAGCTGCTCGTGCGCGGGGAGCTCCGCCCGGGCGGGACCGAGCGCGAGTGGTGCGATCCCGACGTGCTGCGCCGGCTGCGCCGCGCGTCGCTCGCCGCGCTCCGCAAGGAGGTCGAGCCTGTCGAGCAGGAGGCGCTGGCCCGCTTCCTGCCGGGCTGGCACGGCGTCGACCGTCGCGCTTCGCTGCGCGAAGCGCTCGTGCCGCTCCAGGCGTTGGCACTTCCGGTTGCGTTGTGGGAGAGTGAAGTGCTCCGGCGGCGGGTGCCGAACTACCGGCCCGAGCACCTCGACGCGCTGACCGCAAGCGGCGAGGTCGTCTGGGTCGGCGCGGGCAACGATCGCGTCGCGCTCTACTTCCGCGAGGACGCCGCGGTCCTCGGCCAGGTGCCGGCGGCGCCGCGCCCGGAAGGCGAGGAGCACGACAAGATCCGCGCGGCGCTCGCGGGAGCGCTCTTCTTCGACGAGCTGCTGGCCGAGACGCAGCTCGAAGAGGCGGTTGCGTTGCCCGCTCTGTGGGATCTCGTCTGGTCCGGAGAGGTGACGAACGACGCGTGGACGCCGCTCCGTGCCTCACGCCGGTTCGGTCAGGCGAAGCAGGAGCGCCGGCCGCGCCGTTTCTCTCGACGTCGCGCGCAGGGCGCAACCGCGACCGCCGGCCGGTGGTCGCGCACGGAGCGCCTGTTCGCAGGCATACCGGAGCGTCGCGCGCTCGCCGAGCTGCTGCTCGAGCGGCAGGGGATCGTGACGCGTGACGGTGTGCGCGCCGAGGGGATACCCGGCGGGTACGGCGCCGTCTATGCAGAGTTGCGCGCGCTCGAGACGCTTGGTCTCTGCCGCCGGGGCTACTTCATCGAAGGGCTCGGCGGCGCGCAGTTCGCGCTCGGCGGCGCCGTCGAGCGGATTCGCGAGCTGCGCGAGCGCGGGGAGGACGCCGATGCGCTGGTGCTCGCCGCCGCCGATCCTGCACAGCCATATGGCGCGGCACTGCCGTGGCCGCGGCGAGCGGGTGCCCGCGCAGCTCGCGTCGCGGGCGCCTACGTCGTCACGCTCGGGGGCGAGCCGGTGCTCTACGTCGAACGCGGCGGCCGCTCGCTCGTGCCGCTGAAGGACCCCGACGAGGGGTGGCTGCGCCCGGCGCTGGCCGCACTCGTCGCGCACGTCCGCGCCGGGGGCGCAAAGCGCCTCGCCGTCGAGCGGTTCGACGGTCAGCCGGTCGTGGAGACCGACGCGATGCCGTTGCTGGTGGAGGCCGGGTTCCTCGCCGGCCCGCGGCGCGCCGTCCTCCGGCCATAACCTGGGCGCCCCTTGAAGCCCGGGGCTGCCGGTGGAATGCTCGATGAGGACCAATGTCGACGGCTTTCACCCCGGGCGCAGTTGTCGCAGGCTTCAGGATCGAATCGATCCTGGGTCGCGGCGCGATGGCGCAGGTCTACCGCGCGCACGACGTCGAGCGCGACCGCATCGTCGCGCTGAAGATCCTCGACGCGATCCTGGCCGCGGACGAGCGATTCAGGCAGCGCTTCCTGCGCGAGTCCGAGATCGCGGCTGGGCTGCATCATCCGCACATCGTCCCGACGCTCGGTTCGGGCGAAGACGACGGGCGCCTGTATCTCGTGATGGAGCTGATCGAGGGCTCGGACCTGCGGCAGGTGCTGCGCACCGAGGGCCGGATCGAGCCCGGTCGGGCGGTCGGCCTCGTCGAGCAGGCGGCGGCCGCGCTCGACGCCGCCCACTCGGCCGGCCTCGTGCATCGAGACGTCAAGCCGGGGAACCTGCTGATCGCCGAGACGGCTGAGGGCGAGCACGCCTACGTCTGCGACTTCGGACTCGCCCGGCACGTCTCGTCGGCCAGCAGCCTCACCGGCGATCGCGGCTTCGTCGGAACGATCGACTACGTCCCGCCCGAGCAGATCGAGGGCGCACCGATCGACGCGCGCGCCGATGTCTACTCGCTCGGCTGCGTCCTCTTCGAGTGCGTCACCGGCGAGCGCCCGTTCGACCGCGATTCCGAGCTGTCGGTCGTCTTCGCGCACCTGAACGAGCCGCCGCCGCGGGCGACGGACGTGCGGCCCGAGCTGCCGGCCGCCTTCGACGAGGTCTTTGCCACCGCGCTCGCGAAGGCGCCGGACGACCGCTACTCGTCCTGCGGCGAGCTCGCGGCCGCGGCACGCGCCGCGTTGCACGGAGAGGTGCTCGCGCGCCGGCGGCCGCGGCGGCGGCTCCTGCTCGCCGGGACGGCCGCGGTTGCCGTGCTGGCGGCCGTCGCTTTCGCACTCGCGGCTTCGGGCGGCGGCCACACCGCGAGACCGGCCACGATCACCCCGACCACGATCCAGGGAGCGCGTCTCGGCGACTCGAACGTGGTGGTGGGGAAGCTCTGGGCCGGCGGCGCAAAGCTGCTCATGCAGACGCCGCCGAACTACTCGGTGCTGACGCAGCGCACCCGGAACCTCAGCGCGTACTACGTCGGGACGACCGACAAGGCGGTCGAGATCACGACCTGGAACAAGCTCGACCGGACAGCGGAGGGGATCGGCCCGTGCTCGAGCCTTGCCGACCTGAAGAAGGTCTACGGGAAACGGCTGAAGCCGTCCCCGCCCAACACGCACGAGGGCGTCGTCTTCGGCTGGATCGTCGGCAAGCACCTGTTCTTCGCCATGGGGTCCTCTGGCCACCTGGACCGCGTCCAGACGGTCGCCATCTACTCGAACGATCTCCCAAGCGCCGGTTACAACGCGTCGAACGACGGACCGTGCGGAACGCCTCAAGTGACGACACCCGTCACCCGGCCGGCGATCGTGCCCAAGGCTGCGCCATCGACGATGACGACGACGGTGACCTCGCGCCGATTCGTGCCGCGCGTGAGGCTGCACGTTGCTCGCGGCTGGACGGTCGCCTCCGACACCTCGCGTGAGTTCGCCTTGCAGGTCCCGGGCGGAACATCGTTGCGCTTCGAGCTCGACCCACATCCGTCGAACGCCTCCGGCCAAGCAATCGCCAACGTCTCCGGAACCGCGGCGGGACTCACCGCCTGGCTTCAACGTGACCCTGCGGTCCGCGTGACGCCGCCGCAGACGGTTCGGATCGCGCGGCAGGTGATCACCGTGACCTACCTCGACGTGCGCCCCTCGGCCGCCGCCGTGCCCTACCTCACCTTCACTGGATCCAACCATCCCGCGTCCGAGCTCGCGCGACCGACGCGCGGCGTGCGGGTGTACCTCGCTCCGGTTCGTATGAACGCGCTGGTGCACACGCTGGCAATCGTGGTCGACGCTCCGTCGCAGCATGCGCTCACCGTGCTTTCGCCGGTGCTCGACGAGGTGCTCCGCCGTCTCGACGTCGGGGCCGCGGCCGGCCCGAGCCTCTCCGCGCTGAGCTCGATGTGCAGCGTGCCGTGGATGGGTACGTGCCTGGGCGAGCTGGACGCAGGGACGCACACGACCAAGACCCTCCGACCCGCGCTCACGTACACGGTGCCGCTCGGGTGGACGAACTCGGGCGACCAGCTCGGCTTCGCCGGTCTGATCCCGCCGGGCGGCGACTTTACGGCGGTCGACATCGGCCAGAGCGACTACGTGAACGTGTTCACCAGCATCGCGACGGCTCGCGAAGGCTGCGCCGACGGGACGGGCTCGGTCCACACGCCCGGCGCGTTCGTCCAGTGGCTGGAGCACGAGCCGGGTCTTGCGGTCACGAGGCCGGTGCCCGTGAGCATCGGCGGCCTCTCCGGTTTCGTCGTCGACATCCGCATGCGCAAGGACTGGACGCGCACGTGCCCGTGGTCGCAGGGAATGCCGGCGGCACAGATCTTGACCGGCCTCGATCCATCACCGAACCAGCTCGCGCACGGGATGATGCCGCAGCCGATGGTGATGCGGCTCTACCTCCTGGCGTACAAGGGCGGGACGCTCGGGATCGAGGTCGACGAGGTGAAGGGAAGCTCGAAACTCGACGCCTACAGCCGTGTCGTGCAGTCGTTCCGCTTCAAGCTCCGCTGAGCGACCACGAGAAGCGCGTCAGGCTGTCGTGCGGTGCGAGCGCCCCGGGACGGGTACCCGAGTGCACGAGCAGGAACGGCGTGCGAGCCGCATCGACGATCGCCGTGCGAACCTCGCCGAGTCCCTCCGTCCGCCAGCGATCCGGCAGCCCTGCGACGGCGAGCATCGCATCGTCGATCGCGGCGAGCACGGCAGACGGCGTCGGGTCGAGGAGGAGCGGCTCGGCTGCGACTCCCACGACGCGTTGGGTCGCGAGCGACGCGTCGGCGAGCAGCCGGCTCGCATCGCGCCGGCCCCGGCCGGGGTCGGCGGCCGTTCCCGCGAGCAGCAGCCGAACGCCGGCGGAGCTCGCGAGCCACGCCGCGAGCTCGAGGGCGGCCCAGTCGTTGGTGGCGCCGCCGAAGAGGACGAGCACGCCGGCGCCGCGCTCCAGGTCGAACGGCGGCCCTCCGAGTACCGCGACGTCGGCCGGCGAGTGCTCCGACACGGCAGGGAGGTTTGCGAGCGACCCGAGGAGCACCAGCTCGACGTCGTAGGTCGATGCAAGGCGGACGATGTCCCGCGCGGGCTCGAGTGACGTGAACGCCGCCGAACGGGCCGGCGCGGGCAGGGAAGCACACCGCTCCGCGAGGGCCGACGACACCGGTCCGAGCTCGTCGGGGGACGGGAGCAGCCGGGCGGCGATCAACGAGCGTCGCGGAAGGACGGCCAAGGGCAGCAGACGCTCGAGCTCGTCGTCGTCGCTCGCGACCGTGAGGACCGTCCGTTCGGGTTCCCGCTGTTCCGGCTCGCCTACCGCCGAGAGCTCGAGCGAGGGGTCCTGGGTGAGGATCCTCCGCTCGAGCTCGGCGAGCGTCCGCGACGGCTCGATTCCGAACTCCTCGACCAGAGCGGTGCGTGTCCGCCGGTAGACGTCGAGCGCTTCTGCCTGGCGTCCCGAGCGGTAGAGAGCGAGCATCAGCTGCCCGCGCATGTGCTCGCGCAGCGGATGCTCCCAGACGAGCGCCTCCAGCTCCGCGAGCAGCTGTGCGTGGCGGCCCAGCTCGAGCTGGCCGTCGAGCCGCCGCTCGATCGCGACGAGGCGCAGCTCCTCGAGCCGCGCGATCGCCGTCTGGGCGAACGATTCGTATGCGAGGTCGGCGAGCGGCGACCCGCGCCAGAGTGCGAGTGCCCGTGTCAGCAGGTCGACCGATGTCTGCGGGTCCGTGGCCTGCGCCGCCTCGTGCGTCAGCCGTTCGAAGTGGGTGAGGTCGAGTCCGTCGGATTCGACATGGAGGACGTAGCCGGGCGTGCGCGTTTCGATCGCCGCAGCACCGAGCAGCTTGCGCAGCTCCGACACCTGCCGTTGCACCTGCGTGACGGCGGTGACCGGCGGCGCGCCTGCGTAGAGATCGTCGGCCAGCCGTTCGACCGGCACGACGCGGTTTGCTCCGAGGAGCAGGATCGCGAGCGCTGCGCGCTGCTTCGGGCCTCCGAGCCGGAGCGCCGTGTCGTCGGCGAGCACCTCGAGGGGCCCGAGGATCCGGAACTCGAGCACGGACGCGGACGGTAGCCGTTCGATAGAGGCCCGGTAGTGCGCGGTCCGAGCATGCGGCGCAATGAGCTGGAGAGCGCTCGCAGTGGCGGTGACGACGGCGGTGCTGGCAGCGGCGGGAGCCAGGGCGTCCGGCGCGACCCCGGCGGCGGGTGGTTGCCGAACGCCGACGGTGGACGCCGCATATGCCGGGCGCGTCGCGGGCGCGCTCCGCGCCGGACGCGACATCTGGGGCGAGCGGCTCCTGACCTCGCCGGGCGGCCCGACGCTCGCCGCCGCCCGGCGGTTCCTGCCTCCACTCCTCTACGCGGGCGGACACGGCGGCACGCGGCTGACGGCATCGGGCGTTTACTACCTCCCGTTCACGCTGCCGATCTCGGTGGGCGGGGCGCGCGGCTTCGGGCTGCACGTCGCCGACGGCAGCGAGGTGATCGTGCGACGGGTCGGGGGCGCGAGCCTCAGGGTGGGCGTCGGATCCGGTGGTGGGGAGCGCTTCGGCTCCTGCATCGCACGCCTCGGCACGCCGGCCCTGGCAGAGGGGTATCTGCCGATCCTCGAGGTCTCCTACCGCGACTGGTCGGGGGCTCGCTATCGGGAGGAGTCGTTCGTCGGCCGGCTCGGCGGCGCGAAGTCCCTCGTCAGCTTCGTGCGCGTCTACGTGGACGCCTCGCTCGCGACGAAGACGGTGACGGTGCGACTGCGGTCTTCGCGCGGCCGTGTCGCCCGCGCGTCATTCCCGCGTGGCGGATCGGGCGAGCTCGACGCGGCGTTCGTGCACGACGGCGGCCGGCTCCTCGTCATGAACGCGGATGCGTACGCGAGCACGCGCGCTTCGGTGGTCAGCTTCTGGCGGCAGCACCTCGCGGAAGCCGCGAGCTTCGAGGTGCCCGAGGAGCCCGTTGTGGCTGCCGAGCGCGCGATCCTCCTGCAGGAGCTCGAGCTGACGTGGCGCTACAGCGTCGGCAACGCCTACGAGGAGCTGTCGTACGCGGAGTCACTCGACGTCGCGCAGGTGATGGCGGCATTCGGCTATGGCGACGTCGCGCGGCAGATCCTGCGCTTCGCCTCGAGACGCTTGCCCGTGCGCTTCACCAACTGGCGGGCGGGCGAGCGGCTCGTCGCCGGCGCGCAGTACTTCCGGCTCACCGGCGACAGGCGCTTCGTCGCGGAGGAGACACCGGGTCTCGCGACGATGGTCGACGGGTTCGCGCGCGAGCTCGCCGCCTCGGGTAACGGGCTCCTGCCGCGCGAGCGCTACTCGTCCGACATCCCGACGCAGATCTACAGCCTTCAGGGGCAGACCGTCGTCTGGCAGGGCCTGCTCGCGATGAGTCGCGTGTGGGCGGCGACGGGCCACCCGGCCCTCGCGCGCCGCAGCCGCGTCGCGGCGGTCCGGCTCGAGCGGGGCTTGCGCCGCGCGGTCCGAAGCTCCGCGCGGCGGCTCCCGGACGGCTCGCTCTTCGTCCCCGCGGCGCTCCTCGACGGCGGCGCCCCGTTCCAGCGGCTCAGCGACACACGCGACGGCACCTACTGGAACCTCGTGGCTCCGTACGCATTCGCATCGGGGTTCTTCGGCTCCCGCACCGCCACGTCCGGCGCGATCGAGCGGTACCTCATGCTGCACGGATCGAGGCTCCTCGGCCTCGTACGCGCGGGCGTGTATCGACTCGGCGGCGGCGGGGGCACCGACCAGGTGTACGGCGTGAACGTCGCACGGTTCCTCGCCGACGAGGACGACCCCGACCAGCTCGTCCTCTCCCTCTACGGCACGCTGGCCGCGGCGCTCACGCCTGGCACCTACGTCACCGGGGAATCGGCCTCCGTCGCGCCCCTGGACGGTCAGCGCTACCGGACGATGTACCTGCCGCCGAACAACGGCGGCGCGGCCGCCTTCCTCGAGACACTTCGGCTGATGCTCGTCCACGAGACGCGCGGTCGCGCGGGCGCGCCGACGGGGCTCGAGCTCGCGTACGCAACGCCGAGGGCCTGGCTGGAGGACGGCAAGCGGATCGCCGTTCGCGACGCGCCCACGAGCTTCGGCCCGGTGAGCTACTCGATCGAGCGCCGCGCCGGCGTGGTGGCGATCGCCGCTCATCTGCCTTCGGCGGTGCGGGCGGCGAGCCTGCATCTCCGCCTGAGGCTGCCGCGAGGCGAGCGCGTGAAGAGTGCGACGCTCCTCGGCCGGCCGCTTCGCGTCGATGCGGTGACCGGCACGATCGACCTGTCCGGCCGAAGCGGCGATCTGCAGGTCACCGTCACGCTGCGCGCATAGGGACTGGACGATCGGGCAACCGCGGCCGGTGGCGTGGTTCGACGGGTTCCGGCGTTCCCGAGTTGCGCGGCTTCTTCAGCGAGTCGTGAGCCGGCCGAGCACTGCGCCGAAGAGCGCGTGGCGCGCCGTCTCCTGGGCGAAGCCGCGCACGTTGAAGAACGGCGCGACTCCGGGCTCGCCGCGCGCCGGATGCGCACGGTCGACGACGTAGGCAAGCGGATAGAGCAGCATGTGCTCGGCGAGTGCGAGCTGCAGCGCGAGCCGGCGCGGGGGAGACTGCGAGGGCGTGCGCACCCGTTCGAACGCCATGCCGAAGACGGCACCGTTCAGTGCGTGGAGCGCGAGGCCGGCGAGCGGCCACGCGCGCGACCTGGTGACGAGCTTGCCGAGCATCGCCACGTCGGAGTAGTCGTTCGCGAACAGGCGGCGATCGAGCGGCTCGAACGCAGCCCATGCGAGCGCCGCGACCGCGCCGGCCGCTACCGGCCTCACGCGGCGAGCGTCCGGAGCCGGGCGACGGTGCCGCGGAGATCGCGCTGCTTCGTCCCGCGCCCGCCGACCGTCACCGACAGCGTGCGCGCAAGCTCGTGCGAGGAGAGTTCGTCGGCCACACCGCCCGCGTGCTCGGGGTTCGACACGCTGAAGCACAGCGCGCCGGCGCCCACGCCGTTCGCAAGCTCCACCGCGTCGGCGAGGGGTGTGTCGGCACCGAGGTATGCAACCTGCCACCCGTCCGACCGCAGCAGCACGGCGAGCATCATGAGCCCGATCTCGTGCTGCTCGGCGGGAGCGCAGGCGAGTACGGCGGTCCCGCGCACGCTCGGGCGTGCGTCTGCGAGCAGCTTCTGCAACGCGGCACGTACTGCGGCGCTCGCAAGATGTTCCTGCGCGACCGTCAGGTCGCCGGCCGCCCACTGGTCCCCGACCTCGACCAGCGCAGGTGCCAGCACCTTCGTCAGCGCGTCCTCGAGCGAGGCGAGCGCCAGCGCGTGTCCGACGAGGCGACCGAGCGCGTCCGCGTCGCTTGCGTGAGTTGCATCCACGAATGCACGCTGCAACCCACCGGCCGTCTTCGGCACGGGCGTCGAGTCGCCGAGGAGCGCCGCCGCCTCGCCGATGCGATAGCCCTCGTGGATGCGCGCCTTCAGCCACTCGATTCGCGCGACGTCGAGCTCCGAGTACCGTCGCTGGCCACCCGACGTGCGCGTGGGCGAGAGCACGCCGTACCGCTGCTCCCACTTCCGGATCGTGTCGGAGGGAACGCCGGTGCGCTGGGTCAGAGCCGCGATGTTCAGCGTCGGGGTCACGACAGCTCGTTTTCGAGTCTGCCCGTTGCGGCTACCGTCAAAAACGTGCCTGAGGGCGACTCGCTCCACAGGGCGGCGCGCCGCCTGCAGGTTCTCGTCGGCCAGCCGATCGCGGCGGAGTCGCTTCATCCCCGCGCCCGCGCCGAACGGGTGGCCGAGCGGATCGACGGGCGTACGCTCGAGTCGGTCGAGGCGATCGGCAAGAACCTGCTCTTCCGCTTCGAAGGCGGCATCGTGTTGCGCTCGCACCTCCGCATGTCGGGGCGCTGGTCGGTTCGCCCGCGCGGCGAGGCGCGTACCGGACAGCCGTGGCTCGTGCTGCGCGGCGACCAGGCTGAGGGCGTGTTGTGGAACGGCCCCGTGCTCGAGCTGCACTCGCGCGCGCTCGCACGGCTCGGGCCGGACATCCTCGAGCGTCCGCCACGCGTCGACGCGATCCTCGAGCGGATGCGGTCCGCCGATCGAACGCGGTGGTTCGGCGAGACGCTCCTCGACCAGTCGATCGTCGCCGGGATCGGGAACATGTGGCTGGCCGAGGCGCTCTGGCTCGCCGCGCTCTCGCCGTGGCGGCGGCTCGGCGACGTTCCCGAGCCCGACCGCCGGCGTGCGCTCGAGGCCGCCGCGGAGCTGATGCAGGACTCGGTGGACACCGGCCGCGCGCGGCGGCATCGCGTGTACCGCCGCGCCGGTCAGCCGTGCCCGCGCTGCCGGACGGCGCTCAGGTCGTGGGGGCAGGGCGACGACAACCGGATGGCGTACTGGTGCCCGCGCTGCCAGGAAGGAGACGATCCGCCGCGCGCGTAGATGACCGCGTGCTGCGTGCTCCGCATCTCTACGAGTCCATGCGCGCGTTCTGCCTCGGTGCGTTCGCGGCCGAGCGGGGCGCCCAGGTTCCCTTCGCGTTCGAGGAGCATGCGACGCGCGAAGGGCCGTCGCTCTACGAATACCGCCCGCTCGTGCGCGGGTTCATCGACGAGCAGGCCCCGACGCTGCGCCGGCTTCCCGATGCGCGCAACGCGATCGACGACCTGAAGCTCGAGCCCGCCGCAGCGATCTTCGCGCGCGCCCACGCCGGCATCGGCGACACGGGCGACGACGCCCTCTTCCGGTCGATCCTGCTCCCGATGCTGACGTGGACCGCCGAGCGCTGCGGCGGTTTCGACTGGCACGACGACGCGTTCGACGCGGCGTACGCCGACCTCGAGCGAACGCTGTTCGGCACGGCGCGCACCTACGTCGCGCTCGCGCCCGTCATCGGTCTGTCGGCAGCCACGGACGCGGACCTCGGCGGCGGCATCGTCTTGCGGCCGGTCGTCGCCGGTGAGATCTCGAACCTCTGGCCGGAGGCGCGCGGGCTGATGCCGCCGGAGTTCGGCCGGGACGTCGACCGCCTCCTGATCCTCGAGCTGACGCGGGAGCTCGAGCCGGACGAATCCGATCCTCCCGACGCAGCGGCCGAGCTCGCCGACGCGGTGACCGGGCTGCGGCTCGCGACGGCCGGGGCGATCGCGGCAGGCCCGGTCGTCTTCGAGCGTCTCGACTTCCGCCCCCTCCGCATCTCCCCGCTCTTGCCGATCGCCGCGACGCAGCCCCGTGGTGAGGCGACGCGACTCGACAAGATTCGCGCCCGGCTCGCTGCCGATCTCCGCGCGAGGCTGACGCTGGCCGACGCAGACCGTGAGCTCGGCGAAGCACTGGACCGCTGGGAGCTCTCGCTGTTCTCGGAGGAGCCGTTCCGGTCGGCGCAGGTTCGCGAGAGCCTGACCTGCCTCTTCGGGAGCGACGGCGGCCTGTGGGCCGCGTCTATGCGGAGCGCCGTGCTCCTCGGCGACAAGACGCGGGAGCGCAGCGAGCTGCTCGAGCAGCTGCGCGCGGAGCGGCTCGGGCGCGACGCCCGCGACGCGGTGCGCCGCGCGCTCGTCGAGACGCTGGTGCACGGCAATCGCGGCGAGCTCCTCGTCGCGCTCGACGACACGCTGCTCGGGCTGCGCCCGAGGCCGTCGTCCGTGCTGCGGGTCGCTTAGCCCTTCTGTCTTTCCCGCTCTGACGACGCCTGGTTCGGCGCTAGAGAATTGGCGGAGTTGGCGCAGACACGTGACACGCGTCCGGCTACGGTCGGTGAGTGGACGAGGCACACCGCGTGCTGGCGCGACTCGCGCGGATCGACGAGCTCCGGGAGGGCGGGGGCGGGCCGGACCTGCTCGCCGAACTGCGGGCGCTCGTGCCGGAGGCGGAGGCATGGGCGCGGGCGGAGGGCGATGCGCGCGCCCGGACGGCTGCGACGAAACTTCGCGAGGAGGCGGAAGGAATGCGCTGACGCGACAAGAACTGGCGTTCACATGGGTCTCGCGCGCCTCCTTCCGCGTCCCAACGTTCGCCCTGCGAGCGCATCGGCCCCTGCCGACACGCAGGTGATCGCGCTCGCGAATCAGAAGGGTGGCGTCGCCAAGACGACGACGACCCTCAATCTGGGCGTCGCGTTCGCGGAGCAGGGATACAAGGTGCTGCTCGTCGACCTCGACCCGCAGGGCAACTTGACGATGTCGCAGGGCCTCAACCCGGACACGATCGAGAAGTCGATGTTCGACGTGCTCGTGCACCGCCTGCCGATCGAGCAGGTGATCGAGGCTCGCGAGGTGGACGTCGCGGTCTCGTCGATCGACCTCGCGGGCGCGGACATGGCTCTCGCGAGCCAGATCGGCCGCGAGCGCGCGCTCGAGAAGGGGCTCGCGCCGATCAAGGATCGCTACGACTTCATCCTGATCGACACGCCTCCGTCGCTCGGCCTGCTCACGATCAACGCATTCGTCGCTGCCACCGGCGTGATCGTCCCGGTGCAGACGGAATACCTGTCGCTGCGGGGCCT